>NZ_JAXOJQ010000002.1:0-1018844 GCF_036663815.1 Parasphingomonas frigoris | reverse complement strand
GTAGCTCGTCAGGCTCATAACCTGAAGGTCACAGGTTCAAATCCTGTCCCCGCAACCATACAAACACACACACCAACCGTCTCAGGAAAACCCGAGGCGGTTTTTTTGTGCCTTTTTCCTGTGGTCTAACTCGGGGGCGTACCCGCTCTCAACGTGCTGTCGTGTGCTTTTTTGCTCCACGGCATCGATTTTGCACTCGGGGGTATTTTGAGGGTTCATCCTGCATCCACGCAGAAGATACCCCCATGGCCCTCAAGGAACTGCAGGTCAGCTACGCCAGTATCCGTGATCGCCACTACAAGCCTAGTCGGCGAGTTCGCTCTCGCGCGCAGGCGCCGCCTCAATGGCCAGTGTTTGCAGGCGGGCGATCTCGCGCGGATACCTATCGAGGAAGATCGCAAAGACCTCGGGACGCAGCATCTCGTTTTGCACACCTGCGAGGACCCGCGCATCGAGTTCATCCTGGCGGATGGTTAGGCGGTTGCCGCACCAGGTCGGTCCCTTCTTGGCCGAGCCTTGGCATCCGAAGCGGGTTTTTCCCGACTTCGCGTAGCTTGCACCGCACTCACCGCACGTCATTTTGCCGGTGAGGAGATACCTCGGAAGCTGACGGCCATGAAAGGGGAGGCGCGTCTGCTTCGGGCCCTGCGCTAGGGTCGATTGACGCGCTTTCACACTCCCCCATAGGTCGTCCGTCACGATCCTCAGATCTAGCACCTCGACAAGCTCGGCGCGGTCGTCATCGGCGACCAGAAAACCGTGGCGTTTGCCCGTGTCGGGGTTTTTGCGGAACCTCTGTTTCAGATACGGCCTGTAGCCGGTGTACAGGATGTTGTTCAGGATGCCGGTCCCTCGTGCTGCGTTGCCGGTCAGCGTATTAGGCGTCCATGCGGGCGGCTTGGCCGCCAAGCGCTTATCGCGTCGCTGGCTACGCGGGGGCAGCACGCCCTCGAGTTTGAGCTGACGTATGATAGCGATCGGTGATCGGCCGGCCGTATATTCGTCCATGATCCGCGCCACGATGACCGCCTCATGCGGCACGATCTGCTTTAGGCCGCGGAGTCGCTCGCCGTTTGCGTCATGCGCAATACGCTTGTCATAGCCATAGGCGACGCCACCGGGATTGCGGCCGATCGCGTGACGTCTGACCAGAGCATCTCGCGTTTTCTCGCTGGTTGCGCTGAGCTGCTCGGCGTTGATAGTCCCCATCATTCCGATGTGCAGCGGCGTGACCATTCCTTCCTTGCGCGTCGCGAGGAGGATTCCACGAACGCGCAGGCGCTCGTAGACCGTCGCAATGTCCGCTTGGCTACGCGACAGGCGATCCATCGCATCGGCATTCACGACGTCGACTTCGCCCGCAGCGACTGCAGCCAGCAGTGCTTGCATACCTGGCCGATGAAGCGTCGCGGCGGACTCCGCTGGATCGATAAAACAGGCGACCTCGGTCCAGCCTTCCCGCTCGATCTCACGCCTGCACATCATAAGCTGGGTGTCGATCGAAACGACATCCTGCTTGTCGGTCGAAAAGCGGGCATAGACTGCGCAGCGCATATTCATTTTTATCCTTCCGCCATCTTCCACTTCTTTCTTCGGGCTATGGCTCTGTGACCAATATGTCTGACCTGGCATAATACCGTACGGCCTCCGAACCTGCGCGGTGCCACGCCATTCCATGCTGCCGAGGTTCTCGCGGTCCTGAAGTCTCCGGTACAAAGCGGGCCCGTGGGTCATACCTTTTCTCCGCCCCGCTTTTTCGTATTGTCAGCTCTCTTCAATGTCTGGCCGGCAAGGTCGCGCGCTACCAGGCGTGCGAGCTCGATCGCGAGATCGTGTAGGCAGGAAGGCGAGGGGGCCGACATGCATTGCAAATGGGCATTTCAGCGGCGCGGAGACTCCATCCTACCCACAGGGCTAATCCAGAATCACGGCTTTCGCGCTTGGCGGGGAATAAGCGAATATAGACATCCCGCATGCTTTAACCGCGGACGGCCGAACCGGGGATCGCCTGCGGTCGCCGCCCCAGCGCCTGATTACGCCGCTTTGCGGTCAAATGGACCATAGGATCGCCGCGCATCCTCTAGCGAAAACGCTTCGGCCCGTGCGATGACTGCCGCCCGTGCACGAGCGTTTCCTGGCGTCAGCACAGATGCAGGCTTGCCCGACAGATGCACAAACTCCTCGCCGTCACAGATCAGGTAGCCCGTATGCCGCTTCGGCACGATCGCCACTTGGTTGCCGGTTCGGTCGGCCCAGAGGTCGGGTTCACGCACGATCCAACAAGCGCCGTCGCGCGCCGCCACGATGTGAATGCTGCCCGGTCGCAGTGCTGACTTCCCGGCGCTGAACTCGACGAAGACCACGTCGCAGTCGAGCTCGCTCGCGAAGGTACCAGCGAGCCTGATTACGTCGAGGTCGAACCGATCGCCCGACAGGAACATGACAGGTTCATCGTTCACGTCCGAGCCCTCGGGCACGAGCATCTGCCGGATCGCTGCGACGATGCGGTTGCGGCTTTCACCCACCACATCAGGCTCGTGTTCAGCGTCGCCGTTGTCGTTCATCGTCATCTCTTAGGGTCCTTCTTTCCATATTCGCCATCGGCGCTCTTGAATTTCCTCCTTCGGAGTTCATTCGAATCTTCAATCTGAAACTAATTATTCATCGGACATGCCGATGGCGGGGCCGCCTGAATGGGCACCTTGGCGTTGCTGACGTGGATCTGCGACAAGAACCGAGCCTGAATTTGCGGCACTACTGAATCTGTTTATCGCTCAGAAGAGCAAACTCTCGCGCAGTATGGCCGGTAAGGTAGGCGGGGCGGATGGGCGGAACGACACAGATTTGCGCCGCGCCGAGGGCGGATTGTCGCCACAAGGTTTCAAATTGTCACGAGAGTCCCGAACTAGGCGATTGGCCTTCGACTCTAACCTCATCGAGCGGCGCTCGGACAGCCGGTAGACCCAGAAGCGGACGTGCAGCACGACCTCCGCGTTTTACGAGGGCGGACATTCGTTCATCTGGGTCCGACGGTCTCCGGTGACCTTATCGACGGGTCACCCATGCCAACACGCTTGGCCGTGCGTAGGCTTGGGCAGCCCATCTGGCTCCAGCGCTTTACATCCTTAATACACCGGAATAAGCTTCCCCAACAAGCGGGGGATGCTGGTGCTCACGATCGAATCGCTCAGCCATGTTTACGGTAACGGGACGCGCGCGCTCGACGCAGTAAATCTCGATATTCCCGCCGGCATGTTCGGCCTGCTTGGTCCCAACGGCGCGGGAAAATCGACGCTGATGCGGACGATCGCGACGCTGCAGACCCCGACCGCCGGGCGCATCCGCTTCGACGACATCGACGTCATCGCCGAGCCCGAACGGTTGCGCCGCACGCTCGGCTATCTGCCGCAGGATTTCGGCGTCTACCCGCGCGTCTCGGCCTATGACATGCTGGATCACATGGCGGTGCTCAAGGGCATATCCGGCAGCGCGGACCGCAAGGCGACGGTCGAGGGACTGCTCAACCAGGTCAACCTGTGGGCAGTTCGCAAGAAGGCGCTCGCGGGCTTCTCGGGCGGGATGCGGCAGCGCTTCGGGATCGCGCAGGCGCTGATCGGGGGGCCGCGCCTCATCATCGTCGACGAGCCCACCGCAGGCCTCGACCCCGAGGAGCGCAACCGCTTCCTCAACCTGCTGGGCGAGATCGGCGAGGGTGTGGTGGTGATCCTGTCGACCCATATCGTCGAGGACGTCGCCGACCTGTGCCCGCGCATGGCGGTGCTGGCCGATGGGCGCATCCTGCTGGAGGGCGCGCCGCTCGACCTGATCGCGAATACGCGTGGGCGAATCTGGCAAAAGGCGATCGACCGCGCGGACCTAGAACATGTCCGCAGCGCCTACCGCGTCATCTCGACCCGACTATTCGCGGGCCGCACGATCGTCCATGTGATGTCGGATACCGACCCGGGCGACGGCTTCGCCGCGGTCTCGGGCGGGCTCGAAGACGTCTATTTCTCGACACTCGACGCTTCGCGTCGCGCCGCCTGAGGGCCGCGGAAATGTTCGTGAGCATCTTCGGCTTCGAGCTTCGCTATCAGCTGCGCAATCCGGTGTTCTGGGTGGCGGTGGTCATTTTCTTCCTGCTGACCTTCGCGGCGAGCACGGTTGACCAGATCCAGATCGGATCGGGCGGCAACGTCCACAAGAACGCGCCGTTCGCGATCGCGCAGATCATGCTGATCCTGTCGCTGTTCTACATGTTCGTCTCGACCGCATTCGTCGCTAACGTGATCGTGCGCGACGACGAGAGCGGCTTCGGGCCGATCGTGCGTGCCACGCGGATCACCAAGGCGCCGTATCTGCTCGGTCGCTTTGCCGGGGCGTTCGTCGCAGCCGCGCTCGGCTATCTGGTGATCCCGCTGGCGATCTGGGTCGGCTCGCATATGCCGTGGGTCGACAGCGAACTGGTCGGCGCCAATCGCCTGTCCTATTATCTTTCGCCCTATCTGTGGATCGCGCTACCCAATCTCCTGCTGACGTCGGCACTGTTCTTCGCGCTCGCCACCGTCACGCGCTCGATGATGGCGACCTACCTCGGCGTGGTCGCGTTCCTCATCCTGTGGACGATCGCGACAGTCGTGCTCGACCGCAATCCGCTCTACGAAGTGGCGGGTGCCTATGGCGAACCGCTCGGTTTCGGCGCGGTCTCCTATGCTACCAAATACTGGACCGCGGCCGACCGCAACACACTGACGCTGCCGATCGACGGGATGCTGCTGTTCAATCGGGGGCTCGCGGTCGGGGTCGGTCTTGCCGCGCTCGCGATGGCCTATGCCACCTTCCGCTTCGAATCGCGCCCGTCCAAGGCGGCGCGCAAGGCGCAGAAGCTGGAGCTTCGCGCCGAAGCGTCCGCCGCCCCGCCACCCGCCGGGCCGTTGCCGAAACCGCAGTTCGGCCGCGCGACGGCATGGGCGCAGCTGACCACGCGGACCCGGCTCGAACTCGGCCAGGTGTTCAAGAGCCCGGCCTATTTCATTCTCCTGGCGCTCGGACTGTTCAACGCGGTCGGCTCTCTCATCGACCTGGGTGAGATTTTCGGGACCCCGGTCAAGCCGGTGACGCGCATCGTGATCGACTTGCTCGAGGGATCGTTCGGGCTGATCCCGATCATCATCGCGATCTATTATTCGGGCGAGCTCGTCTGGCGCGAGCGCGAGCGCAAGATCCACGAGATCATCGACGCGAGCGCGATTCCCGACTGGGCCTATGTCGTGCCAAAAGCGCTGGCGGTGACGCTGGTGCTATTCTCCACGCTCGTCGTCAGCGTGTTCGGCGGAATGGCGATGCAGCTGGTGCATGGCTATGCCGATTTCGAGATCGGCAAATACCTGCTGTGGTACGTGTTGCCGAACACGGTCTTCTTCACGCTGCTCGCGGTGCTGGCGGTGTTCTTCCAGGCGATCAGCCCGCACAAGTTCGTCGGCTGGGGCTTGATGGTCCTGTATCTCGTGGCGCGCACCACCTTCGCCAATCTCGGCTTTGGCGACGCGCTCTACAATTACGCGCAGGCACCGGCGATGCCGTTGTCTGATATGAACGGGCTTGGGCGCTTCTGGCAAGGCGCGTTTTGGCTACGGGTCTACTGGTCGGCCTTCGCGGTGTTTCTGCTCGTGCTGGCGCATGCGCTGTGGCGGCGCGGGACCGAAACACGGTTGCTGCCGCGGCTGAAGCGCTTGCCGCGCCGGCTGGCGGGGCCGGCGGGAATCCTTGCCGCGGCGGCGTTGACGGTGTTCACGCTGACCGGCGCATGGGTGTTCATCAACACGCATATATGGAACGAATACCGCACGCCGATCGCCAACGACAAATTCTCGGCCGATTACGAGAAGACGCTGCTCGCCTTTGAGAAGGTGCCGCAACCCAATGTGCTGTCGGTCAAGATCGCAGTAGACCTTCGCCCGCACGCGCCGCACATGACCGCCACCGGCGTACTGACGTTGATCAATCGCACCGCGCAGCCGATCCGCGACATCCACGTCCGCCTGTCCGATCGCGACACGAAGCTGGTTTCGCTCGCACTCCCAGGCGCGACGCTGGCGCGCGACTATCCGGCGTACCAATACCGCATCTACCGCCTCGCCGCGCCGCTCGCGCCCGGCGCCACGACCACGCTCGCGTTCCGCAGCGAGCGCGGCCAGCGCGGCTTCCGCAACGGCGGCAACGACACGCGGCTGGTGGATAACGGCACTTTCCTCGACAATAGCGAGATTGCGCCGGCCATCGGCATGAACCGCGGTGGCTTGCTGCAGGATCGCGTCAAGCGCCGCCGTTACGGCCTCGTCCCCGAATTGCGCCCGGCCAAGCTTGAGGATTTGCGCGCGACCCGGCAAAACGAGATCGGCACGGACTGGATCAGCAGCGACATCACCGTCATCACCGATGCCGACCAGACGCCGATCGCGCCCGGCGACAAGCTGAGCGATACTGTCGCGAACGGCCGCCGCACTGTACATTTCGTGACGACCGCGCCGATCAACAATTTCTGGTCGATCCAGTCGGCGCGCTATCTGGAAAAGCACGTCAAGCACAGCGGCATCGATCTGGCGGTCTATTACGACGCACGGCATGCCGCGAACGTCGACCGGATGCTCGCCGCGTTCGCGCACGGGCTGGATTACTACCAGCCAGCCTTCAGCCCGTACCAGTTCCACCAGGCGCGCATCATCGAGTTCCCTGATTACGCGCAGTTCGCGCAGGCGTTTGCCGGAACGATGCCCTATTCCGAAGGAATCGGCTTCATCGCCGACCTCTCCGACCCCGACAAAATCGATTACGTCACCTATGTCGCAGCGCACGAGCTCGGCCATCAATGGTGGGCGCACCAAGCGGTCGGCGCCGAGATGCAGGGCGCGACAATGCTGACCGAGACCCTCGCGCAATATTCCGCGCTGATGGTGATGGAGAAGCGCTATGGCCGCGACCAGATCCGCCGCTTCCTCAAGTTCGAGCTCGACCGCTATCTGCGCAGCCGCGGCGGCGAGGTGATCGAGGAGCTCCCGCTCGATCGCGTCGAGAACCAGCAATATATCCATTATCGCAAGGGCTCGCTGGTCATGTATCGGCTGAAGGATGCACTTGGCGAGGCGCGGGTCAACGCGGCGCTCTCGCGCTACGTGATGCGCTACCGCTTCAAGGGGGCACCCTATCCGCGCTCGCTCGACCTGATCGCCGAGTTCCGCACGGGTGCGAGCCCGGCCGAGAACGCGCTGATCACCGACTTATTCGACCGCATCACGCTTTATGACGTGAAGACCCGCGCCGCTGCGACGCGCCGGCTACCCGACGGGCGCTACGAGACGGCGCTGACGGTCGAGGCGCACAAACTCTACGCCGACGGGAAGGGCAAGGAAACCGAAGCACCGATGAACGAGGTCGCCGAATTCGGCGCGTTCTCGGCAATGCCTGGCCGCGAGAAGTTCGCCGCCAGCGACGTGCTCACGTTGCAGCGCCTGCCGCTGCACAGCGGCACGCAGATCATCCGGCTGGTGACCGCGAAGAAGCCGGCATTTGCCGGGTCTGACCCGTATAACATTCGCATCGACCGCAATTCGGACGACAACGTCATCGCGACGACGGGTTGAGAAGTAGGGGGTATGGTCAGGGGAGACCGCAGCCCTAATCAATCACGACCGCAGAAGAGGCCCATGACCCAATGTCAGACCTTCATGCCGCCCATAGTAGTCCTCAACTTCCGCCATTCGTTCATCTCGGCAAACGGCCGGTTTCGAGCAAGCCGGTTTCGCATATGAACGGCACAACCTGGTGGGGAGCGGACAGGCCGCATTAATTCGATCCCAGCCGATAGCGGCTGTTTGCCCCCCAACTTCGAGGCATCGCTCCTGCGTCGTAGCCAGAACATTCACAGCCATCGACCGTGCAAAGCATCTGCTCTTCCATGCCAGCATGGTGGTAGCCGATCGCATGCCCGCACTGGCTGCAATCCCCCGTGCCTATGCTATTAGGCGGTTTGATTGATGCGCGGTGGGGTCGCCGCAAGAGCGTGTCGAGAAAGCCCCGCTTGCGAATGATCTCGCCAGTCCACCAAGTCGGCACCTCGTGCTTGGGGTCCAGGTATCCTTGGATCTCGATAAGGATGGGGCCACCAGCCCGGTCTTTCCAATCCGCATCCCATGTGACCGACATATACGGCCCCTGGTTCGGCGGGCGCGTGTAGGTCATCCCGATCGGAACGCGTTCGACCAGATCAGCCCATGCGAAGTCCGCAACGTCGTATGCGACGTCGCTGACGCGGAGTTCAAGTTCATCACGGTCCGCGTCGGTGGGCATGCGCAAAGACTGAATGAACGGCGGCTATCGGGCAACCTACATTGGCACGCGGACGACCGACTATGGTCGATTTGAGACCGGACGCTTTCTCGCCCGATAGCTGCCAGTCGGCTTCCAGGTGATGCGCGCTACGATCGAGGGCGGGACGGCTAAAAGTGGTGGCGACCGTAACGCTGCATTACCCCGCGCTGCGGGTTTCCGGGAACGCAAGCCATGCGGCATCGCACCGCGCGGCGGGGGAAGGTTGCTCGGTCGATTGACCGTTAGGATTGGGCGCCGCGCCGGCTTTGCCGATCAGGAAGCGGGCGTGCACGGTTTCCCATCGCATGGCCGCCGCAAAACGCACGTCGTCGAGCGCGATCTCGAGCGTGTGCGCCGCGTCATAGCCATTGGCGATCAGCCGCCCGCCATCGCCATAAATCCGCCGCAGCACGATGCCGCGATAGACCGGGATCAGGTCGCCGCGCGCCTCCTTGTCATAGGCGGTGTAGATGTCGATCGGTCGTTTGCTGCCGCGAATGCAGACGTCCTCGTAATGCACGTCCTCGACCAGCCCGCCGCGGCTCGCGTCGCTCTTGATGCGCAAGCCCGAAGTGGTGCCGTCGAGCGTAAGCCCCTTGACCAGCACGTGCGCGACGCCGCCATTGGTCTCGCTGCCGATCGACATGCCGTGGCCCGAGTAGAAATGGTTGTCGAGGATCGAGACGTAACGCGTGCCGCCGGTCTTGCCCGCCTTGATCGCGACATTGTCGTCGCCGGTACGAATGAACGTCTTGGTGATCGTCACGTCCTCGCTCGCGCCGGGGTCGATCCCGTCGGTGTTGCGCGCGTCAGCGGGGGTATCGACGATCACGCCCCAGGCGGTGAAGCCCTGCAGGCGATTGGCGACGACATGGAAATTGGGCGAGTTCGCCAGGCGCACGCGGTAGAGGATGAAATTGCGCCCGCGATCGGCGACGATCAGCCGCGGGACGTTCTGATTGCCCTTCTCGACCTGCGCGCGGCGCGCGAGCTGCCACCAGGTCTCGCTTCCGCCGGCCATCGGCTGGCCGCCATTGCCCTCGATCGTGCCGTCGCCGACGATCGCGACGTCGGTCGCATCGGCGATGTGCAGCAGCGGGCGACAGCCCTTGCCGCGCTGGTCGATCTTTCCGCAAGCGCGCTCGCCGTTGTCGAACAGCGCCGGATCGGGGATCGCGGCAAGCACGGCATCGCGATCGAGCCACAGCGTCGTCCGCGTCGGCAGCTCTAGCGGACCGCTATCGTAGCGCCCTGCGCTCAGCCGCACCGCCTGCCCTGCGCAGCGCTTGAGCGCGCTTTGCAGATCGGACGCGCGGTTGCCCGCTTTGGGCGTCAATGTCTCGCACGCGGCCACCGGCAGGCGCGGCTCGGTCACAGTACGGCGATCCTGCGCGGCGACGGGGGCTGCGAGGATCAGGCTCGTCGCGGCAAATATCGAATAGCGCATCGCTGCGTCCTTTACGCTGGAACCCATCAGAAGACGAACCGCACGCCGGCGGTGATGACCCGCCCGGTGCTCTGGTAGTTTTGCGCGACCGGATCGGCTTGATATTGGGTCGCATAGCTGGCCGCATTGGTCAGGTTGCGCCCCTCGAGCGTCAGGCGGGCGTAGCTGGTCAGCGCGTAGGACATGGCGGCATCGACATTGAGCTGGCTCGCGCGATAGCCGAAATCGGAAACGACGGGCGAGTTGCATACCGCGCCGTTGTTGGTCGTCAGGCCGACCGCGCACGTCCCCGACGCGAGCGGGAAGCGCGTGACATATTGCGTGCGGTACGCACCCGAGACGCGTGCCGAGAATTTGGCGTCCTCGTAATAGAACGTAGCATTGAACGCGTCGGGCGAGGTGTTGAGGAATGGCCCCTGCGCATAGACGTTGACCGCAGTTCCGGTCTGGGTCCGCGTCGTCGCCAGCTGTGCACTCGTCAGGTAATTGAGCTTCGACGATATGTGCGTGTAGTTGGCGGTGATGCCGAAATTCTTGAGGAACCCCGGCAAGAAGAAGAATTGCGACTGGACGTTGACCTCGACGCCGCGGATCTTGCCGCCCGGCGCGTCATTGTACTGGCGCACCGCAAAGACGCCGCCCTGCTGGGTATACGCGAGCAGCGTCGGGCTGGTGATGCTCGCATAAATCGATTGCAGCGTGGCTGCGTCGTAAATTGCCTGGAGCGGATATTCGCCGGCGATCTGCTGCGGGAATGTCTCGAGATTCTTCATGAAGAACCCGACCGAGATCAGCCCGCCGCGACCGAAATAATGTTCGAGCGCGACGTCGTAATTGGTCGCGCGATACGGGTTGAGATAGGGATTGCCGACCGTGATCTGCGGCGCAGTGGTCGCGTTCAGCCCGGTCGGGAACGATGTCGTTCCCGGGGTCAGCGCGGCGAGTTGCGGTCGCGCGATGACCTTGGCCGACGCGAGACGCAGCAGCGTGTTTGGGAGGAACTCCCACGCCGCGTTGAAGGCCGGCAGATAGTCGGTATATTCGTTGCGCGCGGTGACCAGCACCCCCGCCACCCCATTGGCTGCGCCGCCGACCGACCCCGTCCCGCGCACGATCGTCTTGGCGATGCGCGTGCCGGCATTGCCGCGGAACGGCTTGCCGAACAGCGTTCCGTCCCAGTCGAATTCGAGATAGCCCGAAACGTCGTTTTCGGTGACGCGGTTGGCCTGGCGCGCATCGCCCTGCGCACGGAAATCGCCGAATTTGTTGACGCAGTTGCAATCGATGCCGAACGCGTTGCTGAACTTGCCGATGTCGGGGGCGTAGAAACTGGTCGGCGTTCCTGCCGGGACTTGGAGGCCACGGCCGAAATCAAACGAGCGCCCGAGATCGGTGATCGCAAGCTTCGCTTCGGCCAAGGTCGGATTGATCGCTTCGATGTCGCTGTTGCGCCGCGCCTGCAGGCTCGAATAGCTGAAGCGCTTGTAGGTCAGGCCGCCCTGCACCTTGAACAGGTCGTTGACGTCCCAGATCAAGCTGCCGCGCGCCACGCGGAAGCTGTTGACGATGTCGTCGCTCAGATAGCGGATCGTCGACAGCCCCTTCACCAGCGTCCAGTTCTGCGGATTGGCGACGTCGAAGCCGGGGCTGAACACCGGCATCTTGCCGCCGCCGCGCCCGTCGAAGACGTAATTGTCCTTGTCGATCGCGTTGAACTCGGCGAGCAGCGTCGTGCCCTTATACTCTGACCGCGAATAGCCGGCAGTGCCGACGAAATGCAGCCTCTCGCCGATATCCTGCTTGAGGTTGAGCGTCCCCTGCCAGAACTTGGTCGTCCCCGAAACGCGCTGCGTCGAACTGCGCCAGTCGACATCGTCGAGCACCAGATAATCGGCCTGCCCCGCCGCATTGACGTTGGCGGCGCGGATCTTTGTGTTGGGGCGGCCGATCAGCTCGTTGTAGAAGCCGGTCTGGTTCGCGGTCGCGACATAGCCGGGCGACGCCGGGTTATTGTAATAATCGAACGGGTTGAGATTGTTGGGGTTCTGGCTGTTGAAATAGCCCGGCAGTACCGTCGCGCCGCCCTGCGTCCCCTGGCAGTCGAGCGCCGCCGACGGCGTACAGGTCGGATAGAGCGCGACGCGGTCGGCATAGCCGTTGGCGGTCCCGGCGGCGCGCAGACCGTTGGCGCCAGTCTGCGCCGCGCGCGCATTGGTGCCGTTGCGGTTAAGGCCGATCGTGGTGATCCCCGCGATCGTCGAATCCTGATCGTACTTCGAGAAGACGCCGTCGAGCGTCACTTCGGTGTGGACCGTAGGCTTCCACTGCAGCGTCGCGGTCGCGCCGAGCCGTTTGTAGTGCAGATCCTGCCGGTTGATCGACGGCAGCGCCGGGATCAGCGTGGTTGGCGTGATCAGCGCATAGGCCGCCGGATCCGAGCCGAACGTCGCACCCGTCCCCTGGTTCGACGGCCGCGCGAAGCCGTAGGTGTTGGGCGTGACGCCGTTGAGTTGCGACGAGCGATACGCATAGTCGAACTGGCCGATGCTGCGCTGGTACGAATCGATCTGCTGGCGCTGGTCCTGATAGGCGATCGAGCCGAGAATGCCGAGCGTCGGGGTGATATGCTTCGACACCAGCGCCGTCAGCCGCGGGTTCACCGTCTTGCCGTTCTCGCGATATTCGCCCTCGAGCCCGAGCGCGTAGCGATCCTTCTTGTTCGCGAGCGGTCGGCCCGTGGTGAGATCGATGATCGCGCCGAGCGATCCCTCGTCGTTCGCCGCCGAAGTCGTTTTGGTGATCGTCACGCCGCCGAACAGTTCGGACGCGAAGGTGTTGAAATCGAAGCCGCGCGTGCGGTTCGCGCCCGACGGATCGTTGCCCCCGCCGGTGACGCTCAGCGCGTCGGCGCCGTTGAGCCGGGTCTGCTGGAAGTCCCCGCCCAGCCCGCGCACCGTGATCGAGCGCCCTTCGCCATTGTCGCGGTCGATCGAGACGCCGGGCAGGCGCTGGATCGATTCGGCGAGGTTGGCGTCGGGGAAATCGGCGATATCCTCGGCCGTGATCGCATCGATGATCTGGTTGGCGCGACGCTTCTGGTTGACCGCATTGGACAGGCTCGCGCGAAAACCGGTGACGACGATATCCTGCGCGGTGTCGTCGGCGACATGGCCGGTATCCGGCGTCGCTGGAGCATTCTGGGCGTTCGCGGGGGCTACCGCGATCAGCCCGCAGACCGCGACGACAGCAAGCGATGCGCCGTGACGCATATCGACCTTCAGCATGACTCTCTCCCCAGGTGACGCCTCTGCGGACGCCCTAACGACTCTTATGATTTGCCGATGTCACCGGTGTCAATAAGTCAGCGGCGTCGGATCGACGAATTCTGCGCCTGCAAGTTGATCTCGCTCAGTAGTCTGTTCGAAAGTGCCTGATCTGCCTGCCATATTGATCAGTATCGTCCCTTGACGAGCAATGACACCGGTATCAAGATGCAAGGAGAATGCGGGAGATCGAACCATCCTGCATCGAATACGGGAGATGGCAATGAAGGTGCGGATCGGGCTGTCGCTGACGGCCATGCTGGTGTTGACCGGCGGGTGCGGCGAAGATGGCGGCAGTACGCCGACCCCCACACCGAGCGCGACCGCCGCAGCGCTGACGGTTTCGCCAGCGACGGGCGACACCGCCGCGTTCAAGGATACGCTGCTACGGTTGACCTTCGATGGCCCGCCGGTGGTCACTGGCTCGGGCACGATCCGCGTCTATCGCAGCGACGGCACGCTGGTCGACACGATCGACACTTCGGCGAACATCGTCACGGCCGGCGGCGAGACGCAGAGCGCACTGGGCGCCGCCAATACCGAGATCGACAAGATCGGCAACGGCGTGGCGAGCCTCACGCAGTATCGCTACACCTATTATCGGCCCGTCAGCGTCGCCAGCAACGTCGCGACGATCAAGCTGCACGACGGCGTGCTGGCGTATGACACCGCCTATTATGTCCAGGTCGACCAGTCGGTGTTCAACGGCCCGTTCGGTGGCGCGGGGAGCTTTCCGGGGATCGGCGGCACCACCGCATGGACCTTCCGCACAAAATCCGCGCCGACCTCGACCACCAATCTCATCGTCGATGACGACGGACCGGCCGACTTCCGATCGCTGCAGGGCGCGCTCGATTATGTCATGGCGACGGGCTGCCTGTCGTGCCCAACTGCTGCCAGCCCGAAGACGATCACGCTCAAGAATGGCATTTACGACGAGCAACTGTTCCTGCGCAACGTTAGCAATCTCACGATCCTGGGGGAAACCCGCGCCGGAACGATCGTGCGCAACAGCAACTGGGAAGCGTTCAATCCCGGCACCGGCGGCAGCCGTGCGACGCCGAACACCACTTTCAGCAACATCGGCGGCGCCGCCACGCTCGGCACCCGCCTGTCGCTTGGTGGCGGGCGCGCGGTGCTGCTGGTCGAGGGCGGCGATCTGCTCAAGCTGAGCAACTTCACTTTCGCCAACACGCACATGAAGGACGCCACGCAGAACAGCCAGGCCGAGGTGATCTACTACAATTCGGCGACGCTCAACGGATCGCGCTTTATCGGCACCGACATGAACTTCCTCGGCACGCAGGATACCTTGCAAATGAAAGGCTGGGTGTGGATCTACAACAGCCTGATCACCGGCGATGTCGATTTCCTATGGGGGTATCCCTTCGCCGAAGTGATCGAGAATTCCGAACTGCGCACCGTGTTCGATCCAACGACGCCGGGGTCTGGCGGTTACATCTTCCAGTCGCGCGCGGCCAAGGGCTATCCCGGCTTCGTCGTGCTCGGCGGGGCGCTGACCGCGGCAAGCGGCGTGCCGGACGGATCGGCCTATCTCGCACGCTCGGGCGGCTCGACGCAGGCGCAGGGGTTCTGCACGACGATGCTTGTGCTCGGCGGCGGCTCGGCCGGCAATGCCACCCAATATTGTGATTCGGTTGCGTATATCGGCGTGAAGATGGGCGCACACATCGCGCCCCCGGGCTGGTTCATCAACCCGGTCCCCAATCTGCTGCCGACGGCGCGCGAGGGCTGGCGCGAGAGCGGATCGATGACGCCGGGCGGCGCGACGCTGCCGCTGACCGGTCGCGAAACGCGCTATGCCAGCAGCACCGCCGATCTGTCCTCGCTCAACACCCGCGCGAAGGTCTTTGCGCAATGGAATGGCAATGCCGGCTGGAATCCCCAGCCATGATCGTCGCTCTAGCCGTCGAGCGGCGCGGTATCCCCCGCATGCGCATCTAAAGTCCCCACCCGGAGCCTCCACCCCGCTTGCCCCGGCCAGCGGGGTGGCTTTGTCCCCGACGAAATCGAGTTCAGGACACCGACATGGAAATCAGCCGTCGCGATGCCTTCGGTCTGGCCCTGGCCGGCACCGCTGCCCTAGCCACCGAACCGGCCGCCGCCGCAGCGCCCGGATCGGCAGTGCTGCCGGCCGTTTTCTGGCGCCGCGGGTTCGACAACCAGCGCGTGCCCGACCAGGGCGATGGCCGCTTCCTAAATCCGTTGCTCTCCGGCGACCATCCCGACCCGTCGATCCTCAAGGACGGCGCCGACTATTAGTCAGGCAACCACGGCGCGGCTACGTCGGTCGATGACAAAGCCTTTTTGGCTGGTTTGTCGCAGGTGACGCAGATCGGATGAGCGTTGCGACGCTACTGTCTGCGTTCTTGCCGTTCTACGATACGTTGAAGCCGACCCTCTCGGCATACCGCTCTGCGCCGGAGGCGAGCGAAAACAAACCAAAGCTGCGTTCACGCAAACCTCAGGTTGACGACATCCGTCGCTATACTTCTGCGGTGGTCGAGGAGATCCAGCACGTCCGGGGCCAGTTCGCGTTCGATGGCGCGATGACGGAGATCCAGGGGATCGTCAGCGAATCTACGGCGCCCTATCTTTGCGCTGCTTGAGCACAAGGAAGCGCATGGCAAAATCGATCGACGGCAGATGAGCCAAGTCTGGTATGCGGGCCTCCTGCCGCTGTCGATCGTTGGCTTGGTCGCGATACGGGTGGCGCAAATGGAGCAAACGCTGGAGGGCATACTAAAGGCGAGTGTCTCGGCAGCGCGTGCGCAACGGCGGACCCCGGTCATTTTGGTGCCAGATTTTTGCGCCGCAGATCTCGCGCCTGGTTGGAAAACCCGAGCGCGCGCGATTGCAGACGCGTTACGTGGCGATGTCCTGAAGGACGTGGATTATCATTCGTTGAGGGCGGCGAGGGCTGGAGCCTCAGACAAGAGCGGCGCAATGTTCGACTTTCCCGCGCACGCCGACACATTCATCGAACCCGTGATCGCTTTTTTCGCGACGTGAGCCGCAATGGACCGGCGGCAACCCACGACGGTTGGTCGGAATAGCAAAGGACCGAGGTTGGGACGAACCCGACGTTCGTGAGCATTGGCGGGGGATGACGGGTTTCGGGTGAAGCGGCCGTTCGTGGGATGCTGATGGCGTGCTCAAGAGCCAGCAAGTCTAGCCGACTAGGATCCGAGGGGTCTGCGGGTGCACACCGGCGAAAAGCGGTCGCAATCCCAGGATGGCCTATTGGCGCCGGGAAGGAACGTCCTCGACTGAGCCTACCGTTCCGGTAACCCTACGCCTCAATGCCCACCGCTCGTATCGATCGGACCTTTCGGCTTCGGTGCCAGCCAGATCAACACCCCGGTGAAGGCGAAGCACAACGCCACCGCGGCGAACATGTTGAGTGTGGCGAGCATCACGCTCTGGCTTTCGACGACATTGCTCAGCAAGGTCGTCGCCGTTTCGTGCGACAGGCCCGACGCAACCATCGCCTCGATCGTGGAGGGCCCCTGTTGCATGGCGCCGACCAGTGCGGACTGATTGACACGCGCGGCGTTGATCCAACCCGTCTGGACCAACGACGCGGCGAAGGCGGCAACGAGCGTGCGCAGAAAATTGGAGATGCCGGAGGCGTCGGCCTGTTCATGCGGATCGACGCTGGCGATACACAAGCCAGTGACGGGAATAAAGAACATCATGAGGAAGGGACCTGTCAGCAGCATCGGCCACGCCATCTGCAGAAAGGTCATATCAGGCGTGAAGCCGGTGCGCCAAAGTGAGATGAGTCCCATCCCGGCGACCCCAGTCGAGATGATCAACCGCACGTCCATTTTGGCCGCCGCAGCACCGATGGCCGGTGAGGCGAGCACCGCGAATATGCCCATTATGCCGGTCGCATACCCAGCCCACGTCGCAGTGTAGCCCATGTTCTGCTGGAGCCAGAGCGGGATAAGGACGACAGTCGCGAAATAGGCGCCGAAGCCCAGTGCATATGTGACGGACGCGACGACGAAACCGCGATGCCGAAAGACGCGCAGGTTCACGATCGGGTGTTTTGCGGTCAGTTCCCAGATCAGAAACGAGATGAATCCGATTGCCGCGACAACGGCCATTGCGCGAATCTCGGTCGCCGCGAACCAGTCGCGGTTGCGGCCCTCGTCCAGTACGATCTGGAGCGATGCGACCCAGATGACGAGGAGGACGAGGCCGACCACGTCGATTGGCGATCGGGCCGTCTCCTCGCGCCGTCCCCGCAGCAGATAGAAAAGACCTGCGGCGCCGGCGGCTGCTACGGGCACGTTGAGAAAGAATATCCACTCCCAGCCGGCGCTGTCGGAAATAATGCCACCCAGGATAGGCCCGGCAATGGGGGCTACCGTGGTTGTCATTGCCCAGACGATCGTTGCGAGAGTCGCCTTTTCGGCGGGAAAGATCCGCAGCAGCAGTGTCAGCGACAGGGGTATGATCATGCCGCCGGCAAGACCCAAAAGAACCCGACCCGCGATCAGCATCCCGAGCGAGCGGGACAGGCCGCACAGCAATGAAAAGGTGCCAAAGGCTATGAAGGCCGAGATGAACACCCTCTGCTCGCCGAAGCGCCGAGCCAGGAAGCCCGCCAGTGGTACAGTAATGGCGTCGGCGACGGCATAGGAGGTGATGACCCACGTCGCCTCCGTCACCGACACGCCCAGCGAGCCCGCAATATGCGGGATGGACACGTTGGCGATGGTCGTGTCGAGCACGACAAGGAAATTACCCAGCCCGATCAGCAGCGCGGCAAGGATGAGCGTCGCGCCGGTGAGCGGCCTCGCCATGTTTGGCTCGGCGACAGTGTCCGTCATATCCTGGTTCCGCTTAGTTCGAGAGATCCACGGTGGCGTTCATCGACAGGCCGACCCGAAGCGGATGTTGGGCCAGTTCCTTCGGATCGAGCGTGATCCGCACGGGCAGGCGCTGAACCACCTTGATCCAGTTGCCGGTGGCGTTCTGGGCGGGAACCACCGCGAAGGCGGCGCCGGTACCGCCCGAGAAGCCGATGACGCGGCCGTGATATTCGACATCCTCGCCGTAGAGATCGGAGGTGAGGGTGACGCGCTGTCCCGGCTCAACGCGGGCGAGTTGCCCTTCCTTGAAGTTTGCGTCGACGAATGCGGCCTGGACAGGCACCACCACCATCATCGTCGCGCCTGCCTGGACGCGCTGTCCGACCTGCACCTGGCGACGCGAAACGATGCCGTCGACCGGCGCCCGCACCACCGTGCGATCGAGGTCCACCCGCGCCTGATCGCGCGCGGCGCGCGCAGCCAGCACTTCCGGATTCGCTTCCGGGGTGGCGTCCGCAATCAGGGCGCGATTGGCGTCGCGGCTTCCTACTGCCGAGGTCCGATTGGCCTGCGCCAGCGCATTCTCGGCCTGTGCCACCTTCAGGTTTGCCGTGGCCGTGCTGTAAGCGTTGCGCGCGATGGTCAGCTCATCGCCAGAGACGGAGCCTGACGCCGCGAGTGCTTCGCGACGGTCGAGATCAATCTTCGCCTTGGCGAGATCGGCGCGCGCCGCAACCAGCCGCGCGTCAGCGCGTGCCTGATCGGCCGCGCGCGCCGTCACCTGCGCGCCGAGGCCACTATCGGTCGCGAGGAGCCCGCGAACCCGGCGCTCCGTCAGCGCAAGCTCGGCTTCGGCACGCGCGAGGGAGAGGCGGGCGTCCGTGTCGTCGAGTCGCACGAGGATGTCACCGCGCTTCACCCGCTGAGCGTCGTCGACCAGCACCTCACGCACCGGGCAACCGATCAGCGGCGTCACCTGGGCGACATTGGCACCAACATAGGCATTTTCGGTCGAGACGTGCCGCGACGCGATGAAATGGCTGTAGGCCCAATAGAGAATGCCGAGGCCAACCACCGCTATTGCAAGCATCGCGAACAACTTGCGGCGCTTGGCTTTTAGGGCAGCGTCATTTGGCTCTTCGATGGCCAAGGGAACGGAAGCTGTGAGGGTTTCGATGGACATGAGAGATCCTTCAGGAACGGAAGCCGCCGCCGAGCGCGCGGATGAGGGCGACATTGAGGACGAACCTGCGATTGCGGAGCGTGGCGAGGTTGCGCCGCGTGTCGATCAGAGCGTCTTCGGCCACGAGCACATCGAGAGACGTGGACAGGCCGCCGCGGTAACGATTGTTGGCAACTGTCCAGGCCGCGGTCGCGGCGCGTTCGGCTTCATCGGCTCTGGTTACGCGTTCGGTGAGCGCACGTTCGCTTGCGGCCCCATCAGCAACCTCGCGCAGAGCCTGGGTGAGCGCGCCGTCATATTCGGCGACGGCACCGCGATAGTCGGCTTCAGCGGCGCGATAAGCGCCGGTGAGCCGTCCCCCGTCGAAGATCGGGAGGCTAATGGCCGGTCCGGCGGTGCCAAAGGTAGAGCCTGATTTGACGAGATTCCCAATGCCGATGGACTGAAGTCCGATCAGCCCGGCAAGGTTGACGTTAGGATAGAAAGCGGCGCGCGCCTCCTTGATCCGGCTTGCGGCCGCCTGCGCCCTCTGCCGTGCGGCGATAACGTCGGGACGGCGTCCTATGAGGTCGGCCGGCAAGTTGGCGGGAAGACCGAAGTCCTCTGCCGTACGTGCGGTCGGCCGCACGATGGAAAGCCCCCTGTCTGGCCCCGCGCCGAGCAGCGCGGCGATCCGATTGCGCATGAGCGAAACGGTCTCGTTAAGAGCGGCAAGCTCTCCCTGAGAGGAGGCAAGCGCCGAACGCGCTCGCTCGACGGCACCAGCATTTTCAAGCCCCTGGGCCCGTCGCCCGTCCATCAATTCGACTGTGCGTCGCCGGACCTCGACGGCGCGACGCGCTGCATCGCTTTGCGCGAAAAGATCGGCGAGATCGGCATAGGCTTCCGCAATACCGCACGATATTATCAGGCGTGCCGCCGCCGCCTCAGCCTGGGCGGCTCCAGCATCTGAACGCGCAGCAGCAAGTGCAGCCCGGTTGCGGCCCCAGAAGTCCAGCTCCCAATCGAGCCGAACCGTCGCCTGGCCATAGTCTTTCCAGCCTTGGGGCGCGATCGCGCGCGGGATGAGATAGTTGTAGCTCTGCTTGGTGCCGCCGATCTCCCCATTCGCCTGAAGGGACGGAAGCAGTCGGCTGCGCGCTTCTCCCACCAGCGCGTCGGCCCGTTCGAACCGTGCCTGCGCCACGCGCAGATCGGTCGCGGCCGACAGACCTTCCTCGATCAGCGCCGAGAGCTGCGGGTCGTCAAAGCCCACCCACCAACGATCTGACGGCCAGGATGTCGCGGGCGCTGCCAGACTGGTGGTGCTTGCAAAGGCGCTGGCCGAGCGCATCGCCGGCACCGCGCCTTGTTTCGGTAGGGTCGCGCAGCTGGCGAGCAGCGGCACTGCCAGACAGAGCGGGGGCCAGATCATTCTGCTACGCATTGGGCTGCTCCGCCTCGATTTGGGCGGGCTGCTCGCCTGCGAGCAGCCGTGCGGCGACGCCTTCGGCTTCCGCTTCGGAAGCCGCTATGAGGATTGGATAGCCCCAGAATTTTTGAAAAATGGGAGCCGAGGTGTGGGCAAGGAAGCGTTTTGCCGGGCTCGGCTCGACATACACCATTGCCCGAACATAAGTGTGCAGCGCCTGACGATTGCGCTTCATCCACAGCGTCAACCGCTTTCGTTCCTCGTTCGACTGAGCCTTCTCGGCTTCTGCGCCGAGACCGATCAATACAAAGAGCTTCTGACGCTCCAGAAGATCTTCGAAGATCTTAAAGCTGACTTCATCACCTCGGTCGTCCGCGCGGTTATAGTGCATGCGCACTATCGGAAATTGTGTGTCGTCCACCAGCATGGCCTGAATCCAACAAGTTCATCATTCCGAGCCTTCATAGGCTCTTCATGTCACTTTGGATTTTGCCCGTCAGGCAGATGATTTATCGAAACCGCCAATCTCTGAAGTTCGTGCGGCCTTCTGGCTATTCAGGTGGGCCGCGCATCAAAACCCCAGCGCCCGCTGAGCGTCCATCATTGTGGTTATGAGTTTGGGCTTGCTCTGTTGCGGTGTCGCCGGGAGAGCTACACTCCGCCGCGCGGCCAGGAACTGCCCCGGTGGCTGCCCCATAACCTTCTTGAACATCGTGATGAAGGCGCTCGCACTTTCATAACCGAGATCGAACGAGACGGTCTGCACCGACGCGCCTTCGGTCAAACGCTCGATCGCAAACATCACCTGGAACTGCTGGCGCCACCGGCCGAAGTTCATGCCGGTCTGGCTCATGATGAGCCTGAACAGGCTGCGCTCGCTCATGGCGACGATTCTGGCCCATTCCCCGATGGTCGTGCGATTGGCGGGATCGGACGACAGGGCCTTGGCGATGGTTCGCAATCGTGGGTCGGTCGGCATCGGCAGATGGAGACTTCCCACGGGCGCGCGCTCGAGCTGGTCGAGCATGGTCTGAATGAGACGGCCGTCAGCGCCGTCGACATCATAAAGTGACGGGAGGCGGGACACGGCGATCAGCAATTCGCGCAGCAGTGGCCCGGTCGAGAAAGTGCTGCACACTGCCGGCAAACTGGAAGCAAGCTCGGGATCGACGAAGAGCGTGTAGACTTCAAGGTCGCCGACGCAGCGCACGCTATGCTCCATGTCGCCGGGGATCCACAGCGCGCACAGCCGTGGAACCATCCAAAAACCGTGTGCCACCTCGCAGGTGATGAGGCCACGGACCGCCAGGATGAGCTGCGCCTTGCGGTGCTGATGCGGCGGTTGCTCGAAACCTTCCGTGAACAGCTCCATGCCCACCGCCGAAACGGGCCGGGGAATCTCCGCAGGCTCAAAAACCTCGTAATCGTCGCTCTGCATTGTTCTGATCCACCTGGGGGCAACCTTCAAACTGCCACCAATGCTTCTCCAGTGCGAACGATTCGCAATTGGGTGGCGGAATTGCGAAGCATTTTGGCAATATCGCAATTATGGCAAAGCGACATGCCCTTGGCCGCTACGCATAGGCACCGTCGCATTCAGTTCGAGCGAAGGCGCCGCCACGACAGGATCAGCGCGACGGCACCCGGAAGCGTGACTGCCAGTATTTCCAAGACGACGAGATGTCTGCCGTCTCGCAAGCCATCCGTAACGCCGCCGAGCGTGTTCATGATGACGAGGAGACCGCCCAGGACGAGCATGGCCCAGTCGGTCGCGCGCCTTCCGACAAGCGCGAGCAACGGGGGAACAATCCAGAAACCGTAGTAAATGGATACTGCCAACAAGGCCGCGGGGCCGAACGTGATGGCTTGTAAACTCCCGCCGCTTCCGATGTAATCGTTCAGATAAGAGAAGCACTGGATAGTGACGAAGATCGCGGCGCCGACCGCTGGGACAAGCCACGCCAGTGCGAGCTCAACTGGGTTATTTTTGATCACTTCATCGCTCCAGTCCGGCAGGGGCGGCAGTCCCGACGTTCGACATGTTCGCGATCAAAAGCTCTTGGTAAGCCCGAGCCCGGCGATCCGGCCCGGTCCGACCGCGACGGTTTCGACGCCCAAGAACAGTGAACCGAACGTTTCGGCGCGTTGGTCGAGAAGATTGCGCCCGAAGGCATAGATTTCCAGGCTATTGCTGTCGTTCTTCCACCCGACCCGCATGTTCACGATGTGATAATGCTTCAGATCAAACGAGTCGTCGATATCCGCGGGACGCCTCCCGGTGAATTGATACTGCACCCCGAGGGACAACGAACCCGGCAGATCCAGGGCGCTGGCTGACCTGTTATATTGTAGCCCGGTCGTGACGGTCCATTTCGGCGTGTTGGGTACCCCGTTCCCCGCGACGGTGTTGGTGGTGGCACCATTGGCTCCAAGCTCGCTGTGCGTGTAGCCGACGCCGCCCGTCATGGTCAGCCCCTGTGTGAGGAGCATACGGCCCTGCAGTTCGAAGCCACTGGTGTCGTAATCCTGATAGGTCGTGCCGAACGTTCCCAGCGCAGGATCAAGGAAGGTCATAACGCCATTCTTGATCGCGTTGTGATAGACGCTGGCATCGAGCTCAAGGCGATGATCGACCAGGCTGGCCTTGATCCCTGCCTCATAAGTCCAGCCGGTCCCCGCGGGATAGGGGGCGGCCACGACGCCGTTCACCGGATACCCAAACAGCGGATAGACGCGCGTGGCGTGGCCGCGCGCCAGCGAGACATACGTCCGGACCTCATCCGACCACTTGTAAGCCAGCGCCATTCGGCCCGTCGGATAGGTTTGCGAAGTCGAGTTCGAGCCTGTCAGATCGGCAATATCCCGAGAGTTGCTGCGCTTGAGTTCAATGTCGTCACGATTCAGCCGGCCGCCAATCGAAAACTCCCACCGCTGCGCGAACGGGATCGAGATGTCACCGAACAGGCCAAGGGTGGTGCTGTTGAGCCGCGTATCCATTGTAATGGTGTCGAAGTGAGGCGCGGGCGCGCATTGCGCGCTGACGCATGTACGGCTCCCCTCGCTGCGAGCGGCGCTGGCGCCGATAACCCAGCGGATCGTATCGCCTTCATGGGAATTGAGCCGAAGCTCCTGGGTGAATATGTCCTATGGCGATAACCCGTTCAGGGTCGACCTCGCCATCGAACGGACAGCCAAACGCGGCGCCAATGGTTACCTGTGCGCGTCGCCCCGCCGCGGTCGCTTCCTGGACGACACGCGCGGCAACCCGGGCAGATTCGCGTGACGTTTGCCCTTGATTGGCGCGCGCGAAGCTGTCGGTCGCAACGCAGACCGCGCCTATCTCCTTGATGGCGGTCCGCAACGCTCGCTCCAGCCCTCGTAAGTTCATTACCAGGCCGATAGTGGTTACGTTTTCGGGCAGGTCCAGCCCGTCGATCACGGCCTCGGCATCCGCCATTTGCGGGACGCGGTCGGCGCGGACGAAGCTTGCGACTTCGAGCCGGTGCGCGCCGGCCGCGACCATGCGTGTGATCAACGCAATTTTTTGCGCGGTGGAAAACTGCTCTCGCTCGTTCTGCAGTCCATCGCGCGCGGAGACTTCGACGATCTCGATCATGTGCGGCTCAATGTCCTGACGTCGGTTATGTATCCCGTCACGGCCGCAGCTGCCGCCATCGCGGGGCTCATCAGGTGCGTGCGCGCGCCCACGCCCTGCCGCCCCTCGAAATTACGGTTCGAGGTCGAAGCGCAGCGCTCCCCAGGGTCCAGCCGGTCGTCGTTCATCGCGACGCACAGCGAACAGCCCGGATCGCGCCATTCGAACCCAGCCGCCTCGAACGTCGCGCGCAAACCCTCGGCTTCCGCCTGACGCTTCACCAGGCCGGAGCCTGGCACAACCATCGCCCGCACGCCTGGCGCGACCTGCCGTCCTCGCGCGACCTGCGCCGCAGCGCGAAGATCCTCGATCCGGCCATTCGTGCAGGATCCGACGAAAACATGATCGATGGCGAGACCCGCAAGCCGCTGGCCACGCGCGAGGCCCATATAGGCAAGCGCTTTTGCATCGGCATCGTCCGGCACCGCGCCGTCAACCCTGCTCACCTGATCCGGACTCGTCCCCCAGCTCACCTGGGGGGCGATGGCGCCCGCGTCGATCGTCACCTCGGCATCGAACACCGCGTCGTCATCGCTGGACAGCGTCCGCCAATACGCGAGTGCGCTGTCCCAACCGGCGCCTCGCGGCGCTCGGGGGCGCCCCTCGACCCAAGCGAACGTCGTTGCGTCCGGCGCGACCAGGCCGGTACGCGATCCGGCTTCGATGCTCATGTTGCACAGCGTCATGCGTGCCTCCATCGACATGGCGGTTACGGTCGAGCCAGCATATTCGATCGCATGACCGACCGCGCCGCCCGCCCCGATCCGGCCGATTAGCCACAGCGCGAGGTCCTTTGCGGACACGCCATCATCGAGCACGCCGTCGATGCGCACGCGCATCGTGCGGGCCTTCTTCTGGCGCAGCGTCTGTGTCGCCAGGACACACTCTGCCTCGCTGCTGCCGATGCCGAAGGCGAGCGCGCCGAAGGCGCCGTGGGTCGCGGTGTGGCTGTCGCCGCACACAAGCGTCGTGCCGGGCAGCGTGAAGCCCTGTTCCGGCCCAATCACATGCACGATTCCCTGCCGCACATCGTCGAGTGGCAGATAGTCGATGCCGACTGCCGCGCAGTTCGCTTCGAGCAACGCGACCTGCGCGCGCGCCTGGGGGTCGCCGATCGGTCGCGAGCGGTGGTGGGTTGGAACGGCATGGTCCGCGACCGCCAGAAACGGCGCGATGCGGCGCGGCACCCTGCCGGCGTCGCGCAGCCCGGCGAACGCTTGTGGGCTCGATACCTCGTGCAGCAGCATGCGGTCGATATAGAGCAGATCGACACCGCCGGGCTCGGAAGCGACGACGTGCGTCGACCATAGCTTGTCGTAGAGCGTGGACATGCCCGGTACATCCTGCGGGGCTGCATTCGTCGCAACTCCGCCAACGGCTTCAACCGCCATACGGGCACCCGGCATGCGGGCAGGGCGGCAGATCGCGCTCCCCTAGCGGGATGCGGCTTGTATCTATTGTAGATCAGGAGACGTCATGACCTTCACTACGCTACGCCATGAAAAAGTCGACGGAATCGCCATTGCGACCTTTTCGACGCCCGACAATCTAAACGGCATTACCGAGGCCCGGCTCGACGAGATCGAGGCAGTGCTGACAGATTGCGAGACCGACGAGAGCATCCGCGCGCTGATCCTGACGGGCGAGGGGCGCGCCTTTTGCGTCGGGCTCGACTTGGAATTGCTTGACCGAGCATTTGGCGATCTTGATTATTTCGATGTGATCGTCGCGCGTGTCAACGGCATCATCACGCGGCTCGAAAATCTCGATATTCCGACGATCGTCGCGAATAACGGCTACACGCGCGCCGGCGGCTTCGAGATCTCGCTCGGTTGCGATTTCATGATCGTCGCGGACGAGGCAAAAGTCGGCGACGTGCACACCGACGCCGGCGTCGTCCCCGCCGCCGTCACGCTGCGACTGAAGCGGCGCGTTGGCGACCAGCGCGCCAAGGAAATCCTCTGGGGCGCAAAATGGTATAAGGGCCAGGAAGCCGTAGATATCGGGCTCGCGATCAAGTCGGTACCGCTCGCCGTCCTGCGCGACGAGGCGATCGCCTATGCCAGAACGATGACCGACAAACCGCGCGCGACCCTCGCCGCGCTGAAGCGGATCATGCGCGATGGTCACGGCCTGTCGGTCGCCGACGGCGCGGCCCTCGAGTTGAAGGCATTCGCGCATTACAACCGCACGCAGCCTTATGGTCGCGAAGGCTATACCGCCTTCCGCGAGAAGCGCGTTCCGAACTGGAAGACCGCATGATGCGGCGGCTGATCCTCGTTTTGGCGCTGGTGATGGGCTTCGCGACGCCAGCACTCGCCCAGCAGACTGCGGCGTTAGGAGGGGCAGCCAAGATCGTGCTAGATGCCGATCGCTGCGAGGCGTTGGCGGGTGGGCGTTTCCAGGGCCTGAAGGGCGCCGCGACCTGGGTCACCAAGGCGGCCTATGTCGGCGCCAAGCCCGATCGCCAGGCTTATTGCGCGATCGCGGGCTATGTGAACCCGACGAACAATTTCGGCATGTATCTCCCCGTCGATCACTGGAACGGCCGCTATCTCGTGCGTGGTTGTGGCGGGAGTTGCGGTTCGGTCGCGACCGATTTGGCGTGCGGACCGCATCTGCGCGACGGCTATGCCTGTCTTATCACCGACATGGGCCACACATCGACTCTGGTCGACAACAATTGGGTCGACAGCAACCTGCAGGGACTGGTCGACTTCGGCTATCGTGCGACGCACGTGACGGCGGTCGCGGGCAAGGCGATCGCAACGGCCTTCTACGATCGCTCCCCGAACAAAAGCTATTTCTTCGCCTGCTCGACCGGCGGCCGCCAGGGCATGATCGAAGCCGAGCGTTTCCCGCAGGACTTCGACGGCATCGTCGCGATCGCGCCTGCCAGCATGGCACCCTATGGCCTGAAGCAGGCTGCGACGGTATCGGATGTCGATGCCTTCAACACCAATCCCGACGGCTCGCCGATCCTGCCCAACCGCAAGGCGATCCTGGTGCATCAGGCGGTCGTCCATGCGTGCGACGGGAATGACGGGATCAAGGATGGGCTCATCGGCGACCCGCGGACGTGCCGCTGGAAGCCCGAGGATCTCGCCTGCAAGACCAGCGACCTCCGCGGCTGCCTGACGTCGCAGCAGATCGCGATGCTCCACAAAATGTATGAGTGGCGCGGCGCGATGAAGGGGTCCGAACTCAATTGGATCGGCAATTACATCCGCAATGCCCCGCTCCCCGGTGAGGCGTGGAAGCCGATTTTCGATCTGGGCGTCGGGCGCGGCGATCCGGCGACGATCGAGTCGATGGTCAACCCCAACAACCCAGACCTGCGCCCGTTCAAGGCGAATGGCGGCAAGCTGATCCTCGTCCAGGGCTGGTCCGACCAGTCGGTGATGGCGCCGCCGACGGTCGACTATTACGAGACGATGACCAAGACGATGGACGGGCCCGCGGCGACGCGGACCTTCGCGCGCCTCTTCATGGTGCCGGGCATGGATCACTGTGCGGGTGGCGAAGGCGCGACCGCGATCGACTATATGGGCGCGATCACTGGCTGGACCGAGGGCGGCCCTGCGCCCGACAAGCTGCGCGGCGTCCATGTCGCTGCCGGCGCGCCGCTCGACTTTTTCGGCGTTGGCCTGCCGCATCTCGATCGCAAATATTACGCGTTTGAACGCGATCATCAGGCCTATCCCAAGGGAGACGTCATGGTCGGCAAGGATGTCGTGACCGCGCGCGATACGCGCGCGCTCGACGTCCGGCTGGCGGAGACGCTCACGCTCGCCGAGCGGACCGCCGCCGGCGCGGGGTATCCGCGCGGGAGCATCCTCAACGCGGTGGAGAAGGGGGCGTGGGAGCTGTTCTATCGCAGCGACGCGACCCCGGCCGCGCAGGCGGCGGCGCTCGACGCGATCGCGCCGCTCCAGACCTCGTCGGTCGGCCGCGAAGCCGTCCGTCGCCTCCAAGCTGAACAGGCGCTCAACTAATGGCCGGCTATATCGACATCGTCTGCAACATCTACACACCCGAAGCGGTCGAGAATGGCTGGACCGGCCTCGACGACGACTTCAAGCGGCAGGTGCGGATGCCGCCGGAAATGTTCAACGGCGTTTCGATCGACGCGTATCTGAAGAAGATGGACCGCGCCGGGATCGAACGCTCGCTGCTGATCGCGGTGCGCGCGGGTGACCTCAACGTGAAGGGATCGTGGGAGATTCCGTATAAGGTCATCGCCGATATCTGCGCACAGCATCCCGATCGCTTCTCGGCGCTCGCCGGGATCGACCAGACGCGCGGCATGCAGGGGCTGCGCGACTTGACCCAGGCGGTCGAGGAGTACGGGTTCGTCGGCGCCCATTGGTATCCGCACTGGTTCGCCTGTGCTCCCGACGCTGCGCAGATCTACCCGTATTACGCGAAATGCTGCGAGCTCGATATTCCGATCATGATGCAGGTCGGCCAGAACCTCGTCTACTCGAAGGAACGCCGCCTCCCATCGGTGGCGCGGCCGATCCTGCTCGATCAGGTGGCGATCGATTTCCCCGATCTGCCGATCATCGGCATCCACATCGGCGTCCCCTGGACCGACGAGATGATCGCGATGTGCTGGAAACATCCCAACATCTACACCGCCGGCGACGCCTATGCGCCCAAGCACTGGCCCAAGCAGTATGTCCGCTATGCCGACAGCTATGGCAGCCACAAGGTACTGTTCGGCACCGACTGGCCCGTGATCGACCCCGAGCGCGCGGTGGCCGAAGTCGCGGAGCTGGGGATGCGACCCGCGAGCCATGCGAGGATGATGCGCGAGAATGCGCTGGCGGTCTTCACGAAGCTGCCGCGGTGACGTTGCCCGAGACCTTTCGGTCGATGACGTTCGGCGCGGCGATTCGTGCCGCGGCGGCGCGTGATCCGGGCAAGGTTGCGATCCTCGACGGTGTCAGAACGACCGATTTCTGCACATTGGCGGATCGGGTCGGGCGCCTGCGCGACGCGGCGATCGGTCTGGGCGTGGCGAAGGGAGACGTCGTCGCGATCGTCTCGCGCAACCGAACCGAATTCATCGAGGTGGTCGCGGGACTGCCGGATGCCGGTGCGGCGGTCGCGACGATCAATCCGCGCCTCGCGCCGGGGGAGATCGCCCAGGCGCTGGAGGATTGCGGTGCCAGGGTAGTGTTTGCCGACGGCGATTCGCGCGAGCTGGTTGAACAGGCGATCTCGCGAAAATCTGCTTTCCCGTCGAAGGCGGGGTACCTGATTGACGACGGTAGCAACGCTGCGCCGTCGACGGGTGCGTCGACCGAAAAGACCGCGGCCCGGCCTTCGTCGGAGCGCGTGATGGTGGTGACGTTCGGCCCGGCCTACGAAGCGCTTCTGGCCACCGCCATTGCTCCCGAACAGCGCCCCCGGATCGACGAATGGGACGCTTGGACCATCCCCTACACATCGGGCACTACCGGCAAGCCCAAGGGCGTCGTTTTGTCGCACAGGTCGCGGATGCTCGTCGGCCTTATCTGCGCGGCCGAATTCGGCTGTTTTGGCCCGGACGACCGCTTCCTTGCGATGACGCCGATGAATCATGGCGGCGGCCTCGGCTTCCCAACCGGCATCCTCGCGGCGGGCGGATCGATCGAGATTCTCGATAGGTTCGATCCCGAGACGGTGCTCGAACGCCTCAAATTTGGCGGGATTACCGGGCTGTTCATGGTGCCGACGCACTTCCAGATGATCTTCGCGCTCCCGCCCGAGACGCTCGCCAAATACGAACGTCCCCCGATCCGCTCGATCTTGGCGAATGCAGCGCCTTTGCCGCAGGCGATGAAGGAGAAGATCATTCCCTATTTCGGCGAGACCGTGCTGCACGAACTCTATGCCGCGACCGAGACGGGTCTGGTCTGCAATCTCCGACCTACGCATCAACTGCGCAAGCAAAGCTGCGTCGGCACCACCTTTCCGCATGTCGAGGCCGAGGTGCGGCGCGAGGACGGCGAGGTGTGCGACCCGGACGAAGTCGGCGAACTCTGGGCACGTGGTCCGGTGCTGTTCAACGGCTATTGGAATCGCCCCGACGAAACCACCAAAGCAGTGCGCGACGGCTGGGTCTCGGTCGGCGACATGGCCCGACGCGACGACGAGGGCTTTCTCTATATCGTCGATCGCAAGAAGGACATGGTGATCTCCGGTGGGGTCAACATCTATCCGCGCGAGATTGAGGAAGTGTTGTTCGCGCATCCCGACATCGCCGACGTCGCGGTGATCGGCGTCCCCGACGAAACCTGGGGCGAACGGCTCAAGGCGTTTGTCGTGCCGCGCGGGGGCGCGGTCTTCGATACGGAGGCCCTCGCCAGCTTCTGCACCGGCCGCATCGCCAGCTATAAAATTCCCAAGGATCTCGCCCTGGTCGACGCGCTTCCCCGCAACGCTAACGGCAAGGTCCTCAAGACCGAATTGAGGCTGACATGACGCGCCCGGCACGACCGGGCGATGGGAGTATCTACGCGTGGTACGTGGTCGCGGTCCTGATCCTCGCCTACACGCTATCCTATGTGGACCGCTCAATCCTGACGCTGATGGTCGCACCGATCCGCGCGAGCCTCCACATCAGCGACGTCCAACTGAGCTTGATCCAGGGCCTCGCCTTTGCGGTCTTCTATACCATCATGGGCATTCCGATTGCCCGCCTGATCGACCAGCGGCGCCGCACCGGCATTGTCGCTGTAGGCGTCGGCGTTTGGAGCATGGCGACAGCGGCGTGCGGCTTCGCCAATAGCTTTGGGGGTTTGTTTGCGGCACGCATCGGAGTCGGTGTGGGCGAGGCGGCCCTGTCGCCCGCTGCCTATTCGATGCTTGCCGACCAGTTCGAGGGCAAGCGGCTGGTCCGCGCGCTCAGTTTCTACCAGAGCGCCATCTATATCGGCCCGGCCATCGCGACGCTCGCGGGCGGGGTGCTGCTCGGGCAGCTCGCGCCGATCGACACCGCGTTCGGCCATTTCGAGCCGTGGCAACAGGTTTTCGTGCTGGTCGGCATCCCCGGGCTGGCGGTGGCGCTGCTGGTCGCGAGCCTGCGTGAGCCCGCGCGGCACGGCGCCAGCGCGACTGCAACAGCGCCTTCGTTTCCGGCGGTCCTCCGGCAGGTCGCCGATCATCGCGGTGCTTATGGGCTGCTGATCCTCGGACTATGCTGCCAGAGCGTGATGTGGAACGGCGCGGTCGCGTGGATACCGACGCATTTCATGCGCACCTATCATTGGACGCCCGGTGAGGTCGCCTGGAGCTATGGCCCCGTCATCGCGATCGCGGGCACGTGCGGCGGGCTGTTCGGCGGCTGGCTCGCGGGGCGGATGCGCGAGAAGGGCGCGCGCGACGCCAATGTCCGCATCGGGATCGTAGCGGCGGTCGCTGCATTGCCATTCATCGTCGCGGCGCCGCTGATGCCGACCGGCGAGGTGTCGCTATTGCTCGTCACCGGGTTCCTGTTTTGCGGCGCAATGCCCTATGGCGGCGCGGCGGCGGCGTTCCAGGAGATCACGCCCAATCGCATGCGCGGGCAAGTCTCGGCGATTTACCTGTTCTGGTTGAACCTTGCGGGTATCGGGCTCGGCTCAACGATCGTCGCTTTGGTCACCGAACGGGTCTTCGGCGGCGACCTTGGCGTCAGCCGCGCGATCTCGAGCGTCGCGGGCATCGCGGCGGCTCTATCGGCCGTGACGCTGCTGTCCTGCCTCGCTCCATACCGACGCGCGATGGACCGGGCGGGTATCGCGGCCTGACGCATTTCCACCATAGAGGATCACCAACTACAATGAAGCGGGAGCAACAGCGGAAGCGCATCGCGACGGCGCGAAGCTTCTTGTTCGTCCCTGGGGATCGTCCCGACCGTTTCGCCAAGGCAAGCGATTCGGGGGCGGACATCGTCATCATCGACCTCGAAGATGCGGTCGCGCCGGAGCAAAAGCAGGCAGGGCGGTCACTTGCCTTGAGTTGGCTCTCGTCCGGGCGCGAGGCGATGATCAGAATGAACGAAGCGGGGTCCGAATGGTTCGAGGGCGATTTGGCGCTTTCGGCTGCGCCCGGCCTTCTCGGGATCATGCTTCCCAAGGCCGTTCTGGGCGCGGCACTGACCCAAGTGGCCGATCTCGTCCCTACCGTCGCGCTGATCGAGACGGCTCGGGCCCTGCTGGAGTTGGAGCCCATTCTCAAGACCGAGGGGATTGCCCGACTGGCCTTCGGAACGATCGATTTGGCGCTGGACCTCGATGTGTCCGATCCACAGGTCATCACGAATCTGGGGGTGCAATTGGTCATGGCGTCGCGTGCATGTGGCGCTCCAGCGCCAATCGACGGCGTAACGATAGATTTCCGTGACCCGACAACGGTGGAACACGCGGTCCGCGCCGCAAAGGCCCGAGGCTTTCACGGCAAGCTGTGCATCCATCCAACGCAAGTGGCCCCGACCCATGCCGGCTTGCTACCGACCGCCGAGGAAGTTGCTCGGGCGCGGCGCATCGTCGAAGCGGACCAGGCGTCGTCGGGCGCTGCCGTGGCGCTGAACGGTGCGATGGTGGATCGGCCGCTCGTCAGCCGAGCGTATCGGATCCTAGCGCAAGCCCAGCCAAATCATTTGATTGAGGGGCCACCGATTTCTTATCCAACCTGAGGATTGGTTTCCGGCGTTCATTCCGCCAGCAGGAGGCCGATCGCCTGCTGGTCCGCCGCAGGCCTTACGGAGAGGGACATTTCTCTTTTTTAGACTCCGTTAATGCGGGTTCGATATATATCCCTATCTTAATAGGTGCTTGGACGTTCTTGCATGGGTGCAGTTGCTTCTGTCCCCGCAACCACACCAACACCAACACATACACCAACCGTCTCAGGAAACCACGAGGCGGTTTTTTGCGCCTTTTTTCCGCGGCCTAGCACCGAGACTTTGTGGCCTGCCTTCCTTTTTCAGGCCGCCCATACCATAGCGTCGGTCTCCTTAGGCCGGTGGCGAAGGGCGGTTCGTACCGTCGATACGTGCCGATCCGGTTCGCCTCAATAATGACCGGACGAAAGCCCATTCCTCATCGGTGCAGTCGCTCGCATGACGCAGCGTGTTTCTGTCATGCTCGCGTCGAGCGGTTCCAGTTAAGCTCGTGTGATCCTCGTGGTCTTCGCAAACCCTGATAAATCACAAGCTTCTAAGATCGCCCACTCAATTCTCGGTCCGGCTCTCCAGTAGCTAATTGGCAAGAGCTGGCAAGTAACGGGTATCCCAGCTTCAGGCATTCGTTCATCCAGCGGTACCGCAGTTTTTCGCCATCGCTTGCTCCGTTACGCCAGGAAAGACCTCGCAATAGATGAGAAAGCCCTGCATCTTCTCGCCGCAAGCTCTGAATCGGGGGTCTCGCCGTTAACCCGCAGCATCGTCTATCGAAACGCAGGCAGATACCTCCGGCTCAAAAAATCCAAAGCCGGCAGCGCCTCATGCCTTTTGTAATCGAACCACGCGGCATTCTCCCAGTTGGAACCCGTGCCCCAGCGTGTCCTGCACCGCGTCGAGACCCAAGCAGGTTCCCAATAGACCACGCCGCTTCCACCGCTGTCGGCGACCTGTTGCGTCAGCGTCTCAAGATAATGGAGCTGGCCCGCCGGGGTTGCGGGATAGCCCTTCACCAAGGAATCCGCACCGAGGAGATTGGGTGAAGCGTCGGCATTGTCCTCGGTGAATGGATAGGCAGTCTCCACCACCATAACGTCGGCGGCATAGCGCTTCCTCGCGGTAGCGATCGTCTCGCCGAGCTGCGCGATGCTGCGCGTCGACCATTTGCTGTAATAGCTGACGCCAATGATGTCGTAATCGCGGACGCCGGCAGCCGTCGCCGCATCGAACCATGGCAGGACATGCTCGGGCTGCGCGATATGAAGCATCACGCGCGGTGCCTTGCCCGCCGCCTTGCCCGCATCGCGCACTGCCTTGACGCCGCTGTTGATCAGCAGCGCGTTGCGCGTCCAGTCGATCGGCCGGTCCTTGACGCCGCCCATCAGTTCGGGGTTGGTCTCGTTGCCGACCTGGACCAGCTCGGGAAATTGCCCTGCCGTCGCCAGCCGCCCGAGAATGTCGCGGGTATAGGCATACAGCGCCTTGGCCTGATCGTCGCTCAAGAGCTTGGCCCAGGCGGCGGGCGCGATCTGCTTATCGCCATCGGCCCAATCGTCCGAATAATGGAAGTCGAGGAGCACCTGGAGTCCGGCCCCGTGCGCACGGCGGATTGTCTTCAGCACGTCGGCGTAATCGCTATATTTCGTCCATTTGGCATCGTTCCAGATGCGCACCCGCACGATATTGCCGCCCTTTGCCTTTAGCAGCGCAAACGGATCTATTGGTTGGCCGGCCGCACGATAGACCGCGCCGCAATCCTCCATCTCGTTGACGTAGGACAGATCGGCCCCGAGGTAGAAGGGGTGGGGCGCCGCGGCGTGGACCGCGGTGCCGCCAAGCAATGTCGCGGCGGCGAAGGTCAGGAAGCGGCGCATCACGGATCCTTAGAAGCGGTAGGTCGCGCCGGCATAGAAGCGCCGACCGAAGGTCTCGTAGCGGCCTTGCAACGCCTGCGTGCCGTAATAGAGCTGGTACGGCGTGTTGGTCAGGTTGTCGGCCTGGAGCGACAGCCGCACGCCGTGCAGCGGTGACGAATCCTGGAACTCATAGGCGAGTTCCGCCGACAGCACGCCTTCAGCATGGTTGACGAGGATGCGATCGGTGTCGCCGGTCTGCGTCGCATAGGCCGAGCGATAGCGATAACCGACGCGCGCATCGATTCCGGATTTCGAATAATAGAGCGACACGTTGTAGACGTTCTTCGACAGGCCCGGCAGCGCGATCGTGCCGATGCTGTTGTCGGTTTCGGTTACCTTTACGCTGCTGTCGGTGTAGGAATAATTTGCATAGATACCAAACCCGTCGAGCGGCTGGGGCAAGAAGGTGAAGGCCTGCTGGAACAGCACCTCGACGCCCTTCAGATTGCCGCCCGTCAGGTTGACCGGCTGGGTGAAGGCGTCCTGATAGGTCACGCCGCCGACCGTCAGCGCGCTGGTGTTGGTGACGATGAAGCTGTCGAGATGCTTGTAGAACAGCGAGACCGTGAGCGCGGTGTCCTTGTTGAAATAATGCTCGTAGGTCAGGTCGACTTGCTTGGCGCGGTACGGCTGGAGCAGGGGATTGCCGCCGGTCGCCGCAGGCGCACCGCTCGATCCGGTATAGAGGCTGTAGCCGGGGTTGAGATTGTCGAGCGGCGCGCGCGCGATCGCCTTGCTCACCGCGAAGCGGATCTGCTGGCGCGAATCGATATGCAGCGTCGCATTGAGCGAGGGCAGCCAATCGGTGTAATTGTTGTGGTAGAGCAGCGGCGTCGCCACCGCGGTCGCGCCGAGATAGCTGACGTTGGTGCCCTTCGACGTGTCCTCGGTCCGTATCACCCGCACGCCGACATTGCCGGTCAGCTTCATGCTGCCGATATCGTGGTCGAAATCGGCCGCGACGAAGCCGGCATAGGTCTTCTCGTCGACCTCCCAGCTGGCATTCTGGTCGCTGACCGACTCGGTCGGGTTGATCCCGCCGAAATATTGGTTCGCAACGCCGATCACGTCCCATGTCTGCGACGCCGGCAGGCCCGCGAACGCGCCGCTCCACGTCAGGGGCGATCCAAGAAGATTCGCCGCGATCGGCGCGCGATCGGGCTGATTGATCGAGCCGTATTGCGTGCGCTGGGTCAGGTCCTTGGCGCGGCTGGTCAGGCGCACCCCGGCGCGCAGCGTGGTGATGAAGCTGTCGACGTCATAGGCCGCGTCGAGCTTGCCCGAATACAGCTCGTCATGGATGATCGGCGCGCCGTTGCCGTTCGAAGGGATTTCGAGGTTGGTGAGGTAGTTGAGCGACTGATCGGTCAGCGACTGGCCCAGCGTGAAGCTCGCCGGCTGGCCGGGGCGCGACAGATAGGAGGCGGTGTTGCCGTCGGTGCGCGTATAGGTCGTGCCCGGATAGACGGTGCTGGTATATTCGTTGAGGAACATCGCGTTGCGCGTCGTCTTCGAATAACCGACGTCGCCCGCGAAATGCCAGCGATCCGCGTCGTACTTCGCGTTGAGGCCACCAGCGTAGAGGTTGTCGGTGAAGGTGTAATATTGGTTATTGTTCTCGATCAGCGCGCCGTAATAGGCGTTGCTCGTCGCGGTGCCGGCGACCGCACCGCCGTCCTTTACCGTGACGTTCGAGAAGGTGTTGCCGAACGGCAGGTTCTGCACCGAGAAGCCACGCTGATATTCGGCATATTTCACGCGCGAATAGAAGAAGTCGCCCACCACTTCGAGCCCGTTGCCCGGGCGCCATTGGACGGTCGCCAGCGCGCCGACGCGCTTGTCCGATCCGCCGCGCTTGAGCGCCTCGAAGCCGTAAGGGACGTTGTCGTTGCCGACGCCGTCGCCGTTCAGATCGGCGAACGAGTTGGTGTAACGATAGATATTGGTGCGCTCGGTCGCGACGGGTTCGTTGCGCGCGGTGGCGCCGATCGCCACGCCGAGCGTGTCATTGGCGAACTGGCCGACATAGGAGGCGCTGGCGATCCAGCCGACCGACTTGGCGTCCTGCACGTCGTGCGCCAGATCGTTATATTCGGCGCGGGCGTTGACCACAAACACGCGCTTCTTGAAATCGAGCGGACGGATCGTCTTGAGATCAACCTGACCGGCGATCGCGCCCTCGACCTGGCCCGGCGTCGGCGATTTGTAGACCGAGGCGCCGTTGATCAGCTCGGCGGGGTATTGGTCGTAGCGGATGTTGCGGTCGGGCCCGGCAGAAACGAGCTCGCGCCCGTTGAGCAGGGTATTGACCAGCTCGGGCCCCATGCCGCGGATGGAGATCTGCGTGGCATTGCCGCGGTCGCGATTGGTCGACAGGCCGGGCAGGCGAGCCAGGCTTTCGGCAATGTTGTTGTCCGGCAACTTCCCTATGTCGTCGGCCGCGAGCACTTCCTGGATGTTGGTCGCGTTCTTCTTGGCCTGCAACGCCGTGGCGAGACCGGCACGAATGCCGGTGACGACGATGTCGCCTGCCTCGGGTTGCGCCTGAGCGGAGTCCGCCGTCGTCGGCGCTGGGGGTGATGCAAGCGCCGTCTGTGCCTGCGCCGAGCTTGCGGCGATCGCCCACACACTTACCGCGCCTAACGCCAAAATCCTGCCGTGCATGTCCCACTCCCTACCCACGCGCACTCTACGATGCCGGGGATTTAATAATATGATAAATACGCTAAATTTCAAGCGGCGTTTCCATGATGTCGATCACTGTGTCACGATGGTCACATTCGCACTCGCCAGGGCGGGCGCGGCGTTGGTCAAGCGAGTCGCACCGGACCGCGGATCGGACTGGCCGACCGCCTGACACAATCCGTTGAAAGTCAGGCGTTGCTGGCCCTTGTCCGATTCGATCGACGTCGGATTGCCGTTGCCAACGCCGATCAACCGCCCCGCCCCGGCGACCTTGAACTTCACGGGAATCGCCGCGGTCGGCACCATGCCTGCGTCCGCAGGTTGACGATGGCGGTGTCAGTCCACCACCGGCTGCGCCTCGATCAGCTGCATGACGTCCTCGATGATGTTGGTCATTGCCGCGCGCGCCGCGGCCGGATCGCGCCGCTCGATCGCGCGCTTGACCGCTTCGTGCGCACTCAGATCGGCGGTACGACCCTGGATACGGTTGGTGAAGCGGATCGAGGTCCGCAAAGCCGTAGCCACGACATCGCGGAACTGCGCGAAGAACGGATTGGCCGAGGCGCGCAGCACTGCGAGGTGGAAGGCGATATCGGCTTCGAGCGTATCGTCGTCGCCTTTGTCCGCCGCGACCATCCGCGCGAAGCCGGCACCGATCAGCTCGAGCCCCGCCTCGTCGCTGTAACGGGCCGCTAGTGCCGCCGCAGACGGTTCGATCGCGCTGCGCAACTGGTTGAAATGCGCCAGCAGGTCGAGCGAGAATGTGCGCTCGAGCAGCCACGACAGCACGTCGGCATCGAACAGGTTCCAGCTGCTCGCCGGTTGCACGATCGTGCCCTGACGCGGGCGGGCGCTCAACAGGCCCTTGGCGCTCAGCATCTTGACCGCCTCGCGCGTGACAGAGCGGCTGACGCCGTGCTGTTTGGACAGTTCGGCCTCGGTCGGGAAGGTCTTGCCGGTATAGACGCCGGTGACGATAGACTTGCCGAGATGGTCGAGCATACCCCAAGTCAGGTTGCGGCCCAGCGAGGAACGGACATCGGTCGGATCGATCGCCATATGGTGCGCTCCAGTTCAAACTATGGATATCATATAAATGGACGGTCGGAGGTTAATGCAACCGCTTTCCTAAAAGTTGCCTGCTTAGGGCGACTCTGATGCATCTCGCCGACGCTCGATATTGTCATCGTGGCGGTGTATTTCTTGCTGAGTTCCGGGCTGGCGCACGATCAACGTGTCGCCCGCGTTCAGATCGTCGAGACAGCCTTTCGGGCCTGGTCGGTCGTCGCGCGCGCCGGATGCCTCGTCGGAATGGAAGCGCCGATGATCGACACCGGCTGCGACCAGCGCGTCGCGCTAAAGATCGACCGTCTGGCGGTCGTCGGGGGACGACACCCGCATCTAGTGGACCAGCATGTACGACAAACCTTCGAACGCATGTTCCCACACACTCTATCAAAGCGGCAGGGAGAGCAGGTATTCCGGTCCGGAATTTTGAGCTCCTGCAAACGCGCAGCAAAGCGTGACCGAAGGCTGAGGACGAAACAGACCAGTTTCAGTTCCTTAGCCGGTAGCAAGTCGGTGCTATAATGGAGTGATGCAACAGCCTGAAGCTACAGCCAAGCGCCTCACCCGCATAATCTATGTCGAAGATGACGATTTGATCGCCGATGTCGTCACGGAGCTGCTCACCGAGGCCGGATACCTTATCGGCGTCGTTGGGCATGGTACGCTGGCTTACGACACGATCGCTTTCAAAAAGCCCGATCTGGTCATTCTCGACCGGTCGTTGCCGGGCATGCACGGGATGGAAATCCTTCATAGGCTGCGAACCACCCCCGACACCTATCTGATCCCGGTCCTGATGCTGACTGCTGCGGGCGGCGAGGCGTCGATCGACGAGGGACTGGGTGCAGGTGCGGACGGCTACCTCGTAAAGCCGTTCGACCCCGACATGTTGGTGCGAAAGGTAGCGAAAATCCTTGGTAACAGTATGTTCAAGCACGGCCGCTCGCGTGGGCTGACTGAACTCGCACCAGATCTTGGTAATGGTCCTCAAATAGATTCCCTTACTATCTGCAATTCAGCGACCTGCTGATCTTTTGCGAGGTCATCGCTTTCAGTGTTATCATGAGTCCGGTCATCAGTTTGCGCTATAATGCACAGATGACATGGCGAATGTATTTTTCCAGGATTTGGTCGAACGCGGCGCCTTTGCGTTGGATGGGCGATCGCCATTGGGGTAGCGTCTGGATTTCAGTCGTTTCCGCGACCGCGCTCGGCGCGTTGGCGCTAATTACGCTAGCCCTCGTGCGAAACGTCGATCGGGCACAGGACCTTCAGGAACAAGCGCAGTGGTGGCGAATGCACACGCTGAGCGTGCTGGTCGACGCCGAGCGGATCGATACCGCGCTGAACAAGGCATTGCGCGGTGAACGTGGGTTTGTTCTGACGCGTCATCCCAAGGCGCTTGCCACTTTCAAGCAAGGTTTGATCGACTATGCCAAGGTAGCATCCGAACTCCGAGTGCTGACTCGCGACCGCATTTTGCAGCAACGCCGCCTTGGTGAACTCGACCGCCGCGTGGCAGCCTTTGCACGCGTGTCCCGCCAGGTCGTCGATCTTGTCACGGACGGTAAGGAGGCTCTGGCGATGGCCACCGTTCGCACTGGCCGCGAACGCGAAGCCGTCGAGAATGCCAGCTCGATGCTCGACGAGATCAAGGCGGAGGAACGCCGCCTGCTGACTGTCCGCGAGAGATCGAGCGTCATGTCGGCCGAGCAGGCCAGACGGTCTGGTCGCGTCGTTTTGTGCGTAGCTGCGGTATTGCTGGTTCTCATCGCCGGGGCGATCGCGGCGATGTTGCGAAGTCGGGATCGGTCGCTCCGTTCGGCTGTGGCGGCCAAGGAAAGCGAGCGCTTGTATCGCCTCCTCGCCGACCACTCCAACGACCTGATCGTTCTCATCGGATTGGATGGCATACGACGGTACGTGTCGCCTGCCGCTTACCCGCTTCTTGGCTATCGGCCGGAGGAGATGGTGGGCGGGGCTCCGGTAGCGGCTATTCATGTCGAAGACCGCATGCGTGTGATGGAGGTCTGCAAGACGTTGTTGGAGGGAGCCAAAAACCCGGTCTGCAGCTATCGTCAGCAGCATCGAGACGGGCATTATGTATGGTTGGAAGCGAGCTACCATCTGATCCGTGACGACGCTGGCAACCCGAGCGAGATCGTGGCCAGTGTTCGGGACATCGGCCAGCGGCAGGCTGTCGAGCGGGAGATGGCGACCGCCGCAGCTCGCTTATATGAGCATAATCGTCTGTTTTCGATGGCCGCGTCGTTGGCCAATGTCGGACACTGGCATGTCGATCTGGTCGGTGGTGAGGTCATCTGGGCGGATGAAGTTTACCGCATCCACGCCGTCGGCCATGACTATATCCCGACCCTGGAAAACGCGATCGACTTCTATCATCCAGATGATCGCGAACGCGTCGCTGAGTGTGTCCGCCTGGCTGGCGAGACTGGAAGCCCCTTCGACTATGTTGCGAAACTCCTGGTGGCGGACGGTTCGGTCAGAAATGTCGCCGCGCAGGGTCAGGCCGAGCGCGCGCCTAACGGGGACGTAATCGCCATCTTCGGGGTGTTCCGGGACATTACCGCGCAAGCGAAAGCGCAAGCGGACCTCGAACACCGCGAGGAGCAATATCGCTTGCTCGCCGACAATGCGAGCGACGTGGTGTTGCGCACCGACATTGACGGTTTCGTGACGTACGCATCCCCTTCCTGCGTAGAGCTATCGGGGTACCGTCCAGAGGAACTGGTCGGGAGGCATTGCGGCGAGTTCATCCACACCGACGATGCGCAAACCGTTCGTGCCGAGCATGTGGCCATCGTCACGGGCCAGGAGCGCGCCCGTACCGTCGAATACCGGTTACGCCACAAGGCAGGTGATTGGCGCTGGCTGGAGTCGCATATGAAAGTGTGGCGGGCCCCGGGTGTAGCGTCGGGGGGCGTGATCTCCGCCATCCGCGACATCGGTCAACGTAAGGAGCTCGAGATTGAGCTCATCGCCGCGCGCGACAAGGCAGAGAGCGCGTCACGCGTGAAGGCCAACTTCCTTGCCAACATGAGCCACGAAATCCGCACGCCCATGAATGGCGTGCTCGGTTTCACCGAGCTCGTGCTTGCGGGCGAACTGAATCCCGAACAGCGTCGGCACCTTGAACTGATCGCAGAGTCCGGGCGATCCATGATGCGGCTGCTGAACGACATTCTCGACATCTCCAAGATCGACGCAGGAAAGATGGGCGTGACGCAAGAGTCCGTCGACCTCCGTCATGTCTCACGCCGTTGTGCCGATCTGATGAGCCCTATCGCGAACGCAAAGGGAGTCGTGCTGTCCGCCCGGATCGCCCCTTCCGTACCGGAGCGCATCGTGGGCGACCCGCTGCGGTTGCGTCAGATCATGCTCAACCTGATCGGCAACGCGGTAAAATTCACCGACCATGGGTCGGTAACCGTCGACGCCTATGTCGAAGGCGACACCTTACGCCTCGATGTGTCGGACACCGGCGTCGGCATCCCTGCCGAACGACTGGACGCGATATTCGAGCAATTCGCGCAGGCCGATGATTCGACCGCCCAGATGCATGGCGGAACCGGACTTGGCCTCGCGATCAGCGCGGAACTCGTCCGCCTGATGAAAGGCACGATCTCGGTACGAAGCATTCTGGATCAGGGCACGACCTTTTCGGTAGTGCTTCCGCTGCGCGTTGCTGTGACGCCCGTCACCGTGCCCGTCTCTACGGTTGAAGAGCCAGCCGTCATCACCACGTCGCAGGTTCGACGCCCGCGTGTGCTGATCGCCGAGGATCATGACATCAATCAGGAATTGATACTGGCGATGGCGGAGCGCTCCGGCATGGACCCGGCGCTCGCGGTCGATGGCGAAGAGGCGATCGCGATGATCGAAGACGCGTCGCGTTCCGGCCACCCGTTCGAACTCGTCCTGATGGATATGCAGATGCCGCGCGTCGATGGTTTGGAAGCGACGCGGCGTTTAAGGGCCGCTGGCTACACGCCGAGCGCGCTTCCGATCGTTGCGCTTACCGCCAATGCCTATGCCGACGATGTCGAGGCGTGTTTTGCGGCCGGAATGCAGGCACATCTGGCCAAGCCGGTGCGTGTGCGTGACCTGACGGCTATCCTCTCGCGCTTTGTCTCCGCCAATGTCGCAGTGTCGCCCGCGAAGCCGGGAATCAGGCCAAAGCTGATGGAGCGATACCAAGCGCGAAAGGTGGAGACGATGCTGCGGTTGAACGCGCTGGCCGAGTTCGACCTGCCGAGCGACGAACTGGTGAACGATGCGACCGATCTGCTTCACAAGCTGGCAGGCTCGGCCGGGATGTTCGGCGAGGCGGAACTCGGCTTGCTCGCCCAGCAGCTGGAAAACACCCTGTCGGTCGGGGCGCCCAGCGAACGTGCGGGACAGGTGCGGGCCGCTCTCCCGGCGCTACGGGCCGCAGCATAAAACCGGGATTTACCAAGTCCGGCGTCGCATCGAGCTATATTAGACTATTGCGGCAACGCATTTAACGGCCGGACGGGATCCATTTGTGGCGCATATTATCATCGCGGATGACGACGAGCTTGTAGGGGAAATCGCATGCGATGCGTTGGTAGCAGCGGGGCATAGCGCCGGCCTGCTCTCGAACGGTCGCGACGCGCTTCGCGTTATCAGGACGAGAAAACCTGATCTGGCTATTCTGGATTGCAACATGCCGGAAATGAACGGCCTTCTTGTCCTCCGCGCATTGCGGAATTCGGTTGAATTCTTCGATCTGCCGGTTTTGATTCTCACGGGGCGGGTAAGCGACAAGGATGTTGAAATTGCGTATCATGAGGGTGCCACCGATTACATGAAGAAGCCGTTCGACCCGGATGAGCTTGCATTCAGAGTTGGAGAGCTCTTGGCGAAAAGTCCCCGCACTCAGCCAAAGGTACGGCCGGCCAAGCGGAAAGGGTTTGGACGCTTGGAGGCAAGGTAGGCACCGCAGCGTCCTGACCGGACGGTTGATACCGGGCGAACGACGGCTTTCCAGTCGGCTGTGCTCGAAATCGGACCGAGTGCTAACCTGACGAGTCTCGGGCGCCGGCAGCCGTACGAAAATCTGGCAGTCCCGAACCCGCGGGCCCCGAGCAATGACCTATGGGGTTTTCGGATTTTGGCAGGTTGAAGCGGGGGGCTGAGCGGCTGCAGAACTTTTCTTCGTGGCTGCGGACCGGGCGATGCGGGTTGCTTCAATCACCCAACCACTCGGTTATGATCTCGCCTTCATGCCCTTCCGGCGCCAGCACGGCGCGCAGGGCTTCCAGCAGAGGCTGCAAAGCCTGCGTGAAGGCGTAGGGCGGGTTGACGATATAAAGGCCAGCGCCATTATAGAGGTCGGGCTGGTCGTTATCGTACAACCAATGCTCCACCCGCAGCATTTTCGGGATGCCGAGCCGGCGTAACTGCTCCGTCCACCGCATATGCGTGGCGCGGTCTTTCAGCGGATACCAGATCGCCGTCACGCCATGCGCCCATTTGCGGGAAGCCGCGGCGAGGGTTGCTGTGATACGGGCGCGTTCGTCCGGCTGCTCGTACGGCGGGTCGACCACCACCACGCCGCGCGCGGTGCGGGGCGGCAGTATCGCCAACCAAAGCTCATAGGCGTCGCGCTCATGCACGGCAGCGGGCGTGTCGCGCATGACGCCGCGCAAGGTATAGACGTCATCGGGATGTTTCTCGTTCAGGATCAGGAAATCCTGCGGGCGCAGGAGCTGCGCCAGAAACCGCGGCGAGCCGGGGTAGAAATGGAGCGCGGCGCCGACATTCACCGCCTGAACGGCGGCGCGATAGTCGTTCAGCAACGGATTCGGGTCGGCAAAGGCCCGAAGCACGCCCTGCGTCGACTCGCCGGTGCGGAGCGCCTCGTCGCCGCCAAGGTCGTACAGCCCGCAGCCGGCATGCGTGTCGATCAGCGTCAGCGCGCCAGGCTTTTGCTGCAAGGCCCGCACGAGGGCGATCAGCAGGCTGTGCTTGACGACATCGGCGCTATTGCCGGCGTGGAAGGCATGGCGATAGTTCATTGCGGCTCAACATCCTAACGATCGACCTTGATGCGTGCTGCCGGGCGCGGTTGCCGCGCGCGAGGCGATTGAAGGTCCTGATCCGCTGCTCGTATAAAGTCGGGCGAGAACCTTCAACGCCCTTCCGCGCGCCGCCTCGATCGCGCGTTGGCGATGGGCGCCCGTGTCCGGGCGTGGTGCCGCTCCGACAGCGGGGGCGGTCATGACCCGATTTCTATCGATCCGCTTTGACGAGCCAGCGATACAGGCTCGGCAGCAGTACCAGCGTCAGCAGCGTCGATGTGACGATCCCGCCGATCACGACGGTCGCCAACGGGCGCTGCACTTCGGCGCCGGCCCCGGTGGCGATCGCCATCGGCAGGAAGCCGATCGAGGCGACCAGCGCGGTCGACAGGACCGGCCGCAACCGATCGCGCGCACCTTGCCGGACGGCAGCGTCGACCGCCAAGGCGTCGCCGTCGCGCCCGTCGCGCAAGCTGTTGATGTGATCGACCAATACCAACCCGTTGAGCATCGCGATGCCTGACAGCGCAATGAAGCCGATCGCCGCCGTGATCGAGAACGGCATGCCGCGAAGCCAGAGCGCCAGCACGCCGCCGGTCACCGCAAACGGGATGCCGGTATAGACGATCGCCGCCTCCTTCACGCTGCCGAGGGCGGCGTACACCAACAGGAAGATCAGGATCAGCGCGGCGGGCACGACGATCGACAGCCGCTTCTGCGCCGCCTCGAGCTGATGGAACTGACCGCCAAACTCTATGCGATAGCCCGGCGGGAGTTTGACCTGGGCGTTCACCGCGTTGCGCGCCTGCGTCACATAGCCGGCAAGATCGCTGGTCTTGAGATTGACCATCAGCGCAGCGCGGCGCTTGCCGCCGTCGTGCAGGATCGGCTCGACCGCACGGATCGTGTGGAGCCGCGCCACGCGCGACAGCGGCACCATGCCATATTCGCCAACCCGCAGCGGCAGCGCGAGGATCGCCGACGCGGCGGCGCGCAGATCCTCGGGCATGCGCACCACGATCATGTGCCGCGCCTCGCCTTCCGGAATGAACCCGACCTCGGCGCCGGCAATCGCATCGGTGATCGCCTTGTTGACCTCGGCCGTGCTCAGCCCGAGCCGCAGCAGCGCGGCGTGATCGAGTTCGACCACGATGCTTTTCGGGCGGCCCGCGGTCTCGAACTCGACACTCGCGGTGCCGGGTTGCTTCTCCAGGATCGTCTTGGCCTGCCGGGCGGCGCGTTCGAGCACGTCATAGTCCTGGCCGAACACCTTGACCGACACGTCGGCGCGGACGCCCTCGAGCATTTCGTTGAAGCGCATCTCGATCGGCTGTGCGAATTCGAAGGTCTGCCCGCGATAGACCTGCCGCCCGATCTTCTCGATACCCGCGACCAGCTCGTCCTTGGTCCTGGGTTTGCCATCGCCGTGCGGCCAATCCTTTTCGGGCGCGTAGAAGATGTACAGGTCGTTCTCGTTGGGTGGCATCGGATCGGTCGCGACTTCGCTGGTGCCGATGCGCGAAAAGGTGTGCGTGATCTGCGGAAACTGACGCCGCATCTGCCGTTCGGTCTCGGCCTCGATCGCAAGACTGCGCTCGAGCGACATGCCGACCGGGCGATAGACCATCGCGGTGATCGATCCCTCATCGAGCTTGGGGGTGAATTGCGACCCCAGCGTCTTGAACGCGACGAGGGTTAGCGCGAGCAGGACCACCGCGCCGACCACCAGGATCTTGGGATGCGCCAGCGCGCGGTCGAGCGCGGGCGCATAGACGCGCTCGACCGCGCCGATCACGCCCTTGTGGCGGGTGTCGTCCTGCTCGCTTGCCGGTGCGCGCAGCAGCCAGGCCGAGAGCGCCGGTACGAGCGTGAAGGTCCAGATCAGCCCGGCGAAGATCGCCAGCATCACGGCTTGCGCCATCGGCTGGAACAGTTTTCCCTCGACGCCGCCGAGGCTGAGCACGGGGACATAGACGAGCGCGATGATGACGATGCCGAACATGGTCGGTCGCGCGACCATCCGCGCCGCATCGGCGACGGTCTCGCGGCGCTCTTCGGGCGTCAGTTCCTCGCCCTTTGCCTGCCGCCGTTCGGCGAGCAGGCGCAAGCTGTTCTCGACGACGACGATCGACCCGTCGACGATCAACCCGAAATCGAGCGCGCCGAGACTCATCAGATTCCCCGACACCCCGATCACCGTCATCCCCGAGACGGTAGCAAGGAAGGCGAGCGGGATGACGACCGCGACGATCACCGCGGCGCGCCAATTGCCCATTACGAACAGCAGGACCAAGGCGACGAGCAGCGCGCCTTCGCCGAGATTGTGCTCGACCGTCGAGATCGCGCGATCGACCAGGTCGGCGCGACTATATTGCTCGTGGAGCACCATCCCCTTCGGGAGTGCAGCCTGGACGTCGGGCAGCGCATCCTTGACGCGCAGGGCGACCTCGCGGCTGTTCTGGCCGACCAGCATCATCACGGTGCCGAGCACCGTCTCCTTCCCGTTCTGCGTCGCCGCACCCTGCCGCGGGGCCGAACCGATCACGACATTCGCGAGATCGCGCACCTGGATCGGCAAGACGCCGCCGCCGAACTTGACCGGAATCGCGCCGATCTCGATCGCATTGGTGACGCGTGCGTTGGTCAGCACGGTGAACCGTTCTGCCCCCCGCGTGATGATGCCGCCGCCGGCGTTCGCCACGTTCTTGCCGACCGCGTCGGCAAGCTCTGCTGCCGTGACGCCGTGCATCGTCAGCCGCACCGGGTCGGGCTCGACCACGAATTGCTGCTCGATCCCGCCGTTGGAATTGACGTCGGCGACGCCGGTGACCGCGCGCAGCATCGGGCGAACGGTATATTCCTGCGCCTCGTACAGCTCCATCAGCTGGCGCTGGGCATCATATCCGGCCGGGGGCTTGCTCCATTCGAGCGTGTAATAATAGATTTCGCCCAGCCCCGTGGTGATCGGCGCGAGCTGTGGCGAAGCTCCCGTCGGGAGCTGGTCGCGCACCGCCTGGAGCCGCTCGGCGACGAGCTGGCGCGCCCGCAGCTGGTCGGTGCCGTCCTTGTAGAGCAAGGTCACCTGGCTGAGTCCGGTCTTGGTCAGCGCGCGCGTTTCCTCGAGCCCGGGCTGTCCCGCCATCGCGCGCTCGATCGGCAGCGTCGCGAGCCGCTCGATCTCCTCAGGCGCAAGCGAGGGCACCGTGGTGTTGATCTGGACCTGGACCCCGGTGATGTCGGGAATCGCATCGATCTTGAGGCTGGTATAGGCCCATAGCCCGACCGCCGCGACGAGCGCTGACACCAATGCCACCGCGAGGCGGTTGCGCGTGACCAGCGTGAGCAGCCAGCCGATCATCGCGCGAGGGCATTCCCGCCGTTTAGCGCGCGCAACTGAAGCAGCGCATCGAGCGCCTCGCGCCGCGTGTCGAGAACGGCGTTGGTCGCCTCGATATAGGATTGCTGCATTTGCATGTAGGTGGTGAGCGGGATCGCCCCCAGCCGGTAATTGCGGTCGGCCTCGCGCGCGGTTTCGGCGAAGCTTTGCGGCGTGTTCCCTGCCCATTGACCGAGCGCCGCGCGCTTCGCTGCATATTGTGCCGCCTGGTCGAACACGTCGCGGGCGATGCGGCGTTCGGCGTTGATCAGCGTGGCGTTGGCTTGCGCCTGCCGTCCCTGTTCGGCGGCGACCGCGCCCGCCTGGCGATTCCACACCGGCAAGGTGGTGGACAGGCGAACGCCGTAATTGGTTTCGCGAATGTCCGAGCGCGCGCGGTCGTAATAGGGCCCGACGCCGACGATCGGGATCCGCGCCTTGCGAGCGAGATCGACGCGCAGGCCCTGCTGCTCGAACTGCGTGCGCAGCGACTTCAGCTCGAAATTGTTCGCGGTCGCATTGGCGGCGAGCGTCGCGCCCGCCGGCAGGTCGGGCAAGCTCATGTTGGGACGGATGATGCGAATGCGCGCCGAAAAGGGTGCCCCGCGCAACTGGTTGAGTTCGTACAGCGCCGCATTGGCGTCGGCATCGGCGATCGCCGCGGTCCGCTCGGCCGTGATCGCGCCGGCCTGCAACGATGCCGCTTCGAGCCGCGGCGCCGGCCCCGCCGGATCACGCGAGACGATCACCCGCGCGAGGTCGCGCATCCGGCCCGCCACGGTACGCGCCACTGCTGCCTTCTCGTCGGCTGCGAACAAGGCGTAGCCGAGCGTCCGGGCGCGGGCGGCAAGGGTCGCATCGAATTGCTGCAGGCCGATTTTCGCGAGATCGATCTGGCGCTCGGCAATCGCGCGGCGCAGCGCGATGCGCCCGCCAAATTCGACCGGCTGGACGACCGATACGGCATAGGTCTGTCCGTCGCCGAGCAGGGCGCCGGTGGTGCGGTCGTTCGCGCTGCGCTGGCCGAACTCGACCACCGCCTCCGGATCGGCCCAGCGCCCAGCCGCCGCGCGCTCGACCCCGGCGGTCTCGATCTGGCGCTGGTAGAATTGCCGCTCGGGATTGTTTGCGACGACATCCTGGGCAAGCCGGTCGAGCGACAGGCCGGTCGCGTCTTGCGCGCTCGCAGCGACCGGGGTCGCAAAGCCCGCAACAAGCGCAAAAGCCATGATCCGCATGGGTGATTCCTTCCGAACGAACCGGCTCCGTTACCGATGCGGCGGATGCCGTCGACTAAACATGCGTTCAGACTATGAAGTGCTATTCAGTTGACCTCATCCCTGCCGCGCCCGAACTGAGACGGTGACCCGGATCCTGCTCATCGAAGACGACGCCGGTACGGCGAACGAGATCACGCTCGAACTCGTCGCCAACGGACATGGCGTGACGCATTATGCGCTGGTCGCGGATGGACTGGCGGCGGCACGTGCGGACGATGTCGATTTGCTGATCGTCGACCGCCAGCTTCCCGATGGCGAGGGGCTCGATGTGATCGCGCACCTGCGGGCAGAGGGGCGGCGCACGCCGGCGCTGGTGCTGAGCGCGCTTGGCAGCCTGGATGATCGCGTGCGCGGTCTGCGCGCAGGCGGCGACGACTATCTGCCCAAGCCGTTCGCGCTGGTCGAACTGATCGCGCGGGTGGAGGCGTTGCTGCGCCGGCCGAACGAGACGCGCGATACGCGCCTCATCGTCGGGCCGCTCGATCTCGATCTGCTCGCGGGAACCGCGACGCGTGCCGGCCGCGCGCTCGATCTGTTGCCGCGCGAGTTGAAGCTGCTCAACTATCTCGTCCGCCGCCCGGGCCGGATCGTCACGCGCTCGATGCTGTTGCAGGATGTGTGGGGCTATACGTTCGAGCCCAACAGCAACGTCGTCGATGTGCATATGGGGCGCTTGCGGCGGAAGGTCGATGCCGATGGCGAGCCACAATTGATCCGCAACGTGCGCGGCCAGGGGTATGTGTTCGATGTTGCGCCCTGACCCGCAAGCGCGCGCGACGTGGCGCTGGGGCGGCGCGATCGCCGCATTGCTCGTCGTGCAATCGATCTTGCTCGCCAGCCTGTTCTGGGTGCTGGCGACCGGCAGCCACCAGCGCGATGCGGAGCGCCTGTTCGCGGCGGATTGTCGCGCGCTGGCGGCGCTGCCGGCGCCGGCGCGGGGCGGGGCGCTGCGCATGATGATCGCGCAGGATATCCACCGCGACCGGTTCCTCGCGCTGTTCACGGCGGGGGGCCGGTTGATCGACGGCAACGTTTCGCGGCTCCCGGACAATGCGCGCCCCGGCAAAGGCTCGTTCGTCGCGCCGGTGCGCCCGACCGAGCTGCCGGGCAAGACCAGCGACGTTGCGCGGCTCGCGTTGTGCGCGATGCCCGACGGGGCGACGCTGCTGACCGGGGTCGATCTCGACGATGCCGAGGACGCGCTGCGCGTGGTCGGGCGGTCGCTCCTGATCGGGCTGGTTCCGGGCATCCTGCTCGCGCTCGGCTTCGGTCTGATCGCCGGGCGCCGCGCCGCGCACCAGGTCGATACGGTGCGTCGGCTCGCCGGACGAATCGTCGCCGGCGATCTGGCGCAACGCCTGCCGGTCGGCGACACGCCCGACAGTTTCGGCATGCTGTGCGCGCATATCAACGCGATGCTCGATCGGCTGCAGGGGCTGGTCGCCGACGTGCGGGGTGTCGGCGACGATATTGCGCACCAGTTGCGCACGCCGGTAACGCGGCTGCGCGCGCGCATCGAACGGGGCCTGCGCGACGCACACGACCGGGACGCGTTCGAAGCCGTCGCCGGCGCTGCGCTGGCCGAGATCGACACGCTGCTCGGCATCGTCGCCGCGCTGCTGCGGATTCGCGAGCTCGAGGATCACGCGCGGCGCAGCCGCTTCGCCGCGGTCGACCTGGCGCGACTGGTCGAGGACGCCTGTGAACTCCACCGCCCGACCGCCGAGGATCGTGGCATCACCCTCGTCTGCACGATCGCGCCGGTCGCGCCGGTCGATGGCGATGCGAGCCTGTTGATCGAAGCGGTGTCGAACCTGATCGACAATGCGATGAAGTTCGGGCCGGCGGGAGGGCGGGTCACCCTGTCGCTCGAGCAAGCAGGCACCGCCGCGCGCATAACGGTCGCCGACGACGGACCCGGCGTGCCCGTCGCGGAGCGTTCGCTCGTGACGCAGCGCTTCTATCGCGGGCGGCACGAGTGCGAAGGCGCGGGACTGGGGTTGAGCCTGGTCAAGGCGATCGCCGATCTGCACGGCTTCACGCTTCGCTTCGCCGAGCGGGGCAGTACGGTGTCGCTGGTTTGCCCGGAGCGCCCAACCTGAATGCGAATTTAGACAACTTCGCTGCCCGTCGTCGGTTGGAGCGCAAGTGGCACTGGAAGCGGCATCCTCGGCGTTTCGGTTGCGGTTCGAAAGGATTCCGATGCGCGCCATCCTGCTAGCCACCCCCGCGCTCGCGGCGATGTTCGCGATCAGCGCATGCGTCCCCTCGGATCATCTCGCGCGGGCGCGCGCTCCGGCGCCGGAATTCGATCCCGTCCGCTTCTTCGCGGGGCATAGCGAGGGGCGCGGGAGCCTGAAGGTGGCGTTGCGCGCCCACACGCCGACGCTGGTCGATGGCAACGGGATCGCAACGCCGGATGGCGGTATCGACCTCGTCCAGTCTGTGCGCCTGGGCGATGGCAAGCCGACGCGCCGAACCTGGCATCTGCGCCGGGTCGCGACCGGTCGCTACACGGGCACGCTGAGCGACGCGCGCGGGCCGGTTACGGGCGAGGTGCACGGCAATTGTCTTCACCTGCGTTTCGCCATGAAGGGGGGCTTGCGCGCGCAGCAATGGCTCTATCTCGAGCCCGGCGGTCAGGCCGCCGTCAACCGCATGGTCGTCACCAAGTTCGGGCTGCCCGTCGCCAGCCTAGACGAGAAGATCGTGCGACTCCCGACGTGACGAGATGTTCAAGCGTTTCCCGCTGTGCCGAGCCGGCGCCGCCAGCGTCCCCTACGCCACGGCCGACATCGGTCCTGCAATCATCGCCATTACTGCGCCACCTTCGATCGGTCGGCTGAACAGATAGCCCTGGATGCTGCTGCACCCCTGGCCGCGAAGTTCGGCGAGCTGGTCGCAATCCTCGACGCCCTCCGCGGTCGTTTCCATGTCGAGCGCGGTGGCGAGATCGACGATGGCGCGCACGATCGCGGCGGCGCTGTGGTCCTCGGCGACCGCATTGACGAAGCTCTTGTCGATCTTGATCTTGTCGAACGGGAAGCTGCGCAGATAGCTGAGCGAGGAATAACCGGTCCCGAAATCGTCCAGCGCGATGCGGACGCCCATTGCACGCAGCTGGTGCAGCAAGGTCACGACCGCCGTTTCGCCATCGAGGAACACCGATTCGGTGATCTCCACCTCCAGCCTGGTGGGGGCGAGGCCGCTGCGCGAAAGCGCCTGGAAGATGACGGTCTGGAAGCCCGGATTTCGGAATTGCAAGGGCGAGACGTTGACCGCGACGCGCACATGATCGGGCCAGGCGATGGCTTGCCGACAGGCTTCCTGCATCACCCAGTCGCCGATCGCGATGATCAGGCCGGTGTCTTCGGCGACCGAGATGAACTCGACCGGCGGCACATTGCCGCGCGTCGGATGTTCCCAGCGCAGCAGCGCCTCGAACCCGCCAATCCGGTCCTTCTTCAAATCGAAGATCGGCTGGAAGTTGAGGCGGAACTGCCCGCCCTGCAATGCCGCGCGCAAGTCCAGCTCGAGCTGGCGGCGTTTGCGCGCGGCGGCGTCGAGCGAGGCTTCGAAGAAGCGGAATACGCCGCGGCCGTCCTGCTTGGCACGGTAGAGCGCGAGGTCCGCGTTCTTGAGCAGCACGTCGGCATCGGCGCCATCCCCGGGGCCGACCGCGATGCCGATGCTGACACCGATCGCGATCTGGTGACCCGCGACCCGCACTGGCCGGTGCAGAGCATCCAATATGTCTTGCGCCAGTGCGCGCGGCCGATCGGCATCGCCGCGATCGTCGAGAATGATCGCGAATTCGTCGCCGCCCAGGCGCGACACGATGCCATCGGCGGCAATCCCGCCGAGCGTCTCGCCGATGTGGCGCAGCAGTGCGTCGCCCACAGGATGGCCGAGCGTGTCGTTGACGCCCTTGAACCCGTCGAGATCGAGGCACAGGATCGTTATGCGCTCGCGCCGCTTGTCCGCTTGGGTCAGCCCGGCCTCCAATTGCTGCCGGAACGAGGTGCGATTGGGCAGTCCGGTGAGCGAATCGTGGAAAGCGAGGTGCGTGATGCGATGCTCGCGCTCGACGATGCCCGCCGACATGCGGTTGAAGCTTTCCGCCAGACGCCCGACTTCATCGACCCCGTCGATCCGGACCTCGGTGCGGTTACCCTCTTCGAGCGACCGCGCGGCGGCATCCAGCGCGGCGATCGGTCGTGCAATGCTGGTGGCGAGGCGACGGCTGCCAAGGAGCACGAGAATGAGCCCCATCGCGCCCGCGAGCAGGATACCGACCTGCATCGTGCGATAGCCCGCCATCGCGGCGCTCCACGGATAGCTCAGCAGCAGCACCGCCTCGGGCCGGCCGCCCGGGCCGACGAGCGGCTTGGCCAGCGCGAAGGCATAGCCGGTCGGCAAGGTCAGCGCGCCCGGTCCGGTGTCGCCGTCGACCGCCCTGGCGACGAAGCCATCGAGCGCGGCGTCGCCGTTGCCCAAGCCTGCCACCCCTGACCAATGCCCGTGCTGGAGACCAAGGATGGTCGCGTTCAGCGGGATTGCCGACAGATGCTGCAACGCCTGCATCTCGCGCCCGTCGAGCGGGAGCGCAAAGATCACCCAACCGATTTCGGTCGGGGCCAGGACCGGTGAAACAATCAGGCGAAACGCGCCTTTCGGGGTCGCGATCACCGTATCGCGGCGACTGCCCGCCATCCTGTTGGGCACGGTTGCGACCGCCCGGCGGAGTTCGGGCAGGCCGGTGCCGGTCACGCCACCCGCAGTGTCGACGAAGAAGGTCTGCGCGACATCGGCGCGTTGGCCAAGATTAGCGAGCGCCGATTCGATCGTGGGGCGGTCGCCGCTGGAGATCGCCGAGCGGAACCCGAAATCGCGCGCCAGCACCGACGCGGTGTCGCCCAGCGACTGCGCGCGCAACGCCCAGATGCGGTCGTACACGCTGCCGCTGGCGCTCAATTCGGCGCGAACGGTGTTGCGCGCGTTGCTCCAGATGACCAACTGCCCGACGATCGCGACGATCAGCAGGCAAGCGGCGAACAGCATGCCGTACAACACGGCGAGCTTCGTGCTCAAGCGGCGGAACTGCCAGCGCGGCGTTCGCAAGGGCGGCATCATTTCCCGCGGATCGTATAGGTGGCGGTGAAGCCCGCAGTGGTTACGGTCGCGGCTTGCCGCAGCATATTGTCGGCGGCGCGGATCGTCGGGTGCCACACCCGAACCGAGACGCCCCCGACGGGCACGCCGGTCATCGTCGCATGCCCGTTGGCGTCGGTCTGCACCGCGAACGGCGTATCGACCACGATGACGAACCCGCTCATCGAATCGTGGATGTTGCACCCCAACGCCACCACCCCGGCTTTGTCGAACACGACCGCGCGGGTTTCGTCCTTGCCGTAAAGCTTCAGGTCGAACTTCTTCGCCTTGGAAAAGGAGTAGACGTGGTGGCGCACCTTGTCGCGGTTGGGAAACGCGACCGACGCGCCCACGGGCACGATCAGGACATGCGGGATGAAGGCGATGTTCTGCTGCGCCATTTCGTACGGGTGATCGAGCTTGATCGGCGCGGTCGATCTGCGCGGCGTGTCGACCATCACGACCGCACCGGCGAGCGGCGTGCCGTCCGCGCCGCGGACATCGATGGTGACGGTCGCGGCGGTCGCAGCGCCTGTCAGAAAAGTCGCCGCCAGGGCAGTGAACGCTACACGATACATACTCATTCTGCCGCCCTAGGCGCCAGGTGTCGCCAATTCGTGAAGCGCGCGTTTACGCAAAGAGAACCCTGTTTGCGTAGCTGCCGCAAGACTGGGTCCGAATCGGATCATCGAGCACGGGGCCTTGCAGAGTGACGAAACCCATAGCGGCAGCGCTTGCCGCGATCGCCGGCATGATGATCGCGGCACCGGCGTGCGCGGGCGAGCTGCGGCAGGGCGGCAAGCTGCCGCTGACGGGTGGCGTCTCGACGGTCGAGGGTTCGAGCGGTGGCGGCCTCGCGACATGGTCGCTGATCGCGGGGGACGAGACCGACGCCGGCATCGGGGGAACCGCGCATGCGACGATCGTCGCGCTGCCGGACTTCGACCTGAAAAGTGTCGGGGTCGCGATCGGCCTGCGTAACCGCGTCGAGCTGTCCTACGCCCACCAGATGTTCGATACGCGCCAGGCGGGCGCGACGCTCGGCATCGGGCGCAACTTCACCTTCGGGCAGGACGTGTTCGGCGTGAAGGTCCGTGTCGTCGGCGATGCCGTCTACGATCAGGACACGCTGCTGCCGCAAATCTCCGTCGGCGTGCAATATAAGCGCGCGGAAAAGGCCGCCATCATCGCCGCCGTCGGCGGCAAGCATGCCGCCGGCACCGACATGGTCGTCTCGGCGACGAAGCTCGTCCTGTCGAAGAGTCTGCTGCTTGGCGGCACGGTGCGCTTCACCAAGGCAAATCAGTTCGGGCTGCTCGGCTTCGGCGGTGACCAAAGCGACGCCTATCACGCGGAATTCGAAGGGTCCGCGGGCGTCCTCGTCTCGCCGCGTATCCTGCTCGGCGCGGAAGTGCGGACCAAACCCGACAATCTCGGCTTTGCCCGCGAGCAGGCGGTGTACGACATGTTCGCCGCCTGGCAGGTCCAGCGCCATGTCGCGCTGATGGCGGCCTATACCGATCTCGGCGATATCGCGACGATCAAGCGCCAGCGCGGCGCCTTCCTGTCGATCCAAGGAAATTTCTGATGCTGATCCTTGCTCTCCTGCTTGCGCTGCAAGCCACCCCACAGACGGTTCCGCCGCCCGGCGAGCACCCTGTCGACGTCTATCCGCAGAGCAATGCCAATGCCGGTGCGACGCCGTTCGACGGCGCCGCGATGCTCGCGGCGTTTCACGGCACGGCCGGGATCGACCGCATCGCCGACGATCTCGTGACGCGGATCAAGCGCGACCCGCGCATCGCCGACATCCTCAAGGGGCAGGACGAGGTGCGTTTGCGCCGCCTGCTCAAGGCGCAATTTTGCTACATCCTCGACGGCGGCTGCCCGTATAGCGGCCGCACGATGAAGGCGGCGCACAAGAATCTCGGACTGCAGACCGCCGATGTCGGCGCGCTGGTCGAGGATCTGCAGGCGGCGATGCGCGCGGAAGGCGTCGCCTTCTTCGCGCAAAACCGCTTCCTGGCGAAACTCGCGCCGATGAAGCGGGACGTGGTGGAACGCTGAGAGGCGGTTAGTCTACGCCTATCGGCCGTCTGGCGTTGGGAACGCCCGAGAAGAGATGGAACGGCGCCGCATGGTCTTCGGCGTCGCAAGCGGATCGAGACATGCCCGCCGCCCGGTCGCATTCCGGCAAACACGGATAGAAGGCGGCGAAGGCCGGCGAATCCCCGGATGTTCGGGGCGGCCAGCGTGCGTAACCTGCTGTGCACGCTTGACTTGCTAGAAAATGTTGCTCAAATGTTCTCGTCGTTGAGAGAGGCGGGGGCGTCCTATGAGCACTTCGGCAGAGCGGCGGCAGGATTTTTCCGCATGGTTGCGGACCGGGCGGTGGCCGAGCCGCGGCGGTGGCCTCTCCGCCAGCCATGCGCCTCGGCCGGGCCGGCTCGAAAGCCGCCTATATCAGCGATCCCGCCAAGGCGCCGATCGCGAACAAGGCCGACGCATGGCGCGCCGGGCCACTCGCCCAACACGGCGGTGATCGACATCAAGTTCGCGATAAACGGTCACCCGAACAGCGTAAAATTCGCGAACGACGCAAGGGAGAGATGGCATGGCAAATGACGAGACCGATCGCCTTCTCGGCAAAATTGGCCAGCTTCTGGCCGAGGACACCGCGTATCCGCTCGATGGCACCTTGCTCTACGCACAGGTGGCATCGAACATGGTGTCGCCATCGATTTTCAAGAAACGCGGGAACACCATCGTATACCGCTGGCCGGACCTGGATCGCCTGGGTGACGCGCTGCTCGACCTCTGGGCAGCCGAAGAGCCGGCGAAGCGCTGGGAGGAGATCGAATACCTTATCACGGGGGACACGTTCGAAGTCGCCTATACCTATGCCGACGAGATCGACCCGGAGGAAGATCCCTTCGAGCGGCGTGATCGGATCGTACGGCGGTACTTCGGGGATAAACCGATTATCTACCCGCCGCTCTCGTCAGAGGATGACGGGCTGCCCCGTTACAACCTCTGACGGCATCGACCGCAGTCGGCGGATGCGCCGCCGACAGCGGGCTTCGGGTGGGTGGCCCCCCCCTACACCGCGCTCAGCCCGCGTTTGCCGCCATCCGTGCCGCGCGCTTCTCTTCCTCGGTCCACACCTTGCGGACGCGCTCCTTGGGCGGCTTGACCTGCTTGACGGGGCCGCCGCCGAGCACCGGCGCGCGCTTGGTCGAGTGGCGCGCCACTTCGCAATGCCATTGGTGATCGTCCTGCACCGTCAGCGCCTGACCGATCTCGCGCTCGACATCGTGCAGCCAGGCGCGTTGCTCGGCATCGCACAGCGTGATGGCAAAGCCGCTGCGCCCGGCGCGGCCGGTGCGTCCGATGCGGTGGACATAGCTTTCGGGCAGGCTCGGCAAATCGTGATTGAACACGTGCGTCACCGTGTCGACGTCGATCCCGCGCGCGGCGATGTCGGTCGCGACGAGCACCTGCACCGTGCCCGCACGGAAGGCGTCGAGCGCGCGCTCGCGCTGCCCTTGCGACTTGTTGCCGTGCAGCGCCTCTGCGGTGATCCCTTCCTCGGTGATGAAGGCGCAGACCTCGTTGGCGATGTTCTTTTGCAGCGTGAAGACGACCGCCTGGCCGATGCCGGGCGTGCGCAGCAGGTCGAGCAGCGCCGCCTTCTTGTTGGCGGCGTCGAGGAACATCACCGATTGCTCGATCCGCGTGACGGTGGTCGACGGCGGCGCGATCTCGACCTTGGCGGGATCGCGCAGCAGGCTCTCGGCGAGCGCGGCGATCGACTTCGGCATCGTCGCCGAGAACAGCAGCGTATGCCGGTCGCGCGGCAAGGTCGCGACGATCCGCTCGATCGGCTTGGCAAATCCCATGTCGAGCATCTGGTCGGCCTCGTCGAGCACCAGCGCCTCGAGCGCCGACAGGTCGCACAGGCCCTGGTCGACCAGATCGAGCAGGCGCCCCGGTGCCGCGACGATGATATCGACGCCGTCCTCGAGCGCAGCGACCTGATGGAACTGGCTGACGCCGCCGAAGATCGTCGTCACGCGCAGCGACAGGTTGCGGCCGAAGCTCTCGAACCCGGCGGCGATCTGCGACACAAGTTCGCGCGTCGGCGCGAGCACCAGCACGCGCGCGCCGCCCTTGGGCGCGGGGCGGGGGTCGGCGGCGAGGCGGTGGAGCAGCGGCAGCGCGAAGGCGGCGGTCTTGCCCGTGCCCGTCTGCGCCATGCCGAGCATGTCGCGGCCCTCCAGCAGCAGCGGGATCGATTGCGCCTGGATCGGCGTCGGGCTGGTATAGCCTTGCTCGGCGAGGGCCGACAGCAAGGAGGGCGCCAGAGCGAGATCGGCGAAGGTCATGGTCATGGTCACGCGGCGCCTCCAGCGCTGAGCAAAGCTGCGCCGGATCGGGCTTAGCGGATTGAGAGCCCGCGCCTTTAGGTTTTATGCTGCACTGCGTCAAACACGAAGCCGTCGCAGCGACGTTTTCCCGTCGCGTCGGCTGATCGAGCGGGCGGCTATCGCTGCTTCTTCGTCGTGCCCGCGGTGAAATCGGGATCCTTCTTCGCGACCCAATCGACGAACTTGCGCACCGCCGGCTCGGCGAGCAGGCCGGCGACATTCATGCCGTGGCGCTCGAGCTCGGAATTGGTGAAGGTTGCCGTCACGGTTTGCTGGCAGATTGGGTGCATCGGCACGACATCGCGACCACCGCGGCTCTTGGGCACGGGGTGGTGCCAGACGATGGTCTTGCCGGTGGGACGGCCGCACAGCCAGCACGGCGGCGCCGCCGCGACGGTCTCTTCCTCCGCCTGGGGTTCTTCGTACGCGCCGTGTTTGGAATGCTTGCGAGCCATAAGTCCATCTGAATCCGCGCCGGTTCGCCCAACCGCAGGCGACGCGTCGTGGGGCGCTACACCATTTCGCGGCCGATACCGAGCGGGATCGACCGCGCGGTGCTTCACAGCTGGCAGGCGAAGGACAAGGCGCACCGTCACCCGGTCGAGCGTGTATGCGACGCAACGTTGACGTCCGCGCGTTTTCCACCGGTCTGTTCGCCGTGCGAAGCGCGCGTCGACGTTTCGGAGCGCAAGGCGATCAGGTGGGATCGTCGAGGCTGAAGCGGTCGTCATCGTCGTCGAACGCGAACAGCTCGGCATAGCGCCCCCATTCGGTCACCGTGCGCAAGGTGGTCGCGGCGAAATCGGGCGACATGTGATCCTCGAGCTCGTCGCGGAAGCGCCGCGCGGGCGCCTGGTGCGTCGGTCGCTCGTCGAGCACGACGCGGATGTGGCGCGCGAGGCGGACATGCGTCTCGAGCGTCTTGCGGAAATTGGCCTTGCGCTGGTCGACATCCTCCTGCGCGAACGCCGCGCCGCGCTTGGTCAGCACCGCATCGCCATCGTCGACGTCGACGAACTGGAGCAACTGCAGCGTCTCGACGATCGGGAAGAGATCGTCGATCTCGAGCTGGAGCGTGTCGGCGAGCGTCGACAGCGCCGCACGCCCGAGGAACGGCGCCGCCTCGATCTCCTCGATCAACCCGGCCAGGCTGTTGACGGACACGTCGGGCAGCGGCCGGTCGAGCCCATGTTCGGGCGGCGCGCCCGCGCTCGGCGCCACCACCTCGCGCTGCGTCATGCGTGCGTAAATCTGCTCGACCAGCTCGCGGAAGGCGGGGTCGAGCCGGTCGCGCGGCTGCGGCAGGTCGACGCGGAACTCGGCGGCGATCCGCCCGGGGTTGGACGACAGCACCAGGATGCGGTCGCACATCAAGACGGCTTCCTCGATATTGTGCGTGACGATCAGGATCGAGGCGATGCCCAGCTTGTCCTCGTGCCACAGGTCGAGCAGGTCGGTGCGCAGCGTCTCGGCGGTGAGCACGTCGAGCGCCGAGAAGGGCTCGTCCATCAGCAGCAGCGACGGTTCGACGACGAGCGCACGCGCCAGCCCGACGCGCTGGCGCATCCCGCCCGACAGCTCCTTGGGGAAGGCGTTCTCGAACCCGTCGAGCCCGATCAGATCGATCGCGGCGATCGCACGGCGGCGGCGCTCGTCGGCGGGAACGCGCTGCGCCTCGAGCCCGAGCTCGACATTCTGCAGCACCGTCAGCCACGGCATCAGCGCGAACGACTGGAACACCATCGCGACCGAGCGCGGATTGCCCGCGGCGTCGGGGACGAAGCGTAATTCGCCCGCGCTCGGGCGGACCAGTCCGGCGATCGAGCGTAGCAGCGTCGACTTGCCCGAGCCCGAGCGGCCGAGCAGCCCGACGACCTCGCCCTCCTGCACCGCGAGCGCGACGTCCTGCAGGATCGGCGGGCCGCCGTCGCTGCCGCCATAGCTGTGGCTGAGCCGTTCGACGGTGACGACGGGGCGGTGGTTGGTGAGGGTCATGACGACGGACTCCTTCAGGACAGCCGCAGGCGGCGTTCGGAGAGACGATAGAGCGGGCGGAACAGCAGGCGGTTGATCGCGATGACGAACACCGACATGACCATGATGCCGAGCAGCACGCGCGCACTGTCGCCCGCCGCGGTCGCATCGGCGATATAGCTGCCCAAGCCCTGCGCGCGCAGGTGGGTCGAGCCCCACGACACCGCCTCGGCGACAATGCTGGCATTCCACGATCCGCCCGACGCGGTCAGCGCGCCGGTGATGTAGTAAGGGAAAATTCCCGGCAGGATCAGGCGGCGCCACCATTGCCAGCCGCGCACCCCGAACATCCGGTTCGCCTCGATCAGATCGTTGGGGATCGCGCTCGCGCCGGCGATGACGTTGAACAGGATGTACCATTGCGTGCCGAGCACCATCAGCGGCGACAGCCACAGGTCGGGGTCGGCATGGAAGTGGACGATCGCCACCACCGCGATCGGGAACAGCACGTTGGCGGGGAAGGCGGCGAGGAATTGCGCGACCGGCTGGACGCGCGCGGTCCAGCGCGGGCGCAGGCCGATCCACACGCCGATCGGCACCCACACGACGCTCGCGATGATGATCAGCACGATCACGCGCAGCAGCGTCAGCAGCCCGAAGCGCAGCGCCTGCAGCGCGTCGCCGAGCGTTAGCGTGGTGCCGAGGAACTTGAGCGCATAGCCCGTCGCGGCGAGCGCGATCGCGGCGACGATCGCGGTCCACAGCCAGAGCTGCCCGTCGCGCGCCGCCTCGCCCTTTGCCGCGAATTCGCGCTGCTGCACCATCGGCCGCCGCCGCGGTTCGATGGCATAAACGAGTGCCCCGGCCGAGCGCAGCGGCGCGGTCAGCAGCGGGAGCAGGCGCGCGCGGCGGAACAGGTCGAACACCCACGATTGCGGCGGCGCGACGCTCGCGGTCTGCTCGACACGGAAGCGGTCGGCCCAGGCGATCACCGGGCGGAAGACCAACTGGTCGTAGAGCAGGATCACCACTGCCATCGCCGCGACCGCGAGCGCGACCGCGCCGAGATCGCGCCGCTCGATCGCCAGCGCGAGCCACGAGCCGATCCCGGGCAGCATGATCTGCGTGTTGCCGACGCTGATCGCCTCCGACGCGACGACGAAGAACCAGCCGCCCGACATCGACATCATCGCGTTCCAGATCAGCCCCGGCGTCGCGAACGGCAGTTCGACCCGCAGCAGCTTGCGCAGCGGCGAGAGGCCGAAGCCGCGCGCCACCTCGTCGAGGTCGGCGGGCACCTGGCGCAGCGACTGGTACAGGCTGAACGCCATGTTCCACGCCTGGCTGGTGAAGATCGCGAAGATCGCCGCGCACTCGACGCCGATCCGGCTGCCGGGGAAGAGCCCCATGAAGGCGGTGACGGTGAAGGTCATGAAGCCGAGCACCGGCACCGACTGGAGGATGTCGAGCGCGGGGACGATCACCAGCTCGGCACGGCGGCTCTTGGCGGCGGCGGTGGCGACGATGACGCTGAAGACGAACGACGCCGCGAGCGCCGCGAACAGCCGCAGCGTCGTCAGGAGGGCGTAACGCGGCAACGCCCACGGATCGAGCACGACCGGCTCGAGCCGCAGCCGCGCGAGCGGCTCGCCGACGTCATGGACGCCGGTGGCGATCCCCGCGGCAAGCGCGGCGAGGATCGCGAACAGCGCGAAATCCGACCAGCCCATGCGGAACGGCAGGCGGCGCGCCGAGACGCCGAAGGAGCGCAGCGTCTCCATCAGAATGCTCCATGCAGGCGGAAGGCGAGCACGTCCGCGGGCCCGCGATCGCGATTGTAGCCGGGGTTGGCGATCCGCTGCGCATCGAGCGTCGCATCGACGCCGCTGCGCAGATGCAGCGCATAATAGAGCTCGGCGATCTGCTCGGTGCCGGGATGCGGCAGCGCCCCGTCGCCGACCAGCACGCCGATCCCGCCGGCGGCGAGGTAGCGCTGATGCGCCGCCGAAATCGCGTTGGCGACGAGCGCGAGGCCGATCCGGTCGGCCGGCCGGTACCAGCCTTTGCCCGCCAGCGCCGCGCCGAGCTCGGCGGTACGATCGATGTCGGTGAAATCGTACGGTTCGATCGCGCCGTCGGCGATCCCGGCGCGCGCGAACAGGCCGAGCGTCGCGGTGACCGCCTGCTCGACATTGAGGTGCGCGCCGAGCCGCGTCATCGGGCGCCGCGTCAAGGCCGGGTCGATGGCCGCGCCGCTCTGGCCGGCGAGCGCGACGGCGTCGTCGAAGCGGCTGAAGCGGCCGCGATTGCGGAACAGCGTCACGCGGATCGCACCGGGCAGCCCGGCGACGGCGTGGCGATGCTCGAGTTCGGCATCGAGCTGCGATTGCGCGAAACCGCGTTCGAGGGTTTCGCCATTGGGCACGGTCGACAGGTTGAACGCGCCGAGCCGCAGCGCCCATGCGCCGCGATAGCCCTCGAGTGCCACGCCGCTCGAATAGCCCCAGGCATCGGCGGCATAATCGAAGCTGCCGGCATCGACCACCGACCAGTTGAGGAAGTCGCCGCGCGGATCGTGCGCATAGCTGTTGGTATCGAACACGTCGCCGACGCCGAACTTGCCGAGCGTCACCACGATCCGATCGGCGCGCGTCGCCCCGCCGAGCTGGTTGAGCGCGGGCGCGACCGGCACGACGGCGCCGCCCAGGCCGATCGTCTGGCGCACGAACAGCCGTTGCAGCCGGAAGTATGGCGTCGCGCGGCCGACCTTGTAGGCCTCCGCGCTCGGGAAGCCGGCCGCGCCGAGCGTGTTCGACAGGCCGAAGCCCTGGTCGATCTCCGGATTGGCCCAGATTTCGGCGCCCGCCCATGGGCGCACGCCGAGATAGCCGGTGACGTCGGTGGTCTCGCGGACCTGGCGCGGGGCGAGGCTGTTCGGCCCGGCATAGGGCGAGTCGAACCCGCCGACGCCTTGCACGACCAACGTCGCCTGGCCGTGGATCGCCCAGTCCTGCGTTGCGGGCACGCTCTGCGCGACCGCGGGGGATGCCGCCGCGCAGACCCATGCAACGATCAGGGGAAATTTCAGATGCATCAGTACGTCCTCGAAAACAGCGAGGGGAAGCGGGCGTCAGGGACGCGGGTGGACAGTCGGAACGGTCACGCTTCGTCGGCTCGCGCCGGGGACGGACGACCCAGATATGGACGACAGGGCAAGCGCGCGCAGGATCCGCGCACGGTGAAACGGCGCGGCGGCGAGCGACGCGCGAAGGGTAGTGACACGCCGGTCGGCGAGGAACGTTGGCATGGTCATGCGACCTCCATCGGGTTCGGTTGTACGAGCCCGGCGGAAGGATCGCGTCAGGTCAGCGCAGGCGCTGCCACTCGCGACCCCGACGGGCCCATGGCGTGACGATCGATGACAGCGAAGCGGGTGCTTCTACTGTCTCCGTCGCCGGACAAGGGACTAGATCGGGGCATTGGGGTCCTGGTGCTGAGGTCGGCCGAAGAGCGACTCGACACGCGCCAAATAGGGCCTGATCGGATTTGATCAAGCGCGAACATCTCGCAGGTGCGAAGGGAATGACGATCACACCGCCTCGATCGGATCCTGCGACACGCGCGGCGCGGTCGTCGCGCTGGCGAGCGGCAGCATCAGCGCGTCGAGGAAGGTCTGGCGCCACCAGTTGATGTCCTGCGTCTCGATCGAATCCATGCACGAGCGCCAGCGGCGGATCCGCTCGTCGCGCGGCATGCGCGCCGCCAGCAGGATCGCGTCGGACACCTCCTCTGCGCTGTACGGATTGACCAGGATCGCCTCGGTCAACTGCGCCGCCGCGCCAGCGAAGCGCGACAGGATCAGCACGCCGGGATCCTCGGGATCCTGTGCTGCGATATATTCCTTGGCGACCAGATTCATCCCGTCGCGCAGCGGCGTGACCAGCCCGATCTTCGCCGCCCGGTAGATGCCCGCCAGTGTGTCGCGGCCATAGCCCTGGTTGACGTAGCGGATCGGCACCCAGTCGACATCGGCATAGGCGCCGTTGATCCGCCCCGACAGGCCCTGCAGCGTATCGCGGATCCGCTGGTAGCTGCCGACGGCACCGCGCGACGGCGGCGCGATCTGCAGCAGGAACACTTCCTTGCGCTCCTCGGGATGCTCGACGAGGAAGCGCTCGTAGCCGAGGAAGCGCTCCTCGAGCCCCTTCGAATAATCGAGCCGGTCGACCCCGACGATCATGTCGCGGCCATCGGCGCTGTCGCGCATCTTGCGATAGGCGAGGCGCGCGGGCACGCCCGACGCCATCTCGACGAATTCGGGCGTGTCGATGCCGATCGGGCAGACCAGCACGCGCACGACGCGGTCGCCGAGCGTGATGACGCCGTCGTCGCCGACGATGCCGCCGAGTTCGAGCCGGACGAAATCGAGGAACGAGTCGCACCATTCGGCGGTGTGGAAGCCGATCACGTCATAGGCGAACATCCGCCGCACCAGTTCCTGCGCCTCGGGCAGGATCGAGAGCAGCCGGCGCGGCGGCCACGGGATGTGCAGGAAGAAGCCGAGCCGGTTGGTGCAGCCGCGCGCGCGCATCTCGTCGCCGAGCGGGAACAGGTGATAATCCTGGATCCACACCACGTCGTCGGGTTCGATCAGCGGCGCGACCATGTCGGCGAAGCGCGCGTTGACGCGCTGATAGCCGCCCGCGAAATCGCGCTCATATTCGGCGAGATCGACACGGTAGTGGAACAGCGGCCACAGGGTGCGGTTGGCGTAGCCGTTATAATATTCGTCAATGTCCTGATCCTCCAGGTCCATCGTCGCGGTGGTGACGCCTTGGTTGGTCTGATAATCGATCTCGCCGGTGAAGCTGTCGATCCGTTCGCCCGACCAACCGAACCACACGCCGTCATGTTCGCGCAGCGCCGAGGCGAGCGCGACCGCGAGCCCGCCTTGCGCGCCCGATTGCGACCCCTTGGGGGCCGAGACGCGGTTCGAGATGACGATCAGCCGGCTCATCGGATCGCACTCCAGGGCTTGCTCAGCAGCACCGCGCAGTTGATCATGCCGACGAGCGAATAGGTTTGCGGATAATTGCCCCACAATTCGCCCGACACCGGATCGATATCCTCCGACAGCAGCCCGGCGGCGGTGCGGCGGCCGAGCATTTCCTCGAACAGGGCGCGCGCGTCGGCGCTGCGCCCGGTGAAGTGAAGCGCCTCGATCAGCCAGAAGGTGCAGACGTTGAACGCCGTCTCGGGCAGCCCGAAATCATCCTCGATCGCATAGCGCAGCATGAACGAGCCGCGCCGCAGCCCCTCTTCGACCGCCTTCAACGTATCGAGGAAGCGCGGATCCTCGGGCGACAGGAAGCGCAGGTCGAGCAGTTGCAATACGCTCGCGTCCAGATCGTCGCCGGCGAAGGTCGCCGACATCCGCTTGGTCTCGGGGCGCCACGCAGCGGTCTCGATCCGCGTGCGGATCGTGTCGGCGCGCTCCTGCCAGAAGGTCGACCGCGCACCCAGCCCGAGCGCGGCCGCGGCATTGGCGAGCCGGTCGCACGCCGCCCAGCACATCGCCGAAGAGTAGGTGTGGACGCTCTGGCGCGTGCGCAGTTCCCACAGCCCGGCATCGGGCTCGTCATAATTGCGCCAGGCGCGTTCGCCGACGCGTTCGAGCGACTCGAAATCCTCGGGCCCCGCCATGCGGAACAGGCGCGTGTCGAAGAAGGCATGGACCGCGCACAGCACGATCTGGCCGTAGGCGTCGTGCTGGATCTGCTCATAGGCCTGGTTGCCGACGCGTACCGGCCCCATCCCGCGATAGCCCGGCAGATCGGGGGTGACGCGCTCCTCGAGCCGTGCCTCGCCGAGCACGCCGTAGAGCGGCTGGATATGCCCGCCCGCGGCATCGTCGACGATGTTGCGGAGGTAGCCGAGATATCCCTCAAGCACGTCGAGTGCGCCGAGCCGGTTGAGCGCCTGGACGGTGTAATAGGCGTCGCGCACCCAGCAGTAGCGATAGTCCCAGTTGCGCTGCGAATCGGCATGTTCGGGGATCGAGGTGGTCATCGCCGCGACGATCGCGCCGGTTTCCTCATGCTGGCACAGCTTGAGCGTGATCGCCGAGCGGATCACGACGTCCTGCCATTCGAGTGGGATGGCAAGGCCGCGGACCCATTCCTGCCAGTAGCGCGTCGTGTCGGCGAGCATCGTGTCGAGCGTCGCGGCGAGATCACCGGCGAAGCCTTCATCGGGCCCGAGGAAGAAATGCAGCGGGCGTTCGACCCGGAAGACACGCTCTTCTTCGACCATCCCGACGGGTGCAGTGGTGGTCAGGCGCAGCGAAATGCCGCTCATCAGGAAGCGGATGTGGTTCGAGCCGCCGGTCTGCTCGCCGCAATCCCCGCCCCAGCCACAGGTCGGGCGCAGCCGGACGCGAATCCGCGGGCTGCCGGAGACGGGGCGAACGATCCGCGCATAGGAGACCGGGCGATAGCTGCGCCCCTGCCGCTCGAAGCGCGGGCAGAAATCGATCACCTCGATCGCGTTGCCGCAGACGTCGGTATGGCGCGTCACCAGGATCGGCGTGTTGCGCAGATAGTGCTGCTCGACGCTGAAGCTGTCCTCGATCTCGATCGCCCAATAGCCGCGCTCGGGGGCTTCACCGCCGAGCAGCGCGGAAAAGAGCGGGTCGCCGTCGATGCGCGGGACGCAGCCCCACACGAAGCGTCCCGCGCGATCGACGAGCGCGCTGACCTGGCAATTGCCGATCGGCCACAGATCGACCGAGCTCATGCCGCCACCTCGCACGCGCTTTCGAGCCAGGCGAGCGTGCTCGCGACGTCGGGCAGGCGATAGGCGGCGCTCGTCGCCCGCGGCGCGCCGACGAGGATGCCGGCGCCACCGAGCGCGGCGGCGGCGACCATCGCGGGCTCGTCGGTGTCGTCGTCGCCGAGGAACACCGGCGCATGCCCCGCCATCGGCGCGAGCGCCATCAGCCGGTTGAGCGCGGTGCCCTTGTCGGCGCCGCCGACGCGCAATTCGACCATCATCTTGCCGGTCTGCAGGTGCAGCCCGGTTTCGGCGGCAAGCGTGCGGGCGAGCGCATGCGCCGCCTCGGCCCGATCGGGCGCGCCGCGATAATGAAGTGCTGCGCCAAGCGCCTTGGTCTCGACCAACAGGCCGGGGGAGGTATCTGCAAAATCTGTCATGATGGAGAGGATACGATCGAGGGCGGCAGGTCGTTCCGGCAGCGTCATCCGTCCATCGTGCCAGCGCACCTCCGCACCGTGACTCCCCGCGATCGTCAGCGGCAGGTCGCCGAACAAGGCGAGGATGTCGCCGACGGATCGACCGCTGAGCAGGGCGACGCGGCCGTCCAGCGCGTCGGCCAGCCGGGGGATCAAGGCCGCGAGCCGAGAATCGACCGATACCAGTTCGGGGCGTGCGGCGAGTTCGACGAGTGTTCCGTCAAAGTCGAGGAAGAGCGCCGCATCGCGCAACAGCGGGAGGGGGGGCGGGGAGAGCGTATCGGTCATCGCGCCCCGATAGCCGACAAATCTGGCAACCGCGCGATTTTTAGCGGGTCGGGGCTGGGGATCGCGCGACGGTACGGCCCGGCGGGGGACAGAGTGGAGCCATGGCGCCGGTGCGGCGGTGGTGCCCGGTCGGAGGTGTCCGATCCGCCGACCGACCGCACTGCGGCACCGGTCGGACGGGCCCGCCATTGCGCCGCGCCAGTCGTGTTGTTATACATTTGTCTGAGTTATACATTGACGGGAAATTCCATGATCAACGGTTCGATCCTGATTGGCCGCGGCGAACATGCCGGCGCCGACACCTTCAACGCGATCGATCCCGCGACCGGTGCGACGATCGATCCGCCCTTCACCGCGGCTGGGACGGACGACGTCGCGAGCGCCTGCGCGCTTGCCGACGAGGCGTTCGCCAGCTTCTCCGAGACCGATCTCGAGACGCGCGCGAAGTTCCTCGAGACGATCGCCGACAAGATCGTCGCGATCGGCGACGAGCTGATCGACCGCGCCGTCCAGGAAAGCGGCCTGCCGCGCGGCCGGATCGAAGGCGAGCGCGGCCGTACTGTCGGCCAGCTGCGGCTGTTCGCCGGCGTGGTCCGCGATGGCGAGTGGGTCCATGCGACGATCGACCCGGCGCTGCCCGAGCGCCAGCCGCTGCCGCGTCCCGACCTGCGCCGCCGCCATGTCGCGCTCGGCCCCGTCGCGGTGTTCGGCGCGAGCAACTTCCCGCTCGCTTTCTCGGTTGCCGGCGGGGACACCGCCTCGGCGCTCGCCGCCGGTTGCCCGGTGGTGGTCAAGGGCCACCCGGCGCATCCCGGCACCGGCGAATTGGTCGCACGTGCGATCCAGGCGGCGGTGACCGAATGCGGCCTGCATGAGGGCGTCTTCTCCTTCCTGCCGGGCGCGAGCAACGAGCTCGGCGGTGCATTGGTCGCGGATCCGCGGATCAAGGCGGTCGGCTTCACCGGGTCGCGCGGCGGTGGCCTCGCGCTGGTGCGGATCGCGGCCGGGCGTGAAGAGCCGATCCCGGTCTATGCCGAGATGAGCTCGATCAACCCGGTCATCCTCTTCCCCGCAGCGCTCAAGGCGCGCGGCGCCGCGCTGGCGCCCGCCTTCGTCCAGTCGCTGACGATGGGCGCGGGGCAGTTCTGCACCAATCCGGGCCTCGTCATCGCGATCGCCGGCCCCGAGCTCGACGCCTTCGCCGCAGCCGCGGGCGAAGCGCTCTCGGGCAGCGCGCCGGTGCAGATGCTCACCCCGGGCATCCACGCCAGCTTCGAACAGGGTGTGCAGGCGCTCGAAGGCCATGCGGCGGTGACCGTCGTCGCGCGCGGCTGCGTCGGCGAAGGCGTCAACCAGGCGCGCGGTGCGCTGTTCCGCACCGACGCCAAGAGCTTCCTCGCCGATCGCGCGCTGGGGCATGAAGTGTTCGGTTCGTCGTCGATCGTCGTCGCGGTCGCCGACATGGCCGAGGCGGCACAGGTCATCGCCGCGCTCGAAGGGCAGCTGACCGCGACGCTGATGCTCGATCCCGCCGACGAGCCGCTCGCTGCCGAGCTGATCCCGCTGATCGCGCGCAAGGTCGGGCGCGTGCTCGCCAATGGCTGGCCGACGGGTGTCGAGGTGAGCCATGCGATGGTGCATGGCGGGCCGTTCCCGGCGACGTCGGACGGGCGCTCGACCTCGGTCGGCACGCTGGCGATCGAGCGCTTCCTGCGCCCGGTCTGCTACCAGAACCTGTCGGACGCGCTGCTGCCGGCGGCGCTGCGGGCCGACAATCCGTGGCACGTCTCGCGCCGCATCGACGGCGTCGTCACGCCCGCCTGACGCGTACAGCGCGCTCGCTATCTCCCGGTTTTAGGAAAGGATTCTCATGAGCCTGTCGCTCGTTCAATATCGTCTTGCCGACGGCACGCGCGGCGTCGCCGCGATCGACGCCAGCGGTGTTGCCCGGATCGTCCCGGGCGCGAGCGACACGCTGTCGCTCGCGCGCGCGGCGATCGCCGCCGGGCACGGCCTCGCCGACGCTGTGGCCAAGGCCGGCGCGGGGGAGACGATCGACCTGGCGAGCGTCACGCTGCTCGCGCCGATCGACCATGCCGATCCGGCGCATCTGCTGCTGACCGGCACCGGCCTCACGCACCTCGGTTCGGCCGAGGGGCGCGACAAGATGCACCGGGCGGCGGTCGAGAACCCTGCGCCGACCGATTCGATGAAGATGTTCCTGATGGGCGTCGACGGCGGCAAGCCGAGCGAAGCCGGGCAGGGCGTCCAGCCCGAATGGTTCTACAAGGGCGACGGCTCGCAGCTGGTCGGTCCGGGCGAGCCGCTGCAATCGCCCGCCTTCGCGCTCGATGCGGGCGAGGAGCCCGAGATTGCCGGCGTCTATCTGATCGACGCCGACGGCACGCCGGTGCGGATCGGCTTCGCGCTCGCCAACGAATTTTCGGATCATGTCACCGAGCGCGGCAACTATCTGTGGCTCGCGCATTCGAAGCTGCGCAACGCGGCGCTCGGGCCCGAGCTGCTGGTCGGCGCGCTGCCCGACGACGTGCGCGGCACCAGCCGGATTGTCCGCGATGGCGCGACGATCTGGGAGAAGCCGTTCCTGTCGGGCGAGGCGAACATGTCGCACTCGATCGACAATCTCGAGCATCACCACTTCAAATATGGCCTGTTCCGCCGCCCGGGCGACGTCCACGTGCACTTCTTCGGCACCGCGACCTTGTCGTTCAGCGAAGGCGTGACGACGCAAGTCGGCGACGTGTTCGAGATCGAAGCGGCGCCGTTCCATCTGCCGGTGCGCAATCCGATCGCGATCGACGCGCCGCTCGCCGTCCGCGTGAAGGCGCTCTGAGATGGCGATCCGCATCGGCATCGTCGGCGTCGGCAAGATCGCGCAGGACCAGCATATCCCGGTCCTCAACGCCTCGCCCGATTTCGACCTGGTCACCGCGGCGAGCCGCCACGGTCGGATCGAAGGCGGGGTGACCCACCCGACGATCGGCGAAATGCTCGACGCCGAGCAGATCGACGCGGTCTCGCTGTGCCAGCCCCCGCAAGTGCGCTTCGACGCCGCGCGGATGGCGATCGCGGCGGGCAAGCATGTCTTCCTCGAGAAGCCGCCGGGCGCGACGCTCAGCGAGATCACGATCCTGCGCGACATGGCGCGCGAAAAGGGCGTCACACTGTTCGCCAGCTGGCACTCGCGCTACGCCGCGGGAGTCGACGCGGCGCGGACGTGGCTTGCCGACAAGGTGCTGCATTCGGTGCTGATCGAGTGGAAGGAAGACGTGCGCCACTGGCATCCGGGCCAGACCTGGATCTGGGAAGCCGGCGGGATGGGGGTGTTCGATCCCGGCATCAACGCGCTGTCGATCGCGACCGCGATCCTGCCGCCCTTCTTCCTGACCGAGGGCACGCTCGAGATCCCGTCCAACTGCGCGTCGCCGATCGCCGCCGACCTGACCTTCACCGACGCCGCGGGCACGCCGATCAAGGCCGAGTTCGATTTCCGCCAGACCGGGCCGCAGACGTGGGACATCCGCATCGAGACCGACGGCGGGACGCTCGTCCTGTCGAAGGGGGGCAGCGAACTTAGCATCGACGGGGTCGCGCAGAGCCTGCCGCCCGAGGCCGAGTATCGCGGGCTCTACGATCGCTTCGCGGCGCTGATCGCGGCGGGCGAGAGCGATGTCGACGTCAGCCCGCTGCGCCACGTCGCCGATGCCTATCTGCGGGCGGAGCGGCGCGAGGTCGAGGCGTTCCATGACTGAGCGCGGTTTGCTCGACACTGCGGTGCCGCGCCGTTCATAAGGAAGGCGAGGAGAGCGGTGTCGTGGCAGCGGGCAAGCCGGAGCGGATAAGGCTTCCATTCGAGGATCTGGGGTCGAAGCGGATCCACGGATCGATCGCGCACGATCTCGGCATCGCGATCCTCACCGGGCGCTATGCGCCGGGCGAGATCCTGCCCGGCGAAATCGAGTTTAGCGAACAGCTCAAGGTGTCGCGCAGCGCCTATCGCGAGGCGGTGCGGATCCTTGCCGCCAAGGGGCTGGTCGAAAGCCGGCCCAAGACGGGGACGCGCGTCAGCGCGCGCAGCCGCTGGAACGTGCTCGATCCCGAGGTGCTCGCCTGGACCTTTGCCTCGGAGCCGAGCGAGGCGTTGATCCGCGAGCTGTTCGAACTGCGCATGATCGTCGAGCCGCCGGCTGCCGCCCTGGCGGCGGAGCGGCGCACCGGCGCCGACTTGGCCGAGATGGGCCATGCCCTCGGCGAGATGGCGCGCTTCGGGCTGGCGACCGACGAAGGGCGTGCGGCGGACCAGGCGTTCCACCATGCCGTGCTGGCGGCGACGCGCAATGCGCCGCTGATCGCGCTGTCGAGCTCGATCGCCGCGGCGGTGACGTGGACGACGATCTTCAAGCAGCGCAAGTTCAAGCTGCCGCGCGACCCGTTGCCCGACCATCGCCGGATCTACGACGCGATCGTCGACGCCGATCCGGCGCGCGCGCGGGCGGCGATGACCGAACTGGTCGAGCTGGCGCTTGCGGATACCGAGCTCGCGCTCGAGGCGTGAGCGGGGCTGCTTTTAGGTAATCGCTTCCCCGGCGAAGGCCGGGGCCCAGGAGCGAGCCGCCGATAGTCGCGCGCTCCCCTCCCCATAGAAACCTGTCCGCCTGGGCCCCGGCCTTCGCCGGGGAAGCGAAGAAAACCGGGGCAGGGGCCGTCAAACGATCAGTGGTTATCGCGCGGCAGGCCCTTGGTCTGCGCGATGCGCTGATACTTCTCGGCACCCTCGAGGATCGCGCCGGTGTTGAGCTGCCCGACGACGGCGCGCTGCATTTCCTGCCACGGCGTCTGCGACGCGGGGTAGGCGAAGCCGCCGGCGTCCATCAGCGCGGTGCGCCGCTCGGCCAGCTCTTCGGCCGAAATCAGCACGTCGGCAGAACCGCGGCCGAGGTCGATGCGGACGCGGTCGCCGGTGCGCAGCAAGGCGAGGCCGCCATTGGCCGCCGCCTCGGGCGAGGCGTTGAGGATCGAGGGCGAGGCCGACGTCCCCGACTGGCGCCCGTCGCCGATGCACGGCAGCGCGTGGACGCCTTCGTGGATCAGATAGGCCGGCGGGCGCATGTTGACGACCTCGGCAGCGCCGGGATAGCCGATCGGCCCGGCGCCGCGCATGAACAGCAAGGTCTCGCGCGTGATGCCGAGCGCGGGATCGTCGATCCGGTGGTGATAATCCTCGGGGCCGTCGAACACGACTGCGGGGCCCTCGAACGCTTCGGGGTCTTCCGGGTTTGAGAGGTAACGGTCGCGGAATTCGGCGCTGATCACGCTCGTCTTCATGATCGCGGCGTCGAACAGATTGCCGCTCAGCACGACGAAGCCGGCTTCCTCGATCAGCGGATTGTCGAAGCTGCGGATCACCTTGCCGTCCTCGATCGTCGCGGCGCGGCAATTGTCGCCGATCGTCTTGCCGTTCACCGTCAGCGCGCCCTCGTGGATCAGGCCCTGCTTGATCAGCTCGGCGACGACGGCGGGGACGCCGCCGGCGCGGTAATAATCTTCACCGAGATATTCGCCGGCGGGCTGCATGTTGACGAGCAACGGGACCTTGTGGCCGTGCGTCTGCCAGTCGGTCAGGTCGAGCTCGGCGCCGACATGGCGCGCGATCGCGGCGAGATGGATCGGCGCATTGGTCGATCCGCCGATCGCCGAATTGACGACGATCGCGTTGAGGAAGGCGTCGCGCGTCAGGATGTCCGACGGCTTGAGATCCTCGCGCACCATCTCGACGATGCGCTTGCCGGTGAGATAGGCGACTTCCTGGCGATCGCGATACGGCGCGGGGATCGCGGCCGAGCCCGGCAGCATCATCCCGAGCGCCTCGGCGAGCGAGTTCATCGTCGAGGCGGTGCCCATCGTGTTGCAATAGCCGGTCGACGGCGCCGACGACGCGACCAGCTTGATGAAGCCGGCATCATCGATCTCGCCATTGGCGAGCATCTCGCGGCCCTTCCATACGATCGTGCCCGATCCGGTGCGCTCGCCCTTGTGCCAGCCGTTGAGCATCGGCCCGACCGACAGCGCGATCGCCGGGATGTTGACCGTCGCCGCCGCCATCAGGCAGGCCGGGGTGGTCTTGTCGCAGCCGGTGGTCAGCACGACGCCGTCGAGCGGATAGCCGTACAGCGTCTCGACCAAACCGAGATAGGCGAGGTTGCGGTCGAGCCCGGCGGTCGGGCGCTTGCCCGTTTCCTGGATCGGGTGGACCGGGAATTCGAGCGCGATGCCGCCCATCTCGCGAATGCCTTCGCGGATGCGCTCGGCCAGCACGAGATGGTGGCGGTTGCACGGGCTGAGATCCGAACCCGTCTGCGCGATGCCGATGATCGGCTTGCCCGACTGCAATTCCTCGAGGCTGAGCCCGAAGTTGAGGTAGCGCTCGAGATAGAGCGAGGTCATGTCGATATTGTCGGGGTTGTCGAACCATGCGCGCGAACGCAGCTTTGGCATGGCGGCAGGGGCATCGTTCATAAGACATCGTCCGGCTGGGTCAGCAGGGGCACGCCGGCTTCGCGCTGCACAAGAGGTGCGCATGATCCTCTCGTCGCGGCATCGTAGGCCGGGGCCCCTGTAACGGGGTAACGCTGCACTTATACTCCGACAAATCGTCAAAGTGCAATGCATCGGCGTGCCGCCGCGCCATATTCCGCGTCAGGCGGCGCTGCGCGTCTTGCTTCGCCGTTGGACGGTGCGGATCGTGCCGATCAGGCGCGAGAGGATCAGTTCCTCGACCCCGGCATAGCCCATCCCGAGATGATCGGGCCGGACCGTTGCCGCGTCGCCGAGCCGGAGATTGCCCGTCCGTAACCCGGCGCGCCCGATCCGCGCCCAGCGCCGCGCCGTTTCCCAGCGGATCAGGTTGCGGCTCTCGATGTCGGGCGTGCGGCGCTTCAGAAAATCGTCCTGCAGCGCGACCAGCGTCTCGCCGACCCGCGCGAAGGTCGCGCGGTCGGGGACCGGTTGCTGCGCCATGACGTGGCGGACGACCAGCGTCGCGGTTTCCGCCGCAGCCTCGCCGAACAGCGGGGCATAAGCGTCGGCGAGCACGTCGGCGGCGCGCGCGCGCATCGCATCGGCCTGCGTCTGCGAGGCGCCGCCGCCGTGTCGGCGATAGGTCAGCAATTCGTCGTCGAGCCGTGCCACCCCGCCGAACGCGCTGATGCGGTGGTAGAGGTCGAAATCCTCGGCATAGACCCGCTCGGGGCGCTGGAACGGATCGAGCCGGCGCGCCGCATCGCCGCGCATCATCACCGACGACCAGACCAAAGGGTTCTCGATCTGCAACAGCCACTCGATCAGCGGCGGGGTCGACAGCGGGGCGAGCGAAGAGGGCAGGATCGCGCCGTCGCTCAGCACGTTGGCGGCGGTGCCGAGCAGCGCGATCGCCGGGTTCGCGTCGAGATAGCCGACCTGGCGGGCGAAGCGATCGGGGTGGCACAGATCGTCATGGTCGAGCGCGGCGATATAGCGCCCGCGCGCCTCGGCCAGCGCGGCGTTGCGCGTCAGCACGACGCGGCGGTTGTGCGGCGCCGCGATCACGCGGATACGCGGATCGTCATACCCCCGCGCGACCGCGACGGTCTCGTCGCGCGAACAATCGTCGACGATGATCAGCTCGAAATCGCCGAAGCTCTGCGCCAGGACCGCTTCGATCGTCGGTCCGAGCAGATCGGCGCCATTGTAGGTCGGCATCAGGACGCTGATCGTCGGTGCGCTCATGCGACGGCACGCTCCGCGGTGCCGAGCACCTGGTCGACGATCATCGCGCCGACGTCATTCTGCCATTGCCACAGCCCGTTGGCCTGCCCCGAGAAGCTCGCCTCGCCGCCGAGCCGCCCCCATGGCACGAAGCCCGCCGCCAGCCCGATGCCGTAGAGTCCCGCGATCGGTGCACCGGCAGCGTCGAGAATGCGGCAATGCCGGTCGACCATCGCGCTGCCGTGCTGTGCCGCAAGCGCGATTGCGCGGCCATCCGCATCGTCGACCGGCAGCGCGCGCGGGCGGTAGCCGAGCGCGGCGATCACCAGGTCGGCCTCGGCGAGATGCGCGCGCGCGACCGGATCGTCGTCGCCGACGACCTGATGCACCGTCAGCCGCGGATCGGGCATACGGCCGTCGACGCGCAGATGGCGCAGGACGAGTTCGCGCGCCTCGAGCCGGAAGCCGGCGAGGCGGTAGACGAAGCCGCTGACCGGGCAGATGTCGTCGGGGGTGAAGTCGGTAAAGCCTTCGGCCAGCGCGGCCTCTGGGGTCGGATAGAAAGGTCGCAGCGGGCGACGATGGAGCAACGTCACCCCGCCCGCGCCGAGCGGGATCCGCGCGGTCTTGAGCAGCAGCACGATCGTCGCGATCGCGCTGGTCGATCCGCCGATCACCACGACCTTGGGGTCGCGCTTGGCGCACAGCAGGTCGGCAATCTTGGCCGGACCGCCCAGCGCGAGCGCTTCGTCGGACTGCATCAGCCGGTCACCGACTTCGCCGAGCAGAGCAACGCCCCCGACGCGCTGCGCGGCAAGCCGGTCGAGCGGCTGGTGCCCGCCGGTGGCGATCACCACCGCGCTCGACAGCTGATCGAACTCGTATCCGTCCTGCAGGCGGCGCAGGCGGCTCGACCACAGTCCGCCGCGCACGCGCTGCGTGCCGAGCACGTCATGCCCGGTGAGCACCGTCCCGCCATGGCCGGTGACGAGCGCGCCGAGGCGGCCGCCCGTCGCCTGGACGAACGGTCCGGCCTTGAACAGCGGCACGCCGAGCGCGCCGACATAGGTCGCGACGGTGCGGCCCGCCGGATGATCGACCAATGCGGCCAGCTCGGGGTGCGGATTGTCGGCGACCGCGCTGAGAAAAGTCTCGGCGGTACTGTCCGACGTGATTTCATACTGGCCGAGGCGCCCTTCGCCGAGCGTGTCGCCGCGTTCGGCCACCACCAGCCCCGCAGCGGCGAGCTCGGGCAGCCGGCCGCGCTTGCTCGCCGCGGTCAGAAGCGCGGTGCCGGCGGGGCCGCCGCCGACGACCAGCAGCGAGGCGACCGGGGTGGCGCGCGGCTGTGCCGGAACGCGGGCCTCGGCGGCGAGGATGCGGCGCAGTTCGGTCGCGATGATCGCGACATCCTCGATCCGCATCGCATCGGTGATCGGCAGCGAGAGCGCGCGCGCGGCGACAGCATCGGCGACCGGGGTCGGCAGGATGGTCGCGTCGCGCTGGAACAGCGGCTGCTCGCCGAGATGCGGGCTGAAATAGCGGCCCGTGCCGATCCCGGCGTCAGCCAGCGCGCTGGCGATCGCGTCGCGCCGATGCGCGATCGCTTCGGGCAGCAGCAGCGGCATGAACTGGCTCGCGCAGCGCTGGCCCTGCGACGCCTGGAAGGTGAGCTCGGGCAGTGCGGCACGGTACGCCGCCTCGAGCGCGGCGCGATGATCGCATACCGCGTCGATCTCGGCGAGCTTGGCGCGCGCCATCACCGCGATCACTTCGGGCAGCTTGGCGTTAATCCCGGGGAGCGTCGCGCTGCGCCCGGATTCGAAGCCGAAATTGGTCATCGCGCGCAGCCGATCGATCAGCGCGCTGTCACCCGAATGGATCAGCCCGCCCTCGGCGACCGCGAAGGTCTTGGTCGCGTGCATCGAATGGACGACCGCGAACGGCGCGCCGGTGCCGAACCCGACCCCGCCCGCATCGCGCGTGCCGAGCGAGGCGGCCGCATCGATCACCACGCCGACACCGTGCGTGCGCTGCAGCCAGGCATAGCGATCGAGGTCGATCGCCGTGCCGAAGGTCGCATACGGGAGCAACACCGCGATCCGGTCGCCATAGTCGCGCAGCAGGCGCTCCTCGGCGGCGGCGCTCGCCGTCCAGTCGGCGGGGTCGATGTCGCAGATCAAAGGGGTCAGACCGGCCCACATCGCCGCCTGCGCAGTCGCCGCGAAGGTCAGCGCGGGCATCACCGCAAAGCGCCCGCCGGGATGCTCCCCGACCGCCTCGCGAATCGCGATCATCAGGCCGAGCGTGGCGTTGGCGACCGCGAGGCACGCGCCGCGTCCATGGAACAGCTGCGCGGTCGCCTCTGCCTCGAAGGCGCGGACTTCGGGGCCGTTGTTGCTGAACACGCCCGATGCCTCGACCCGTTCGAGCGCCGCGACATGCTGGCTGAGGCGCGGCGGGTTGGGAGCGATCAAGGGGTAGCGCATGCGTGCTTGGCCTGACTGTGGTGCGACCCGCGCGGTATGCCGCGCCCCGCCCTAAAATCTCGTTACGGCTATGGGGCCCCCGAGGATGCAGCCGGGCGCGCCACCGCGAAGCCCGCAAAGGACTGGTTGACCGGCATCAGCTCGAGCGTGTTGATATTGAGATGCGGCGGCAGCTGCGCGACCCACAGCAAGGTGGCGGCGATGTCGTCGCCGGTCATCGGATCGGCGCCGGCGTAGAGCGTGTCCGACGCGGCCTTGTCGCCGCCGGTGCGCACGACGGTGAATTCGGTCTCGACCATGCCCGGCTCGATCGAGGTGACGCGGACGCCGGTACCGTGCAGGTCGGCGCGCAGGCCGAGGCTGAACTGGCGCACGAACGCCTTGGTCCCGCCATAGACGTTGCCGCCGGCATAAGGGTAGGTCGCCGCCACCGACGACAGGTTGATGATCGCACCCTTGCGCGCGACCAGCGCGGGCAGCAGCGTGCGCGTGATCGCGACGAGGGCGGTGACGTTGGTGTCGATCATCGTCTCCCAGTCGTCGAGCTTGGCGGCTTGTGCCGGCGCGGTGCCGAGCGCGAGGCCGGCATTGTTGACGAGCAGGTCGATCGCGGCGAAGTCGGCGGGCAGGCCGGCGATCGCCGCCTCCATCGCCGCGCGGTCGCGTACGTCGAACGCCAGCGTCAGCAGCTGGTCGCCGAGCGAGTCGGCAAGGGCTGCCAGCCGGTCGGCCCGGCGCCCGGTGGTGACCACGCGCCAGCCCGCCGCGACGAAAGCGCGCACCGCCGCTTCGCCGATCCCCGAGGTTCCGCCTGTGATGAAGGCCGTACGCATCCGTTACTCTCCGACGCTTGATCGGCCGCGTGCAGGCGGCGCGATCGATCCTTGCTATGCGCGGTGACGAGCGTTCGATCGCATACGCGCGCCGTCGCCGCCTGCGATCCATGCCGCCTTTGCCGCCGCGACGGAAGGGCTGATCGAACGCTCACCGATGGCGCGGAAAACGCGATGGTGATGCGGTGCGGCCGCCCGCGTCGCGATCAATCGCGCGGGGTGCCCGGGTTGCGGTGCAGCCAATAGGCGAGCGGGAGGGTCACGACGAGCGGGCCGATCCAGTCGGCCCACTGATCGAGCTTGGGCCAGACCCGCGCATCGAAGGCGCCCCACCACGGCAGCTTCGCGCGCAGACCATGGCCGAACTGCTCGATCCAGCGATATTCGGCCTGCGCCACCTCGCGGCCGATGAAATAGCCCGATGCCAGGATCGCGCCGGCCCACCAGTTCCGCGTGAGCAGCCCGATCGCGATCTGGATCGCGAGCGCAAACAGCGCATGTTCCATCAATCCCATGGGGCCTTTTAACGGACGCGCGCGCAAACTGCCACGGCACCCCGCTGTCGGGCCGAGCGTCCCGATCGCGGCAGATCAGGTCGAACGCCTGGTCCGCGTCGGGGGTGCCGGGCAGGGTGTTGGACTCGTCGTGCCCAACCCTCGCGCACGAGCAATCGGGTTTGGGTTCCGGCGTCGAGCCAGCCGATGACAACGCGCGGCCGAAGAACATTGTGAGAACTGTTGGCGCGCGCTATCCTCCGGCCACATGACGACCTGTTCGCGTTCCGCCCGCATGCGTATCCGGGTCATTGATCTCGAGACCGCCGGCTCTGCCGCACACAGCGTGTGCGAGATCGGTTGGCAGGACGTCGTCCAAGGGCGTGACGGTCGCTGGGAGGTCAACCAAGAGCGAGGCGCCCGGTTCGTCAATCCCGGCGGGCCGATCTCGACGCAGACGATGGCCATCCACCATATCATCGACGCGGACGTGGCAGGCGCCCCCTTCTGGAAGGATGCGGCGCCGCCGGTCCTGCGGCCGGCCGGTGGCGTGGTCGCATTGGTGGCGCATCGCGCGACCTTCGAGCAGCGGTACTGTTCGCCCGGCCTGTCGGGCGGGGCGCGCTGGATCTGCACCTGGAAATGCGCGCTCCGGACATGGCCCGATCTTCCCGGTTTCTCCAATCAGGGTCTGCGCTACGCCCGCATGCCGGCGGGGCTGGATCGTGCGACCGGCCTTCCGGCGCACCGCGCGATGCCGGACGCCTATGTCACCGCGCATCACCTGCGCGACATGCTGAACGCGTCCTCAGTGGAGCAGCTCCTGGCGTGGAGCCAGCAGCCCGGCCTCCTGCCACGCGTGCCGGCCGGTCCGGACCGGAAGCGACGGTGGGGCGACCTGAGCGACGACGCGCTCGCGGGCTACGCCGGGGATCGGGACATCGACATCCGCTTCAGCGCCGAGACCGAACAGCGCCGTCGGGCAGGCCGGGGAGAAATCCCGACGCACGTCGAGGTCCAACCCTCGCTCCTCTGACGTGCGCCGCGCAGCCCCGCCAGTCGATTGCGCCACCTCCAACCAAGGTGCCCGATACGCCGCTACGCGATCATCATCAGGCTGGCGTTGCCGCCGGCCGCGGCTGTGTTGATCGAGGTCGACACCTCTTCCAACAGCCCTTCGGCGGCATAGGCGAGCGGTGCGTTCGGGTTGGCGGCATAAACCGGCACGATCGGCCCGGGCATCGCCGCCATCGCTTGCGTCAGCGCAGTAACCGCGGCCGCATCTCCCTCGACCAGCGCGACCGCGAACGGCCCATCAGGCTGGTCGGCAAAGGCCGCGGCGAGGCTGGCGGGGAGACCGTCCGGCAATGCCATGCCGTCGACCGAGCCGGTATTCCCGGTCGCCAGCACCACGGCCATCTGTTCGCGCAGGCCGGCAGGCGTGGCGGGCTTCATCAGAACGCGCCCGCGCGGGTGCAGCGCATAGCGGTTGCACTCGCCGACCGGCCCCGGAAGTTCGCGTTCGACACAGCAGGGGGCATTTTCGGCATAGCGCCGAGCGGTTCGGGCGCCATTGGCGTCGCCTTGCGCATCGAGCCACGCGACGAATTCGGCGAGGCGCGGATTCGCCCGATCGCTGCGCATTCCGGATGCTGCCGTGCCGCTACCGAGGCGGCCTAGATACAGCGGCCCGCCCGCCTTCGGGCCGGTGCCCGAGAGCCCCCGCCCGCCGAACGGCTGAACGCCGACGATCGCGCCGATCACGTTGCGGTTGATGTAGATGTTGCCCGCCTTCACCCGAGCCGTGACCTGCGCGACCGTATCGTCGAGTCGGGTGTGAAGCCCGAAGGTCAGGCCGTAACCGGTGGCGTTGATCGCATCGACCAGCGCATCGAGCCGTTCGCGCCGGAACCGGAGGACGTGCAGGACGGGCCCGAACACTTCACGATCGAGATCGGCGATCGAGTCGATCTCGATGATCGTCGGCGGCACGAACGTCCCGTGCGCGCATTCGGCCGGCAATGGCTGCTGATGGATCGGGCGACCGGCGGCGCGCATCCGCTCGATATGCGCGTCGATGCCACTCTTGGCCTCGGCAGTGATGACCGGGCCGATATCCACCGCGAGCCGGTCCGTCCGACCGATCCGCATCTCGTCCAGCGCGCCCTTCAGCATCGTCAGCGTGCGATCCGCGACCTCCTCCTGAAGACACAGGATGCGGAGCGCCGAACAGCGCTGGCCGGCGCTGTCGAATGCCGAGGCGATCACGTCGGCGACGACCTGCTCGGCCAGGGCGGAGGAATCGACGATCATCGCATTCTGGCCGCCGGTCTCCGCGATGAGCGGGATCGGCGCACCGTTGGCGGAGACGCGCGTCGACAGCTGACGCTGGATCAAGCGTGCCACTTCGGTCGAGCCGGTGAACATGACGCCGGCAATGTCGGGGGCGGCGACCAGCGCGGCACCGACCGCGCCATCGCCCGGAACGAGCTGCACCGCGTCGTCGGGGATGCCGGCTTCGTGGAGCAATCGAATGGCTTCGGCGGCGATAAGCGGCGTTTCTTCGGCCGGCTTGGCCAAAACCGGATTGCCCGCCACGAGCGCTGCGGCAACCTGCCCGGCGAAGATGGCGAGCGGGAAGTTCCACGGGCTGATGCACACCACGGGCCCGAGCGGTTGCCGATGGTCCGCGGCAGTCGCGCGCGCTTGCGCTGCATAATAGCGCAGGAAATCGATTGCCTCGCGCACTTCGGCGATTGCATTCGCGACCGATTTGCCGGCTTCGCGCACCGCCAGACCGATCAACACCGGCATCCGCGCCTGCATCGCATCGGCCGCGCGGTCGAGCGCCGCGGCGCGATCGGCGACCGGCGTGGCGTGCCAGTTGCTGGCGCGCGCGCGGGCAACCGCCGCGCGCGCCTGCTCGGGCGAGGCTTCCGTGACATGCCCGACGATGTCGCGGTGATCGGCCGGATTGCGCACCGCGCGGGGTTCGCCCGCGCCTTCCGGTGGCGCGGCCGTCCATGCGGTCGCCGCGCTGTGCTGCAACGCTTCGGCGAGCGCCGCCAATGCCGTCTCATCGCTGAAATCGATGCCGGCGGAATTGCGGCGATCGGGATACAGCCCGCCCGGCAGCGCGATCGCTGCGTGGTGCGCGCCGGGATGCGGCATCGCCGCCACGATCTCGACCGGGTCGGCGATCATCGCGTCGACAGAGACCGCAGGGTCGGCGATCCGGTTGACGAACGACGAGTTCGCGCCGTTCTCGAGCAAGCGCCGCACCAGATAGGCGAGCAAGGTCTCATGCGTGCCGACCGGCGCATAGATGCGGCACGGCCGGTCGAGCTTGTCCTTGCCGACCACATGTTCGTACAGCGGCTCGCCCATGCCGTGCAGGCATTGAAACTCATATTTGCCGATCTCGAAATCCGGTCCAGCGAGACGGTAGATCGTCGCCAGCGTCTGCGCATTATGCGTCGCGAACTGCGGGAAGACCGCGTCCGGCGCCGCAAGCAGCTTCTGCGCGCACGCGACATAGGCGATGTCGGTATGGACCTTGCGGGTATAGACCGGAAAATCCGCCAGCCCGTCGACCTGCGCGCGCTTGATCTCGGCATCCCAATAGGCGCCCTTGACCAGCCGGACCATGATCCGGCGATCGGAACGGCGCGCGAGATCGACGATCCAGTCGATCACGAACGGACAGCGCTTGCCATATCCCTGCACGACGAAGCCGAGCCCGTTCCAGCCCGCCAGGTCCGGATCGAGCGCCAGATCTTCGAGCAGGTCGAGCGACAGCTCCAGCCGGTCGGCCTCTTCCGCGTCGATGTTGAAGCCAATGCCGTACTGCTTCGACAGCATCGCGAGGCGCTTCACGGCCGGCAGCAATTCCGCCATCACGCGCGCCGCCTGGCCGCGGACGTAGCGGGGGTGCAGCGCGGACAGCTTGATCGAGATGCCCGGACCGGCATACACGCCGCGCCCGGCCGACGCCTTGCCGATGGCATGGATCGCGTTCGCATAATCGGCAAAATAACGCGCGGCGTCGCCGGCCGTGGTCGCGGCTTCGCCGAGCATGTCGTAGCTATAGCCGAAGCCCTTGCCCTCCATCTCCTTGGCGCGCTTCAACGCCTCGGCGATCGTCTCGCCAGTGACGAACTGCTCGCCCATCATCCGCATCGCCAGATCGACGCCGCGCCGGATGACGGGTTCGCCGACCCGCGCCACCAGCCGCGAGAGCGCGGCACCGAGCCCGCGATCGTCGACGCTGCCGACCAGCTTGCCGGTCACCACCAGTCCCCACGTCGCCGCGTTGACGAACAGCGACTTGCCACCGCCGAGATGCGCGCTCCAGTCACCGCCGGCGATCTTGTCGCGGATCAGGGCGTCGCGTGTCGCATCGTCCGGGATCCGCAGCAGCGCTTCGGCGAGACACATCAGCGCCACGCCTTCCTGGCTCGACAGCGAATATTCCTGGACCAGCCCCTCGACGCCGGTGCCGCGATGATCGGCGCGCAGCTGCGTCACCAGGTTCCGGGCGGTTTCGCGCACCGCGTCGCGCGTCTGTGGATCGAGCGTGGCCGCGGCGATCAGCGGGGCCAGCGCCGCGGCCTCGTCACGGCGATAGGCAGCGGTGATCGCCTCACGGAGCGGCGACGGTGGTCGGATGGCGGGAGCAAACGCGGCGAAAGGCTGGCTGGTCATCGCGAGAACATAGATCGCTTCCTAAAGCCGATCAGACTTATATGGTGCCTATGCCAGGGCAGTTTGCCCTATTTCGAGCTATCAAATGGGTGAATCATATGGAAAAGCAGCCGTTGAAAGGCGAATTGGACGAGTTCGATCGTCGCATCATAGCGGCGCTGCTTGCGGATGGGCGGATGACGGTGACCGATCTCGCGCGCGATGTCGGATTGTCGAAGACGCCGTGCCAGGTTCGCCTGCGCAAATTGATCGCGAACGGGGTGATCCGGGGGTTCTGCGCGATCGTCGATGCGGAGAAGATGGGGATGGACCACGTCGCCTTCGCCGAGGTCAAACTCGACGATACGCGCGAAGATGCGCTGAAAGCGTTCAATGCAGCCGTCCAGCGCATCGCGGAAGTCGAGGAATGTCACATGATCGCGAGCAGCTTCGATTATCTTCTCAAAGTCCGCACAGCCGATATACGCCGCTATCGCGCGGTGCTCGGCGAAAAGATTTCCAGCCTGCCGCATGTCGCGAGCACCTCGACCTTCGTTGCGATGGAAACGGTGAAGGACCACGTGCGCTGAGCGGTCGCCTGCGGTTTGTTCTTTTTCAGCGTGTGGCGAAGGCACCCATCCTCAGGTTGGCGACACCGGGGAGCCTCGGACGTGCGGTGAGACGCCCGCGCAGTCCTGTGTGGTGCACTAGATATCGAGCCTGTCGCAGAGGTTGTTCCACTCGGGGTGCCGATCCGTGCGCCCCGCCACTACGCCAACGCGGCCCCTGAACGACACCGCCTCTGCGCCAGCGCAGGATTCGCGGGTCGATAGACCGAAGAGCCTGAACACCGAATCATAGGCGCCATCTCGGCCGTCGCTCCGACGGCGCGCCGGTGCGTGGCCGAGGTCGCCGCGTACGAGACGCGATGATGATAGGTCCGGACACGCGTTTCACCCCGGGGTCGTTGCCGACCTTTTAGGCTCGCCATCGCCGAGCGATCAGGCCGCCCAGATCAGCGGCAGGCTGGTGAGAATGCCGACATTGCCCGCCCGCATCGTGGCGCGCCGCGACGGATCGATCGAGAAGGGGGGCATCGCTGCCAACCACGCGCGCAGGAAGGTGATCACCTCCATCCGCGCCAGCCCGACGCCGACGCAGCGATGCGCGCCCGCGCCGAAGGTGGTGTGGTGGATCGGGTTTATCTTGCGGTTGAAATCGACCCGTTCCGGCGTTTCGAAGCAATCTGGATCGAGATTGTGCAGCACGCCGGGCAGATAGACGATATCGCCAGCGCGGATGATCACTTCGCCGACCGGCACGTCGACCACGGCATTGCGCGACACCGAGGCCGACGGGTAGCGCCGCATCAGCTCATCGGCGGCGGCGGGGATCAAGGTCGGGTTTTCGCGAAGGATCTCCTGGTCGTCAGGATGCCGCGCCAGATGCATCGTGATCATGCCAAGCATCGCCGCAACGGTGTCCAACCCGGCGAACAGGATATTGCGCGCCATCCGCATCGCTTCGTCCACCGTCCAGGCGCGCCCCTCGACCGATTCGGCAAGGATGCGGCTGAGCAGATCGGCTCCGGGTTGCGCGAGGCGTGCCTGAATGTACGGGCGCAGATAGCCGTCGACCGCATCGCGCAGCTCGACCACTCCCATCGTCCCGTCCGGACGTGTTAGCTGTGCGCCCAGCGGTCGAAGGATGGCGCGATCTGCCACCGGGACGTCGATCATCGACAGGAAGACGTGGACCGGCAGGATCTCGGCGAAATCCGGCATGAAATCGCACGTGCCGCGTCCGATCAGGTCAGCGATCAACTCCTCTGCCAGCGCGGTCACCGACGCTTCCAGGGCGACGATATGCCGACCGCCAAAGCCCTTCATCACGGCCCCGCGGAAGCTCTTATGCTCGGCTCCGTCCTGCTGCAGCGGGATGAGACGCATCGTCTCGCCCAGCCCCGGGGTAACCGCGAGCACTTCGCTCGAAAGGCGGGCGGCGTCGGCCCACAAGGCGCGGACCACCGCGCCGCGCGTGGCGATCCAGTGGCCGCCATTGGCGGTGGTCCACACCAGCCCGTCGCCATCTGCGCGGTGCAGTGTCTGCCATGCCGCGAAATAGTCGGTGTCGGCACCCGGCGGGTTGAAGATGTCGAAATCGACGACGAGCCCGGGCGGCACATGGGCGGGGATTGCGTTCGACATCCGTCAGCTCCTGCGGCACCCGGTCGTTGCCGGCTCGGGGAATTTCGTCTTAGATCAACGCCTGCGCCAGGCGTGCCAGGCGGGGAAAGGCCTTGGCCCGTTCGGCGGCGTCGGCATTGCTCGCGGTGCCGCGCAGCACCCGGCCCTTGATGCCGTGGAAGATCGCGGCCAGGCGAAAATAGGTGAACGCCAGGTAGAAGTTCCAGTCGGCGATGCCGTCGCGCCCGGTGCGGGCGCAATAGGCCGCGATATAATCGTCCTGGCTGGGTAGGCCGAGCGCGACCGGATCGGCACCGCCCAACCCGGCGACGATGTCGGGCGGCATGCTATACAGCATCGCGTGATACGCGAAATCAGCGAGCGGATGCCCGAGCGTCGACAATTCCCAATCGAGCACGGCGAGTATCCGCGGCTCGGTCGGATGGAAGATCAGATTGTCGATGCGAAAATCGCCATGGACGATGCGGGTCTCGTCGTCGGCGGGGATGGCATCCGGCAACCACGCCACCAGCGCGTCCATCGCGGGATCGCGCCCGGCCAGCGGGTCGGCCTGATATTGCTGGGTCCAGCGCCCGATCTGGCGGGCGAAATAGCTGCCCGGGCGCCCGAAAGTGCCGAGCCCGACAGCGACCGGATCGACGCGGTGCAGCGCCGCGATGACGCGGTTCATTTCGTCATAATATTCCGCACGCGCGGCGCGGGGCAGGTCGGCGAGGCTGGCGTCCCAGAAGATGCGGCCCTCGACCAGTTCCATGATGTAAAAGGCGCTGCCGATGACGGTCTCGTCGGCGCAGATCGCGAAAATGCGCGCCACCGGGACATCGCTCCCCGCCAGCGCCTGTTGCACCTGCGCCTCGCGCAGCACGTCATGCGCGCCTTTGAGGACCGGTCCCGCCGGTTTGCGCCGCAACACATAGCGCGCCGCTGGCGTGGTGAGGCGATAGGTCGGGTTGGACTGGCCGCCGTTGAACTGCTCGACCCGCATCGGGCCGGCAAAGCCCGCGACCTGTGCCGCCATCCAACTTTCGAGCGCGGCGGTATCGAAGAGCGTCCGCATCGCGCCCGTGCCGCTATTGGCGTCCGCGATCGCCGCAGCGGACCCGGCATCAGTCGGCATGGGCCGCTTTCCAGTCGCGCTTGATCTTCTTGGCCAGGCTCCATTTGTGGACTTCGGTCGGGCCGTCATAGATGCGGAAGGCGCGGACCTCGCGGAACACCTGCTCGACGATCGTGCGGTCGGTCACGCCGGTGCCGCCCATCACCTGGACGCAGCGATCGGCGATGCGCATCAGCGCTTCCGATACCGCGACCTTGGCCATGCTGCTTTCGACCGTGCCCAGGCTGCCGCTGTCGAGCACCCCGGCGGCCCAGTCGATCATCAGGTCGGCCTGTTGCAGGTCGATCCTGTTTTCGGCGAGCATGAAGCCGACGCCTTCATGGTCGATCAGCGGTTTGCCGAAGGCGATGCGGCGGTTGGCATAATCGACCGCGATCTCGTGCGCGCGGATGCAGCAACCGAGCCAGCGCATGCAATGCGACAGCCGCGCCGGGCTCAGCCGGATCTGCGCATATTTGAAGCCGTCCCCCGCTTCCCCGAGCAATTGATCGGCGGGCACGCGGAGGTGATCGATGGTGACGGTGGCGTGGCCGCCCGGCATCGAGGTGTCGATCGTGTTGGGGACGGCGTCGATGCGGATCGCCGGATCGGGCAGGTCGACGAGGAACATGCACGCGCCACCAGCACTATCGGCCTCGGTCGATTTCGCCATGACGATCCCGACCTGCGCACCGACCGCGCCGGTGATGAAGCACTTCTTGCCATCGATGACCCAATGGTTGCCGTCGCGGCGGCAGGTCGTCAGCATCATCGACGGGTCGGACCCGGCGCCCTGCAGCTCGGCGGGTTCGGTCATGAAGAAAGCGGAGCGGGCGCGGCCTGCGACGAGCGGGGCGAGGAAGCGCGCGCGCAGCTCGGGCGAGGCGACGTGGCCGATCAGGTACATATTGCCTTCGTCGGGCGCCATCGTGTTGCACGCCAGTGGACCGAGCGGGGAGAGGCCGGACGCGATCAGCACGCGCGCTGTCTCGCGTTGGGTGAGGTGGCTGCCATCCGGCAGGATATGCGGGGTCAGCACCCCCGCCGCGCGGGCGTGCGCGCGCATTTCGTCGACCAGCGCGTCGGTCGGTGCGCCGTGATGGTCGCGGCGCGGATCGCTTTCAAAAGGGATGATCCGGTCGCGCACGAAGGCTTCGACGCGGGCGGTGATCGCCTGGGCACGCTCGGTTGGCATGGTCTTATCCGATCTTGCGCAACGGATCGCTGCCGTCCCAGTCGCGCGCGGCATCGCGCATCATGGCGAACAGTTCGATACCGCCGTCCATCGGTTTGACATATTCGACGATATGGCCCGGGCCGCCGGCCGGATCGGCATAGATCACCGCGCCGCTATCGCCGACCTTGCCCTCGATCAGCACGGTCGCGCCGGCATCGTGCAGCGCGGCGCGCGCGCTGGCGATGTCATCGACCATGATGCACACGTGATGCAGCCGGTCCTTCACCGCATAGTCGCCGGTATAGATGGAAGGGCTGTCATTGTCGGGACGGATCAGCTCGATCTGCAGATCCCCCCAATAGCCGATCGCGACCGAAAACACCGCGTCGCTCGGCTGGCCGAGATAAGTCATCTCGCCCAGTTGGATGTGTTCGAGCAGGAAGAACGGCCCTGCGCCCACGACTTCGGTCCAGTGGCGGATCGCCGCCTCGAAATCGGACGGCAGATAGGCCAGTTGCATGATCGGGCCGAGTTGGGTGAGCGGGCCGCGTTTGGCCATGACATATGTCTCCGGGTAGGTCAGCGGAACAGAGTTTCGGGCGCTTCGAGCAATCCCACCAGCGTCGCCAGGAATTGCGCGGCGGCAGCCCCGTCGATCGCGCGGTGATCGACCGACAGCGTCAGGGCGAGGCGTGTTTCGAAGCCCGCCGTCCCGTCCGCGCGTTCACACGGCACGCGCCGCGCCGCGCCCACTGCAAGAATCGCGCCCTGCGGCGGGTTGATGATCGCGGCGAACTCCTCGACGCCGAACATGCCGAGGTTCGAGATCGAGAAGGTGCCGCCCTCGATATCGCCATGCGCCAGGCGACCGGCGGTGGCCTTGTCGATCAGCGTGCGGGTGGCGGTGGCGATCTGCGCGACGTTCTGGCGATCGGCTTGCCGGACGATCGGGGTGACCAACCCGTTGGGGCTGGCGACCGCGATCGCGATGTCGGCATGGGCGAAGCGGTGGAGCGCACCGTCCCGCACCTGGACGTTGACGTCGGGATGGTGCGCCAACGCGACGCCGCAGGCGCGCACCAGATAGTCATTGATCGACGCCTTGATGCCCAGCACCAGATTGGCGGTCTTGCGCAGCGCCAGCAGATCGTCGAGCCGTGCGCTGGAGCGCAGGTAGAAATGCGGAATCTCCTGCTTCGCCCGCGTCAGCCGGTGCGCGACGACCTTTCGGATGCTGTCGAACGGCACGACCGTCGGCACATTGGCGACGGGGGTAAACGCTGCCATCGTCCCCGCAGCGGACGGTGTCGGCTGCACCAGCCGCAACACGTCCGCCTTGGAAATGCGCCCGCGCGGGCCGGTGCCGGTAACCGTGCTCAGGCTGATGCCATGCGCCGCGGCGATGCGACGGGCCAGCGGCGAGGCGAAGATCGCCGCCGTTTCGGGCTCGAGCGGTAGCGTGCCCGTCGGGGCCAGCGTGATAGCCGGGCGCAGAGCCTGCTCGACATCCTGCAGTGTGATGCGTCCGTCGCGACCCGAACCGACGATCGGGTCGAGATCGAGCGCGTTTGCCTCGGCCAGCTTGAGCGCTTCCGGGCTGATCGCGCGGTTGGTCAGCAAGCGGGGCGGGGCGGGGGCGGCCGCGGCAGCGGATGCGGGCTCGGCCGGGGCGGACCGTGCGGCGGCGCTGGCCTCGGCCGGACGGAAGGCTGCGATGAAGGCATCGATGTCGGCCGCGCTCGCACCCTGCTCGGCGATCACGGCCAGCAAGGCGCCGACCGGATGCGCATCGCCGCCCGACGGCACCAGAATGCGCGCGAGCATGGCATCGACCTCGGCCTCGACCTCATTGGTGATCTTCGCGGTTTCGATCAGGCACAGCAGGTCGCCGCGGCGAAAGGGCTCGCCTTCGGCCACTTTCCATTCGGCGATCACGCCTTCGGTCATCTCGATACCCCATTTGGGCATGCAGAACGGGCGAATTGCGGGCATGGCCATCGTCCTCAGCGCCAGTTCAGCACGCGGCGCACCGCCGCCTCGATCTTTTCGACCGAGGGCAGATATGCGCTTTCAAGCTCACGCGCGAAGGGGATCGGCGTGTGTGGCGGGGTCACTTGCAGCGGCGGGGCTTTCAGGCTGGAAAACGCCTTTTGCGCGACCAGGGCGCAGAGATCCGCCCCCAGTCCGCAGCGCGGCGGTGCCTCGTCCACCACCACGAACCGTCCCGTCGCCTCGACGCTGTCGAGGATGGTTTCTTCGTCGAGCGGGCTGGTGGTGCGCAAGTCGATCACGTCGCAGCCAATGCCCTGCGCCGCGAGCGTGTCCGCCACCGCCTCGCACAGGCCCAGCAGCAGCCCCGAGGACACCAAGGTCACGTCGCCGCCCGCGCGGGTGAGGCGGGCATGGCCGAACGGGATCATGAAGTCGCGGTCGTCGGGCACTTCGCCGCTCATCGCGTAGAGTGCCTTGTGTTCGAGGAAGATCACCGGATCGTCGTCGCGGATCGCCGTGCGCAGCAGGCCCTTCACATCGGCCGGGGTGGAGGGCATCACCACCTTCAGCCCCGGCATCCCGGTGAGGATCTGGTGGACCGACTGGCTGTGCTGCGCGGCGGCGTTATAGCCCGCGCCGTACGCCATGCGGATCACCGCCGGGCACCGCGTCTTGCCGCCGAACATATAGCGGAACTTGGCCATCTGGTTCCAGATCTGGTCGAGCGAGACGCCGATGAAGTCGGCGAACATCAACTCCGCCACCGGGCGCTTGCCCGAAAGCGCGAGGCCGGACGCCGCGCCGATGATGGCGCTTTCCGAAATCGGCGTATCGATCACCCGCTCGGCCCCGAACTTGTCGAACAGCCCGGTCGAGGTGGACCAGATTCCGCCGATCGCCTCGGGGCCGCCCGGCGTGCCCATGCCGCCGACGATATCCTCGCCCAGCACGACCACATCGCTGTCGCGCTCCATTTCCTCCATGATCGTGGAAAGAACCGCGTCGCGGTACATCATCGTGCTCATCGCTTTGCTCCCGCGCTCAATAGGAAATGTAGACGTCGGACAGGACGTCCTCGGGCGTGGGGCGCGGAGCCGCCCGCGCCGCGGTGACGGCACGCTCGATCGTGTCGAGCGCCCCGCTATCGAGCGCGTCGAGATCGCTGTCGGACAGCAGCCCGGCGCTGGTCACCGACGCGCGGAATTTGGTGATGCAGTCGCGCGTGGCGCGGATACGGCTGAGCTCGTCGGGCGCGCGATAGCGCTGCGGATCGCCCTCGAAATGGCCGAAGAAGCGCTCGGTGTCGAATTCGACCGCCGCTGGCCCGCCGCCGCCGCGGACATGCTCGAGCACCTCGCGCATCGTATCATGGACCGCGAAAAAATCGGTGCCGTCGGCGCGCCACGCCTTCATGCCGAACGCCTCGGCGCGGCTGGCGATGTCGCGCGCGGTGCCGACCGCATATTGGAAGCCGGTATGTTCCGAATAATGGTTGTTCTCGAACACGAAGATGCACGGCGCGTGCGTGACGACCGCAAGGTTCATCGCCTCGAAGGTCGTGCCCTGGTTGCACGCGCCATCGCCGGAAAAGGCGATCGCGATGTTCAGGCCAGCGGGGCCGGGGCCATCGACGCGGCTGGCCAGCGCGGCCCCGACCGCGATCGGCGCGCCCGCCCCGACGATGCCATTGGCGCCGAGCATGCCCTTGGTCGCATCGGCAATGTGCATCGAGCCGCCCTTGCCCTTGCATAGCCCGTCGCGGCTGCCCCAGATTTCCTTCATCATCGCATCGACATCGCAGCCCTTGGCGAGGCAATGGCCGTGGCCGCGATGGGTGGACACGATCCGGTCCTGCGCGCCGAGATGCTCGCACACGCCGACCGCGACCGCTTCCTGGCCGCAATAGAGATGCGTGAACCCGGCGATTTCGCCGGTCTGGATTTCGACATGCAGCCGTTCTTCAAATTCGCGGATCACCTTCATCCGGGAATAAGCGGCCTTCAGGGCTTCTCGGCTAAATTGCATTCCTGGCTCCTGATGTGGTGATCTGGCTGCGGTTTTCCGCATGCGGCGTGGTGGTGGCTAGAGATTGAGGACGGTTCTTGCGATAATGCCGGCCTGAACCTCGTTGGTTCCGCCGAAGATGGTCCAGGCGCGGCTGTTCAGATAGCGCGCGGCGGCGACCTGAGTCGCCCGGCTGTGGACCGGCGGTGGCGCACTGGGACCATAGAGCGGGCGGCGGGTGTCGAGTTCCAACCCGGCGGGGCCGTGCAAGTCCATCGCCAGCAGGTCGACGTCCTGGCGCAGATTGGAGGCCAGCAGCTTTACCAGCGAGGTTTGTGGCCCGGGGGCCTGCCCGTGCGCGATTTCGGACAGGATCTTGAGCTCGATCATCTCCAGCGCCTCGACATCCAGTCGCGCGCGGGCGACGCGGCGGCACCAATCGACCCCGTCCGCCAATCGCCCGCCGTGACCGTCGCTCTGCTCGGCAGCCGCAGTGGCGATCAGGCTCAGATCATATGCGAGCTTGGGCGCGTGGCAGGAGCCGCCGCGTTCGTTCTCGAGCAGGAATTTGGCGAGTTTCCAGCCATCGCCCTCTTCGCCGATACGGTCGCTGACGGGGACTTCGACATCCTCGAGGAACACCTGATTGACCTCGTGATCGCCTGCCAGCGTGTGGATCGGGCGGACGCTGATCCCCTTCTGCCGCATGTCGACCAGCAGGAACGAGATGCCCGCATTCTTGTGGCCGCTCGAATCGGTGCGCACCAGGCAGAACATGCGGTTCGCCCAATGCGCGTGGGTGGTCCAGATCTTGGAGCCGTTGAGGATGTAGCGGTCGCCCGCCGCATCGGTCACGCGCTCGGCGCGGCATTGCAGGCTGGCGAGATCGGATCCGCTGCCGGGTTCGGAGAAGCCCTGGCACCAATAGTCCTCGCCCGACAGGATCCGCGGCAGATAATAGTCCTGCTGCGCCGGGGTGCCGAAGGTATAGAGCACGGGCGCGACGAGCTTCAGGCCGAGTACGGTCAGATTGGGCGCCCCCGCCTCGGCGCATTCCTTTTCGAAGATGTAGCGCTGCACCGGCGTCCAGCCCGTGCCGCCATAGTCGCGCGGCCACTGATAGGCGAGCCAGCCCTTGCGGTGCAGGATGGCGTTCCACGCCTGGCCGATATCGGGTTCGACGAACACCGACGGCGTGGCCGCCGAGCCGGCGCGAATCTCCGCGCTCAGCTGCTCGGCCAGAAAGGCGCGGACTTCGGCGCGGAAGGCGCGTTCTTCGGGGGTGAGGTCAAGGTCCATCGCGCGCCTATCTCTGCAGGATCGTAACGGCGGAAACGCCGGGAGCGCCATAGACATGGCTGTAGCCGGTGCGCGGCGTGCCCGGCACCTGACGCCCGCCGCCGGCGCCGCGCAACTGCACGACATTTTCGTACACCTGCCGCAGGCCCGACGCGCCGATCGGCTCGCCACAGGCGAGGCATCCGCCATCGGTATTGACCGGCAGCGTGCCGCCGATGCGCGTGCGCCCTTCGGCCAGCCACTGTTCCTGCGCGCCATCGGCGCAGAAGCCGTTTTCGGCCATGTGCATGATTTCGGCACCCGCCTCGGTATCCTGCAATTGCGCGACGTCGATCTCGTCGGGGCCGATCCCGGCGAGCTCGAATGCGGCGGCGGCGGCGAGCCGGGTGGCGGTGGCGGTGCCGCCACCAAGGTCGATGCTCGGCGCGAACACCTCGAAACTGCCGGGCGGGCGCGTCCGCATCGTCGCGGCGACCAGCCGGATCGGCGTCGCGCCCAGTTCGCGCGCCTTGCGTTCGCTCGCCAGGATCAGCGCGACCCCGCCTTCGCCGGGCGAGCAGAACATGAATTTGCTGAACGGATCGGACACCATCGGGGCCTCCAGGATCGTCTCCAGCGCCACTTCGGACCGCCGCCACGCATGCGGGGCATGGACGCCATTGGCGAAGGCCTTTTCCGCGACCAGCCCGAGCGAGCGTCGGCTGATGCCATGCAGGTGCATGTAGCGCATGATCTTGGCGGCAAAGAATTGCGTGGTGACCATATAGCCAGCCGCGCCATACCAATCGGGCAGGCCATATTCGGCGGGCAGCGCGTTGAAGGCCCCGCGCGGATGCTTGTCGAAGCCGACCGCGAGCCCGAGCTCGAACTGCCCCGAGCGGATCGCGGTCTGCGCCGAGAACAACGCCGAGCCGCCGGTCGCGCAGCCATTCTTGACGTTGATGAACTGCACGCCGGTGAGCCCGAGCCGATCGACCATCGTGTCGGGATTGCCGGCCGCGTCCGAGCCGCCATAGGCAAACTGGATGTCGGCCCAGTCGATCCCCGCATCGGCCAGCGCGGCGCGTACCGCAAAGACGCCCTGGTCGATGCCCGACAGCCCTTCGGTACGCCCGAACGGGTGGATCCCGATGCCGATGATGCAGACGTTCGTGGCGTCGCTCATGCGGTGGCCTCCGCTGCCGGGCGGAAGGCGGGCAGGCGCAACGAATCGGCGACGCTGGGGTCGAGCGGCACCTCGGTCAGTTCGAGCGCCATGCCGATCCTGATCGCGTCGAACGCGATGCCGGTCAGCCGCGCCTCGATGATGATTTCGCCCGGCAGCTCGACATAGCCGAGCGCCCATGGCTCGAACGCCTCCGGTCCCCCATAGGGGGGCGTCTTCGGCCGGAAGCGCTGCACGGTGTACGACCATAACGTGCCGCGACGGCCCAGCATGATGGGTTCCAGACGCGCGTCGTCGCGGGGTGGGAAGACGATTCGCCCGGTCGTGCGATCGCGCGCAGCGAGCAGGCGCAGCGGCGCGTCGGTCGCGAACAGAGACACGTCGGGCGTCAAGATTTTCCCCTTCCTATGGGCGTGTTGTCTTCAACTACGCCGCGATAAAGCGCCAACCAGCCGCCGAGCGCGACTCTTAAAAGGGATAGGCTGGGTGGTCATGCCGCCGATTTGCGCGACGATCGGGACCTCAGCGCGCCAGCGTGATGTAGCCGAGCTGGGCCGCCTTGAAGACCGTCTGGCTGCGATTGACCGCGGACAATTTGGTCGACGCATTGTGGATGTGGAAGCGCACGGTCGCGCGGCTCCGCCCGATGATCATGCTGATCTCGAAATCGGTCTTGCCGATCGCCGCCCAGCGCAGGCATTCCACTTCGCGCTTCGACAGGCGCAGATGCGCGGGGAGCGCCTGTGCCGAGCCCATCGTGTTGACATAGCCGGCGATGAAGGTGCGCCCGAGCAGCCCGAAAACGTCGCCATAGCGCTCGAATTCGCTCGACAGATCGGTCAGCGCAGCATCGAGCGGGTTGAACGAGACCGCCCCGATCTGCCCGAACGGCAGATGCACCGGCACGACGATCGCCGCGCGCGTGCGTGCGCGCACTTCGAAATTGGTGAGGTCGATCGCCGACAGATAGCGATTGGATTGTCGCGTGTGGAACCCTTGCGCGTTCAGCCAGAACGGTTCGCTCTCGAAGCGACAGGCGGAGGTAAGCGGGGAATCGAGCGCGATATGGGGATTGCGCCACCAGGCCTGCTCCCCGGTCCAGCCGAAGACCTCGCTCGCCAGCACGTTGCCGGCGAGATCGGTCGGGGTCCGCTTGTCGGCAATGTTGTGCGCGGGGGCCGCCCGCATGCCGCAACGCATGGCGATATCGTGCAGCGCCTCCGCTGCCGATCGCACTTCATCGGGTGCCGCGATTCTGACCGCGTTCACCCAATCCAGCCTTGGGGCATCCTTCTCCACGGTCCCTTATCTCCTGCGCGGGCGGTTTAGGCTATCCTAGCCTTTTGCCCAGCGTTTTTGATTTTCGGCTCCCGCTACGATGCGTCGCAAAGGAGCGCAGCCGTGAATTTTGATCTCAGCGAAGACGAACGGATGTTGCGGGATCTGGCCGAGCGTTTCGTGGCGGATCGCTACGATCTGGATCGCCGCCGCGCCTATCAGGCCGACCCGTGCGGGTTCGGTCGGGAGAATTGGGCGTTGCTGGCGGACTATGGCTTGGTCGCGGCCGCGCTGCGCCACGAGGATGGCGGGCTTGGCCTCGATGCCAGCGCGCTGGTCACGCTGTTTACCGCGCTCGGCAAGGGGTTGGTGGTCGAGCCGTTGATCGACAGCATGGTACTGGGCGCGCGCCTGATGCTGGCCGGTGGCGAGGAGGTGGCATCGGCCTGGCGCGATCGCCTGGCCGCGGGCGCGAGCCGTGTCGTCCTGGCCCATGCCGAGCGCGCCAGCCGGGGGAATCCCGACTGGGTCGAGACCCGCGCCGACAGGCGGGATGACGGGTATGTGCTGTCCGGCGAAAAGCAGTGCGTCCCGGCCGGGGTCGGGGTGGACGCCTATATCGTCAGCGCGCGTCGTGCCGGGCAGGATTCGCCGGACTTCTTCGTCGTCCCGGCAGACGCGCCCGGGCTTTCGGTGACCCCGTGGCGGCTGATCGACGGCGGTGCAGCGGTCGTGTTGCGGCTCGACCAGGTCGCCGTCGCGGCGGCGAACCGGCTGGCGGGCGGGCGCGCGCTGCTCGACGCCATCCTGCCGCTGGTCGAGCTCTGCCGCGCGGCGGAGGCGGTCGGCGTGATGCAGCGGATCTTCGACGAGACGCTCGACTATCTGCGCACGCGCAGCCAGTTCAACACCGTGCTGGGACGCTTCCAGGCGATCCAGCATCGCATGGTCGCGCACTATGCCGCGCTCGAGCAGAGCAAGGCGCTGATCAATTGTGCGCTGGTGCTGGAAGGGGAAGCGGGGTTCGTCCGGGCGGTGGCCGGGGCGCGTGCTTTCATCAGCGATGTCTCGGTCGCGCTTGGACACGACATGATCCAGTTCCACGGCGGCATGGGCGTGACTGACGAACTGGCGATCGGGCATGGGCACAAGCGACTGGTCTTCTTGTCGCGCTGGCCGGAAGACCCGCTGGCGAAGCTCGACCGCTATGCCGACGCGGCCTGATCCGGTGCAGTGGCGGCGCTGATCCCGTCTCTATCCGCCAAAGGCGCGCGCGTCCAGGCAATGCCGCGCCGCAACAGATCGTAAAACACCGGCAGGTCCCAGGCACAGCGATCGACCGTCGGCCACCAGTCGAGCATCGGTTGCAGGTCGTAATGGCCGCGGCAGTGCCCCAGCGTCAGGTACAGCACCGCGCCCGCACCGTGCGGCTTGATGTAGAACACCGGGTGCCGCCCCGGTGCCGCGTCGCCCTCGACGAAGCCGGTTCCGGCTGCGGTGCAGTCCGTGTCGAGCAGGACGTGCAGGTCGCCATGCGTTTCCAGATGGTAGAGTTCGTCGCTGGTCTCGAACGGGGTAATGCCCGCGACCAGCGGATGGTCGGGATCGGCAAGCTCTACCCGATAGGGCGCGATCGGCGGGTGGCTGAGGAACTGGCTGCCGAGCAGATCCATGAACAGCGGTGCCCAGCGCGGGGCCTCCCACAGACCGGCATTCGGCCCGTCGGACAGCAGGCGCAGCACCGAATTGGTGCCGTGCAAAGCGTACCAGCGCCCCCCTGCCGCCAGCCACGCGCGCAACGCCTCCTGCGCGGCGAGCGAGGGGGTGATGTCGCAGGTGTAGGTGATCAGGATATCGGCCGCTTCGATCGCGGCGATCGTCTCGTAATCCTCGAACAGGCGGGTGCGGATCGCCGGATCCTCGCCCAGCAGCTTGAGCAATTCGAGCCGGGCGAAATCGATATCGTGCCACACCCCGCCACAGATCAGGACGCAGTTGATGCGCCGCGGGTGCGCGACGGGCGCGCCTGCCTCGCTCATGCCTGCGCCTCGCTGCCGTCGCTGCCCTCGGCGATCCCGAGATAGCGGTCGAGCGTCTGCTGGAACTGGCGGAGGCGGATTTCCTGATAGTCGCCCAGCTGCACAACGCCGGTCTTGGAGGCGTGCAGGCCCTCCTGCACGTACGGCAGATTGTCCATATCCTGTTCGAACACGTCGCCGAGAATGCCGAGCTCGGGCGCTTCGGTCCATTTCTGGTCGAGCCGCAGATATTTCATCGGGACGCCGCGCGGATGCGGCGCGCCTTTCTTGACGCGCATCAGGATGCGGACTTCCATCAGGCACGTATCGGGCGTTTTGCCGGGGCGCCAGCGATAGACGATGTTGGGCATGAACCCGCCCCACGGCGCGAAGTTGGGGAAGACGTTGTAGACCAGCGCGTCGAGCAACTCGGCATCGGTGGCGTCGTCGAGGTCGTATCCGCTCTGGTCGGCATAAGCGGTTCGCATTTTCGCGCCGAGCGCGGCGCGCGCGGTCACGCCGTCGGGCACGCTGACGGCGTAGGGATCCGTGCCGGATTCATAACTGTCGCCGCTGCGGCCGTTATATTTGACGAATTCGTCGACGATCCATTGCTGGCTCCGGCCATCGGGGTCGAGGTGCGGCGACATCGTGCCGAACGGCACCAGATTGACGTTCACATGGTCGCCCCACGTCCAATAGGCGCTGTTGGCGTCTCCCGTGAATGGCAGCAACTGCGGATGCGTCACGACGGTATGCCACGCTTCCATGAAGGCCTCGGCGGTGACCTTCCAATTGGCGGGCACTTCCTTGCCGACCCACATCACGGTGGTGCACTCCTCGTGCCGCCAGCGCGTGAAATGGTCTGGCAAGGGCGCAAGATACTCTTCCAGGCTCGGCCCACCTGGCTCCTCGCGCAGGAAGATGTACCCGCCCCACTGGCCGACCTCGACCGGCGGCAGCGTGAGATCGGCGCGGTCGAGATGCGTGAAATCCCACGCGCACGGCATATGATCGAAGCTGCCGTCCTTGTTCCAGGTGAAGCCGTGAAACGGGCAGGTGAAGCGGTCGGCGCTGCCGTCTTCGGTGCGCAGCTTGCGCCCGCGGTGCAGGCACACATTGTGCATCGCCTTGATCGCACCATCATCCTGCCGCGAGATCAGGAAGGAACGCCCGGCATTTTCATACACCACATAGTCGCCGGGCTCGGGCAGATCCTCCTCGCGCGCGGCGAATTGCCAGACGCGCGGCCACATGTGGTCGCGCTCGAGCTTGGCGAAGGCCTCGCTGGTGTAGCGCGCGGCGGCGATCGGCGCGGTGCCGCGACTGTGATAGCTTGGCGTGGTCAGAACATCGGGGACCGGGCGCGAATCCGCGGCCATCAGTTCCAACCAGCTGATGCCGTCGCTGATCGGCAGGCCGCCATTGTCGGGTGCCGCGCGCGTCGGATTAATGGGATCGCTGTCCGCCATGGCCGCTCTCTTTCCTCTCCTGGCCGGGAGTCTTGCCCCCGGTCGCCGGACCTTGGTGTAAATCCCGCAGGGTCGGCAAGTCACCTTACCGAAAGCATAGTTTTCCTGCCCTCGCTCGCTGGTGCATGATGGGAAAAACGCGGATGGGAGAGTGGCGTGGCGGGCAGGCTTGACGGAAAGGTGGCGCTTGTCACCGGCGGCACCAGCGGGATCGGGGCGGGGGCAGTGCGGCGGCTTGCGGCCGAGGGCGCACGGGTGGTGTTCACCGGCTCCAAGGCCGAGATCGGGCAGGCGATCGCCAGCGAGATCGGCGGGCGTTTCGTCAGCCACCGGGTGGAGGATGCGGCGGGCTGGCCCGCGCTGATCGACACCGTGCTCGGCGATTTCGGGCGGCTCGACATCGCCTTCGCCAATGCCGGTACCGAACAGGGCGATGCCACTATCGAGCAGGTCAGCATCGAGAATTGGGACCGGCTGATCGCGATCAACCAGACCGGCGTGATGCTGACGGTGCAGCATGCGATCCGGGCGATGGCGCGCAATGCCGGGGCGACCGGTTCGATCATCATCAATTCCTCGATGAACGCGGCGCGCCCGCTCGGCAATTACGTCACCTATTCCACCACCAAGGCGGCGGTGGTCGCGCTGGCAAAGTCGGCGGCGGTCTATTGCGGGCAGGCGAAATACCGCATTCGCGTCAACGCCATCCTGCCGGGCGTCGTCGAAACCGATCTGATCCGCAACATCATGCAGAGCCAGGACGATCCGGTCGCGGTCCGCGCGATCTATGAGGGGATGGCGCCGCTCAACCGCATGGCGCAGGTCGACGAGGTCGCCGGCCTCGTCGCCTATCTCGCCAGCGACGAGGCGGCCTTCATCTCGGGGGCCGAGATCACCATCGACGGCGCCACCACCGCCGGCATGATGGGGGTTTGAGCATGAAACGACTGGATGGACGCGTCGCGCTGATCACGGGCGGCTTGCGGGGCATCGGGCAGGCGATCGCCGCACGCTTCTGCGCCGAAGGAGCAACCGTCGTCATCACCGACCTGGATGCGCCCGACAGCGCCGCAGCGAAAGCGGCGCTCGCCGCGCTGGGCGGGCAGGCGCGCTACGTTCCGGGCAATGTCACCAGCGAGGATGACTGGGCCAGGATCGCGGCCGATCTGAATGCGGCGCACGGTGCCTGCCACATCCTGGTCAACAATGCCGGGATCGATCTAACGGGGGCGGTCGAGACGCTGACGCTCGAGGCGTGGCGGCGGATCATGGCGATCAACGTCGACGGCGTCTTCCTCGGCACGCGCGCGCTGGTCCCGCTGCTGGCGGAGAGCGGCGGCGCGGTGGCGGGCGGATCGAGCATCATCAACGTCAGCTCGATCATGGGGATGGTCGGCTTTTCCGAAGTGTCGGCCTATAACGCTAGCAAGGGCGCGGTGCGCTTGTTCACCAAGGGCATCGCGATCGAGTTCGCGCAGAAGAAGATGCCGATCCGCGCCAATTCGCTGCATCCGGGCTTCGTCAAGACGCCGCTGCTGAGCGCCGGTTTCCAGCGCTGGGTCGACAAGGGATTTGCCGAAAAGCCCGAGGATCTGGTCGGCGCGATGGAAGCCGCCACCCCGATCGGGCGCCTGGCCGAGCCGGACGAACTGGCGGGGCCGGCGGTGTTCCTCGCCAGCGCCGACGCCAGCTACATGACCGGTGCCGAACTGGTCATCGATGGCGGCTGGACCGCGCAATAGGACGATGGGGATGGCGATGGACCTCAAGGATGTCGTGGCGGTGGTGACCGGCGCAGGCGGCGGGATCGGGCGCGAAGTGGTGCGCGCGATGAAGGCGGCGGGGGCGATCGTGATCGCGACCGATGTTTCGGCCGATGGGATCAGCGACGGCGACGCGGTGCTGGCGCAGGACGTGACCCAAAGTGCCGACTGGCAGCGCGTCGCCGACCTGGTGGCGCGCGATTACGGGCGGCTCGACGCGCTGGTGAATGTGGCCGGGATCAGCGTGGTCGCGAGCATCGAGGAAACCTCGATCGAGGCGTGGCAGCGCATCCAGCGCGTCAACGTCGAGAGCGTGCTGATCGGCGTACAGACGCTGCTGCCGCTGTTGAAGCTGGGCGGCAAGGCCCGCGCCGGGGGCGCGTCGGTCGTCAATTTCTCGAGCGTCGGCGGCATTCGCGGTGCCCCGTTCAACGCCGCCTATTGCACCAGCAAGGCCGCGGTCGCGATGCTGTCCAAATGCATGGGGGCGGAGTTTGCAGCGCTCGGGTACGCCATCAGGGTCAACAGCGTGCATCCCGGTGGGATCGAGACGCCGATGCTGCAGGCGATCATGCAGCGGTACGTCGACCTCGGTGCTGCACCGTCGCTGGAGGCGTCGATGCAGGGGGTGGTCGCGGCGCATCCGCTCGGGCGGCTGGGGCGCCCGGAGGAAATGGCCGGGGGCGTGGTCTATCTGTGTTCGGACGCCGCCAGCTTCGTGACATGCAGCGAATTCATGATGGATGGCGGCTATTGCATGAGCTGAGCGGCGGCCGTGGCGCGCGGTGCGGTCAACCGCGCGTCGTGATCGGCGGCAGCAGCATGTCCATGCCGAGCCGGGCGATGCGCCAGGACTCGCGCGTGCGCACCACCGTAAGGCTATAGCGCGCCTTGACCTCGAGCAGGGTGCCGTCCTTGCCGAGGCTGAAGGCATGGCCATAGGCCTGCACGCGCGCGTCGTCTGGCGGCGTATAGGCGCGCACTGCGATGTTGCTGATGAAATGGGCATTCTGCGCCATCCCTGCAAAGGCATCGCGGAAGAAGGCGCGGATCGCGGCTTGCCCGACGATTTCGCCCATTCCCAGCGCGGACAGGTCATAGACCGCAGCGTCGCTGAACAGGCTGCCGACGCCGTCGACATTGCCGATATCGTCGACGGCGCTGGCGTAGGCGATCACCAGATCGGCAAGCGCGATGCGGTCTTCGGCCGGACAGGCTGGCGCGGGGTAGGGGACGGCCGTCATGGTTGCCCTTTGACATAGTCGTTGAGCAATTCGTGGAAGCGCTGAACGCGCTTTTCCTGCCCCGGGAGAATGCAGCCCTTGAACCCGCGCGAGTTCAACCCCTGCTGCTGCGTCGTGCCGATCGACAGATCCTGATCGGCAACGAAGCCCAGCGACACGCCGTCGCCATAGCGGCTGTGGCGCGCGACGGCGTCATGCCGCAGCGGCACCGGACCGATCGGGGTGACGACCTCCTTCATCCCGGGAACCGGCGGGAACAGGCACCAATGCTGGAACACGCATTTTTCGGGATCGGTCGGATGCGGCTCGGTGCGCAGCACCTGCAATTGCTCGGGCGACATCGTCAACGTGAGATTGGGGAACAGCGTGCAGTGGAAGTAATCGACCAGTTGCTGGTCGGTCATGTCGGCATACATTGTATAGCCGCGCTCTGGCCCCAAAGTGCGCTTGGCGCGGATCACCGCAGCGCGAATGTCGCCCGTGTGGCCGTCATAGTCGGCCGGGTCGATTCCCCACGCCCGCGCGATGTCGTCGAGCGGGGCGGGGACTTCGGCGCTGTGATAGTCGGCGCGGGTGGTTGCCTGGTGCCCGATCATCCACATCGCATTGTGACCGGTCGGATACATTTCGAACAGCGTGGTCGGCAGCCCGTCATTGATGAAGGTCGCCAGTTCCGGGTGGATCGTCGGCAGGTGATAGCTTTCGTTGAAATTGTCGCGGATGATCTTCCAGTTGAAATCGACGTCGCACGAGAGCTTGAGCACGCGCACCCAGTTTTCGACGCCATAACTGGCGAAACGGTCGGGGAGGGGCGCAAGCCAGTCGAGCAGCGGCGGCACGTCGTCGTCCATGCACCAGAAGACGAACGGGCCCCAGCTTTCGCAGCGCAACTCGGACAGGTGCACCCGCCCGCATGGATTGCCGCCCTCGAAATCATCGGGGTCCTGGACATGCGCCAGCACCCCGTCGGTGGTGAATTGCCAGCCATGATAGCCGCAGGTGATGCGCGGCATATGCCCGGCATCACCCAGCACCAGCCGGTTCCCGCGATGCGGGCAGCTGTTGTAGAAGGCGCGGATCGACCCGTCCTCCTGACGGACCATGATCACCGATTCCTTGCCGAAATCGTGCCGGATGAAGTCGCCGTCTTCTTCCAGCTCGGCGCGCATGCCGCCCAGGTGCCACACCTTGGGCCAGAGATTGCGCTGCTCGGCGTCCATCCATTCGCGTGAGATGTAGCGGTCGGCGGTGATCGTATCGCCGCGCACGGCCACATCGAATTCGGGGGAATAGCGCGACTTGTTGTCCATGGCGGTCATGCGGGCGGATATCCTGCGCTGGAGGCAATCAGAGCGTTGGTTCGGGCCGAGAGCGATCGTCCTCGAGATACCAGGTGAGCCATTCGTGGAAATATTGGTTGCCGCGCTCGTTGCGGCCGAAGGTCAGATGGTCGTGCGCGCCGCTGTCGAGCCCCTTCTGGATTTCCATGCCGATGACATAATCCTCCTGATAGGTTACATCGCGGAAGAAGCCGATCATCGCCTCGACGGTGGCGCGGTCTTCGTCGTCGCGGATCGGATCGCGGCGCAGGTAATTCAGTACGGTGCGGTTCTTGTCGGGTGTCGGCCCGGGGAAGAGCTGCGCGATCTGGGTGATTTCGGGCGCGAGGAACGCGGACACGTTGGGGAAGAGGATCCGCACGAAGTCGAACCCGTTATTCTCCTGGTCCCCCCAATCGGCGCGCGGCACCGCCTTCAGCGCCTCGGCGATGCGATGCTGCGGGAAACCGATCCGCAGCGACGGTCCGAACCCTTCGTAGGACGTGCGGTTGGACGGCGTGCGCGGCTCGATCGTCTCGGGGTGGAGCGAGGCGAAATGATAGCCCTCGAGATAGCCGTCGAAGGCGATCTTCCAGTTCGCGCCTTCGATCTCGCGGCTGCCGAGATAAGTCCATGTGGCCAGGCCTGCCGCTTCGAAATCCTCGAGGAAGCCGCGGAAATAGCCGTCCAGGTCCATCACGCCGTTGGGCGTCAGGCTGACGAAGATCATCCCGGCCCGCTCCTCGCACGGCAACGCGCGCAGGCCCATGCTGGCGCGGTCGACCTCGCCGAACAGCGCGCTTTCGGAAACGCCGATCAGCTTGCCATCCTGGCCATAGGTCCAGCCGTGATATTTACAGGTGAAGCGCGCGCAATGGCCGTGCCCGGTCGACGCCACCGGTGCCCCGCGATGCGAACAGACATTGAAGAAAGCGCGCACCTTGCCGGCTTTGTCGCGGTTGATGAGGATCGGCAGGCCGACCACCTCCATCGCCTTGTAATCGCCCGGATTTGGAATCTCGGCGGTGAAAGCGAGCATCAGCGGCAGCTGGCGGAAGACCAGTTCCATCTCGGCCTTCCACTGGTCGGGATCGGTATAGGTCGCGGTGCGCACCTGCGTGGTCGACGGGGCCTGGTGCGTAGTCTTGTGCTCGACATAGTCGAGCAGGACTTCCGCCACATCGCCGATGCGGTCGCGACGGCTGGGCGTCTGGCTCGTCATCATTCTCTCTCCACGTCGATCTTCTCGTTATCTCCGGCAAACTGCCGCAGGCGCGCGGTGCTGCCAAGCTGGGACTGGTGACAGGTGCCTCGCCTTTTCGCCAAGTGGACAGCCGCTGGCGCGACGACCAAGACAGGTCGGCTACGCGAGACAATCATGGGGGAGAGGATCATGGCCGAAACATCGTCGCGCGGCTGGCCCACGGGGATCGCGGCGCATCAGCGCGCGTTCCACGACGCCGGGCTGTGGCCGCAGCGCACCGTCGCCGATCATGCCGAGGCCCTGGCGCAGGCGCGGGGCGATGACCTCTGCCTGATCGACGGTGTCGGCACGCTGACCTTTGCGCAGCTGTGGCGCGATGCCGGTGCGCTGGCCGCCGCGCTGCGCGGGCGGGGGCTGGAGTCGGGCGACGTCATTGCCTTCCAGCTGCCCAACTGGCGCGAAGCGGCCGTCCTGAATGTCGCGGCGGCGCTGTCCGGCCTGGTGGTGAACCCGATCGTGCCGATCTATCGCGATGCCGAACTGCGCGCGATGCTGGGGGATTGCGGGGCCCGCGCGCTGTTCGTGCCGGCCGCGTTCCGCACGGTCGATTATCCCGCGATGGCACGTCGGGTCGCGGCCGATCTGCCGGGGCTCGACCATATCTTCACGGTGCGCGGGACGGGGGAGGACGATTATGCGGCGCTCCTCACCGAGGGCGCGCACCTGCCGACCGCGCGCCGCCCGGTCGATCCGACCGCGGTCAAGCTGGTGCTGTACACCTCCGGCACCACCGGCCGCGCCAAGGGCGTGCTGCACAGCCACGCAACGCTCGGCCGCGTGATCGTCCAAAGCGCGGCCTATTGGGGCGTGGCGGCCGGCGACGCCATGCTGATGCCGTCGCCCGTCACCCACGTCTCGGGCTACGCCAACGGACTGGAGATGCCGTTCTTTTCGGGCACCTGCACCGTGCTGATGCAAAGTTGGGACGCGACCGAGGCGATGGCGCTGATCACCCGACATGCCGTGGTCGGCACCGTCGCGGCGACGCCGTTTCTCGTCGAATTGGCCGAGGCGGCGCGGGCGAGCGGCGACCTGCTGCCCTCGCTGCGCTTCTTCGCCTGTGGCGGCGCGGCGGTCGCGTCCGAGGTGATCGTGAACGCCCGCAGCGCCTTTGCGCAGTGCGCGCCGTTCCGGGTGTTCGGCAGCTCCGAGGTGCCGCTGGTCAGCTTCGGCTGGCCCGACGATGCGGCGCTGGCCGCGACCACCGACGGGCGGATCGTCGATTACGCTGTCCGCATCGTCGATGGCGACGGCCACGACCTCCCGCCCGGCCACGAGGGCGAGATCCTGGCGCGCGGGCCGGCGATGATGCTCGGCTATGCCGATCCGGCGCAGACCGCCGAGGCGATCGACGCGCAGGGCTATTTCCGCACCGGCGATCTCGGGGTGGTGGGCGCGGACGGGTCGATCACCGTGACGGGTCGCAAGAAGGACCTCATCATCCGCGGCGGCGAGAACATCTCGGCGGGCGAGATCGAGGCGGTGCTGCTCACCCACCCGATGGTCGCCGATTGCGCCGTCGTGGCGATGCCGCACTCGCGTCTGGGCGAAGGGGTGTGCGCCTACGTCGTGCTGCGCGATGCGGTCGAGCCGGCCGCGCTGGGTGCGCATGTCGCGGCGGCGGGCCTGGCAAAGCAGAAGATCCCGGAACGCTTCGTCACCGCCGCGACGCTGCCGCGCACGCCTGCGGGCAAGATCCGCAAGGACGTGCTGCGCAGCGAGATCGCCGAGCGGATCAGCCGCGAGTCGGCATAAGCCCGGTCAACCGGCGGCGATCGCCGCGCCGATTTCCGCAGGGGTCGGGTTGCGGCGCAGCGTCAGCCCGCCGTTCACCTGCAGCGTCTCGCCCGTCATGAAGCATTCGTCGCTCGCCAGAAACACCGCGGCGGCGGCAATGTCGTCGCTGGTCCCGATGCGGCCGAGCGGGTAGCCCGCGACGAAGCATTCGAACAGGCCGGGCACGGTCTTGGCGTCGGCCGTCATCGGCGTATCGGTGAGGCCCGGCGCGATCGCATTGGCGCGCACGCCCTCGGCGCCGAATTCATTGGCGACGCAGCGCAGGACATGATCCGTCCCCGCCTTGGTCCCCATATAGGCGGCATGGTCATTGAGCATGATCGTGGCGGTGGCGCTGCTGATCTGGATGATACTCCCGCCGCGCCCGCCCCGGCTCTTGGCCATCTTGCGCAGCATCGCTTGGTAGAATTGGAACGGCCCGATGAACTGCAGCGCGGTGATCGCGTCGAGGTCTTCGCGGCTATTGTCGAGAAATGGTTTGAGCAAACCCCAACCGGTTGCGTTCACGGCAATGTCGATGCCGCCCATCTGCGCGACGGCGCTGTCGGCAAGGCCGGCGAGGCTTGTTTCGCTGGTGATATCGCAGGCGGCCCACTGCGCGCCGGTGTCATGCGCGAATGCCGCGAGGACATCCTCCTTGCGCCCTGCCACCAGCACCTGCGCGCCTTCCGCGAGGAAGCGCCGGGCGATGTGCTGGCCCATATTGCCCGCGCTGCTGGCCCCCAGGATCACCGCGCATTTGCCTATCAGCCTGCCCATCGTCGCTCCGTTTCGTGCTTGCGCCTGTTGCCTGCTATCACACCCGGGCGTCGGCCATTCCTCTCCAAAAGGCGAGTGGCCGGAAGGGGGGGCTGCGCGCAAGCATCGGCCTTAGGCACACCAAAAACACGATCAGCGCGAAGAGGATGCAAGCATGGACCTGGGGCTCAAGGGCAAGAAGGTGATTCTGACCGGCGGGAGCCGCGGCATCGGCCGGGCGACGGTCGAGCTGTTCGCGGCGGAGGGAGCCGATATCGCTTTTTGCTCGCGCAACGCCGATCAGGTGGCGGAAACCGCCGCCGCGCTTGCTCGCCACGGTGGCAAGGTGTTCGGCGACGCCTTCGACATAGAAAGCGGCCACGATGCGTATCGTGCGTGGCTGCGCCGCGCGGCCGAACAGCTTGGCGGTTGCGACATCTTTGTGCCGATGATCTCGACCAGCGGCGCCGGGGCGACCGGCGATTGGCACAAGAGCCTCGACTACGACATTCTCGGCGCCGTGATCGGGGTGGAGGTGCTCGAAGACGCGCTCGCCGCCTCGGGCACCGGCAGCATCGTCCTGCTGGCGAGCACGGCGGGGCTTGAAACCTTCATCGTGCCGCAGGGCTATAATGCGCTCAAGGGGGCGCTGCTCGTCTATGCCGGACAGCTCAGCCAGGCGCTGGGCGCCAAGCGAATTCGCGTGAATTGCGTGTCGCCCGGCCCGATCAAGTTTCCCGGTGGCAATTGGGAAGCGATCCAGGGTGCGATGCCCGAATTGCACGACAGTACCGAAGCGAGCTTCGCCTTGGGCCGTTGGGGTGGCCCCGAGGAAGTGGCACCAACCGTGGTGTTCCTCGCCAGCCCGGCATCGTCCTTCACCACCGGCACCAACGTCGTGATCGATGGCGGCTATACCAAGCGCGTGCAATTCTAGATCCGACGATGGCGGGGCGATCGCCTACATGCGGGTCATCGCGCCGCCATCGACCAACAGGCCCTGGCCGGTGATGAAGCGGGCGTCATCGCTGATCAGGAAGGCGATGACGTCGGCAATGTCGTCCGGCTGACCCAGCCGCCCGAGCGCTGCCTTGTTTTCCCAATGGACCCGGTAGTCCGGCATCGCGGTAAAGGCCGGGGCGGTCATCGGCGTGTCGATCGCGCCCGGCATTACGCAATTGACCGTGATGCCCGCCGACCCGAGTTCCCCCGCCAGCGCGCGCGTCATGCCGAGCACGGCGTGCTTGGAGGTCGCATAGGCAACCAGCCCGGCGTCTCCAAATGCCGAGGCGATCGATCCGATCGTGACGATCCGGCCTGCCGCGCTTTGCCTGAGCGGGCCGATCGCCTCGCGCAGCAGGCGGAACACCGCGGTCACGTTGACCGCCAGCACGCGCTCGAAATAGGCGTCGTCATGCCCTTCGATCGGGCAGAAGGCGCTGATCCCGGCACAGGGCACGACGAAGTCCAGCCCGCCCCAGCGCGCGACCGCCTGCTCGACCAGCTGTCGCGCCGAATCCGGGTCGGTCACGTCGAGCAGCAGGTCCGCGCTGCCGGTCAGGTCGGCGGTCAGCACCTGTGCACCGTCGGCGCGCAGGCGGTGGGTGGTGGCGGCTCCGATGCCGGATGCGGCCCCGGTGACGATGCCGCGGCGACCGTGCAGACGCGGCGTCGTCATGCGATCTGCAGCACGAGCTTGCCGCTGTTCGCTCCGCTGAACAGCCGCATGAAGGCGTCGTACGCATGCTCGATGCCGTGCTGGATGTCCTCGTCGACGCGCAGCCGGCCTTCGCCCATCCACTGCGCCACCTGGGCGCCGCCTTCGGCAAAGCGATCGACGTAGCCCGCGATCAGGAAGCCATGGATCGTCGCCTGCTTGACGATGATCTGCCACAGATTGCGGATGCCGACCTTGTCCGGCGCGTTATATTCGCTGATCAGTCCGCACAGGACGATGCGGGCGTGCAGCGCCAGGTTTAGCAGCACCGCATCCATCACGTCGCCGCCGACATTTTCGAACAGGACGTCGACGCCACCGGGGGCGGCCGCCGCGATTTCGGCGGAGAGCGCCGCGACCGACTTGCCCTTATAGTCGATCGCCGCGTCGAAGCCGTAATCCTCGATCAGGCGTCGGCATTTTTCGCGGCCGCCGGCGATGCCGATCACGCGCATGCCCTGGATCTTGCCGATCTGGCCGACCATCGATCCGACGGCGCCGGCTGCCCCGGTGACGACCAGCGTGTCGCCGGGCCGAGCGCGTCCGGCGTCCAGCAGACCGAAATAGGCGGTCATGCCGACGGCGCCGACCGCGGAAAGATAGCGCGACGGGCGATCCACGATCGCGCTGTCGATCGCGCTGGTGAAGCCGCCGGGCAGGACGACCGAATAGTCCTCGATCGCGTTCAGCCCGAGCACCCATTGGCCCGGAACGAAACCGGGGATGCGAGACTCGTGGACGACGCCCACCGTCGTCGCCCGGACCGGCTCGCCCAGCGCGATCGGCGGCATGTAGCTGGGCGCGTCGTCCATCCAGCCGCGTTGTGCGGGGTCCAGCGAAACGAAGTGGTTGCGGATGACCATGCCGCCGTCGGGCGCGGTTGGTATCGCTGTCGTCTCGAGCCGGAAATCCTCCGGCCGGGGCATCCCATCGGGACGTCGGATCAGCAGAAATCTGCGGTTTTCTGGTTGGTTCACGCGGTGCTCTCCCTTGTCGCAAAGGGTGGCACAATCGATCGATCCTGCACCTATGATTTGTTGCAGTAGGTTCTTTGGGGCCCCCGGGCATAGGTTGCCGCCGAGAAGAGGGAAGCAATCCCTCTCGCTGATAGGGGAGGTTTTCCGATGAAGGGTGGCGCTTCGAAACGTGCGATTCTCGTTCTGCTTGCCGGAACGGGGCTGCAGGTCTTTCCATCCATGGCCATGGCGCAGACCTCGCCCGCGCCGCCGCCTCCGTCGCCGCCGACAGCCGGGCAGGATGATGCTGCCGCCAAGACATCCGGCGATGGCAACGCGATCATCGTGACGGCGCGTCGCCGGTCCGAAACCTTGCAGAGCACGCCGGTGGCGATCACCGCGGTCAGCGCGGCGATGCTGGAAAACAAGGCGTCGGTGAGCATCGCCGATCTGTCGGGCGCGGCGCCCGGCCTGTTGATCACGCAGCAGAATTCCGGCGCGCAGGCGGCGAACCTTTCGATCCGCGGGCTCACCTATGCCGATGTCGAGAAATCGCAGACGCCGACCGTCGGTGTCGTGGTCGACGGCGTGACGATCGGGACCAGCACCGGGCAGTTGCAGGATGCCTTCGACATCGAACAGATCGAGGTGCTGCGCGGCCCGCAGGGGACGCTGTTCGGGGCCAATACGATCGGCGGTGTCATCAACATCCGCCGCACCAAGCCGACGATGATGAACAGCGCCAAGCTCGAGGCGTCGTATGGCCGCTTCAACAGCTGGAACACCAAGGCGGTCGTCAATGTCGGCAACGGCGGATCGCTCGGCGCCAAATTCTGGTATTTCCACAACGAAACGGACGGCTTTTACCATAACGCGACCACCAACACCTCAAACGGCTGGAGCAAGGGCGACAATTACGGCGCGGCGCTTCGCTTCCAGCCAGTCGGATCGGGCTTCGATGCAATCCTGACGCTCGAAAAGGTCAGCCAGAAATTTGATCCGGTCCTCGCCAACATCGCGAATTCGAGCGACGTGTTTTGCGGTTTCGAACCAGCGCGCGAATGCAATCGCAACACGCGGGGTGACCTCTACACCACGTTCGGGCAGCCAGCCGAGAGCCGTTATAATGCCCCGGCTGCGACGTTGGAGATGAACTACAATCTTGGCGGCACGGTGCTGACGTCGATCACCGGCTGGCGGCACACGCGCGAAAGCCAGACGCAGGATTTCGATGGCTCCTCGACCGATCTCTATTATGTCGATCGGCGGCAGCGCTACACCCAGGTCAGCCAGGAACTCCGCGCCGCCGGCAACATTTTCAGCGGCTTTGACTATGTCGTCGGGGGCTATTATTTCACGTCTAACTATGACTTGACGCAATGCTCGCGCGTGTTCGGCTTCAGCCCGACCACGCCGCCCTGCACGTTCGATACGAATGCGCAAAGCGTCTATGGCAAGACCGAAAGCTATGCTGCATTCGGCGACTTCAACTGGGCATTCGCGGACAAATGGCGCTTGTCCTTCGGTGGGCGCTGGAGCCACGACAACAAGCGACTCCGCAACAGCTTCGCCACGACGGGGCTGATTGGCTCGGGCAATGTCAATTTCTCGAAATTCACCCCCAAGGTTGGCGTCGACTGGCGTCCCAATTCCAACCTGATGCTTTATGGCAGCTGGTCGCGGGGATATCGGTCTGGCGGCTTCAGCCCGCGTGCCGCGACGGCAGCGACGGCGGGGACGCCATTTGGCCCGGAAACCGTCGATTCCTACGAAATCGGCGCAAAGCTCGATCTGTTGCAGCGCAAACTGCAGGTGAACGTCGCCGGCTTCATCTCCGACTATAAGAACATGCAGCAGAACACGACGATCCCGGGCGGCCCGACCGGCAACCAGACGATCACCAGTAACGTCGGGGGCGCCACGATCCGGGGCGTGGAGATGGACGCGACGCTGCGTCCGGTGAAGGGCCTGCGGATCACGGCGACCGCCTCGATCATGGGGTCGCATTTCCGCAATTTCGTGGTGGGCAACGTCTATGCCGGTGCGATCGTCCCCTTCGATTATTCGGCGAACAATTTGATCTACGCTCCGAATTTTTCGGGGTCGATCGACGCCGAATATAAGGTGCCAACGCAGTTCGGTAGCGTCGTCACGACGCTCGGGCTGCGCCATATCGCGCCCTATGACCAGCAGATTTCGCTCGGTCCGTTGACGCTGGTCAAGACCGGGACGACCGTGACGTCGGTGGTCGTCAACGGAAACGATGCGCGGGTCCGCACGGCGACGCAGGACCTGCTCGATGCGAGCATGACGCTCAACTTCAAGCTCCAACAGAGCGATGCGTACGTCCGCGTGTTCGCCCGCAACCTGGCTGATATTCGGACCACCACGGCAGCCTTCACCGTCGCAGGGCTGTGGGCGTTCGGCTCGGCGCTGGAGCCCCGGACCTATGGCGTGACGGTTGGCGTGAAGTTCTAATCTCACTCGGTTCTGGGGTGGCGGGCGCTACGCCTCCCACCCCGCCTCTTTATGGAAACGGAAGCGATCTATGGCACGTCTGGCAGGCAAGGTAGCATTGGTTACCGGAGGCGCCTCGGTCCCGGGGCTTGGCAGCGCCACGGCGATTCGCTTCGCGCAGGAAGGGGCGACCGTCTATCTCACCGATCGCGAGCTCGCCGGTGCGCAGACGGTCGCGGCGCAGATAAACGCGGCTGGCGGCCGCGCGATCGCGCTGGAACACGATGTCACCCGCGAAGCCGATTGGGACCGGGTGATGGCCGCGATCGATACGGCCGAGGGGCACCTCGATATTCTGGTCAACAATGCCGGCATTGCGGTGCTCGGGCCCTTGGAGGAGGTGACCGCCGCGGACTTTCTCCGCCAGAACGACGTCAATCTCAACAGCGTATTCCACGGCTCCAAGCGCGCTTTGGTGCTGATGCGTCGGCCTGCGGAAGGGGGCAAGGCGCGGGGCGGATCGATCATCAACATCTCGTCGGTGGCTGGCCTGATCGGCGTTCCGGGATGCGGATCCTATGCCGCATCCAAAGGCGGCGTCCGGCTGTTTTCCAAAGTCGTCGCACTCGAAGGCGCGGCCGATGGCGTGCGCTGCAACAGCGTGCATCCCGGCATGATCGCCACCAATATTCAGGGCGTCGCGCTGGAGGACAATGCCGCAAACTTCGATGCGGTCATGGCGTTGATCCCGATGGTGCGCATGGGCGAACCCGAGGATATCGCCAACATGAACCTGTTCCTGGCGTCGGACGAAGCGCGCTACATTACGGGCGCGGAATTCGTGGTCGATGGCGGGATGACCGCGCGCTGATCCGCCGGCGGCCTTAAGCGGCGGGCTTCGCGACCCAGCGCAGCGCGTTTTCGAGCAGCCGGCGATAGTCCGGGTTGTCATAGGCTGACGGACCGTCGCCTGGCTGAAGATAGACCAGGCGGCTGTTGATGGCCATTTTGGTCCAGCCGATCAGGCGCGATCCGGGCACGTGGTTCCAGCCATCATTGGCGAACATCCGTCCCTCCATCGCGTGCGCGGCGGACCAGTAATTTCCGGGTTGCGTGCTGGCATCGGTGGTCAGCAGCGGCTCGACCCTGTCCTCGAACACCTCGGCGAGGTAAAGTTCGTCGGTAAGCGGAAAGCGGTGCGCGACGCCCGCGGTTACCGGGTGGGCACAGGTCGTCGCGGTGTAGGCTACGTCGTGGCGATAGCCGCTGTCGAGACAAGGGCTGCCGTGCACCGTCGCCGGGCGATAGAGAAACTGCCCGCCGAGCCAGTCGTGATAGTCGCTCCAGTCCGGCCAGCCGGCGAGGGCATGATGCAGCGCGACGACTCCTTTTCCCTGCTCGAGCAGCGCGCGAAAGCCGCTCTGCAGTGCAGGCGACGGGGTGACGATGCCGGGGCGGGGGACGGCGTCGAAATCGAGGCCCGGCATATCGTACAGCACCAGCAGGTCGAAATCGCGCATCCCGTCCGGGTTCATCAGCAAGGCGGCGGCCGGCTGATCGACCATCGTCGCGGAAATCCCGTCCATCGCCTGGAACATCGCGTCGAACGCGCTGCGATCGAACGGGTGACCGCGGACGGCGACAAGCGCGCGCAGCGGTGCGTGATAGTGGATGACCGGCATCAGCGCGCACCCGGGAAAGCGGCGTTCGCGGCTGGAGCCGGGGCGCGGTGCGCGCTCACAGGCCCTTCTCGCCAATCTGGCGGTGGATGTTGCGGAAGGTGCGCCGCTGGAAAAACCATTGGCCCCCGATCTTGACGCACACGTCGTCATAACGGCCGCGATCACGGTGCACGCCATCGGGCCAATCATAGACCTCCGCCGTGTAAGACCACAGCACCGCGGTATCTCCGGTCACCTGGATGCTGCCTGGCCATGCCTCGAACATGATGCCGGGATAGTGCGTCATCGCCTTGCTCCACATCGCGACGATCGCATCGCGCCCGTACGTGATGCCGATCTCGGGGTAATCGGGGAGCGACCATTCGCCATCCTCGGCCCAGGTCGCGCCCCATGCCGCGGGGTCGCAGCGGGTGACCGCATCGGCATAGGTTTCGAGCAATTCGCGCAGCGCCAGACGGTCTTCGGCAGGGCCGGTAAAGGGCATCTTCGCTCTCCTCCATTACGGTCTTTCGGGGAGCATAGCGTCATCACGGCCCGCCAACCCCTAGCCGATTGGACAGGCGCGCTTGTGTCAGGCGCCGACGGGCGTTTCGTCCATCGCCGGCGGGGTCTGCGGCACGGCCACCTCGATCGTACCGTCGACCACGCGCACTTCGAACCGGCGCAGCGCGGGATAGGTGCCGCCGATGCAGCGGCCATCGGCAAGATCGAAGCGGGCACCGTGCAGCGGGCACATCAGCGCGCCCCGCCGGATGCGCCCGCCCGACAGGCGCGCCGCTGCGTGGGTGCAGCGATCGTTGACCGCAACCAGCGCGCCGTCCGACCGCGCCAGCAGAATGTGCCAGCCGCCCGCCACATGGGTAAGAATCCCGCCTTCTTCGATCGTGTCCGCTGTGCCCAGTTGGTGCCAGTTCGTCTCGCCCACCCGCGTTTTCCTCTCCGTCGTGGTCCAATCGTCGTCTGCGTGCGCTCGTGCTACCGCGTAGCATCGAGCTCGACGAGCGTCTTGCCGGTCGTTCGACCCTGCATCAGGTCGATGAACGCGTGCGGCAGGCTGTCGAACCCGTGATGCACCGTCTCGATCAGCCGCAACCGACCCTGTGCGTGCAGCCGGTCCAGCATGGCCTGCGCCTCACCCAGGCGATCGACATAATCATAGGTCAGGAAACCCTGCATCTTCAGGCGTCTCACCACCAATTGCCACAGCGTGGTCACGCCGTGCGGATGGTCGGCGTCGTTATATTGGGCGATCATGCCGCAGACCGCGATACGCCCCTGTTCGCGCATCCGCGGCAACACCGCGTCGAGCGTGGGACCACCGATATTGTCGAAATAGCCATCAAACCCCTCCGGCGCGGCGGCGTCGAGCGCTGCACCGAGGTCCGCCCAGGCGCGGTGATCGATGACGGCGTCGGCGCCGAGTGCGCGGACCAGGGCGACCTTCTCGGCGCCTCCGGCAATGCCGACGACCCGGCATCCGGCCGCCTTGGCAAGCTGGACGACGGTACTGCCGGTCGCGCCGGCGGCGGCGCTAACCAGGATCGTGTCACCGGCCTTGGCCGCAGCCACCGCGAACAGGCCGACCCAGGCGGTCAGGCCGACCGGGCCGAGCGCTCCCATGTAGGCACGCAGTGGGACGGTGCCGACCGGCACCACCCGCTCCAAGCCCAAGGCATCGGGCGTGATGACGAAATGATCCGACCAGCTGCCGAGGACACGCACCAGCGTCCCGACCGGCCAGTCCTCATGGCGCGACACGACGATCTCGCCCAGCGACATGCCGGTGACCGGCGCGCCGATTTCGACCGGCGGCAGATAGCTTGGGCGGTCGTCCAGGAAGCCGCGGATCGCCGGGTCGAGCGACGCGACCCGCATCCGCACCAGCATCTGCCCCGCGGCCGGCTCCGGCATGGCGATCTCGCGATGGCCGAAACAGCTTTCCTCCGGCACGCCGGTCGGGCGGCGCAGCAGCACGATCTGGCGCACGCGCGGTGCGAGCATCGGAGCCGATGGATCGGGCATGCTGGCGTTCCCCTCTCGGTATTCGGCATCGGCGTTCGACGATACGCTCTTGAAACCCGGTCTAGTCGCTCGCGGGCGCGCGATCATTCTGGCCTTTTCGCTAGGTGCGTCGCGCGACCGGGAGGGTGGATGGTGTCCCCCGACCCCGCCCGATCGAGGATAGCGCGATGACGCCCGACCAGATGATCGCCTTTGTTGAAGAGCTGTACGCACTGACCGGTGCCGGCGACTGGGAGGCCGCTGCCGCGCGGCTGACCGACGATTTCGTCGCGATCGAGGCGGACGGGTTGCCGATGGCGGGGCGTTACGAGGGCCGCAACGGCCTGCACGACCTGTTCATCAAGGTCATGGGCATGATGGACGTCGTGGCGATGGACCATGTGGAGACGACGGCGGGTCGCGACCATGCCGTGACGATCCTGTCGCTGCGCTTCGCCGACCCCGCGCTGGCGCCGGCGGAGTTGTGTGAAGTATTCCGCTTTCGCGACGGAAAATGTTGCGAGATCAAACCCTTTTACTTCGACCCGGCCCCCGTGATCGCGGCCGTCGCGGCAAAGGCCGCCGCCGCGCGCTGACCGCCCCCGCTCCGCGAAATGATCGTCATCGGTTCGACGCTCGAAATGCCCAGGCAGCGGTCGCCGAAAAGGGGATTGCCCAGGCCGCCGCACATCCGCGTCGGGGTTTAGTCTCCCGAACCCTTGAGCAAGGGTGGAAGGCGCTTTCCCAGGAGCTCGGCAAACCGGTCCGCGCGGCATCGGGTCGTGCAGCCCGCAATGCTGAGCGGCGTTATGGTGACGTTCGGTTTTAGCGAGCGAATGGCGCCGAGCGCCTGCGTCCGATAGAAAATACGGACGAAGTGCACGCCCGAGCGTCGATCGCGCAGGCGTTCGAACACCAGCGCCCCGCCGGGCGCGACGTCGTTGCGCGCGAAGCCGGGCGCATCGAGATCGGTGCTCATCGCAGCGGCAAGCGCGGTCACGTTGGTATCATGGCCGACCAGGATCTCCAGCCGTGGACCGCTGCGCGCCCTGAGCGTGTCGATGATGTGGTGACCAAGCACCGAGGCCTGGTGCGACGCCATATACGGCGAGCGGGTGAAAACGTCGAACAGCGCCGCATGCAATGTGCCGATTCGCGCGATCGTCGCGGGATCGGCATGGCCCCACCCCACCGACGACCGCGGCATGCCTTCGGCTTCCGCGAGCAGCAGGACCTGCGCGATCCCGGAGGTCGCACGGATCGGTCCGGTGAGGTCGACGCCGCGCCCATCCGCAGCGGGTGCGAGCGTTGCCGGCGTGGCGGGGCTGCAGGCCTGGTCGCCGTCGCAGCCGAGGATGCGGTTCAGGACATCGATCGTGGGTTGGTGTCGCTGAACGAGGGCGGCCATGCCGCCGGTGTAGCGGTTGATCGACGCGATCGCCGTGTTCGGGTCGAAGGCGGTTGCTCCGGCGCGAAGCGGTTCGAAGCGCGGATCGATCTGGTCGGCCGCGAGATGGCCGACGGGGAGGAGGCAGCCGGGGGCAAAGCCCGCAGCATAGGCTTCGCCGCTGGCGATCGTTCGCTCGGCGGTGTTGGTCCAGATGCGGACCGTGCCGGCGACCGGGCACCGCGCCAGACCGAGCGACGCCAGCCAGCGGCGGTCATGCCGTGCGAGCAGGCGCAACGCGGCGGCACCGTGCGGGGTCAGCTGCCCGTCCGCAACCGGCCAGCGCGGCCAGGGCTGCGCGGTTCGGGTGTCGGACGGGACCTCGCCCGACAGCGGTGCGCGAACGCCGTGCCGCATCACGATGACGACGCGCTCGAGCTGCAATCCGTCCCGCGCTGGGCGCCCCCGTGCCGCCAGCGACGTCGCGGGCAGCGCGAGCATGAGCGCTGCGATCACCGTGGTGGAAACTATACCGAGTAACCGCATCGCAAAAGTCCCGATCTGCAGGCGAGGTGTGGCTGGAGGCGTAAGGGCTGGCGGGGGAGGGGCTACATCTTCATCGTCAGGCTGAACTGGAGCACGCGGCCCGTGTTCATGTATCCGCCGTTGCGATCGTTCGAGATGTACCGCTCCGACTTGCCGACCGTCGCCCAATAGGTATGCTGATCGAGCAGGTTGCGCGCCGCGACACCAATTTCGAGATTGTCGGTCGCTGCAAACGCCAGGCCGAAGTTCAGTTCGCCGACCGGCTGGACATAGATGTCGGGCTGGCTGTCCTGCACGGTCGCGAGGAACCGACCGGTGTAATTGTACGACAGGTTGGTACGGAACTGGCCATCGGCATAGAAGACCTCGGCATTGTAGATCAGGTCGGGCGCCTGCGGCAGGCTGGAGTGACGGATGTCGGTCGCCGAGATCTGGTAGGTCGCTGTGGTCCGCTGCAAGGTGATATTGCCGCCGACCCCGAATTTGCCGAGGAAGCGCGAGCCGACCATGTCGCCGATCGTGAAGCGGCCCGACGCCTCGACGCCCTTCGCCGTGCCGGCGCCGCCGTTGGCGGGCTGGATGGTGATGACGCTGCCCACGGTTTCGCTCAGCGACCGCGTGCCGGTCGGCACCAGGATGTTCTTCATGTCCTTGTAATAGAGCGCGACCTGGAGATACCGGCCGACACCGCCATAATATTCGACGCCCGCATCGTAGCTCCACGCCTCGACCGGCTTGAGATCCGGGTTGGGTCGGGTGACGGTGATCACGCCGTTCGGATCCGGGTCGCTCCGCCGGGTCGGGCCCGCGATCTGGTCGAACCCGGGCCGCGCATAGCTCGATCGCACCGCACCGCGCACGACGAACCGGTCGTCGGGCTTCCACGCCGCCAGCACGCTGGGATCGAGATGGTCATAGCTGCGTCCGGCATTGACGAAGCTGCCGCCGCCGTTCGCATTGGCCGAAAAGTACCGCGCGTCGAAGCTGTTGTCCTCGTACCGGAGCCCCGGCACGACTTCGAGCGTCCCAAACTTCAGCGTCGCGGTGCCGTAGACCGCCGTGCGCTTTTCGTTCGCCTTCAGCAGCCCCTGGTTGATCACCTGCTGCGAGACGGCCGCCTGGTTCACGAACTGGCTGACCTGCGAGTCGAGCTGGCTGCGGTCGAGGACCTTGATCCCGCGCGCCGGGTAGTAATCGAGGAAATCCTTGAGGACATAGCCGAGATATTGGTTGATAGAAGGACCTTGCACGGTGCCCGCCTGCAACGGCGTGAGGAACCGATAGCGCGTGGCGTCTGGCGCCAGCGACCGGCCCTTGCGATCCGAATCCTCGTACAGCCCGCCGACCGCGACGCTGGCGAGGAATCCGGTGCCCTCCCAGCCGAGGCTGCCCTTCACGGTCTTCTTGACCTCCGACAGATAATCATAGCCCTGCTGGACGTAGAGCTGGGTCGGTCGGTCGAGCGATCCCACATAGGCGCTCGCGCCCGACGACAGGATCGGGCGGGGCGAACGCGGGTTGGACAGGTCGACGAGCACGCCTTCGCTGGCGGGCCCGGTGTTGCTCACCGCGCCGTTATAGGCGATCCCGCGGAACGCCGCCTCGATCCGCTGGGGCTGGTCGAACCGGCCATTGGCATAGCCGCCTTCGAGCGATGCGGTGATGCGGTTCCAATGCGCCTTGCCACCGACCTGCGCCGAGAACAGCTCCTGCTCGACGTCCTCGGTCCGGAAATAGCTCGCCGGATTGATGCCGAGCGGGGTGTAGATCCCCGCCGCATTGTACGCCTGGGTGGTGCTGCCGTCGCTGAGCGTGCGGACGGGATTCGCGTTCGTCTGGCCGCGCGTCAGTTCGTTGCGCAGGCCGGTCTGGTTCATCGTGTTGGTGTTGAGATAGGTCGCATAATTGACGCGCGCGAACAGCGCGACCGGGTCGCTGTGGAAATCGAGCGAGCCGGTCGCGCCATAGCGCTTGATCTGGTTGTTGTAGAAGTTCCACTGGACGCCGTCGGCCGACAGCGCGTCGCCATTGGCGCGCGCGGTGCCGACGTTGAAATTGGTGGTCTTGTAGTCGTTCTGGACCGCGGTCGATTCGGCGGCGTTGGCGCGCTCCTCATAATAGCCCGCGACATAGACGCCGAACTGGCGGTCGCTGCCGAAGCGGCGTGCCGCATCGAAGCCGACGGCGCCGCCAAAGCCCTTCTGCTTGCGATCGAGCGCGAGCTGCGCGCCCTGCGCGAGGACGCGGGCCCGCGTGAAGTCGGTCGAAAAATCGAACGCGGTCGGCGTGCGCAGGTCGATGATGCCCGCGATCGAGTCCGAATCCTTGGCAGCGCCCGGGGTCTTGTCGACCGCGATCGCACCGACCGCGAACGGCGAGAACAGGTTGAGCGAGATCGCGCGCGAGCTTCCCGCAACCTGCGGCAGGCGCAGGCCATCGAGCGTGTACGCATTGTAGCCGGTGTCGAACCCGCGGATCGAGACATATTGCGCCTCGCCGGTCGCGCTCTGGTTGCGGCCCTGATCGCGGCTGACCGAGATCCCCGGCAGCGTCTTGGCGAGATCGGCAATGCCGGTCTGGGAATGGATCGCGACGTCGCCGGTGGTGACGATGTCGGTCACGCCGACAGCGTCATGTTCTTCGGCGAGCGCGGTCTGCTGGCGGCGACCGTTGACGATGATATCGCCGGTCAGCGCCGCGCTGGCGGTTTCGGGCGGCACCGGGAGCGCCTGGCTTTCGGGCGTGGTCGTCTGGGCGATTGCGGCGGTGCCGGAGATGCCGACGAGCGCGACCGCAAGCGCGCCACGGGCGGCATGGGTCAGGAAGGCAAGCGCGCGCGATCGCTGCCGGCGAACCGGCATCGTGAAGGTCGAAATCATGGGTCCCCCCTGGGATGGTGTTGGGCTGAACTGCCCGCTCGAGGGTGCGGTAGGGCCGGTTGTATACGATTTTGTGACAAAGCGGCAAAATGCTGTGGAAAATCTGAGCATATTTGCGAAAAGTTGATGAAGTCCAGGATTAAGCCAACATCGACAAGGGATTGACCTTGGAAGCGCGATCGGCAGCCGATAAGCACCGCGGATGATGAAGCGCAGCGATCGTCGTCACGATATCCTCGATCTCCTGCGCGATGGCGATGCGCATGCGATCGTCGCGATGGCCGAGGCGCTTGCCGTCTCCGACGAGACGATCCGCCGGGAATTGCGACAGCTGGAAACCGCTGGACTGGTCGAGCGCATCCACGGCGGCGCGCGGCTGGCGAAGACCGCGGAGGAGGGGGCGTTCGAGGTGCGTCTCGGCCGCAATGCCGCCGCCAAACAGCGCATCGCCGCCGCGGTGGCGCGGTGCGTGGAGGACGGCCAGTCGCTGTATCTCGATGCCAGCTCGACCAGTTATTACGTCGCGCAGGCCCTGCGCTCGAAACGCGATCTGACGGTCGTCACCAATGCGCTCGGGGTGGTGCAGGAGCTTGGCGGGCGCAACGGCAACCGGGTCTATGCGGCGGGCGGCGAGCTCGATCACCGCTACCGTGCCTATTTCGACAGCGACGCGTGCGCCTATCTCGCGCGATTCCGGCCACGCCTGGCGATCATCTCGACCGAATCGGTCGATCCTGTCGCGGGCTTTACCAACTATCATGTCGGCGAGGCCGCGCTGTGCCGCCAGATGATCGCGCAATCGGAACGCGTGCTGATCGCGGTCGATGCGGCGAAGTTCGACCGGTGCAGCGTCGCCGCGGTCGCGAGCTTTGCCGAGGTCGATATCGTCGTCGCCGATCGCGTGCCGGGGGAGGCCTATGCCGCCGCGATCACGACAATCGAATGGGTCGTCTGCTGATCACCCGACGCATCGCGAGCGCCAGCAGCAGCGCGACGCCGGCGATGGCGGCATGCCACCCCCAGAATGCGGCGATCGGCACGCGTTCGTAGAAGCCGCCGACCCAGCCGACGAACAGGTTGGCGAAGAAGCCGTGCAGATAGAACAGCCCGACCATCGTGCCGTTCGCCCCGGCCGGTGCCGACGCGGTAACGAGCGCGAGCCCCGCCGGCCAGACGAGCACCACGCCCAGATCGAGCAGGACGAGCGCCGCGAGCGGGACGAGGGCGCTGTCGCTTCCCGTCATCGCCGCGGCGGCGAGCACGACGAACCCCGCACCGATCGCGCCGGAGCCCAGCGCCAGCAAGGTCGTGCTGCACGGCGGGGTATGACCTCGCCGGGCGCCTGCCCTGCCGATCGCCGTGACGAGCGCGACGAGCAGGATCGTGAGGAAGCCGTCGGCGGCGGCGAACCACGCCGGCGGTACCGCGAAGCCCGCGACGTCGAGGCGGATATGCCCGGCGATCCAGACCAGGAAGATGTTCGACACCTGCTTATATGCGCAGAAGGCAAGCACGACGATGCCGATCGCCGCGATCGCGGTGCCCGAGACGCCGGACTGCGGCGCGATGGTGCGTCGGGTCGGCGCGACGGAGCGGGCCGGCGGCGCGGAGAGATAGAGCGTCAGCGCGACCGCCATCCCGAGCGCGGCGGCGCCGAAGGCATAGCGCCAGCCGAACTGCTGGGCGAGCAGGCCGCAGACGAGCGGCCCGAGCATCACGCCGATGTTGAGGAAGGCGAGATACACCGCGAAGGCGCGATTGCGCCGGTCGTCGCCGGCCGGAAACAGGTCGCCGACCTGCGCCGACAGGTTTGCCTTCATGCATCCGGTGCCGGCGATCAACAGCGCCAGCGCGGGCAGGAGCAGCGCCTCGCGCATCAGGCACAGATGCCCGCTGGCGATGGTCAGCGCGCCGAGCACGACGGCGCGCCGCCGACCCAGCACACGGTCCCCGATCGCACCGCCGATCGGCAGCACCAGATACGACAGCGCCGCATACAGCCCATAAAGCTGCGAGGCGAAGGCGAGCGGCGTGAGTGGTCCCGACAGCGCCTCGAGCATTTTGCGCGCAGGCGCCAATCCTATGACCGCATCGGCACCGCCGGCCAGCACGTGATCAATCAGGTACAGCGTCAGCAGCGCCTTCACGCCATGCAGCGAGAAACGTTCCCATGTCTCGGTCGAGGCGAGATGGTAGAAGCGTCGATCGCGCGCGGTCGGGGAGAACGTCGAATCCGTCATCGCCGCGCAATGATCGCTGGATATGACAGGAGCGCGACGCCGCGCCAGGCGATCGCATCTTCCTCTTAGAGATGATTGTTTATGCGCTTTGCCATGCTGCGGTTCTTCGCGCTGCTTTCGCTGTGTCTGGTCGGGCCCGTCGCGGCGCGCACCCCCGATACGGCCGGCTTGCGGGTGATGACGTTCAACGTCCGCTACCCCAATCCGGACGACGGCGCGAACGTCTGGGCCAACCGACGCGCGCTGTTCGTGCGGACGATCGCCGCGGCCGCCCCCGACATCATCGGGACGCAGGAACTGTTCGCAACGCAGGGCGCCGACATCGTTCGCGCACTCCCCCGCTATGCATGGTTCGGTCGCGACCGGCGGGGCGGGCATGCCGACGAGCATATGGGCATCTTCTACCGGCGCGATCGCCTGAGACTGATCCGGCACGGCGACTATTGGCTGTCGAACACGCCCTCCGTGGTCGGCAGCATGGCCTGGAGCGTGACGTTGCCGCGCATGGTGAATTGGGGCGTTTTCGAAACACGTGGCCGGATCAGGCACCGGTTCGTCCTGTTCGACACGCACTTCGCCCACCGCGACGAAGACGATGGCGCGCGCGAACGCTCGGCAGCGCTCCTGCTCGACCGCCTGGCACCCATCGCCGGCAATCTGCCAATCGTGCTCACCGGCGACATGAATGCGACGCCCGACAGTCCGGCCTATTCGAAGCTCGCGGCGCGGCTGATCGACGCATGGGCAGCCGCGCCCGTTCGCAAGGGCCCGGAGCGCACCTTCCACGACTTCACCGGCCTGCCCGATCGTCGGATCGACTATATCTTCCTGCGCGGTTTCACGGCGCAGCGAGCCGAAGTGCGCACCGATCATGCCGGGAAGATCTTTCCATCGGACCATTTTCCCGTCGTCGCGCAGCTTCGGTTCGGAATGACCGCGACGTCCGATCAACCCGCGTCTCGCCCGCGGCGTCACCCGTGATCGCTCGCGGTTCGTGCCGACCGGCTTGGTCGGCTGCCGCGAGCCGACCCATCAGCGATGCCCTGAGCGACCGGTCTTCTACCGCCGCTGCGTCGCGTTCGTCGCGGTGGTTTCGCGGCGTTGAGGAGGAATGGTTGCAGCGCATAGCAAAGTCGCGCAAGCTTTCTCCAAACAGGAGAGAATGATGACTGACGATCCGCGCGCAACGATCGAGCGTGCGCCCATGTCGCGCTTCCAGTGGATCGTGGTCGCGGTGATGATCGGGCTCAACGCGCTCGACGGGTTCGACGTGCTGTCGATCAGCTTCGCCTCGCCGGGCATCGCGGCGGAATGGGGGATCGATCGCACGGCACTGGGGCTCGTCCTCTCGATGGAGCTGATCGGGATGGCGATCGGCTCGCTGCTGCTCGGCGGCGTGGCGGATCGCTTCGGGCGGCGCGCGACGATCCTCGGCTGCCTGTGCGCGATGGCGTTCGGCATGTTCGGCGCGGCGACCGCGCACGACGTGGTGTCGCTGTCGGGCTGGCGCGTGCTGACCGGGCTCGGGATTGGCGGGATGCTCGCCGCGACCAACGCCGCGGTCGCGGAAGCCGCGAATGGCCAGCGGCGCAGCCTCGCGGTGGTGCTGATGGCGGGCGGCTATCCGGTCGGCACGATCATCGGCGGGCTGATCGCCGCGGTGCTGCTCGGCCACTATGGCTGGCGCGCGGTGTTCGTGTTTGGCGGTGTCGCCACCTTGTGCTTCGTGCCGCTGGTGCTGTGGCGCGTGCCCGAATCGATCGCCTTCGCGCTGCAGCGGCCGGGCCCGGCGACGCTCGCGCGGGTCAACCGCACGCTGGCGCGGATGGGGCATGCGGCGATCACCGCGCTGCCCGCTGCCGCGCCCAAGGCCCGCCGCGCGGGCGTGCTTGCGCTCTTCTCGCGCCGCCACGCCGCGCTGACCGCGCTGATGACGGTCGCCTATCTCGCGCACATCATGACCTTCTACTTCATCCTCAAATGGATCCCCAAGATCGTCGTCGACTTCGGCTTCCCACCGCCGATGGCGGCGGGGGTGCTGGTGTGGGCGAGCGTCGGCGGGGCGCTGGGGTCGCTGACGCTAGGGCTGCTGACGCTGCGCGTGCGGGTCTATTGGCTGACGCTGGTGGCGATGCTCGCCTCGACCGGACTCGTCATCCTGTTCGGCTATCAACGCGGCAGCCTCGGCTGGCTCTCGCTGACCGGCGCGATCGTCGGCTTTGCCACCAATGCCGGGGTGGTCGGCATCTACGCGCTGCTGGCGCAGGCCTATCCGACGCAGCTGCGCGCGAGCGCGACCGGGCTGGTGATCGGGATCGGGCGCGGCGGATCGGCATTGGCGCCGGCGCTGGCCGGATGGCTGTTCGCCGCGGGCTACGGTCTGCCGCTGGTCTCGGCCTTGATGGGCGCGGGGTCGCTCGTCGCGGCGGCGGCCCTGCTCGGCGCGCGGTCTCGCTTTGCGGCGCTGTCGCGCGGGATTGAGCGCCTCGGCGATGTCGATTAGCGTCGCTGCTCGAACTGAGGAGCAAAATTTGGCCGACACCGTGCCGTCACCGACCGAAGATACCGCCAGCCTGGGCGTGCTGGCGGAACTGATCGGCTATCATCTGCGCCGCGCCTCGGCGGTGATGGCGAGCGACTTCGCGCGCGCGCTCGAGGGGACCGGCGTCCGCCAGGTGCTGTTCGGCATCCTGTCGATCGTCGATGCCAATCCCGGTATCAACCAGGGGACGGTCGGGCGGATGCTCGGCATCCAGCGCGCCAACATGGTCGCGCCGGTCAACGAATTGGCCGAGCGCGGCTGGATCGACCGGCAGACCGACCCGGGCGACCGGCGCGCCTTCATCCTGTCGCTGACCGCGGACGGACATGCGATGTTCGTGCAAGCGCTGGCGCAGATTCGCCTCCACGAGGCCAATGTGCTGCGCGATCTCGACGCCGGCGATCACCAGCAGCTGATCGACCTGCTGGCGCGGATCGAGGCACGCGAGGGGTGAGGTTTTACCGACGCTGAGCGCATGAGCGCTTCACCGGGAAAGCGGGTGGAAGGTGTAGCGCTTCAGTCGGCGAGGATCAGCGCGTCGAGCGCGACCGCACCCTTGCCGCGTGGATAGACGACGACCGGGTTGAGGTCGATCTCGCGGATGTTCGGCGCAGCCGCAAGCGCGCGGCCGACCGCGGCGATGATCGCCGCGACCGCGTCGAGATCGAGCGCGGGCGAACTGCGCCAGCCGTCGAGCAGCGCGCCGCTCTTGAGCGTGCGCAGTTCCGCGATGATCGCGTCGGGCGTCAGGTCGGGCGCGAGCAGGCGCACGTCCTGCAGGATCTCGGCCTGCACCCCGCCGAAGCCGACGAGGATCACCGGCCCCCACTCGGGGTCGTTGCGGGCGCCGACGATCAGCTCGACGCCGCGCGCGCCCATCGTCTCGACCAGAACGCCGTCGAGCACGAGCCCGGGCGCGTGGCGGGCGATGTTGGCGTACATCTCGGTCCAACCGCGCGCGACCGCGTCGGCATCGCCGAGGGCGAGGATCACGCCGCCGGCATCGCTCTTGTGGCTGAGCGCGCTGGCCTGCGCCTTGAGCACGACGGGATAGCCGATTTCGTCCGCGATGCGCTGTGCGTCCTCGGGCGAGGTGGCGAGCTCGCCCCTGGAGAAGGCGACGCCGAACGGCGCGAGCAGCGCCTTGGCGCGATATTCGGGAATGACGCCCGCCGGCACCCTGATCGGCGCGGTCGCCTCGGTCTGCGCCGTCTCGAAATCGCGCGCGGCGCGCTCAGCCAAGCGCGCAAGCGCACGGTACGCGCGGTCCGGCGCCGGAAAATAGGGGACGCCCAGCGCGCGCAGTTCGGCGATATAGGCCACGGGCACTGGCGCGCCGTCGTCGAGCCCGGCGAAGATCACCGGCTTGGCGGGCGCGAGCGCGCGGATCGCGGCGATGATCGGCGCGAATTTGAGGTGGCAGGTCGTCTCGTCGGTCTGGATGATCCCGAGCACGATCGCGGCGAAGGCATCGTCCTCGAGCAGCGGGGCGAGCGTCCGGCGATAGAGATCGGGATCGACCAGCGCCTGCGCCGTCAGGTCCATCGGATTGCTGACCGGGATGAAGTCGGGCACCGCAGCGCGCAGGAGCGCGGCGGTCTCGGCGGAGGGCGCGGGCAACGCCAGCCCCTTGGCCTCGCACAGATCGAGCGTCAGCGCCTTGAACGCGCCCGATTCGGTCAGCACCGCCGCACCACCGGCCCGCGGCATTCCGGCGCGATAGAGGATGTCGACGAGGTCGCCGAGCTCCTCGAGCGTCTGCGCGACGATCACGCCGGCGCGCTCGACCTTGGTGCGCATCACCTGCCAGTCGCCCGCCATTGCGCCCGTGTGCGTCGCCGCCGATTCGCGCGCCGCGCTCGACTGGCCGGGGTGGAGCAGCACGATCGGCTTGCCCGCTTTACGCGCCCGCGCCGCCAGCGCGAGGAAGCGCGCGGGCTGGCGGAACTGCTCGACGATCATGGCGATCACCTGCGTGGCGGGATCAGCCAGCAGATGCTCGACATAATCCTCGACGCCCGAGGCCGCCTCGTTCCCGGTCGAGATCGAGAGCGAGATGCCAAGCTCCTTCGCCATCAGCGTGGTCCCGAGCACCACCGCCATCGCGCCCGATTGCGAGACGATGCCGACGCCCTTCGCATCGCGCAGCCGGTACGCCGGCACCTGGACGAAGGTGAGCGGGATCCCGTCGACATAATTGACCATGCCGAGGCAGTTCGGCCCCTCGATCACCATCCCGCTCTCCGCCGCGATCCGCGCGACGGCACTCTGCGCGGCGAGGCCTTCGGCGCCACCTTCGGCAAACCCCGCCGAGAAGATGATCGCCGCGCCGACGCCGCGCGCCGCAAGCGCCTCGACCGCACCCAGCACCGCGCCGCCGGGGATCGCCAGCACCGCCGCATCGACCCCGTCGGGCAACTCGGCGATGCTGGCGAGCGCCTGCCGCCCGCCGATCACCGGTGCCTTGGGGTTGATCAGATGGATCTCCCCCGCAAAGCCGTGGCGCTCGAGATTGGCGAGCACCTGATTGCCGAGCGCGCCGGGTTTCTCCGACGCGCCGACGATCGCGACCGAGCGCGGGCGCAGCAGGCAATCGAGCGCGGTGACGGGGGGGCGGGCGGTCATGCTGTCCTCAGCCCTGGGTCTTGGTCGTGTCGTACGTGCCGAGCCCGGGCTTGTAGCTCTTCTCGTCGATGAACTGGCGGATGCCTTCCTTGCGGCCTTCGCCGTCGAAGCTGTTGGCGGCTTCCTGCGCGCGGATCAGATAGTCCTGCGCATTGTCATAGGTCATCTCGCCGACGCGGCGGACGGCGTCCTTGGTTGCCTTCAGCGCGACCGGGTTCTTGGCGAGCAGCACCTTGGCGACCTCGGTGACACGCTCCTTCAATCGATCGAGCGGGATGGCTTCGTTGACAAGGCCCCATTCGGCGGCGGTGGTGCCGCTGATATTCTCGCCGGTCATCGCGTGGTACATGGCTTTCCGCAGCGGCATCAGCTCGGTCGCGACCTTGGTCGCGCCGCCGCCGGGGAGGATGCCCCAGTTGATTTCGCTGAGCCCGAACTTGGCGTCCTCGGCTGCAAAGGCGAGGTCGCAGCCGAACAGCGGGCCGTAGCCGCCGCCGAAGCACCAGCCGTTGACCATCGCGATCGTCGGCTTCTGATACCAGCGCAGCCGCGCCCACCAGCCATAGCTCTCGCTCTGCGCCTTGCGCGTGCCGGCGAGGCCCTTGGCTTCGGTCTCGCGGAAATATTCCTTGAGGTCCATGCCGGCGGTCCAGGCCGAGCCCTCGCCGGTCAGCACGAGCACGCCGACATCGTCGTGGAATTCGAGCAGGTCGAGCACTTCCATCATGTCGCGGTTGAGCGTCGGCGACATGGCGTTGCGCTTGTCGGGGCGGTTGAAGCTCACCCACGCGATGCGGTCGACGATCTCATAGGCGACGACGCCGTTGCTGCTGGTCTGTGTCATGCGGATACTCCTTTTTGTACAATTGCCGTCACGCGACGGCGAAAACCTGGATTTCGACTTGGGTCGGGCGGCGGATGCCGACGCCGACGAAGACGGTACGCCGCAGCCAGCCATGCGCGCCCTCGGGCACGGTAAAGCGCGGCGTGCTGCGGAAGTAATAGTCGGCTGGATCGACCGGTTCATCGCGCGCGAGCCGCTGCGTGACCGCCTCGCTCGCGACGCGGACGGCCGGGTTGGTGATGCCGATCACCGTGCCGTCGTCGGCGCGGATCGCGTAGCGTGTCTCCAGCAAAGCCAGCCCGTCCGAATGGATCGCCTGCCAGTCGCCGCCGCCCGGCAGCACCACGCCGTTCAGCCGCGGGCCTGCAACGCGCCCGCCGGTGATCGCGATGAAACGCACCTGCCGCCCGTCGACGATCCCCTGCTCCTGCGGCACGGCAACCTCGACGAACAGCGAGAACGCATGCTCGAGACCGGGCGCGACCGGAGGAGGGGACTCCGCCATTGCCATCGTCAGATCGGGAAATGGCCGGGCTGCGTCTCGATCGTGATCCAGCGCAGTTCGGTGAAGCTGTCGATCCCGGCCTTGCCGCCGAAGCGGCCATAGCCCGATCCCTTGACCCCGCCGAACGGCATCTGCGCCTCGTCATGCACGGTCGGCCCGTTGATGTGGCAGATGCCCGACTGGATCTGGCGCGCGACGCGTAAGCCCCGTGCGGTATCACGCGTGAAGACCGCGGCGGACAGGCCGTATTCGGTGTCGTTGGCGAGTGCGATCGCCTCGGCCTCGTCCTTCGCGCGGATCACGCCGACGACGGGGCCAAAGCTCTCGTCGCGGAACAGCCGCATCTCGGGCGTGACCTTGTCGATGACATGCGCCGGCATCAGCACGCCGTTGGCGGTGCCGCCGACGAGCTGCTCGGCACCGTGCGACAGCGCATCGTCGATCAACTCGCGGACATGGTCGACGGTCTTCTGGTCGACCACCGCGCCAAGCGGAGTGGCGCCAGCGCGTGGGTCGCCGACCGGCATGCTGGCGACCTTGTTCTTGAACTTGGCGACGAAGGCATCGGCAACGCTGTCGAGTACGATGATCCGCTCGGTCGACATGCAGATCTGGCCCTGGTTCATGAACGCACCGAACGCCGCGGCCTTGACCGCTTCGTCGAGATCGGCGTCGTCGAGCACGATCAGCGGCGCCTTGCCGCCGAGCTCGAGCAGCACGGGTTTGAGATGCTCGGCGGCGCGCTTGGCGATGATCTTGCCGACCGCGGTCGAGCCGGTGAAGTTGATCCGCTTGACCGCCTTATGGTCGATCAGCGCGCCGACGATCGCGCCGGCATCGGCGGGGGCATTCGTCACGACGCCGACCACGCCCGCGGGAAGCGCTTCCTCGAACGCCTCGACGATAAGGCCGTGCGTGCGCGGGCACTGCTCGGAGGCTTTCAGCACCACCGTATTGCCGCATGCCAGCGGCACCGCGATCGCACGGACGCCGAGGATGATCGGTGCGTTCCACGGCGCGATGCCGAGCATCACGCCGACCGGTTCGCGCAGCGCCATCGAGATGCAGCCGGGCTTGTCGGAGGGGATCACCTCGCCGCTGATCTGCGTCGTCAGCGCGGCGGCCTCGCGCACCATGCCAGCGGCGAGCATCAGGTTGAAGCGCGCCCAGCCTTCGGTCGCGCCGATCTCGCCCATCATCGCCGCGACAAAGGCGTCGGCACGCGATTCGAGCGCGACGGCGGCGTTCATCAGCGCGGCGCGGCGGGCGTTGGGGCCAAGCGCGGACCAGGCGGGGAAGGCGGCGGCGGCGGCGTCGACCACGGCAGCGGCGTCGGCGACGGTCGCCGCGGGCGCGCTGCTGGCGATCTCGCCGGTTACGGGATTGCGCCGCTCGAAGCGGGCGCCGTGCGCCACCTGGTCGCGCGCGAGTGTCGAAGCATCGCTGGCCATCGTCTCTCTCCTTATTGCTATGAGAGATAGCGGAAAGCGAGCGCGGCTGCAATATCGATCGGGGGATCCATGTGCGCGGGTCAGCGGAGCGCCTGCCCCGCCGGCTCGGACCGCAGCTAGGCCGGCTGCGCGGCCAGCTCTTCGTCGGGCAGCAGCTCGGTATCGATCTGTGCCTGCATCGCCGCAGGATAGCGTGCGCCCCTGAGCGCGCCCGCCGGGAACAGCCGGTCGACCGCGGCGACCAGATCCGCTGCGAGCGGGCGATCCGCCGCGGCGATATTCTCGGCGAGATGCGTCAGGCTGGTCGTCCCCGGAATCGGCACGGTGAACGGCCGCTGCGCCAGCACCCAGCCGAGCGCGAGTTGCGCCGGGGTGAGACCGGCCTGCGTCGCGAGCGCATCGAATTGCGCGACGAGCGTGAGGTTGTGCGTCAGCAACGGCGCGACGAAGCGCGGCATCGGGCGGCGGATGTCGCCCTCGGCATAGCTGTCGTCGCGGACCGCGCCCGCGAGCAGCCCACGCGCCACCGGCGAGAAAGCGACGAGCGCGATGCCGAGCTCGGCGCAGGCGTCGAGCACGGCAACTTCGGGATTGCGCACGGCGGGCGAATATTCCGACTGCACCGCTGCGATCGGATGGACCGCGTGCGCACGGCGGATCGTCTCGGCGGACATTTCGGACAGGCCGATCGCGCTGATCTTGCCCGCATCCTTGGCGCGGACGAGGGCGCCGACCGACTCTTCGATCGGCACGTTCCGGTCGAGCCGGTGCATGTAATAGAGGTCGATATGGTCGGTGCCGAGCCGCTGCAGCGCGCCGTCGAGCGTGCGCGCGATCGCGGCGGGCGTGGCATCGAGGATGCGCTTGCCGTCGACCAGGTCGAGCACGCATTTCGACGACAGCGTGAATTCGCGGCGGCGGTGCATCACTGCGCGCCCGATCAGCCGTTCATTCTCGCCGCCGCCATAGAGGGCCGCGGTGTCGAGCAGCGTGTAGCCGAGATCGAGCGCTGCGTTGAGCAACCGCGTGCCGTCCTCGGCGCTTGGCGGGACGCCGTAAGCATGGCTGAGGTTCATGCAGCCGAGCCCGATCGCCGAGACGGTGAACGGGCCGATCGTACGGGTCGGCAAGGTCATGGCAGCTCCGAGGTCAAAAAAGGCGGGTCAGCCCAGTTGCTCGGGCCAATACAGCCGCATCGGATTGTCGACCAGCAGCTTGCGCTGCAACTCGGCAGTCGGAGCGATTCGCGGGATGACATCGACCAGCGTCCCGTCGTCGGGGATGCGATGCTCCATATTGGGGTGCGGCCAGTCGGTGCCCCACAGCACGCGGTCGGGGAAGCGCTCCACCACCGGGCGGATCACCGCGACGAAATCGTCGAATGGCGGGCCCTGCGGTGAGAGGCGTTCGGCGCCCGACACCTTGGTCCAGATGTTGGGGTGATCGTCGAGCAGCTTCACGAAGCGCGTGATGTCTGCGCCGCCGGGGCCTTGCGCGATGTCGGGGCGGCCGAGGTGATCGACCACGATCGTCGTCGGGATCGCGGCGAGGAAGGGCTCGAGCTCCTCGAGGATGTCCGCCTCGAAATAGACGACGACGTGCCAGCCGAGCGGGGCGATGCGGCGCGCGATGTCGAGGAACTTGTCCTTGGGGGCATCGTCGACCAGCCGCTTGAGGAAGTTGAAGCGCACGCCGCGAATGCCGCCGTAGTGGAGCTTCTGGAGTTCGGCATCGTCGATGTCGGGGCTGACCACCGCGACCCCGCGCGCGGCACCGTCCGACTTGGCGATTGCGTTGAGGGTGGCGGCATTGTCGGTGCCGTGGCAGCTCGCCTGGACGATCACGTTGCGCGCAAAGCCGAGCTGGTCGCGGAGCGCGAACAGCATTTCTGGGGTGGCGTCTTCGGGGTGATATTTCGCCTTGGGGCTGAACGGGAAGTCTGCCTCGGGCCCAAACACGTGGACATGCGCGTCGATCGCGCCGGGGGGCGGGACGTAGCTTGGCGTGCTCGGCTGATCGACCCAGGTCTTGGTGCGGCTCATGCGAAAACCTCTCCGTCCATCAATTTGCGCGCGGTGCGCAGCATCCCCGCCTCGACCGGCTGGCCGGCGGCGTCGATCGTCACGACGCATTCGGTGACGCCGCTGGGATGCTCGACGCCGAGCGTCTTGGTGTTGCCCTCGGGCACATGAGCGAGCGCGGCGGCGGGCGAACCTTCGATCAGGCACGCGGTGGCGACGCTGACCGCGCCGAGCACGCCGATCGAGGCATGGACGCGGTGCGGGATGAGCGAACGTACCGCGATCGCGCCGCCGTCCTTGGGGGCTGCGACGAGCATCATCTTGGGGACCGACTTTTCGGTGACGTCGCCGAGGTTCATCAGCGGCCCGGCCTTCAGGCGGATCGCCTCGATCTTCGCCTTCATGGCGTCGTTCGCATCGAGCGTCTCACGGTCCTCATAGCCGATGACGCCGACATCGGCGGCGGCGAAAACGACGCAGGGCATGCCGTTGTCGATCAGCGTGACCGCGACGCCGTCGATCGTGTCGACGCCGTTGCCGGTCGGCAGCAGCGCGCCGCACGACGAGCCGGCGGTGTCACGGAAGGCGAGCGGGATCGGCGCGGCGGTGCCCGGCACCCCGCTGATCGCGGCGGCGCCGTCGTAGCGGACCTGGCCGCCCGGCGTTTGCAGCGTGGCGACGGCGACCTGTTCCGTATTCTCCATGAAGATCGCGGCGCGGGTTTCATCGCCGCTCGGTGTCACTAGTCCGCGCTCGACCGCGAACGGGCCGACGCCGGCGAGCATGTTGCCGCAATTCTGGCTGTCGCTGACGAGCGGCTGGTCGACGAACACCTGGAGGAAGAGATAGTCGACATCGACGCCCTCGCGCGCCGATTTCGAGACGACCGCGACCTTCGAGGTCAGCGGATCGGCGCCGCCCATGCCGTCGATTTGCCGCGGATCGGGCGAGCCCATCACCCGCAGCAGGAACGCGTCGCGCGCCGCGGGATCGGCGGGCAGATCGTCGGCGAGGAAGAACGCCCCCTTCGACGTGCCGCCCCGCATCCACATGCAGCGCACGCCCTGGGCGGCGGGGTCACTCATAGCGCAGCCCCAGCGCTTCGAGCTTGCCGCGCATGTCGTAGATATCGAGCCCGAGCTCACCCGCCGCCAGCCGCTGGCGCTTCGATTCCTCGTTCGCCTCGCGCTTGCGCGCCGCTTCGAGCACCGCCGGCGCGTCGGCGCGCTTGACGACGCAGACGCCGTCGTCATCGGCGACGATCACGTCGCCCGCCTCGATCGCCGCGCCCGCGCAGACCACGGCCACGTTGACCGAGCCCAAAGTCGCCTTGATCGTGCCTTGCGCGAACACCGCCTTCGACCAGACCGGAAAGCCCATCTCCTTCAGGTCGCGCACGTCGCGCACGCCCGCATCGATCACCAGCCCGCGACAGCCGCGTGCCATCGCGCTGGTCGCCAGCAGGTCGCCGAAATAGCCGTCGACACACGGCGAGGTCGGCGCGAGGACGAGGATGTCGCCCTCCTTCAGTTGCTCGATCGCGACGTGGAGCATCCAATTGTCGCCCGGCGGCGACGAGATGGTGACCGCCGACCCGGCGATCCGCGCGCCCGAATAGATCGGCCGCATATAGTGCGCGAGCAGACCGATGCGCCCTTGCGCCTCGTGCACGGTGGCCACGCCGGCATGGGCGAGACCATCGATCACGCTCTGCTCCACCCGCGAAATCTCGCGTACCACGCGTCCAGCCATGCTCACTCTCCTCAGGGGGTCGGAGTGCCCGGCGCAGGCGAAACCCCCAAATCAAATCTCGTGCGCGGCCATAAGTTTATACTATGGGAGGGTATGGCGCACGATCCGCTCGACCTCAATCTCCGCCACCTCCATGCGTTGGCGACCGCGACCGAACTGGGCAGCATCAGCCTTGCGGCCGAGGCGGAGAATCTGTCGCAGCCGGCGCTCACGCAGGGGATCGCCAAGGTCGAGCGGCAGGTCGGCGTCGCCTTGCTCGATCGCCGCGCCGACGGCGTGAGCGCGACCGCGGCGGGCGCTGCGCTGGTGGTGCGGATCCGCGCCGCTTATGCGCGTCTCGCCGAAGCGTCGCGCGCGAGTGCGCGCAGCGGGGCGCGGGGGTTTGCGCGCCCCGAACGATTGATCACCGCGACGCAGTTGCGTGCGTACCTCGCGCTTGCGAATGCTGGCAGCTTTGCGGCGGCGGCGCTGCAGCAGCGCCAGTCGCAGCCGGCGGTCCACCGCGCGGTGCGCGATCTCGAGAGCCTGTATGGCGTGCCTTTGGTCGAGCGGCGTGGCCGCGGCGTGGCGTTGACCCATGCCGGGCGGCGGCTCGCGCGCGGGGCGCGGCTGGCGGTGCTCGAACTCGCCGCGGGGCTGGTCGAGGCGCTGCCAGAGGGGGCTGCCGAGCGGCTCGCGATCGGCGCGATGCCGCTGTGCCGCGCGCTCGTCCTGCCGCATGCAATCGCGGCGTTCGCGCGGAGCGAGGCGCGTGTCACGGTTGACGTGCGCGAGGGATCGTGGCGCGAACTGGTCGATCCGCTGCTCGATGGCGAGATCGACGTGATGATCGGCGCGCTGCGCGAGGTCGCGCCTGCCGGGCTCGAACAGGCGCCGCTGTTCGAGGATCGGCTGGTGATCGTCGGGCGGGTCGGTCATCCGCTCGCCGGTCGCACGCCCGAACCGGCGGACCTGCTGCGCTATCCGTGGATCGTCGCGCCGCATGGATCGCCCTTGCGTACGCTGTGGCAGGGCCTGTTCGCCGACGGTGCGGTGCCGGTGGCGCCGATCGAATGCGGGTCGGTGATGGTGATCCGCGGCGTGCTGCGCGACAGCGATTTCCTGACCTTGCTGTCGCCCGACCAGGTCGCGCCCGAGCTCGCGACCGGCGTGTTGCGCCAGATCGGCGCGCCGATCGCGCAGGCGGTGCGGACGATCGGGCTCTCGGTCCGGCAAAATTGGCGCCCGACGCCCGAGCAGGAGCATTTCCTGCAGCTGCTCCGCGCGGCGGTCCGCGAAACGAGACTTCCGGAAAACCGATAGCAGGTGCCAATTGTGATTGGCGGGGCGGGCGCGTCTTCGCCACCCTGCTCTCATGGCGACGCAAGATCCCAGTTTCATCGGTTTTGGAGAGGCGGCGATGGCCTTCGCCGGTGGCCTCTCGGCGTCGGGCTATGATCGCAAGCTCGCCGATCCCGCGACGCGCGCCGCCAAGCTGGCGGACTTCGACGCGCTCCACGCAGAAGCCGCGATGACCAACCACGCGGCGGTCGCGGGCAAAGCGGTAATCCTGTCGCTCGTCACCGCCGACCAGGCGCGCGCTGCCGCCGAAGAAACCGCGCTGTCGATCGCGCCCGGCGCTTTGTTTTGCGACCTCAACTCGGTCGCCCCCGAAACCAAGCGTCACGCCGCGCAGGCGATCGAGCAGGCCGGCGGGCGCTATGTCGATGTCGCGGTGATGGCGCCGGTCCATCCGCTCGGGCGCAAGGTGCCGCTGCTCGTGGCGGGCCCACATGCCGAAGCAGGGGCCGAAGCATTGACCACGTTCGGCTTCACCAACGTCCGCATCGTCGGCGCCAGCATCGGCGCGGCAAGTGCGACCAAGATGATCCGCTCGGTGATGGTCAAGGGGCTCGAGGCGCTCACCGCCGAATGCCTGCTCGCCGCCGAAGCTGCCGGGGTGCGCGACGAAGTGCTCGCCTCGCTCGACGCCAGCGAACGCGCGCGGCCCTGGGCCGAGCGCGGCGCCTACAATCTCGAACGGATGATCGTCCATGGCGGCCGCCGCGCCGAGGAAATGGTCGAAGTCGTCAAGACGCTCGATGCGCTCGGCACCGGCTCGGCAATGGCGCGCGCCACCACCGAGCGCCAGCGCGCGATCGGCGCGCTCGGCGTCGCCCCCACCGATACCCTCGATTCCACGCTCGCGCTCCTCAATGCGCGGCTTTCTCCTGCTGTCGGATGTGCCGCATGACCCTCGTGATCGACTGCCATGGCCACTACACCACGGCCCCACCCCAGCATGACGCGTGGCGCGCCGAACAGACTGCGGCGTTCAAGGCCGGCACCCCGGTCCCGGCCTACCCCGCGATCAGCGACGACGAGATCCGCGCGACGATCGAGGCCAACCAGCTCAAGCTGATCCGCGAGCGCGGCGCCGACATGACGATCTTCAGCCCGCGCGCCTCGACGATGGCGCCGCATGTCGGCGACGAGAGCGTCGCGCTGCAATGGGCGCAGGTGTCAAACGATCTGATCGCGCGCGTCTGCGACCTGTACCCCGAGACCTTCGTCGGCGTCTGCATGCTGCCGCAGAACCCGCAGGCCGACATGGCCGGCTCGATCGCCGAGCTCGAGCGCTGCGTTACCGAGCTTGGCTTCATCGGCTGCAACCTCAACCCCGATCCCGGCGGCGGCCATTTCACCGCGCCGCCGCTGACCGACCGCTTCTGGTATCCCTTTTACGAGAAGATGGTCGAACTCGATGTGCCCGCGATGATCCACGTCTCGGGATCGTGCAATCCGGCGATGCACGCCACCGGCGCCTATTACATCGCCGCCGACACGATCGCCTTCATGCAACTGATCCAGGGCGACCTGTTCCGCGATTTTCCCTCGCTGCGTTTCATCATCCCGCATGGCGGCGGCGCGGTGCCCTATCATTGGGGGCGCTATCGCGGCCTCGCCGATATGCTCAAGCAGCCCGATCTGGCGACGCATCTGATGAACAACGTGTTCTTCGACACCTGCGTCTATCACCAGCCCGGCGTGAATTTGCTGGCCGAGGTGATCGACAGCAAGAACATCCTGTTCGGCAGCGAGATGGTCGGCGCGGTGCGCGGGATCGACCCGCAGAACGGGCACTATTTCGACGACACCAAGCGCTATGTCGACGCGCTCGCCATTCCCGAAGACGAGCGCGCCGCGATCTTCGCGGGCAATGCGCGCCGCGTCTTCCCGCGGCTCGATGCCAAATTGAAGGAGCGCGGATTGTGAGCACCTGGGTCACCAACGCCTGGTACGTCGCCGGCTGGGATAGCGAAGTCGACCACACTCCACTCGCGCGCACGATCTGCGGCGTGCCGGTGATGCTCTACCGCAAGCTCGACCGGCAGGTCGTGGCGATGCGCGATGCCTGCCCGCACCGTTTGCTGCCGCTGTCGATGGGGATCCGCGAGGGCGATTCGATTCGCTGCAAATATCATGGGCTGAAGCTCGGCCCCGACGGCGTCGCCGAGGAGATGCCGCTCAAGACCGACCGCGTGAACACGCGCGTCTGCGCCGAGACCTATGTCGTCGCCGAGAAGCATCGCTTCGTGTGGCTGTGGGTCGGCGACAAGGCACGCGCTGACGAGGCGCTGATTCCCGATCTGTGGCCATGCTCGACGCCGGGCTGGACCTTCGACGGCGGCTATTACCATGTCGAAGCCGATTACCGGCTGATGATCGACAATCTGATGGACCTGACGCACGAGACGCACGTCCATTCGGGCTCGATCGGCCAGCCCGAACTGATGGAGGCACCGCTCCAGACCCGCGTCGAGGGCGACCGCGCCTATGTCGCGCGCTGGATGCCGGGCGTCGATGCGCCGCCCTTCTGGCGCGGTGCGCTCAAGCAACCGGGGCCGGTCGACCGCTGGCAGATCTGCGAATTCCTCGCGCCCTCGTCGGTGATGATCGACGTTGGCGTGGCGCCGGTCGGCGCGGGCGCGACGCTCGAAAGCCATGACCAGGGCGTTCGCGGGATGGTGGTCGATTGCATGACCCCGGAGAGCGAAGGCACGATGCACTATTTCTGGGGCATGGCGCGCAGCTTCGACGTCGACGATCCCGGCTTCACCGCGCGCTTCAAGCGCGCGCAGGGCGGGGTGTTTTCCGAGGACAAGGTGATCCTCGAAGCGCAGCAGCAAGCGATCGCGCGCAATCCCGATCTCAAGATCAATGCCTACAATATCGACGAGGGCGGCACGCGCGCGCGGCAGATCATCCGCCGACTGATCGCTGCCGAGGAGGCAAGGGCATGACCGCGCCACGCGACATCCACGCCTATCTCGCCGAGCTCGAGACGATCCCCGGCACGCGCGTCTACACCGCGGCGCGCGCGCGAAAAGGCTTCCACCTCAACCAGTTCGCCTTCAGCCTGATGCAGGCCGACAATCGCGAGCGCTTCAAGGCCGACGAGCGCGCCTATCTCGACGCTTGGCCGCTGACCGAGGCGCAGAAGGCCGCCGTGCTGGCGCGCGATTACAATGCGATGCTCGACGCGGGTGGCAACATCTATTTCCTAGCGAAGATCTTCTCCACCGACGGCAAGAGCTTCCAATATGCCGCGGGCACGATGACCGGCATGAGCCAGGAGGAATATGCCGCGATGATGCTCGGCGGCGGGCGCTCGCCGGAGGGCTTGCGCTCGTACGCCGAGCAAGCGGCGCTCGCCGAGGTGGCCGAAATCGCCTCCGAAATCCCCAACGCGCCGACGGCGGAGAACTGACATGGCCCGCATCACCGCCGGCATCACCACCAGCCACATCCCCGCGGTCGGCGCCGCGCTCGACAACGGCAAGGCCGACGAGCCCTATTGGCAGCCGGTCTTCGCCGGCTACGAGTTCGCGCGGGCCTATGAGCGCGACACCAAGCCCGACGTCGTGATCCTGGTTTATAACGACCACGCCTCGGCGTTCGACATGACCTTCATCCCGACCTTCGCGATCGGGTGCGCCGACAGCTTCCCGATCGCCGACGAGGGCTGGGGCCCGCGCCCGGTGCCCGAAGTGCAGGGGCATGCCGATCTCGCCTGGCACATCGCGCAGAGCTGCATCCTCGACGAATTCGACATGACGATCATCAACGCGATGGCGGTCGATCACGGGCTGACCGTGCCGATGTCGCTGATGTTCGGGCAGGTCGACGCCTGGCCGGTCAAGGTCGTGCCGATCGCGGTCAATGTCGTCACCTATCCGCCGCCCTCGGGCAACCGCTGCTGGCTGCTCGGCGAGGCGATCGCGCGTGCGGTGGCGAGCTACCCCGAGGATCTCAACGTGCAGATCTGGGGGACGGGCGGGATGAGCCATCAGCTCCAGGGGCCGCGCGCAGGACTGATCAACAAGGAATGGGACACCGCCTTCCTCGACAAGCTCACCGCCGACCCAGAGGCGCTGCGGCACATGCCGCACATCGACTATCTGCGCGAAGCGGGCAGCGAGGGGATCGAACTCGTCATGTGGCTCATCATGCGCGGCGCGCTGGGGCCCAAGGTGCGCGAACTGCACCGTCATTATCACGTGCCGGCGTCGAACACCGCCGTCGGCCACATCGTTCTGGAGCCATTGCCATGAAGATCGCCCTCGCCGGTGCCGGCGCGTTCGGGGAAAAGCATCTCGACGCCCTTGCCAAGATCGACGGAGTCGAGGTCGTTTCGATCGTCGGCCGCCGATTGGAGCCGACCCAGGCGGTCGCCGCCAAATATGGCGTGCAGCATGCCTGCACCGAACTTAGCGAAGCGCTCGAACAGCCTGGGCTCGACGCGGTGATCCTCGCCACCCCGACGCAGATGCATGCCGAGCAGGCGATCCAGTGCATGGCGGCGGGCAAGCACGTCCAGGTCGAGATCCCGCTGTGCGACAGCCTCGCCGACGGCGAATCCGTGCTGGCGAAGGCCGAGGAGACCGGTCTCGTCGCGATGGTCGGCCATACGCGGCGCTTCAACCCGTCGCACCAGTTCATCCACGACAAGATCGTCGCGGGCGACCTCGCCGTCCAGCAGATGGACGTGCAGACCTATTTCTTCCGCCGCAAGAACATGAACGCCAAGGGCGAGGCGCGCAGCTGGACGGATCACCTGCTGTGGCACCACGCCGCGCACACCGTCGACCTGTTCGCCTATCAGGCGGGGCCGATCGTCCAGGCCAATGCGATCGCCGGGCCGCTCCATCCCGAGCTCGGCATCGCGATGGATATGTCGATCCAGCTGAAGGCCGAGAGCGGCGCGATCTGCACGCTGTCGCTGAGCTTCAACAATGACGGGCCGCTCGGCACCTTCTTCCGCTACATTTGCGACAACGGCACCTGGATCGCGCGCTACGACGATCTCGTGACGGGGCGAGAGGAGCCGATCGACCTGTCGGGCGTGGCGGTGTCGAGCAACGGCATCGAGCTGCAGGACCGCGAATTCGTCGCGGCGATCCGCGAGGGGCGCGAGCCGAATGCGAGCGTCGCGCAGGTCATGCCGTGCTACCGCATCCTCGACCAGCTCGAGCGTCTCGCGTCATGAGCACGCGCCGCACCCAGGTCGCCGTGATCGGCGCGGGGCCCGCCGGGCTGCTGCTCGCGCATCTGCTCCGCGCCGAGGGGATCGACGTGATCGTGATCGAGCGCCAGACGCCCGATTATGTTCTCGGGCGGATCCGTGCCGGGGTGCTCGAACGCGGGACGACCGACCTGCTCCACCAGCTCGGGCTCGGCGAGCGGCTGACCGCGGAGGGGATGGTCGAAGACGGCTTCAACCTCGCCGATGGCGAGCATCTGATCCGGATCGATATCGCCGCGCTGACCGGCAAGCGCGTCACCGTCTACGGCCAGACCGAGGTGACGCGCGACCTGATGGATGCGGCGCCGGCCCGCGGGATCGAGATCGTCTATGGCGCGACCGATGTCGCGCTGCATGATCTGACCGACGACCGGGCGGCGGTGACCTTCAGCGTCGACGGCGTCGAACAGCGGATCGAGGCCGATTTCATCGCCGGTTGCGACGGCTTTCACGGTCCGTCGCGCAAAGCGATCCCGATGGCGGAGCGGCGCGAGTTCGAACGCGTCTATCCGTTCGGCTGGCTCGGCATCCTCGCCGACGTGCCGCCGTGCCACCCCGAATTGATCTACGCCAACGGTCCCAAGGGCTTCGCGCTCGCCTCGATGCGCTCGCCGACGCGCAGCCGCTATTACATCCAGGTGCCGCTGACCGACCGGATCGAGCAATGGCCCGAGGCGCGGTTGTGGGACGAGCTCGAGGAGCGCTTCGCGCCGCTCGCCGCGGGGCCGGTGACGCGCGGTCCCGCGCTCGAAATGTCGATCGCGCCGCTGCGATCCTACGTGTTCGAGACGATGCGCTATGGCCGGCTGTTCCTCGCCGGCGACTCCGCGCACATCGTGCCGCCGACCGGCGCGAAGGGGCTCAACCTCGCAGTGTCCGACGTCGCCTATCTCAGCCAGGCGATGATCGCGCATTACCGGCGCGGCGACGATAGCGGGCTCGACGGCTATCAGGCCAAGGCGCTGTCGCGGATCTGGAAGGCCGAGCGCTTCAGCTGGTTCCTGACCAAGCTGATGCACCGCTTCCCCGAGGACGGCCCGTTCGAGCATCGCATGCAATCGGCCGAACTCGCCTACCTTGCCGGGTCGACCGCGATGCAGACCGCGGTGGCGGAAAATTACGTCGGGCTGCCGTTGTAATGCACGCCTGAAGCCTTCCGGGCCGATTCATACGTATTCTTTCCATCTCGGCCGGACGCGGTGGCATAGCCGCGAAAAGACAGATGGGAGGATGCAATGCAGCGGTCGACTTTGGCAGGGATGCTTGCGGCGCTGGTCGCGAGCCTCAACCCCGGCTTGGCGAGCGCGCAGCAAGCGCCCGCGACGGCGATCGACGCGCGCTACCAGCCACGCCCGTATGTGACGCTCCAGCATCCGGGCTGGACCAAGACGGCGGTGCTCTACCAGATCAACACCCGCCAGTTCACGCGCGAGGGCACCTTCCGCGCCGCGCAGGCGCAATTGCCGCGGCTGAAAGCGCTCGGCGTCGACATCCTGTGGCTGATGCCGGTCCATCCGATCGGCGAGAAGAACCGCAAGGGCGGGCTCGGCAGCCCCTATGCGGTCAAGGACTATCGCGCGGTGAACCCCGAGTTCGGGACCGTCGACGATCTCAAGGCGTTCGTCGCGGCGGCGCATGCGCAGGGGATGCACGTCATCCTCGATTGGGTCGCCAACCATACCGCGTGGGACAATGTCATCCACACCGCGCATCCCGACTGGTACGAGCATGACTGGAAGGGTGCGAACCGGCCGACGCCGTTCTGGGACTGGTCCGACATCATCGACCTCGATTATTCGAAGCCCGGCCTGCGCCAGTACATGACCGACGCGATGAAATATTGGGTGCGCGACGTCGGCGTCGACGGCTTCCGCTGCGACGTAGCGGGCTATGTTCCGCTCGATTTCTGGGAGAATGCGCGCGCCGAGCTCGACGGCATCAAGCCCGTCTTCATGCTCGCCGAATTCGACCAGCGCGACGTCCACGCCAAGGCGTTCGACGCGACCTATGCGTGGAAATGGAACAATGCGATGGCCGACATCGCCGCCGGCAAGGCCGACGTGAACGCGCTGTTCCTCTATTATTCCGAACTCCAGAGCGCATGGCCGGCCGAGGCGATGCGGATGACCTATACCGAGAATCACGACCAGAATGCGTGGGAAGGCACCGAGTTCGAGCGCTTCGGCCCCGCGCTCCCCGCCGCGATCGCGCTGTCGTTCGTCGGCGAAGGGATGCCGCTGATCCACAACGGGCAGGAAGCGGGCAACCCGCGCCGGCTGAAATTCTTCGACCGCGACCCGATCACGTGGCGCGATCATCCCAATGCCGCGCTGTTCCGCCAGTTGATCACATTCCGCGACGCGCATCCCGCCTTGTGGAATGCGCCGTGGGGCGCGCGGATGGCGCCGGTGGTCAACAGCGCGCCGACCAAAGTCTTCTCGTTCGTGCGCGAGAAGGATGGCGACAAGGTGCTGGCTTTGTTCAACCTCTCCGCCACGCCGCAGACGGTGTCGTTCAGCGACGGCCCGGTCGCTGGCCGCTATGTCGATGCGGCCAGCGGGTCGGCGGTGGTGATCGACGGCGCGAGCACGGTCAGCCTGCCGGCGTGGGGGTATCGCCTACTCGCGGTTGCGCGCTGACCCCCCACGCGCTCAGCGCGGTCGGTAGCGATCGAACCAGGCGAGGATCGCGGCATTCTCGGCGACGAGTTGCGACGGGCGGTCGGCGAGCCCGCCATGGCTCGCGCTCGGCACGCGGATCAGCGCGGTCGGCACCGAGCGGATCTGCAGCGCGGCATAATATTGCTCGGCCTCGCTCGGCGGGGTGCGGTGGTCCTCCTCGCCGACCATCACCGCGGTCGGCGTCTTGACGTTGCCGACCAGACTCAGCGGCGAGCGGCGCCAATAGCCCTCGGGATCCTCCCACGGCATCTTGCCGAACCAATATTTGGCCATCGAGGTATAGCCGTCGGTGGTCAGCACCTCGCTCGTCCAGTTGATCACCGGCTTCTGCGTCACCGCTGCCTTGAAGCGATCGGTCTTGCCGACGATCCACGCGGTGAGCAGCCCGCCACCCGACCCGCCGGTGACGAACAGCGCGTTTGGATCGACGCTGCCGCCCGCGATCGCGGCATCGACGACGCTCATCAAATCGTCATAATCCTGCGCCGGATAACTGTGGTGGATGCGGTTGGCGAACTCCTCGCCGTACGACGTCGACCCGCGCGGATTGGCGTAGACGACGACATAGCCGGCGGCGGCGTAGAGCTGGTCGTCGCTCGACCAGGCGGGGCCGTAGCTGGCGAACGGGCCGCCGTGGATCTCGAGGATCAGCGGATATTTGCGCGCCGGGTCGAAGTCGGGCGGGGTCACCATCCAAGCGTCGATCGGCAGCCCGCCCGCCGACGAGGTGACCGGCAACGGCCGCACCGCGCCGAGCCGCTTGCCCGCGAACAGGTCGCGGTTGAGATCGGTCAGCCGGCGCAGCGCGCCGCCGCGTGTGGCGACCGCGATGTCGCCGGGGCGCGCAGCGTCGCCGACCGTCGCGGCGATCACGCCGCCGGGCGACACGCTATAATCGCCGCTGGAATAGGGCCGGTCGAGCTCGCCGCTGGCGAGGCCGCTGGCGACCGTCGTCACGGTCCCGTCGAGCGTGACGCGCGCAATCTTGGTGACGCCGCGATCGACATATTTGACGTAGATCGCCTTGCCGTCGCCCGACCATTGCGGGTCGCCGACGTCGCGGTCGAGCCCGGCGGTAAGCAGCCGCACGCCGCTGCCGTCGGGGTTCATCACCGAGAGGCGATGGTTCTGATAGCCGAGCAACTTGTCGTCGAAACCGACGAAGGCGATCAGCTTGCCGTCGGGCGAGGCGACCGGCGCCTCATCGGGGCCGTTGCGCGTGGTCAGCTGGCGCAGCGCGCCGCTGTCGGCGTCGACCGTGAAGATGTCGCTGTTGAGGCCGTCGCGCTCGGGATCCTTGCCGCGATTGGTGGCGATCAGCAGATGCTTGCCGTCGGCGCTCCACGCGACGCTGCGCCCGTCGTCATACGCGCCGAACGTCAGCTGGCGCGCCGCGCCGCCATCGGCCGAGACCGCGAAGACGTGGGTGTAGCCCGGTCGCAGATAGCCGGCGCCGTCGGCACGGTAATGGACCTGGCCGATGATCTTGAGCGGCTCGGCCCATTTTGCGCCCTCGGGCTTGGCGATCGGCACGCCGAGCTTGGTGCCGTCGCCGGGCACGAACATGGTGAAGCCGATCGACCGGCCGTCGGGCGACCAGGCGATGTCGGTCGGGCTCTCGGGCAAAGCGGTGATCGCCGCGCTCGTTCCGCTGCTCAGCCAGCGGACGTAGATTTGCGGCTTCTGCCCCTCGGCGCGCGCGGTGAAGGCGAGGCGGCTGCCGTCGGGCGACCAGCGTGGCCGCGCGCTGCCGGGGACGCCGAGCGGCGTCTGCCGACCGCTTGTCACGTCGACCAGCCAGATCTCGCTGCGATTGTTGTCGATCATGATGTCGCCGGTCGCGCGGGTATAGGCGATGCGCTTGCCGTCGGGGCTGATCTGCGGCTCGCCGGCCTGCGCGAGCGAGAAGACGTCGCGCGCGCCGAAGGTCCGCGACGGCGTGCCGACTTCGGGCGCGGGCGCGGCGGGCGGCGGCGTCTGCGCGACGGCGGCGCTGCTCAGGAACAGGGTGATCAACAGCGCGGGACGGAACATTGGTGTCTCCAGCAAAACAGGGCAGGGGCCAGCAGGGCGATCAGCGCGCGGCGATCGCCTTCGTCGGGAGCGCGACCGAAGGGGCGGGGGCGAAGGGCTTGATCCCGAAGTTCGGATAGACCTCGCTCGGATAATAAAACGTCCCGTCCTTCACCACCATCGCGATCGTCTTGATCGCCTTGATGTCCTTGGTCGGATCGCCGGGAATGAGGAAGAAGTCGGCGAGCTTGCCCTTCTCGATCGATCCGCGGCGCTGCTCCTCGCCGAGATATTTCGCCATGTCCCAGGTCGCGCGCGTCAGCACCTCGGCATTGCCGAAGCCGGCTTTGGTGTAGAGCTCGAGCTCGCGGTGATAGGTCAGCGCGCCGCCGGTGTCGGTGCCCGGCACGATGAACACGCCGCGATCGTGGAGCATCCGCACCGTCTTGACGATCTGGCCGTACGCGCCGCGATACGCCGCATCGTCGCCCGGCGCCGAGGTGTCGATCCACGCCTTCTTGAGCCCGCGCTGCTCGCCGATCGGCAGATGGTCGTAATAGTCGACCGCGCCAGCCGGTACCTGGCCGTCGCGGTTGAGCAGCAGATTCTCGTGGATGCCGAGCGTCGGGTCGATCGCCTTCTTGCCGTCGACCATCAGCTGGATGGTGTGCTGCACAACGGGCGACGACAGGTCGAGCGCTGGCAGCCGCTTGAGCGCAGTCAGGCGGAATAGCGTGCGCGTATCCTCGCTCGGCTTGATCACCCAGCCGAGCATGAACTGGTTGATGTGCGTCATCTCGTCATAGCCTGCCGCGATCATCTGGTCGGCGGTGGCGAAGGCGGGGACGTGCCCTGCGACGCGCAGGCCGAGGCGATGCGCCTCCTTGACCATCGCCGGTACCCAGGCGGGGTTCATGCTGTTGTAGATCTTGATCTGCCAATAGCCGCGCGCGGCGTACCAGCGCACCGCGTCGACCGCGGCGGCCTCGCTGTCGACCAGGATGCCGTTGTTCGCGCTGAACGGCGACTTGCCCTCGATGAAGCCGCTGCGCACGACGCGCGGGCCGCCGATGATGCTGGCGTCCATCCGCGTGATCAGCGAATCGAGCACGGCATTATCATTGCCCATGTCGCGCACCGTGGTGATCCCGGCGATCAGATTGAGTAGCGCACTGTCCTGTCCGAGATGTCCGTGCATCTCGGTCATCCCGGCAACCAGCGTGCCGCCCGCGCCGTCGATGCTGACCTCGCCCGGGCTGGCGACGCTGTCATTGGGCTCGACCGCGGCGATCGTCGTGCCGTTGACGATCACTGCCATGCGCGACGTCAGCGTGCCGGTCCTGGGGTCGAACAGGCGGACGTTGCGGATCCGGACCGGCGCGCCGTAGCGATGCGCGACCGCCTTCTGGATCGCGACGTAGCGATCGGTCGACCATTGCGCGGCGAGCGCGCGCAGCCGGACTTCCTCGCCCTCATAGCCTTGGCGCAGGATCGCCGAATCGGGGGTGACATAGCCGAACATCTGGTTCGCGCCGTCGAGCAGGATCGTCTCGGGCTGCGTCTCGATCCCGCTGAGCGTGTAGGCGGTGACGGTGACCGGGCCGCCCTTGCCGGCGACGCTCAGCGTCTCGCCCTTGGCGAGCTTGAGCGCGCCGCCCGGCAGCGCGGGCAGTTCGCCGTTCGGGCGCTTGAGCAAGGCGCGGGCGTAGAGCCCGAGCGCCCACGGGCTGCCGCTCTGCGCGACGTAGAGGCTCGGAGCGCGGACGACGCTCTGGCCGGGGCCGGTCGAATCGGTCCAGCGCGCGGTCGTGCCGGACTTGGCGAAGGTCTCGGAAACCTTGCTGCCGAAGGTCGTCGCGCCGCTGATCGTCCAGGCGACGGGCAGGCCGTCGGCGTCGACGTCGAGCTCTTCCTTCATCGTCGGGCCGCGACCATTGTTCTTATAGTCGAAGTCGATCTTGCTGTGCGCACCCGTCGTGTCGACGTCGAGATGCCCGACGGTCTTGCCGCCGAAGATCACGCTGAACCGCTCAGGCGCGGCATGCGCGGCGGAGACCGAGAGAAGCGAGACCGATGCCCACAGGGCCAATGTGCTGAGATGTTTCATGGGAATAATACACCACAAGCCAACGCCCTAGGGAAGCCGACCTCCGCGCAATAATTTCACCGGCCCGTCGGGCGTCAGGCGGCCTGCGCGAGCGCGTAGCGGCGGCAATGTTCGAGATAGCCCGCCTCGTGGTTCGCGGTCAGGTCGACGACGCTGCGCCACAGCCACGACGGTGCGTCGATCCCGGCGCCGCGATGGTCGAGCAGCACCTTGCGCCACTCGCGGCGCTCGGCGTCGGTCATCTGGCGGGCATGCGCGCGCCCCACGACATAAGCGAGATAGCGTGCCGCGGTCGTCGCCTCGCGGCGGCTGAACTGGTCGATCTCGAGCTTGAGATCCTGTGGCATCAGCTCGCGCATCACGATCGGCGTGTCGAGCAGCCGCGCCGCCAGCATGCGCTCGCCGAGATTGGGCGAGAGCGCGCGGGCACCGGCGATGACGCGTTCGGCGGGATCGGCGGGCATGACCGCACCCTTGCGCGCCGGCGCGACGGCGCGGACCGCTTCCTTGAGATCGATCAAAGCGACCGAATCGGGCTCCTTCTTCGAACCGCCGATCGCCACGATCGCGGCAAAGCGCAGATTGCCGAGCGAGCTGCAGCCCTTCATCCAATAAGCGGCGTCGGCCAGCCGGACGCGGCTGTCGCAGTCGCGATGCGACAGCGCGAGGATCATGTCCCGCACCGCATCCTCCTCGAACAAGGCGGACAGGCCGTCCTTCTCCGCGGGCGAGAGCGCGAAGAACTTCTTGCCGAGCGGGATCTTCGGCTCGACGTCGCTCAGCCGTTCGGAGGCGAGGTGCCGCCAGCGCCGCCCGAGCGCGCGGCGGCGCACGGTGCGCACCGCGCCGGGTTCGGGCGTCGGGCGGTCGCCATCGGGATCGCGGAGCGCGAGGTCATAGCCCTCGATCATCTCCTCGATCATCCGCGCCGTGGTCACACCGGGCAGGTCCGAGCCGCGCGCCGCGGTGGCGAGCGACAGGCCGAGCCGGATCAGGTCGTGCGCCGGATTGCCGATCACCGTCTGGTCGAGATCGCGAATCTGCACCGCGACCTTGCCATCGGTATCGGCGAGCGGGCCGAGATTGCCGAGATGGCAGTCGCCGCAGATCCAGATCGCCGGCCCTGCGGGGAGCGTCTTGGCGGCCGGCGATTGCGCGAGCCATTCGTAGAATTTGACGGTGTTGCCGCGGACATAGGCGTGCGTCGAGCTCGCCATCTTCAGCACGCGGGTCTGCTCGAGCACCGTCGCGCGGTCGCGCACCGCGACGCCGCTCATCGCGGTGAAAACTCGAAAACACAGGCGCTTGCAACCGTGCAGGCGCATATTCTCATCGGCATTGTCAGACCCTTGCCCGCTACGATCGTCGAGCAGGGGCAAAGCGCGGGACGGGGCTTCTGTTCCGTCCCGCGCGGGTCTTCATGTCAAAATGTTGCTCTGCAGCGGCGTTCAGTTCGTCGAGATCTGCACGATCGCGTCGACTTCGACCGCCGCGCCGAGCGGCAGCGCGCCGACGCCGACCGCGCTGCGGGCGTGCTTGCCGGCTTCCCCGAACAGCTCGACCATCAGATCCGACGCACCATTGGCGACCTTGGGCTGGTCGGTGAAATCGGCGGTGCAATTGACGAACACGCCGAGCTTCACGATCCGCTCGACACGGTGCAGCCCGCCGAGCGCGGCCTTGATCTGCGCGACGAGCATCAGCCCGCACGCCTGCGCGGCGCGCTGGCCGCCCTCCAGATCGACCGAATCGCCGAGCCGCCCCTTGACCAGCTCGCCATCGATGAAGGGCAACTGCCCCGAAATGTGGAGCAGGCCATGCGCGTCGACCGCGGGTACGTAGGAGGCGACCGGGGCGGCGGGGGCGGGCAAGGCCAGGCCGAGCTCGGCGAGCTTGCGGTCGATACGGTCGGTCATGCGGAGGTCCTTTCAGCGGTGGGGGTGGCCGGTACGGCGGCGGCGAAGCGATCGGCGATCCAGCGTTCTGCAACCTGCCAGTCGTCGATGCGGACATGCGCGTCGGGCGCCGGCGGCACGCTGGGGGCGAGCTTGGGCTCGGACACCATGTGCAGGCGGAAGACGCCCGGCGCATGCTTGGCGACCGAGGCGTGATGCACCGCGAGATCATCGACGAAGACGGTGACGGGGTTGCCGAACTCGGCGACCAGCCGCGCGACGGGATCGCCCTTGCCGCCCTGGTTGGTCTCGACGCGATAGTCCATGTCATGGCCGAGCAGCTGCGCGATGCGCGGCTCGCGATTGTGATCGGCGAGGTTGGTGAGGATCACCACATCGGCGACCTCGGAGAGCTTGGCGAGCGCTTCGCGCGCATGCGGCACCAGCGTCTGGCGGCTCATCTCGTCGGGAAAGAAGCCGTGGAGCAATTCCCACATCTCTTCCTGCGTCGGCGCGGCGCTGCCGTCGCGGCGGCGCATGCTCGACGCGAAATCGCCGCCCTCGATCGCGAAGTCGATGTCATGCGTCTCGTGCAGCCACACGCCGAAGTGCCGCACCATGTGCAGCAGTACCTCGTCGCAATCGCAGATCAACAGGCCCTTCATTCGTAATACTCCGGATCGAGCGCGGCGCGCGCAGCGACGATCGCTTGTGGGGTCTGGCCGATCCCCTCGGCACAGGCGAGCAGGTCGGGCTCATAGTTTTCGAGAAAGCCGAGCACCGCCGACAGCACCGCCGGCTCGCTCGCACGGGCGCGCAGATCGTCCGGGGTCAGGCCAGTCGTGTCGAGCAGCCGCTGGGCCCGATCTTCCTCGCCGAGCGTCCAGACCAGGGCGTTGAGCGCGATCTGCATCGGGTCGGGATTTGTCACTGCGTCGCGCATTGGATAGGAGCGTCCCATGGACCAAGGAATGGCGGGCGTGGCAAAAAGGGTGCTCGTTGTCGAGGACAACGAACTCAACCTCAAACTTTTCTGCGACCTGTTGCGCGCGCATGAATATGACACCGAAGGCGTGCGCGATGGCCGCGAGGCGGTGCAGCGCGCACGCGGTTTCGCGCCCGATCTGATCGTGATGGACATCCAGCTGCCGCACGTCAGCGGCTATGAACTGATCCAGCATCTCAAGGCGGATTCGGAGCTGCGCGCGATCCCGATCATGGCGGTGACGGCCTATGCCGGGCGCGAGGATGAGGAGCGGATCCGCGCGGTCGGGGCGGACGCCTATGTCTCGAAGCCGATCTCGCTGATGCGCTTCGTCGATGCGGTGGCCGCGCTGCTGTAGCCTTAAGCCCCTCCCCTGAAGCGGAGGGGCTTTGAAAACGCGAAAAAGGCCGCCGGGCGGGTGCCCGCGGCCCTGATCGACGCAACCGGCCTTGCGGCCAGTGGCTTACTTGATCTTGGCTTCCTTGAACTCGACATGCTTGCGCACGACGGGGTCATACTTGCTGAAGCTCAGCTTCTCGGTCTTGGTGCGCGGGTTCTTCTTGGTGGTGTAGAAGAAGCCGGTGTCCGCCGTGCTGACGAGCTTGATCTTGACCGTGGTCGGCTTTGCCATGACCTGAATTCCTGTGATCTGAAAATGCAAAAGCGGCGAACCGGCCGCCGCTTGAAGCGCTGCCCGATGGCGCAACGCGGTCGCGATGTCAAGCGCGGCACCCGATTCGCAACCGATTAAGCGCCTGTTTACCACCATGCGCGCACGCTGCGCGTCAAAGGGGACGGCCATGACCATCGCGCCAATTGCCGGGGATCTCGCACGGAGCGAACTTGCCGAGCGAATCGCGCTGATCGGCCGGCACGCGCCCGCCGCATCGCTCGCCACGCTCGCCACGGAGATCGACGCGATCCGTGCCGCGGCGCTACGGAGCGGGCTGCTGCCCGCCGTCGCGGTCGCGCAGGTCATCGCCGCGGCATTGGCGCGCGGCGAGCGTGGCACGCTGCTGTGCGACTGGATCGCCATGCTGCGCGAGGCGGTCGGCTGCGAGCGGCAGGACGAACAGGCCTGCCAATCCTATGCCGCGGCCTGCTCGGTTCGCCTGACCGGCTGAGCGGATGGATGCGCTGATGGCCGCGCTTGTCGCGGCGCTCCTCACCCAGGCGAGCGACCGCGCGCCGTGGACCGCGGCTCTGCTCGGCGATCGCTATGCCGGCAAGGGCGCGGTAATCGCGGCGACCGCGCTCGCGCTGGCGATCGGAAATACGATCAGCGTGGTCGGAGGACTGTTCGTCGCATCCTTGCTCTCACCCAATGCGCGCGACCTGTTGCTGGCGCTCGCCTTGCTGTCGGCCGGCGTATCCGGATGCTGGCCGATCAAGCCGGCGAAGCTGCGCAACTGGCGGCTGGGCGCGTTCGGGACGAGCCTGCTGACGATCGCGATGCTCTCGCTCGGCGACCGCATGCAGTTCATCACGGCCGCCCTCGCGGTGCGCAGCACCACGCCCGCGCTGGCCGCGGTCGGCGCGACGATCGGCGCGCTGGTCGTCACCACCCCCGCGATCCTGCTCGGCAGCAGGACGCTGCGAACGCTGCCGACGACGGCGATTCGCCTCGGTTCGGCGGCGGTGTTGCTCGTGTTCGGCACGGTGCAGGCATTGGCAGCGTTGCGGCTGATCTAGCCAGCCGATCGCCTTGATCGCATTTTTGTCCAATCCGCAGCGGAGCCAATGGGCTAGGCGATCGTTACCACACCGATTCGATTTTCTCGCTTACTCTGGAGGACATCCCGATGGCTGCCGACGCATTGAAGACTCCGACCGACCTGCCGAGCAACGCGACCAAGACCGTCGCCGAGGCGCTCAACGGCATCCTCGCCGACTCGTTCGCCTTGTTCTTCAAGACCAAGAATTTCCACTGGCACATGTCGGGCCCGCATTTCCGCGACTATCACCTGCTGCTCGACGAGCATGCCGCGGAAATCTTCGCCGGCACCGACGACATTGCCGAGCGCGTGCGCAAGACCGGCAACACCACGCTGCGCTCGATCGGCGACGTGGCGCGGCATCAGACGATCAAGGACAATGACGCGGCCTTCGTCGCGCCGGCGGCGATGCTCAAGGAATTGCGCGACGACAATCTCGCTCTGGTCGAGGCGCTGCGCGAGGCGAAGGACATTGCCGACGAAGCGAAGGACAATGCCACCAGCGCGATGATCGACGACTGGACCGACCAGGCCGAACGCCGTGCCTGGTTCCTGTTCGAGACCGGCCGCGCCGCCTGACGGTCTGGTTAAGACTCCCCTCCCTTTCAGGGAGGGGAGGTTATATGGCGCGCTTCGGGCCAGAAGGATCCGGCGCTAGTGGAAATCGTGGCTGCGGACCGGGATGAGGTCGCCATCTTCCTTGCCCCCCGTCCGTGGCGGCCAGCTTTCGAGCGCGCGCTGCGGCGGGGGTTTCCAGCCGGGCTTGCGGTCGCGCGGGTCGATCGTCCCGCCATGCGTCGCGCCGTCGCCGGGCATCGTCAGGCGCGGCAGGTCGATGTCGCCGATCTGGCGGAGCAATCCGGTCAGATCGGTGATGCGGTCGGCGATGACGTGGATCGTCCCGCTCTCGCACTGCACGCGGCCGGTGACGCTCAGCATTGCCGCGCCCATTACCGTACGGCGCTGCGCCTCGAAGCGATCGGGCCAGAGGATTGCGTTGGCGATGCCGGTCTCGTCCTCGAGCGTGACGAACACCACGCCCTTCGCGCTGCCCGGGCGTTGTCGTACCAGGATCAGCCCGGCGACCTCGACGCGTGTGCCATCCTTCACACGGGCGAGATCGGCACACCGCACCATCCGCCGTCGGTCGAGTTCGCCGCGCAGGAAGCTCAGCGGATGCGCGCGCAGCGACATCTGCGTCGCGCGATAATCCTCGACCACTTCGCGCCCTGCAGTCAGCGCGGCGAGCGTCACGCTCGGCTCGGTCGGCGATTCGATCGCGGCGAACAGCGGCAGCGGCTTCTGCCCGAGCGCCTTGACCTCCCACAGCGCGCGGCGGCGATCGAGCCCGAAGCCGTGGAAGCCATCGGCCTGCGCGATCTTCTCGAGCGTGAGCAGCGAGATACCGGCGCGGCGCCAGACATCCTCGATCGAGGCGAACGCGCGCGACGCGCGCGCGATGAGGATGCGGCCGGCCTCTGCGCCGGAAATGCCGAGGATGACGCGCAGGCCGAGACGGAGGGGGGATAAGTCTCCCTCTCCCCGCTGGCGGGGAGAGGGTCGGGGAGAGGGGCAGTGCTGCGTTACCGAGCGTGGCGGTTGTTGAAGCGTCCCCCTCTCCCCGGCCCTCTCCCCGCGAGCGGGGAGAGGGAGAAGAAGGATCGTATCCCATTCGCTCCGATTTACGCACACCGGCTCGATCCGCACCCCATGCTCGCGCGCATCGCGCACGATCTGCGCGGGCGCGTAGAACCCCATCGGTTGCGCGTTGAGCAAGGCGGCGCAGAACACATCGGGGTGGTGGCACTTCATCCAGCTCGACGCATAGGCGATCTTGGCAAAGCTCGCCGCATGGCTCTCGGGGAAACCATAGCTGCCGAACCCCTCGATCTGCTTGACCAGCCGCTCGGCGAAATCCTGGCTGATGCCGTTGCCGAGCATGCCGGTAATCAATTTGTCGCGGAATTCGCCGACCCCGCCGGTCATCTTGAAGGTCGCCATCGCACGGCGCAGCCGGTCGGCCTCGCCCGGGGTGAAGCCGGCGCCGACGATCGCGACCTGCATCGCCTGCTCCTGGAACAAGGGCACGCCGAGCGTCTTCTTGAGCACCGCTTCGAGCGCGGCGTTGGGATATTCGATCCGCTCCTTCTGCTCGCGCCGCTTGAGATAGGGGTGGACCATGTCGCCCTGGATCGGCCCGGGGCGGACGATCGCGACCTGGATCGCGATGTCGTAAAACTCCTTGGGCTTCATCCGCGGCAGCATCGACATCTGCGCGCGGCTCTCGATCTGGAAGGTGCCGAGCGTGTCGGCGCGCTGGATCATCGCAAAGGTGGCGGGGTCGTCGACCTGCATCGCGTCGCTGTCGAGCCGCAGGTCGATGCCCTTATGCTCGCGCAGCAGATCGAAGCAGCGCCGCATGCAGCCGAGCATGCCGAGGCCGAGAATGTCGACCTTCATCAGCCCGATCTCCTCGACGTCGAGCTTCTCCCATTCGACCACGCGGCGGTCGATCATCGCCGCGGGCTCGACCGGCACCAGCTCGTCGAGCCGGTCGTGCGATAGCACGAAGCCGCCGGGATGCTGCGACAGATGCCGCGGCGTACCGATCAACTGCGTCGCCAGTTCGAGCGTCAGCGCGAGCCGCGGCTCACTCGCGTCGAGGTTGAGCGCGGCGACATGCTCCTGCGGCACGCCGTCGTTCGACCAGCCCCACACTTGCGAGGCGAGCGCCGCGGTCATGTCCTCGGGCAGCCCGAGCGCCTTGCCGACCTCGCGCACCGCACCGCGCGAACGATAGCGGCTGACAACGGCGGTCAGCGCGGCATGCTGCTCGCCATAGGTCTCGTAGATCCACTGGATCACTTCCTCGCGCCGCTCATGCTCGAAATCGACGTCGATATCGGGCGGTTCGCGCCGCTCGGTTGAGATGAAGCGCTCGAACAAGAGCGTGTGGACGATCGGGTCGATCGAGGTGATGCCGAGTACGAAGCAGATCACCGAATTCGCCGCCGATCCGCGGCCCTGGCACAGGATGCCCTGGCTGCGCGCATAGCGCACGATCGAATTGACCGTGAGAAAGTAGGGCGCGTAGTCCATCTGCGCGACCAGCTCGAGTTCATGCTCAAGCAGCTTGGTATAAGCCGGTGGCGGCGCGCCCTCGAAGCGGTCGGACAGCGCCTTGCGTGCCATCGTCGCCAGCGCATCCTGCGGCGTGCGCTGGCTGATGACCACTTCGTCGGGATAGTGATACTGCTCCTTCAACTCGCGCAGCGAAAAGGTGCAGCGCTCGACGATCGCTTCTGCCGCGGCGAGCGCGCGCGGATGGTGCTTGAAGCGCCGCGCCATTTCGGCGGGGCCTTTCAGATGCCGGTCGGCGCTGCGCTCGCGCGCATGGCCGAGCGCGTCGATCGTCGAGCGATGGCGGATCGCGGTGACGACGTCCTGCAGCATCCGGCGCTGCGGCACATCATAGAGCACGTCGCCGGTGGCGAGCGGGGTGAGCCCGTACTGCTGCGCCTGCGCGTCGAGGCTGTGGAGCCGCTGCGCATCGCCGGGGCGGCGGTGCTGCGTCAGGCAGACATGCCCGCGACTGCCGAACACATCGGCCATCCAGCGCAGCGCCTCGCCATCCTCTGCATAGGTTTCGGTCAGGCCGGGGACGAGCGCGGCGACGAGCCCGTCGGCATGCGCGGCCACATCCTCCCAATGCAGGAAGCAGTGTCCCTTCTCGCCCTTTTGCGGATCTGCGCGGCCCTTGCCGAGCGTCAGCAGCCGCGTGAGCCGGCTCCAGGCGGCGCGATCCTCGGGCCAGACCAGCACCGATGTGCCGTCGACCAGATCGAGCCGGCAGCCCGCGACCAGCCGGATCGGACGGATCGTCGACATCTGCTCGGCCGCGACCAGCCCGCGCACCACGCCGCCGACCGAATTGCGATCGGTGATGGCGAGCGCGGGCATGCCCTCGATCGCGGCGGCCTTGAACAGATCCTCGGGCGAGGAGGCGCCCCGCAAGAAACTGTAGTGGCTCGTGACCTGCAGTTCGCACCAGCTCATTGTTCGAAACCGGCAATGTGACTATAGCAAGTGACCAGTTCGGTAGGAGCGACGGCGATGACGAAACAGATCGGCGCGGCGGAATTCAAGGCCAAGTGCCTGGCGATTCTCGACGAGGTCCAGGCGAGCGGCGAATCGATCACCATCACCAAGCGCGGCAAGCCGGTCGCGACGGTGTCGGCCGTGGCCGAAAAGACCGCCCCCGTGGCGCGCTTCGGCATGATGAAAGGGTCGGTGACATGGGCGCCCGGAGTCGACCCTACCGCGCCGGTCGATCCCGACTGGGAAGCGGAGTGGGAGGCTAACAATCCTGCCGAGCTGTATCGGTGATCCTGTTCGATACGCACGTCCTGATCTGGTTCGCGGATGGCGATCCGCGACTCGGGAAGGTGGCGGCAAACACCGTGGCCGACGCGATCGGATCGGGGGAGGCGCTCTTTGCTGCGATTAGCATGTCGGAAATCGGGATGCTCGTCGCGCGGCGGAACCTGACGCTCGCCATGCCACCCGAAATATGGATCGAGCGATTGGTCGAGGTGGGGCTCGTCATTGCCGACATGACTCGCCAGATCGCATTGGACGCAGGAAGCCTGCCGCGCGAAATTCACGGCGACCCGTGCGATCGGATCATCATGGCGACCGCGCGGGCTTACAATTGCCCGTTGCTCACCGCCGATACGCGCTTGCTCGATTATGGCCGCGAGGGACGCCTGAAGGCGATCGACGCGCGGCGTTGAGCCGCGGCTCATCCGAACGATCCGTGCATGAACCAGGCAAGGTCGCCTGTCTCTTTGCGCTCGCCATCGCCGCGGCGGAACAGCCAGTAGCGGTGCCCGGCCTCGTCCTCGACCTGAAAATAGTCGCGCACGCTGTCGCGCTCGGTCGAGCGCTTCCACCATTCGCCGAGGATCCGCTCGGGGCCGTCGGCGCGCACAACGCGGTGCGCGGTGCCGCGCCAGGTGAAGCGCTTGGGCGGCTGGTCAGGCAGTTCGGCGAGCACATGGTCGAGCAACTCGGGGCGATGCAGCAGCCGCACCGGGCGCGGCCAGCGCGTATCCCACGGGTGGAGCGCAAGCGAGCGATCGAGCTGGCGGACGTCGTCGGGCTTGAGCGCGGCGGTGGCGCGCGCCGGCGGATCGAGCGGCGGTGCGGCGGCGATCGAGCGTTCGGGTACATCGCTCTCGATCGGCACCGTGCGCCACAAGGCTTGCATCCCGATGCGGTTGGCGAGCGTGTCGATCAGCGGCGCTAGATCGGGCGCCTGCTCTTCGAGCGTCTCGGCGAACGCCTCGGCGCCGAGCGGATCGGCGCGGCGAACGTGGAGCGCGAGCGCGTCGATGCCATAGCCCGGCGCAATCTCCTCGATCCGCCGCAGCGTCAGCCGCAACAGATGCGCGCCGTCGCGCGTCGGGCGGGCGAGGCCGATCCGCAGTCGCTGCGGCACGCCGTCGATCCGGTCGGCGACGAGCTCGACCGCGCGCGCGCCCAGGCCAGCCTCGGCGAGCGCGGTGACGAGTCGCGGCATCAGCTGGCCGAGCCAATGCGCGATCGCTTCGGCGGTGGCGATCGGTTCGGCGAAGCGCTGCACCACGCCGATCGGCTCGGGCACGGGAACGGGGTCGAGCGGTTCGGGCAGGCGCCCGGTCGCCTGGTCGAGCCGCGCGACGAGTGCGCCGCCGAAGCGCCGCGCGAGCGGCGCGCGGGGGCGCGCGGCGAGCTGCCCGATCGTCTCGATGCCGAGCCGCTTGAGCAGCTCGATCGCACGCGGTTCGAGCCGGAGCGCGCGGGTCGGGAGCGCGGCGAGCGCGTCGATCTGCGCGGCGGGCGGGCAGACCAACGCCCCGTCACCCCCGCTTCTGCGGGGGTGACGGGAGGGCTGCGCGGTGGAGATCGCAAATCGTGCGAGCGCCCACGCCGCGCCCGGCGTATCGGCGATCGCGACGCGCGCGGTGAAACCATGGCGCGCAAGGATCCGCACCATCCGCCGCGCCATCTGCGCCTCACCGCCGAACAGATGTGCAGTGCCGCTGATGTCGAGGAACAGACCGTCCTCGCCCGACAGCATCACCACCGGGCACCACCGCCGCGCGGCGAGCGTCGCCAGGCGCAGCAACGCGGCGCGGTCGCCCTCCGGGTCGGCCGGGCGGATGTCGAGCTCGGGCACCAGCGCGCGGGCCTGGGTCACCGCCATGCCCGGCGCGAGCCCGAGCGCACGGGCGGCGGAGCAGGCGGCGGCGATGACGATCTGGTTGCCCGATTGGATGCTTGTGATGCGGGGCAGGGGGGGCGGTTCTGCCACACCGTCATTCGTCAGCCCGGCCTTGTGCCGGGGCCCACCCGTCACCGCATCCCGCCGCGTGAGCGGAGGTGTGGACCCCGGCACAGGGCCGGGGTGACGGAGGGGGGTAGCAACATGCGCTGCCGCTTTTCCTCCCCTCCCTTCTAGGGAGGGGAGGCACGGCGCGCCCGACGCTGCCCGCCCGCGCATCCCGCAGCGGCGTCCGCCCTTCGTCAGGCGGCATCGCCTTGAACGGATGCGGCGCAGCTTCGCTCACGCGTCCAGCGCTGCGATGGCGAGCGTTCGCATCGAGTTCCCCGCTCCGCGCCCAGCGCGCACCCGGCCGCCAGCCGCCACCGCGCGGCACCGAGCAGGCCACCGCCTGCTCGCGCGCGACCACCTCGGCGAGACCCTGAGGATCTACGCTGGCGCCCTCAAGCGGCGCGGCTGAGCGCTCGGCCTGCGCCAGCCGTTCGATCGACCAGTCGGGCAGGTAGAGCGAGGCGACCCGTTTCATCGCATGCCTCCATCATCCATTCGGCGGAGTCGCCGCCGCGTTGGCGGACCAGCTCCACCTTCCACCGCGCGCGCCCGACCCCCGCATCGCCGACCGGCAGCGGAGCCGAGGCTGCCGACGCGATCCGCCAGCGCGTCATCGCCGCCGAGGGGACCGCGAGCGGATTGCCGCCCTCCCGCGCATGCCGTTTCATCAGCAGCGCGATCGTCTTCCCGCCCTCGGCCGCGAGCTGCAGCCGCCGCGTATTCGGCATCGCCGCGCGCTTCACTTCTCCCACCACCGCGCCGAGCCCGCGATGCCGCAGACCCTCCTCCATCAGCGCGAGCAGTTCGGCATCGTCGGCTGCCTCGGCATAGATCAGCCGCCCCGGCGCGAGCCCCGCCTGGTAGAGCCCAGGCGCGAACAGGTCGCGCCGCCGCACCACCCACAGCACCGGACCCCAGGCGCGCGCCGCGATTCCCGCCATGAACAAAGTCGCCGCCGCATCGTCCGACGGGGCGGGGCTCGCGGCGGAAATCTCGTGGAGCGAATCGAGCCGCAGTCCGCCCGGCGCGAGCCGCTCGTCGATCGGCGCGATCCCGAACGGCAGCACCGGGCGCCGACGCAGCCCGTCGCTTTCCACCTTCTTGAGGCTTTCGCGAAGCTCGGCGATGATGGCAGGACAGGACACGGGCACGACTCACTTGAAGCATCGTTCCTATTTTGTTCTCTTTGCCGCATCAGAGTCAAGCTGGTCCGTCACCCCGGCGCGACGGGTCGTCGCATTCCGTGCCAAACGCCCCCTCGCCAAGCGCGTTGAAATTTTATAACAAGGCTGAAAGAACGATTCCGCTGTCGGTCACAAAGCCAGGCACGCGTTGTGGAGAGTATATGGCGACCGACCGAGTCCCCGATCATTTGAAGCCCAATCTTGCGCCGTTGTCGCTCTACGTCCCCGAGCCCAAGTTCCGGCCGGGCGATGCGGTCGATTTCACGCAGGTGCCGATCCCGCCCGCCGGCCAGGCGCGGCGGCCCGATCCTGCCGATGCGGCCGATACGTTCATCGATCTCGCCTTCGATCTCGTCCGCGTGCTCGACGACGAAGGCCAGGCGGTCGGCCCGTGGAATCCGCGTCTCTCGCCCGATACGCTGCGCGCAATGCTGCGCAGCATGGCGCTGGTCCGCGCGTTCGACGAGCGCATGTTCCGCGCGCAGCGCCAGGGCAAGACGAGCTTCTACATGAAGTGCACCGGCGAGGAGGCCGTCTCGGTCGCCGCCGCGCATGCGCTCGATTACGAAGACATGTGCTTCCCGTCGTACCGCCAGCAGGGCCTGCTGATCGCGCGCGGCTGGTCGATGGTGGACATGATGAACCAGATCTATTCGAACACCGCCGACCGGCTGCAGGGCAAGCAGTTGCCGATCATGTATTCGGTGAAGGAAGCGGGCTTCTTCTCGATCTCGGGCAACCTTACCACGCAATATCCGCAGGCCGTCGGCTGGGCGATGGCGAGCGCCGCCAAGGGCGACACGCGGATCGCCGCGACCTGGTGCGGCGACGGATCCACCGCCGAGGGCGATTTCCACTCGGCCTGCACCTTCGCCAGCGTCTATCGCGCGCCGGTGATCTTCAACGTCGTCAACAATCAGTGGGCGATCTCGAGCTTCTCGGGCTTTGCCGGCGCCGAGTCGACGACCTTCGCGGCGCGCGCGGTCGGCTATGGCATCGCCGGCCTGCGCGTCGACGGTAACGACGCGCTCGCGGTCTATGCCGCAACGCTGTGGGCGGCCGAGCGCGCGCGGACCAACCAGGGGCCGACGCTGATCGAGCATTTCACCTATCGCGCCGAGGGCCATTCGACCTCGGACGATCCGGGGCAATATCGCTCGGCGGGCGAGCCGACCGCCTGGCCGCTCGGCGATCCGATCAAGCGCCTCAAGGACCATCTCATCGCGCTCGGCGAGTGGGACGAAGACCGCCATGCGGCGCAGGACAAGGAGCTCGCCGAGCAGGTCAAGGCCGCGCAAAAGGAGGCCGAGACCAACGGCGTGCTCGGCCACGGCCTGCACCAGCCGCTCGATACCTTGTTCGACGGCGTGTTCGAGGAAATGCCGTGGCATTTGCGCGAGCAGCAGGCGCAGATGATCGCCGAGGAAACCGCCAGCGGCCGTCCGTGGGCGCGCAAGTGATGGGTGCCCGGCTAAGCGGCGCAGCCAAAACGTTTTTCTTTTTCCTTCGTGGCTTTGTGGCTTTGTGTGAGCCAAAATTTCTCACACAAAGCCACAAAGACACGAAGAAGGTTTTTAAAGCCGCAAGTGCGGCGGGTGCAGCAGCATGACCGACACACCAGATTCCACTCGCATGAACATGATCCAGGCGATCAACTCCGCGATGGACGTGATGATGGGTCGCGACCCCGACGTGATCGTGATGGGCGAGGACGTCGGCTATTTCGGCGGCGTGTTCCGCGCGACCGCCGGGCTCCAGGCGAAATACGGTAAGACCCGCGTGTTCGACACGCCGATCAGCGAATGCGGCATCATCGGTGTCGCAGTCGGGATGGGGGCGTACGGCCTGCGCCCTGTGCCCGAAATCCAGTTCGCCGATTACATCTACCCCGCGCTCGACCAGTTGGTCAGCGAGGCGGCGCGGCTGCGCTATCGCTCGGCGGGCGAATTCACCGCGCCGATCACGGTGCGCTCGCCCTTCGGCGGCGGCATCTTCGGCGGGCAGACGCACAGCCAGAGCCCGGAAGGGATCTTCACGCACATTTCGGGCGTGAAGACGGTGATCCCGTCGACTCCGTACGACGCCAAGGGCTTGCTGATCGCGGCGATCGAGGACAATGATCCGACGATCTTCTTCGAGCCCAAGCGGATCTACAACGGCCCGTTCGACGGCCATTGGGACAAGCCGACGCAGAACTGGTCGCAGCATCCTGCCGGCGACGTGCCGACCGGCTATTACAAGATCGAGCTTGGCAAGGCCAAGGTCGTGCGCCCCGGCGAGGCGCTGACGGTGCTCGTCTACGGCACGATGGTGCATGTCGCGCTCGCGGTGATGGAAGAGGCCGGCGTCGATGCCGAGGTGATCGACCTGCGCACGCTGGTGCCGCTCGACATCGCGACGATCGAGGCGTCGGTCAAGAAGACCGGGCGCTGCATGATCGTCCACGAAGCGACGCGCACCTCGGGCTTCGGTGCCGAGCTGTCGGCGCTGGTGCAGGAGCGCTGCTTCTACCATCTCGAGGCCCCGATCGAACGCGTGACGGGCTTCGACACGCCGTACCCGCACAGCCTCGAATGGGCATATTTCCCGGGCCCCGTCCGCATCGGCGAGGCGCTCAAGAAGATCATGAAGGACGCATAATGGCGCGTTTTACGTTCAAGCTGCCCGACATTGGCGAGGGCATTTCCGAGGCCGAGATCGTGGCATGGCACGTCGCGGTCGGCGATCGGATCGAGGAAGACCAGCAGGTCGCGGACATGATGACCGACAAAGCGACGGTCGAGATGGAGTCGCCGGTGTCGGGCGTGGTGATCGAGCTTGCGGGCGAGGTCGGCGACCAGGTGTCGATCGGCGCGGCGCTGGTGGTGATCGAGACCGATGCGGTGGAGTTTGGGGCTGAGGAAGCGCCGGCTTTGCGCGATGATGCGCCGGCTGAACTGAAGGCGGCGCCTGCGTCGGCCGAACAGGTCGAGGTTGCGCAGCAATATGAGGCGGAGAACCCCGGCGTCGAGGAGGTGCAGCCTTCTTCTCCCTCTCCCCTCCGGGGAGAGGGAGCAGCAGGAGAAGAGGGCGCTTGCCTCCCCGGCCGTGCGTGCGCGCGCGGCGGATCTCGGCATCGACCTCGCGCAGGTGAAGACCGAATCTGATCGTGTCCGCCACAGCGATCTCGACGCCTTCCTCCGCTACGGCAGTGGCCAGGGCTATCACACCCCCCACGCCAGCAACGCCCGTCCCGATGAAGCGATCAAGGTCATCGGCATGCGCCGCCGCATCGCCGAGAACATGGCCGCGTCGAAGCGTGCGATCCCGCACTTCACCTATGTCGACGAAATCGACGTCACCGCATTGGAAGCGATGCGCGCCGATCTCAACGGCGCGCGCGGCAACCGCCCCAAGCTGACGATGCTGCCGTTGATGATTGCCGCAATCTGCAAGACGATCCCGGCCTTCCCGATGATCAACGCGCGCTATGACGACGAAGCCGGCGTCGTCACCCGCCACGGCGCGGTGCACCTCGGCATGGCGACGCAGACCGATGCGGGGCTCACCGTCCCCGTCATCCGCGACGCGCAGGACCGCAACGTGTGGCAGCTCGCCAGCGAGATCCTGCGCCTCGCCGAAGCTGCGCGCGCCAACAAGCTGACCCCGCAGGAAATGGGCGGTGGCACGCTGACCGTCACTTCGCTCGGCCCGCTCGGCGGGATCGCGACGACGCCGGTGATCAACCGCCCCGAAGTCGCGATCATCGGGCCGAACAAGATCGTCGAGCGCCCCGTCTTTGCCAAAAATTCTCAAGGGGGCGATGAGATCGTCCGCGCCAAGCTGATGAACCTGTCGATCAGCTGCGATCACCGCGTCGTCGACGGCTGGGATGCGGCAAGCTTCGTCCAGGCGCTCAAGCGCTATCTGGAGACGCCGGTGCTGCTCTTTGCCGACTGAGCGCCCGGCTACAGCGTCGAGCGGCCGCGCCCGCGCCGCTTGAGCGCGCCGGCGTAGGCCGGCGGGACAAGCGCCGGCGTCGCGCTGGGCGCCTCGCCGCGCAGATTGACCGTGACCGTTGCCGCCCCGAACAGGCTCTGATGATCGCGGACTTCGGCAAAGCACGCGCTCATCGTATCGTGGCGCAAGCCGCACGCCACGATATCATCGGCCTCGTCGATGCGACGCCATGTCCATTCCGACAGCGTCGGAGATGTTTCCGAGGAAACCAGTAGCACTTCGTAGCAAATCGTGTTCGGCATGACAGGGCAACGGCCAGTGTCTCCACTGCTGTCCTTAATATAAAAGTTAATAACATGGATTAGACGATGAGCTGCGATATCCTATGAACCTGGCCGGGCAATAGTGTCGCTTCAAAGCGACGTCGAGATGGTATTTACAGGGCTCACCGATCGGCGCTATTTGGTAAATAGACGTAGAACGTAGGCGCGATCTTCACTGCCATACCGCTTTTCGACTGTCCTCGACTTGAGTGTCGGCAGGGAGGCTGCATTCAGCGTCGCGGAATGATGGCACGTCGCGCCGCGTGCCCAAGACCGCCCGAAACAGCCGTGGACAGTGAAAATTTCGAACTCTCGGTACGGCGTTCGCAGGTCCTGCATCAATTCTTCACATGGCGTTGATGCGCGCTCGATGGCAGCGCGCTAGCCGTTGTCGCGCCACGATGCGTTGACCGCCGCGGCACCGGAGTGCCTATGTCTGCCATGAGCCATATCCTGATCGTCGACGACGACCCGCATATTCGCGAACTGCTCGCCTTCGCGCTGGGCAAGGCCGGCATGAGCGTCGCCGAAGCGATCGACGGCGAGGATGCGCTCGCGGCGATCGCGCGGCGGATGCCCGATCTGATGGTGCTCGACATCAACATGCCTCGCTTGGGCGGGCTCGACCTGTGCCGTCGCCTGCGCGCCGACGGTGGCGCGGCGGCGGCCTTGCCGATCCTCTTCCTGTCGTCGCGCGACGATGCGATCGACCGGATCGTCGGGATCGAGATCGGTGGCGACGATTATGTCGTGAAGCCCTTCTCGCCGCGCGAAGTGGTCGCCCGCGTCGGCGCGATCTTGAAGCGCGGAGCGGTCACGGCGGCGGCGGGACCACGGATCGTCGCGCACAATCGGCTGACGCTCGACACCGAGGGGTGGGAGGCGTGCTGGGACGGCGCCCCGGTGCCGCTGACTGCGACCGAATTCCAGTTGCTGCTGTTGCTCGCGACGACGCCGGCGAAGGTCTTCTCGCGCGATGCGATGATCGACCGGCTGCACGGCCCGGGTTTCGCGATCACCGACCGCACGATCGACAGCCACATCCGCAATCTGCGTGGTAAATTCCCGGGGGTCGATCTCGTCCAGACGCGCGCCGGGATCGGCTACCGCATCGGCGCCTGCGGGTGATCGCAGCGCTCAAGCGCCTGGCCAAGGCGCATTGGCCGCGGCTCCATTTGCGCGCGATCCTGTTCGGCACGCTGCTGTTCGTCGCCACGCTGCCCGGGATCGCCGCGCTGTCGCTGCGCGTCTACGAGAATACGATCGTCCAGCAGACCGAGTCCGAACTGATCGCGCAGAGTGTGGTGCTGGCGGCGGCCTACAAGGCGGCATGGCGCGCCGGCCTGCCTGCTACGGGCTCCCATTCGGCAGCGCCGCCGCTCGCCGCAAAGCCGCCGGGGATCGATTTGCGGACAATGTCCGTGCTCGCGCGCGCACCGCGCGGGCTCGCGGCCGGGCCGGCCGACGCGCAGGCGGTGCGGGTCGCCGCGCAATTGCGTCCGATGGTCAGCGAGGCGGTCGCCGTCACGCAGACCGCGACGCAGCTGCTCGACGCGCGCGGTATCGTCGTGCTGGGCGACGATCGCGGAACCAGCTACGCGGCGCTCGCCGAAGTGCGCGCGGCGCTCGCGGGGCGGACCGCGACGGTGCTGCGCGAACGCAGCGCCGCCGAGATGGCCGACTGGCGCGCGATGCTCAGCCGTGCCTATGCGATTCGCGTCCACCACGCCCGCCCGGTGATCGCCGATGGGCGGGTGATCGGCGTGGTCCTGGTGAGACGCAGTCCGCGCGGACTGTTCATCGGCATCTGGCAGGACCGCTATGCGATCCTGCTCGGCGCCGGCGCGATCTTCCTGACCCTGCTGGTGCTGGCGGGGCTGCTCTCGCGCGGGATCGCGCGGCCGATCGCCGCGCTCGCCCGTGCCAGCAACGAGGTCGCGCGCGGCGTGCCGGTGATGCCCGAGACGCCGGTCACCGCGGCGATCGAGATCGCGACGCTCTACGACAATTTCCGCGCGATGGCCGAGCGGATCGAGCGCCGCTCGCGCTATCTGCGCGATTTCGCCGCGGCGGTGAGCCATGAATTCAAGACGCCGCTCGCCGGGATCCGCGGCGCGCTCGAACTGCTCGGCGACCATGGCGCCGAGATGCGCGACGACGAGCGGCGGCGCTTCCTCGACAATGCCAGCGCCGACGCCGATCGGCTGGCGCGGCTGGTGCAACGCCTGCTCGACCTGGCGCGCGCCGACATGGCGACGATCGAGGCCGACGCCCGCGCCGACGTCGTCGCGGCGGCGCGGCGCGTGGCGGATTCGTTTCGCTCGGATCGGCTGGCGATCGCGGTCGTCGCCGCAGCGGTGCCGCCGGCGCGCGTCACCGCCTCGGCGATCGAGACGATTCTTGAAACGGTGGTCGAGAATGCGCGTCAGGCCGGCGCGAGGCAGGTGACGATCACGCTGGCGGCCGAGCCCCAGACCGAGACCGAGTCCGAGCAGGGCGTGACCGTCACGATCGCCGACGACGGTCCCGGCATCGCACCGGCTGATCTTGCACGGATCTTCGAACCCTTCTTTACCGGGCGCCGCGCGGAGGGCGGTGCCGGGCTGGGCCTGGCGATCGCCCGTTCGCTGCTCGCCGCGAGCGGCGGCACGATCGTCGCCGAGGCGGTGCCGCGCGGCGCACTGGTGCGGATCGTACTGGCGCGGGCGGTCTAGCGGCGGCGAGGCGTGGGCTGAACCATCACTCCCGTTCGCCCTGAACCTGTCGAAGGGCACCGCTCCACACGCGATCGCCGAGCCTGTTGCGGGCAGGGCGTCGACGCGCCCAGCCAGAGGGCCAGTTCGACCTGACCACAATGCGTATCGCGTCGCCAGGGACCATGCTGGCGGAACCTGTCGCGCGCGCCCATGTTCTTCCAACGATGCGCGCCTTTGCCGACCTCCTCGACCGGTTGATCTACACGCGCTCGCGCAATGCGAAGCTCAAGCTGGTCGTCGACTATCTGCGCGCCACGCCCGATCCCGATCGCGGCTGGGCGATGGCGGCGCTGACCGGCGAGCTCGACCTGCCTGGCGTCAAGCCGGCGGTGATCCGCACGCTGATCGAGCAGCGCGTCGATCCAGTGCTGTTCCGGATGAGCCGCGACTATGTCGGCGACACCGCCGAGACGGTCGCCTTGCTGTGGCCGACGCCGCCGGTCGCGCCCGATCCCGAGCCCCTGTCGATCGCGCAGGCGGTCGACCGGCTATCGGCGCTGTCGCGCTCGGATACCCCCGCGGCGCTGGCCGCGATGCTCGACCGGCTCGATTCGGATGAGCGCTTCGCCTTGCTCAAGATGGCGACGGGCGCTTTGCGCATCGGCGTGTCGTCGCGGCTCGCCAAGACCGCGCTCGCGCAAGGCTTCGGGCTCGATGTCGAGGCGGTCGAGGAAGTGTGGCACGGCATTCCCCCGCCCTACACCGCGCTGTTCGCCTGGGCCGAGGGCACCGGCGCGCAACCGACCACCGCCGATGTGCCGGTGTTCCGCCCGTTCATGCTGGCGCACCCGCTCGAGGATCTGCGCGTCGATCTCGCCGACTATGCCGCCGAGTGGAAATGGGACGGGATCCGCATCCAGATCGTCCATGTGGCGGGCGAGACGCGGCTCTACAGCCGCACCGGCGACGACATCACCGCGAGCTTCCCCGAGGTCGCGCGCGATTTCACCACGCCGGGCGTGCTCGACGGCGAGCTGATGGTGAAGGGCGACGCACAAGGGGCGGCGACCGAGGAGGGCGGGGCGGCGAGCTTCAACGCGCTCCAGCAGCGGCTCGGGCGCAAGATCGTCTCGGCCAAGATGCTCGCCGAGGCGCCGGCCTTCGTGCGGCTCTACGACATCCTGTTCGATGGCGAGGAGGATCTGCGCGCCCTGCGCTGGGACGAGCGGCGGCCGCGGCTCGAGGCGTTCGTCGCGCGGCTCGATCCCGAGCGCTTCGATCTCAGCACCGTCATCGTGGCCGAGGATTTCACCGCGCTCGAAGGCATCCGCGCCGGCGCGCGCGATGCGGCGATCGAGGGGATGATGCTCAAGCGCCGCGATTCGCCGTATCTCGGCGGGCGCAAGACGGGCTTGTGGTACAAGTGGAAGCGCGATCCGCTGACCGCCGATTGCGTGATGATGTACGCGCAGCGCGGGAGCGGGCGGCGCTCGTCTTTCTATAGCGACTATACTTTCGGCTGCTGGACCGAAGACGGCACCTTGCTTCCGGTCGGCAAGGCCTATTCGGGGATCACCGACGAGGAGCTCAAGCAGCTCGATCAGTTCGTGCGCAACCATACCACCGGCCGCTTCGGCCCGGTGCGCGAGGTCGAGAAGACGCTGGTGCTCGAGATCGCGTTCGATTCGATCCACGAGTCGAAGCGCCACAAGTCGGGCGTCGCGATGCGCTTCCCGCGCATCGCACGGATCCGCACCGACAAGCCCGCGGCCGAGGCCGACACCGTTGCCGCGCTCAAGCGGATGATCACCTGACCCCTCGACACCGCCCCCGCAGCGGTTAGGCTGCCCGCAAAAACCCAGGGGGGAAATGATGCGCAAAGTCCTGATCGCTGTGGCCACGTTGCTGGCCTCGACCGCTACCACGCCGCTGCTCGCCGAGACCTTCGCGATCCAGGCCGGCCATCTGATCGTCGATGCCGCGAAGCCCGAGCGCGGTCCCTCGACCGTGATCGTCACCGACGGGCGGATCGTACGGATCGACGACGGCGCCACCGCCCCCGCCGGCGCGACCGTGGTCGACCTGCGCGACCGGACGGTGCTGCCCGGGCTGATCGACGTCCATGTCCACCTCACCAGCAATGCCGGCGAGCCGTGGTACAAGAGTCTCACCCCGCAATATTCCGAACCCTATGCCGCGACGATCGGCCTCAAGAATGCGCTGACCACCGCGCGTGCCGGCTTCACCACGGTGCGCGATCTCGGGGGCCTGCCCGCCGCCAGCATCGCGATGCGCGACGCGGTCAAGGACGGAAGCTTTCCGGGGCCGCGCATCCTCGTCTCGGGCCCGGCGCTGTCGATCATCGGCGGGCATGGCGACGGGACGGTCGGCCTCAACCCCGACCTGCGCAACGCGATCGAGGCGAGCGGCGAGCAGTTCTGGGTGTGCACCGGGCCGCTCGAATGCGCCAAGGCGGTGCGGCGCGTCGCGGCCTACGGCGTCGACGTGATCAAGTTCCACGCGACCGGCGGCGTGCTCGACGATGGCAAGATCGGCCTCGAACAGCATTTCACCGACGAGGAAATGAAGGCGATCTGCGACACCGCGCACCAGCTCGGGCTGAAGGCAGCGGCGCACGCGCATGGCCCCAAGGGAATCGCCGCGGCGGTGCGCGCCGGGGTCGATTCGATCGAGCATGGCACCTTCGTCGACGACGCCGGCATAGCGCTGATGAAGGCGCACGGGACCTACTATTCGGCGACCTTGATGGCCTTCTCGGGGCTCCAGCAATATATCGGCAAGGGCGTGTTCACCGCCAATGCCGAGGCGAAGGGCCGCGCGACCCTCGCGGTGTGGGGCAGGGGGCTGAACCGTGCCTACAAGGCCGGCGTGCCGATCGCGCTCGGCACCGATGCCGCGGTCTATCCGCACGGGCGCAACGGCGAGGAACTCGGCCTGATGGTGTCGAAGGGCGGGATGACCCCGCGCGACGCGCTGATCGCGGCGACCAAGGGCGGCGCCGATCTGCTCGGGCTGGCGGCGGAGACGGGGACGCTCGATATCGGCAAGTCGGCCGATCTCATCGCCGTCGCAGGCGATCCGCTGGTCGACCCTGCCGCAGTGCTCAAGATCGGCTATGTGATGGTCGAAGGGCGGCCGATCCCGCTCAAATGACCTCTTGCTCCGGACCCGCTTCGATGACCGACCTGCGCACGCTCTATCCCGAGATCGAACCCTATGCGACCGGGATGCTCCACGTCGGTGACGGCCACACGATCGCGTACGAGCGCTGCGGCACGCCCGGCGCGACGCCGGCGGTCTTCCTGCATGGCGGACCGGGTGGCGGCATCTCGCCGAGCCATCGCCGGCTGTTCGACCCGACACGCTACGACGTGCTGCTGTTCGACCAGCGCGGCTGTGGCCGCTCGACGCCGCACGCCTCGCTCGAGGCGAACACCACCTGGCATCTGGTGGAGGATATCGAGCGGATGCGCGCGCTGGTCGGGGTCGAGCGCTGGCTGGTGTTCGGGGGATCGTGGGGCTCGACGCTCGCGCTGGCTTATGCCGAGACGCATCCCGAGCGGGTCAGCGCGCTGATCCTGCGCGGCATCTACACCGCGACCCCGGCCGAGCTCGCCTGGTATTATCAGTTCGGCGTCTCGGAGATGTTCCCCGACAAGTGGGCGGGCTTCGTCGCGCCGATCCCGGAGGCCGAGCGCGGGAACATGATCCAGGCGTATCGCCGGATCCTGACCGGCGACGATGCGGCGGCGCAGCTCGAGGCCGCCAAGGCGTGGACGATCTGGGAGGGCGAGACGATCACGCTGCTGCCCGATCCGGCGATGACCGAAGCCTTCCAGGACGGCCATTTCGCGCTCGCCTTCGCGCGGATCGAGAATCATTTCTTCGCGCACAATGCCTGGCTAGAGGACGGCCAGTTGCTGCGCGATGCCGGAAAGCTCGCGGGGATTCCGGGAACGATCGTGCACGGTCGCTACGACATGCCGTGCCCGGCGCGCTATGCCTTCGCGCTGCATCAGGCGTGGCCCGAGGCCGACTTCCATCTGATCGAGGGCGCGGGCCACGCCTATAGCGAGCCCGGCATCCTCGACCAGCTGATCCGCGCGACCGATCGATTCGCGGACGGCTGAGCGCCACCCCATCTCGTCACCCCGGGCTTGTCCCGGGGCCCACCGTGCCACGCGTGCTGTGCCGTGACACTGTGCATCTCGGTGGAGCCCGGCACGAGGCCGGGGTGACGAGTGAAGGGGCTCTAGCGCACCCAGCTCGCCAGCCAGTCCGACAGCGCCTGCGGGCTGAGCGTGCGTGCATCGGCGAGCGCCGCGGTGCGGCCGGGGTTTTTCAGCGTGTCGGTCTTGGGATCGACGATCAGCACGCTCGGCACGCCGCCGCCGAAATGGTCCTTGAGGCCATATTTTGCGGCCACATCGAGATTCTTGTCGAAGCGGCCGACATCGACCGTGACGATCTCGTACTTCCTGGCGAGGAATTCGCGCAGGCCCGGTAGTTCCATCGTGCCCGCGAGCAAGCGACAATCGAGGCACCAGTTCCCGCCAAGATCGATCAGCAGCAATTTGTGCTGCGCCTTGGCGCGCGCCCGCGCGGCGGCGATCTCTGCCTTGGCGTTGGCGGTCTCGGTGTACGGCAGCGGAAGCGGCGTGTTGAGTTGGGCGAAGCTGGCTGCGGCGACCTTCGGACCGGGGGCGGCGAGCGCGGGGGCGGCAAGGGTTAGGGCGATCGCGGCAAGGGCTAGGCGCATCGGAGGTCCTTCTGTTCCCTTCCCCGGCGCAGGCCGGGGCCCAGGCGTGGTCGGGTCGTTGAGCGGTTCACGCCCAGACAGCGCCCGACGGCGCGGCTGGGCCCCGGCCTGCGCCAGGGAAGGGAAAGGTAGGGGCTTCCCGACGCAGCGCACACAAAGAAAAACCCGGCAGGCCTAAAGGCCCACCGGGTTGATCTGTTATGCGTCCGACGAAAGCGTCAGACGAAGAAGTTAGGCGATCGAGGTCAGGTTCACCGCTGCCATCTTGCCGCGACGATCGACTTCGAGTTCGAACTCGAGCCGGTCGCCCTCGTTGAGCGAGGTCATGCCACCACGCTCGACGGCCGAGATGTGCACGAATGCATCGGGCTGCCCGTCGTCGCGCTGAATGAAGCCGAAGCCCTTCATCGCGTTGAAGAACTTGACCGTGCCGGTTGCCTTCTCGCCGGTCAGCTGACGCTGCGGCGCACCACCAGGAGCGGCGCCACGCGGGCCACCCGGAGCAGCGTCACGCTCGCGCGGCGGACCGCGGTCGGTGACGGCCATCGGCTCGCCGTCGATCTTGAGGTCGGTCGCCGAAATGCGGCCACCGCGGTCGACGAGGGTGAAGCCGAGCGGCTGGCCCTCGGCGAGACCGGTCAGGCCGGCCTGCTCGACAGCCGAGATGTGCACGAACACGTCCTCGCCGCCATCATCGCGCACGACGAAGCCGAAGCCCTTCTGCCCGTTGAAGAATTTTACGACGCCAGTGCCTTCACCGACAACCTGCGGGGGCATGCCACGGCCACCGCCGCCTGCGCCACCACCGCCGAAGCCGCCGCCACCGCCGCTGCGGAAACCACCGCCGCCGCCGCCGCCGCCGCCGAAGCGATCGCCGCCGCCACCGCCGAAGCGATCACCGCCGCCACCGAAACGATCACCGCCGCCGCCGAAACGATCGCCACCGCCGCCGAAGCCGCCGTCGAAGCCGCCGCTATCGCCGAAACCGTCGCGCTTGTCGCGCCCGCGCCCGCCACGATCGCCGCGGCGTCCTTTATCGAAACTCATGCCCTGTTCGTCTTCCCGGTTCGTCCGACATCGTTATCGCAACCGTTGCGTCGGACGAAAGACGCAGGGTTTTGTGACCAACCCAATCGTGCCACCGAATCGCATTAGCCTAAATTTCCGAAGGCTGCGAATGAATTCGTCCAAAATGCGGCACGGATCGCACGGTTCTTGCGCGATTGTTGCAAGCACGGCACAGACTCGCCCCCATGTCGATCGCTGCGCTCCTGTCCGACCCCGCTGCCTGGGCGGCCCTCGCCACGTTGATCGTGATGGAGGTGGTGCTCGGGATCGACAATCTCGTGTTCATTTCGGTGCTGTCGAACAAGCTTCCGCCCGAGCAGCGCGAGAAGGTGCGGCGAGTCGGCATCGGTCTCGCGCTGGTGCTGCGACTGGGGCTGCTGTCGGTCATCGCCTGGATCGCCGGTCTGGTCGAGCCGGTGTTCGACCTCGGCCTGAGCGGCGCGCCCGACCAGCATGGCGTCCCAACCTTCGAAACCGCCTTCTCGGTGCGCGACCTGATCCTCATCGCCGGGGGGATCTTCCTGCTCTGGAAGGCGACGACCGAGATCCACCACACGATCGATTCGCAGGATCCGCACGACGTTGCAGACAAGACGCCGTCGGCTGTCCTGTCGTTCGGTGCGGCGATCGTCCAGATCCTGCTGCTCGACATGGTCTTCTCGATCGATTCGATCCTGACCGCGATTGGCATGACCGACGATCTGCCGGTAATGATCGTCGCGGTCATCGTCGCGGTCGGCGTGATGCTGCTCGCCGCCACGCCGCTCGCCAACTTCATCGAGCGCAATCCGAGCGTGGTGATGCTTGCGCTCAGCTTCCTGCTGATGATCGGCGCAGTGCTGATCGCGGACGGCTTCGGGGTGCATGTGCCCAAGGGCTATGTCTATGCCGCGATGGCGTTCTCGGGCGTGGTCGAGACTCTCAATCTCGTCGCGCGGGGACGGGCGCGGCGGGCGCGAGGGCGGGCCGCGGATTGACCGGGGCACCCCGAGAGCCTATCTTTCGGCCCTCTTTTGGGGAGTAGCCACCCGCTTCGAGCGGGGCCTTCGTCAACATAGTCGAATCGCCGTATTCGGTCGGTTCGTGGCGATGGCAGCAGCACTGGAGTGCACGCCCGGCCAGACCAACGACAGGACACCGCACTTAGGGCCAGCGGTGGATCCGGTCGTTTCGGTAGCGGCCTCGGGAAGTCAGCACATGACGGGAATCGTGACACTAAGCGGGCTGGGGCTCAGCCTGTCGGTTGATGCGTTTGCAGCGGCGGTCGGCAAGGGCGCCGATGGCCAATCGAATCGCTTCCGCGATGCGCTGCGCGTCGGTGTGGTGTTCGGCGTGTTCGAGGCGGTGACGCCGGCCATCGGCTGGGCGGTCGGGCTCGCCCTCGCCAGCTGGATCGCACAGGTCGATCATTGGGTCGCTTTCGTGTTGCTCGGCGGCGTCGGGCTCAACATGCTGTGGCAGGCGTCCAAGACCGCCGATCCGAGCGCGGATGCGGTGCCGGCGGCGAAGGGCGGGGTCGGTCGGCTCGTGCTCACCGCGCTCGCCACCAGCATCGATGCGACCGCGGTCGGCGTCAGTCTGGCCTTCATGCACGTCAACATCCTGCTCGCCTGCCTGATCATCGGCGGCGTGACGACGGTGGTCGCGACCGCCGGGGTGCTGATCGGCAAGCATGCCGGCCCCTATCTCGGCCGCTATGCCGAGGTGCTCGGCGGCGTGGCGCTGATCGTCATCGGCAGCATGATTCTGTACGATCATCTGACCGCGGCGGCACCTGCCCTGTAAAGGCGCCATTGAGCCCGGCGGCATTCGTCGCTAGGGGCGGGCGATGACCGTGCATCTCTACGAAGAAGACATCCCCGCCGACCTGTTCGCGCCCGGCGCCGACATTGCGGTCGATACCGAGACGATGGGCCTGATCACACCGCGCGACCGGCTGTGCCTGGTGCAACTGTCCGACGGCGGGCCCGACGAGCATCTCGTGCGCTTCTCGCCCGACAGCGATTATGCCGCGCCCAATCTGCGCGCCTTGCTCGCCGATCCGGCGCGCGTGAAGCTGTTCCACTTCGCGCGCTTCGATCTCGCCGCGATCAGCCATTATCTCGAAGTGACCGCGACCCCGGTCTACTGCACCAAGATCGCCTCGCGGCTGGTGCGCACCTACACCGATCGCCACGGCCTCAAGGAATTGGTGCGCGAACTGCTCGGACAGGACATTTCGAAGGCGCAGCAATCGTCGGACTGGGGTGGTCCTGTGCTCAGCGACGCGCAGAAGGACTATGCGGCCTCCGACGTGCGCTATCTCCACGCGATGCGCGAAGAGCTCGACCGTCGCCTCGCGCGCGAAGGCCGCACCGAGCTGGCGCAGGCCTGCTTCCAGTTCCTGCCGTGGCGCGCCGAGCTCGACATCGCAGGCTGGCCGGAAGTCGATATCTTTGCGCACATGTGACGCCCGATCCGCCGCCGGGAGCCATCCCGATGTCTGACGCACGCGCGATCCGCAACGCGCGCCATGTCTGGGCTGCGCCCGGCAGCAGCCATGATCGCGTGGTCGCGCTGCTGCGCGTCGTGCTGCCGGTGCTGATCGGCGTGCTCGCCGCGTTCGTCGTGGTGCTGCCACTCTATGCCGGCGGCGACGTCAGCTTCCTGCTCGACAAGAAGAAGGTCGAAGTCGCCAAGGAGCGGCTGCGCGTCCAGTCGGCGAGCTACAAGGGCGAGGACGACAAGGGCCAGCCGTTCGCGCTGACCGCGGGCTCCGCCGTCCAGAAGAGTTCGGCCGAACCGATCGTCAAGCTCGAGAAGCTGACCGCCGAGATCGGCCTCAAGGATGGCCCGGCAAACATCGTCGCGCAGCACGGCCATTACGACATGGACAAGCAGCAGGTCACCGTCGACGGCCCGGTGCGCGTCGACAGCAGTGGCGGCTATCATCTCGTAACGCAGGATTCGACGCTCGACCTCAAGACCAAGACGCTCAAGAGCGGCGGCGCGGTGACCGGGAGCGTGCCGCAGGGCACTTTCAGCGGAAACCAGCTCAACGCCGATCTGGAAAATCATATCGTGCGGCTCGACGGCAATGCGCGCTTGCGGATCGTTCCGCGAAAGACGAGATAAGCGGCATGCAGCGCCTTCCCGCCTTTCTCGCCCTCTCCTTGGCCTTTTCGGGGCCGGCGGTCGCGCAGACCGCGCACAATTCGACCGCGCCGATCAACTTCAGCGCCGATCACATCGAATTGCAGGACAAGGCCAACCGCGCCTTGCTGTCGGGCAGCGTGGTGGTGAAGCAGACCGAGATGACGCTCAACGCCGCGCGGATGACGGTCGCTTATACCGGCCAGGTCGTCGACGGCAGCCCGCAGGTCTCGCGGCTCGACGCCTCGGGCGGCGTCACCGTGACGCGGCCGGACCAGACCGCGCGCAGCAACTTCGCGGTCTACGATCTCAACAAGCGCGTCGTGACGATGCTCGGCGCGGTGACGCTGATCCAGGCGGGCAATACCGTCAATGGCGGGCGCCTGACGATCAACCTCGACACCGGGCGCGCCGTGATCGACGGGTCGTCGGTCGGCGGCGGTGGCGGCAAGGCGGGCACGACCACGAGCAGCGGCGGACGCGTCAGCGGCACCTTCTCGGTTCCCAAGCGCAACTGACCGGCGGGCGGGGCAGTTGGACGCCCGCGGCTTTCACGACTCGGTCGTTTCGCGTATGGCATGCACAAAGCCTGCCAGATGCCGTGCGGTAACGTTTCGGTAACCCCAAACTGCGAGCACGGACCCGTATGAGCGACACCCTCACCCTCGACAGCGCGCCGCCGATCGCCGAGGCGCCGGTGACCGATGGCCTGTCGGTCATCTCGATCGCCAAGTCGTACGACAAGCGCAGCGTGCTGACCGACGTTTCGGTCTCGGTCGCCAAGGGCGAGGTGGTCGGGCTGCTCGGCCCCAACGGCGCGGGCAAGACGACCTGCTTCTATTCGGTGATGGGGCTGGTGAAGCCCGATTCGGGTCGCATCATGCTCGACGGCGCCGACATTACCGGCCTGCCCATGTATCGCCGCGCGATCCTTGGCCTCGGCTATCTGCCGCAGGAAACCTCGATCTTCCGCGGCATGACGATCGAGCAGAACATCCTCAGCGTGCTCGAACTCGCCGTGCCCGACAAGGCGCAGCGCAAGATCCGGCTCGACACGCTGCTCGAGGAATTCGGCCTGACGCGTCTGCGCGATTCGCCGGCGATGGCGCTGTCGGGCGGCGAGCGTCGCCGCGCCGAGATCGCGCGCGCGCTCGCCGCCGATCCGTCGATCATGCTGCTCGACGAGCCCTTTGCCGGGATCGACCCGCTGTCGATCGCCGACATTCGCGACCTGATCTGCGAGCTCAAGAAGCGCGGCATCGGCGTGCTGATCACCGATCACAACGTCCGCGAGACGCTCGAGATCGTCGACCGTGCGTACATCATCTACGACGGTCGCGTGCTGTTCACCGGCTCGCCCGAGGAACTGGTCGCCGATGCCAATGTGCGGCGGCTGTATCTCGGCGAGGGCTTCTCGCTCTGATCATGGCGGATGCCACCCCCTTCGTCGCCCCGGCGCAGGCCGGGGCCGCTGGATTGTCTGGCGGAGCGGGAGCGTCAAACGTAGCGGCCCCGGCCTGCGCCGGGGCGACGTATTCGTGAGCCTCGCCCCGCGCCTCGACCTGCGCCAGTCGCAATCGCTGGTGATGACCCCGCAGCTCCAGCAGGCGATTCGCTTGCTGGCGCTGTCGAACCTCGAGGTCGAGGGCTTCCTCGCCGAGGAGATCGAGCGCAACCCGCTCCTCGAGGCGAGCGCCGCCGACGATGACGGCCCGACGCAGGAGCGCGAGGCCGACACGCCGATCCGCGACGAGCCCGCGACCGCCGACGAACTGCTCGTCAGCGGCGGCGACGGCGGCGAGGCGTCGCTCGACGTCGATTTCACCGCGGAGAGCTTCCACCACGACAGCCCGGCCGATCAGAGCGGGGCGGTGGGGATGGACGGCTCGCTCGGCCTCAACGGCACCGCGAGCGGCGGTGGCCTCGGCGAGGACGGCCCCGACTTCGATTCGTTCGCCGACACCGCCACCAGCCTGTCGGATCATCTGCTCGCGCAGGCTGGCACCGCGGTCGACGGCGCGGACCTGTTCATCGCCGCGCACCTGATCGATCAGATCGACGAATGCGGCTATCTCACCGCCTCCTTGCTCGACATCGCGACGCGGCTCGGCGTGCCGCTGGTGCGCGTCGAGCAGGTGCTGGCGATCATCCAGACCTTCGAGCCGACCGGCGTCGGCGCACGCGATCTGGCCGAATGCCTCGCGCTGCAGGCGAAGGAGGCCGATCGCTACGATCCGTGCATGGCGCGGCTGATCGACAATCTCGATCTCGTCGCGCGCGGCGACCTGTCGCGGCTGCGTCGGCTATGCGACGTCGACGACGAGGATCTGGCCGACATGATCCGTGAGCTGCGCAATTACGATCCCAAGCCCGGCTGCCGTTTCGGCGGCGAGCCGGCGCAGGCGGTGGTGCCCGATCTGTTCGTCGCGCAACGCAAGGATGGCTGGGGCATCGAGATCAACGCCGCCACGCTGCCGCGCGTGCTGGTCAACCGGAGCTACTATACCGAGCTGTCGAGTGCGCGCGGCGACAAGGCGAGCAAGGCGTGGCTCGGCGAGATGCTCGCCAGCGCGAACTGGCTGGTCAAGGCGCTCGACCAGCGGCAGCGCACGATCATCAAGGTCGCCGCCGAGATCGTGAAGCAGCAGGAAGGCTTCTTCCTCCATGGCGTCGCGCAGCTGAAGCCGATGACGCTGCGCCAGGTCGCCGACGCGATCGAGATGCACGAATCGACGGTGTCGCGTGTCACCAGCAACAAATATCTGTCGTGCGCCCGCGGGCTCTACGAGCTCAAATATTTCTTCACCTCGGCGATCCAGTCGTCCGAAGGCGGCGAGGCGGTGTCGGCACAGGCTGTGAAATCGGCGATCAAGGCGCTGATCGCGGGCGAGGGCGACAAGATCCTGTCGGACGACACGTTGGTCGAACTGCTCAACGCCAAGGGGTTCGACATCGCGCGGCGCACAGTCGCGAAATATCGCGAGGCGCTCGGCATCGGATCGTCGGTGCAGCGCCGGCGGGCGCGGGCGCTCGAGGGCGCCTGAGAGCGTGAACCGGCCCGACCGAAGTCGGGCCGGCACGGGGTCAGCGCGAAGTCAGCGTCACCGTTCCGGCGAGCGCGCGCTTGGCGACCTGGTGCGACCAGACGGCATCGCCGGTCGGCGTTTCGAGCATCGCATTGTCGAGCGTGAGCGCGCGACGCAGTGCGGTATTGGCATCGGCGATGCGGCCCGTGCGCTGATAGGCGCCGGCGAGCTCGATCGCGACGCCGCCATCACGCGGCGAAATCATCGATTCGGTTTCGAGCGAACGCACCGCGGCAGCGGGATCGCGTGCCGGCGTTGCAGCGGCCGGGGCAACGGCCGCAGCCGCGACAAGGATGGTGATAGCGAATTTCAGGGTCATAATCTGTCTCCTAGTTGGTCTGTTACAGAATGATGACACATTTGCGGCATATCTGTGAAGCAATAATTTCACTTACGTGACGACACGGAGGCGCAGCCTGCTCGACTACGAAAATTAGCCTATTCCTAAGGACCTTGGGCGAGGCCGCCGGCAGAGCTTCGCAGGCCGATTTCCTACTGGCACGAGCAAATCGAGAAGGCACAAGGCCATCACTCCGGCGCGTAAGCAACGTTGCAGCTGAGGCCGGCGCTGCCCGCGACCGCGCAGGCCGATCGCGCTATCACGCACCAGGCGCATGACAGCCAGCGCGGGCGGACGCCTGAAGCTCTGATTGTTCACGCGCCGCAGGGTCTTCGCGAGCTCGGCATCGCCCAGAGTCATCACCTTGGGATGTGCCGCTACCCCCCACCACCGTTCGTGCTGAGCTTGTCGAAGCACTGTTCTTCTTGCCACCGTTGCCGAGAAGAGCAGCCCTTCGACGGGCTCAGGGCGAACGGAGGGGGGGATGGACCGGCAGCAACAGTCGTCAGTCGTCCTCATCCTCATAGCCCGACAGCGCGAGCGCGCGGGCCTTGATCTGGCGGGTCTGGCACCAATGGACGAGCGCATCCTCGCGGCCATGCGTCACCCACACTTCCTTGGGCGCGATCTCGGTCAGCGTGTCGGTCAGCTCGTCCCAATCGGCATGGTCGGACAGGATCAGCGGCAGCTCGATCCCGCGCTGCACCGCGCGCTGGCGCACCCGCATCCAGCCCGATGCCATGGCGGTGATCGGATCGGGCAGGCGGCGCGACCAGCGATCGGCCATCGCGCCGGGTGGCGCGATCACGACATGCCCCATCATCTCGGCCTTGTTCGCAACGGTCGCGGGGCGCAATTCGCCGAGATCGACGCCGTGCGCCTGGTACAAGGCGCACAGTTTCTCGAGCGCACCGTGGATATAGATCGGCGCATCATGCCCGCGCGCGCGCAATTCGGCGATCACGCGCTGCGCCTTGCCGAGCGCATAGGCGCCAACGAGGACGCAGCGCTCCGGGTTGGCGTGGAGCGCGGCTGTCAATTTGTCGATCTCGTCGCCGGTTTCAGGATGGCGGAAGACGGGCAGGCCGAAGGTCGCCTCGGTGATGAACACGTCGCATTTGATCGGCTCGAAGCGGGCGCAGGTCGGGTCGGCGCGGCGCTTGTAGTCGCCCGACACGACGACGCGCTCGCCGCGATATTCGAGCAGGATCTGCGCCGAGCCGAGCACATGGCCGGCGGGAACGAAGGTCGCCTTGACGTCGCCGAAGGTGTGGCTGTCGCCATACGCGACGGCGTTGCCGGGTTGCGGCCCATAGCGCGCGTCCATGATTGCGAGCGTCTCGGGCGTCGCCCAAACGGCTTCATGGCCGCCACGCGCATGGTCGGCATGGCCGTGCGTGACGAGCGCGACGGGGGAGGGGCGCGACGGATCGATCCACACGTCGGCGGGCTTCACGTAGATCCCGTGCGGGTGGGGATCGATCCAGTCGCCGAGCTTTGCCATCAGTGACTATATGGGTGGGACGCGTTTGAGTTCCAAATCTCCCTCTCCCACAGGCTGAGGGATTTGGGTGCGCCTTGGATTGGCCCCATTGCTGTAAGAACGATGCAGCATGACCTGCGCATCCTCACCCTCCGCCCCGCCGACCCGCCACGGCAGGATGTTCGGCCTCGCGCTGATCGCGCTGGCGATCGCCGCACCGGGCTCGGCCGCCCATGCCGACGCGCTACAAACCAAGATTGTCACGAGCGCCCGCGCCACGCCGACCGCGCGCCATGCCTTTCGTCGCACGCTGGCGTTCGAGCGGACCGGCGCCCCGCGCACGACCTATGTCGAGCAGTTCGACCCCAGCCGCGCGCCTACCGAGCGCTGGTCCTTGATCAGCATCGACGGCCGCGCGCCTACACCCAAGGAAATCGCCAAGTCGCGCAAGGCCAATCACGGGCCGATCCCGTCCTACGCGGAACTGGCGGAGTGGTTCGGCAGTCCGGCGACCCGCACCGACGCTGGCGGCGGCGTGCTGTACCGCTTTGCCCGGCTGCCCGCGGGCACGTTCAAGATCGGCTCGCACGATGCGTCGGCCGATACGCAGGTCGAGGCTTTGGTGAACACCAGCGGCGCGGTGCCGTTCGTCGAGCGCGTACGGATGACGTCGAACAAGAGCTTCAGCGTCATGCTGGTCGCCTCGCTGCGCAGCATCGTGGCCGACCAGCGCTATCGTCTGCTCGGCGACGGCATCGCCGTGCCGTCGGATGCGACCAGCGCGCTTACAGGCGCGATGATGGGCAAGGCCGGCACGATGCAAACCAGCACGAGCTACAGCGAGTATCGCGCAATTCGCTAAGGTGCGGACGCGAAGGGGTGGTCATTGCCGCTTTGCGCACCCCATATCGGGGGGGTGAGCGTATCCGACCTTCCCGCCCCGATCACCGACTGGTTCGCTGCCAAGGGCTGGGCGCCGCGTGCGCACCAGCTCGATATGCTCGACGTCGCGCGCGCCGGGCATCACGGCCTGCTCGTCGCGAGCACCGGCGCGGGCAAGACGCTGGCGGGGTTTCTCCCGACACTCAGCGAACTGATCGAGCGTCCGACACAAGGCCTTCACACGCTCTACGTCTCGCCGCTCAAGGCGCTCGCGGTCGACGTCCAGCGTAACCTGCTCACCCCGATCGCCGAGATGGGCCTCGACATCCGCGTCGAGACGCGCACCGGTGACACGCCGTCGGACCGCAAGGCGCGCCAGCGGATCAAGCCGCCGCAGATCCTGCTCACCACCCCCGAATCGCTCAGCCTGCTGCTCAGCTACCCCGACAGCGGGCTGATCTTCGAAAACCTCAGGACGATCGTCGTCGACGAAGTCCACGCCTTTGCCACCGGCAAGCGCGGCGACCTGCTGTCCTTGTGCATGGGGCGCCTGCAACGCCTCGCCCCTGATCTGCGCCGCGTTGCACTCTCGGCGACGGTGGCGGACGCCGACGGCTATCGCGCCTGGCTCGCGCCCGATGGCGACATCGACACGGTCGATCTCGTCCAGGGGGAACCCGGCGTTCCCGCCAATATCGCGATCCTGCTGCCGCAGGGCCGCGTCCCCTGGTCGGGCCATTCGGGCCGCTACGCCGCCGAGCAGGTGATGGCCGAGATCGAGACGCACAAGACCTCGATCGTCTTCTGCAACACGCGCAGCCTCGCCGAGCTGATCTTCCAGGATCTGTGGAAGGTCAACGCGATGAGCCTGCCGATCGGCATCCACCACGGCTCGCTCAGTCTCGAAGCGCGGCGAAAAGTCGAAGGCGCGATGGCCGACGGCAAATTGCGCGGGCTCGTCGCCACCGCCAGCCTCGATCTTGGGGTCGACTGGGGCGACGTCGACTGCGTCATCCAGATGGGCGCGCCCAAGGGATCGTCGCGTTTGCTGCAGCGGATCGGCCGCAGCAATCACCGCATGGACGAGGCGTCGGAAGCGGTGCTCGTCCCCGGCAACCGCTTCGAATATCTCGAGGCGCGCGCCGCGCTCGACGCGGTCGAGGCGGGCGAGCTCGACCCCGACATCTTCCGCCAGGGCGGACTCGACGTGCTCGCGCAGCATATCATGGCGTGCGCCTGCGCCGCGCCGTTCGACGAAGCCGAATTGCTTAGCGAAATCCGCTCTGCCTTGCCCTATTCCGCGCTGACTGACACGACCTTCAGCCGCGTGCTCGGCTTCATTCGCGACGGCGGCTACGCGTTGAAAGCCTATGACAAGTTCAAGCGGCTGACGCAGGATGCCGACGGAATGTGGCGCGTCAGCCACCCCAAATTTGTTGCGCAGCATCGCCTCAACGCCGGGATCATCGTCGAGGCGACGATGCTCACCGTCCGCTTCAAGAACGGCCGCAGTCTCGGCAAGGTCGAGGAAGGGTTCGCCGCGACGCTCAGCCCAGGCGATACCTTCTTCTTCGCCGGCATGAGCCTCGAGGTGATGCACCTCGACACCGAGGATCTGCTCGTCCGCGCCACCGCCCGTCCGGCGCGGATCCCGACCTATGGCGGCGCCCGCATGGCGATGTCGACCAACCTCGCACAGCGTGTCCGCGGCTTCCTCGCCACGCCTGCCGAATGGCCGCGCTTCCCCGCCGACGTGCGCGACTGGCTGGAAATGCAGGCGCTCCGCTCGCGGCTGCCCAGCCCCGGGCAGTTGCTCGTGGAGACGTTCCCGCGAGAAGGCCGCCACTATATGGTCGCCTACAGCTTCGAAGGCTGGAATGCGCACCAGTCGCTCGGCATGCTCGTCACGCGCCGGATGGAGACGCTCGGGCTCAAGCCGCTCGGCTTCGTCTCGAACGACTATGCGCTCGCCTGCTACGGGCTCGAACCGATCACCGATCCGCAAGCGCTCTTCTCGCCCGATATCCTCGAAGACGAATTCGTCGACTGGGTGCAGAGCTCGGCGCTGCTCAAGCGTGCCTTCCGCGAAGTCGCGGTGATCGGCGGCCTCGTCGAGCGCCAGCACCCTGGCAAGCGCAAGACCGGCAAGCAGGTCACTTTCTCGACCGACCTGATCTACGACGTGCTGCGCAAGTACGAACCGGGCCATCTGCTGCTCGAGGCGGCGTGGGAAGATGCGCGCGCGCGGATGACCGATGTCGGCCGTCTCGCCGACCTGCTCGATCGCGCGGTCGACACGATGCTGCACGTCACGCTCGACCGGATTTCCCCACTCGCGGTGCCGGTGCTGACGCTGATCGGGCGCGAGCGCGTCGCCACCGGCGGGTCCGACGACGCGCTGCTGGTCGAGGCTGAAGTGCTCGCGGCAGAGGCTATGCGGCTCGATGGCGCACCGCTTGTGGAAAGTCCGCAACGGGCGTAATTTGTACAGATGACCTCGGCGCTTTTCCTGCTCGTGCCGTTCCTCGGGCTGGCGACGCCTGTACAAGCAGGGCCCGTGCCGGGGCCGATCGCAACTCCCGATGTTGCGCAGCATGATCCGCAGCAAACACCGCTCGACCAGCTCGCTTTCACCGACGACGGCACGCGCATGACGGTGCCGGTGACGATCGGTCCGGCCGGTCCCTATCGCTTCGTCGTCGACACCGGCGCCGAGCGCACCGTTATCTCGCACGAACTGGCGACCACGCTTGGTCTCGCGGTCGGCTCGCGCGTCCGCGTGACCGCGATGTCGGGGTCGAGCAATGTCGGCACCTATGTCGTCCCCGAGATCATCGTCGGCTCGCCGCGCGCCGGCGCGCGGCTGACCGGCAGCCGGATCGAGGCGCCCGCGCTGCAGGCCGGCAACCTCGGCGCCGCCGGGCTCGTCGGGATCGACACGTTGCAGGGCCATGCCGTGACGATCGACTTCGCGACCCGCACGATGACCGTCACCCCCTCGGTCAAGCGCACCCGCACCGAGCGCTTCGGCCCCGACGATATCGTGATCCGTGCGCGCAACCTGTTCGGCCAGCTCGTCGTGACCGACGCCGACTATCGCGGGCGCAAGATCCGCGTGGTGATCGACACCGGCGCGGTGATCAGCATGGGCAATCTCGCCTTGTTGCGCCTGGTCCGCAGCGATGCGCAGCAGATGCAGCCGATCAGCCTGCTCAGCGTCACCGGCGGCGTGCTGCAGGCCGATTTCCGGCTGGTCGACCAGATCCACGTCGCCGCGATCGGCTTCAAGGACCTCCCCGTCGCTTTCTCGGACGCGCCGCCCTTCGCCCGGCTCGGGCTGCACGATCGCCCCGCGCTGCTGCTCGGGATGGACGCGATGCGGCTGTTCGGGCGCGTGCGCATCGATTTCGCCAATCGCGAACTGCGACTCGCTCAGCCCACGCCCGACCCGCGCTGACCTCTGTGCGCCCCTCCCCTGCAGGGGAGGGGATGGGGGTGGGGCAGTGTCTCGCAGTGAGCGGCGTCGATGCCGTCCCCACCGCAACCCAGAAGGGGAGGGGCTTGTGGACTGGTTCCCCCGTTGCGTTCCCCCAATACGGCGCTAGCCTCGTGCCAACCACAGGGGGCTGTCCATGTTCGCACGCGTCACAAAGATCCTCGCCACCACCTTGCTCGCCACCACCGCGCTCGCCGGCACCGCCGCCGCGCAGGACCGCCCCGACCAGAAGGCCTATTTCGGCCTCTACAAGGAACTGGTCGAGACCAACACGACGCTGTCTGCGGGCAGCTGCACCATCGCCGCCGCGCAGATCGGCGCACGGCTCAAGGCGGCGGGCTTCGCCGATGCCGATCTCACCGCTTTCGCGGTCCCCGATCGTCCCAAGGAAGGCGGCCTCGTCGCGATCCTCAAAGGAAGCGACGCCGGGCTCAAGCCGATGCTGCTGCTCGCGCATCTCGACGTGGTCGAGGCCAAGCGCGAGGATTGGACGCGCGACCCGTTCACGCTGATCGAGGAGGGCGGTTATTATTACGCGCGCGGCACCACCGACGACAAGGCGATGGCGGCGATCTGGGCCGACAGCCTGATCCGCTTCAAACAAGAGGGGTACAAGCCCAAGCGCACGATCAAGCTCGCGCTCACTTGCGGCGAAGAAACCACCTTCGCCTTCAACGGCGCGCAGTGGCTCGCCAAGAACAAGCCCGAGCTGATCGCCGCCGAATTCGGCCTCAACGAAGGCGGCGGCGGCTTCATGGACGAGCAGGGCAAGCGGCTCGCTCTGTTCATGCAGGTCGGCGAGAAGGCGTCGCAAAACTTCACGCTGCTCGCCACCAACCCGGGCGGCCACAGCTCGCAACCCGTCCCCGACAATGCGATCTACCAGCTCGCCGACGCGGTCGAGGCGATCCGTGCTTACGAATTCCCGATCCGCTTCACCGACACGACGCGCGCTTTCTTCAAGGGCAGCGCGGCGACGCAACCCGCGCCGATGCGCGCCGCGATCACCAAGCTGCTCGCCAACCCGACCGACGCCGCCGCCGACAAGATCGTCAGCACCGACAAGACCTTCCACTCGACGCTGCGCACGACCTGCGTCGCGACCTTGCTGGCCGCCGGCCACGCCGAGAACGCGCTGCCACAGCGCGCGACCGCCAACATCAACTGCCGCATCTTCCCGGGCGAGAGCGTCGACGGCACGCTCGCCAAGCTCCAGGCGCTCGCCGGGCCTGCGGTGAAGGTCAGCGCCAACGCGCCGATCCGCCCGGTCGCGGTCCCGCCGACGCTCGACCCCAAGGTGATGGGCCCGGCGCAGGCGGTGGCTAACAAGCATTTCCCCGGCATGACGATCCTGCCCTTGATGTCGACCGGCGCGACCGACGGCATCTTCCTCGAAAGCATCGGCATCCCGGTCTACGGCGTGCCCGGCATCTTCATGACGAGCGACCTCAACCACGCGCACGGGCTCAACGAGCGGATCAACGTGAAGGCGCTGTACGACGGGCGGGATTATCTGTTCGACCTGGTCAAGGCCTATGCGGGGTAGCGCGGCGGGGACCCGCCGGCGCGCGCCAATCGGCAAGCGCTAGTCGTCCCGCTACAAAACCGCTGTCCTACACGCCGCGCGTTTGCGAGGCTCGCGTGGCCGTGTCGACCGCGTCGCGTTCGCCGGAGGGGATGATGCATATGAGGCTTATTGGTCGTCCACGCGGCAGCGCCCGACCCGCCGATGGTGTGACTTTCGTGTGACCTTCCGCGCCCCGGCGCAGCGCTCGCGCGCTTAAACCGTGACCTGTTCGCCAAGCTCCAGCACCTTGCCCGGCGGGATCTTCAGGAAGTCGGTCGGGTCGCTCGCATTGCGCTGCAGGAACATGAAGATCCGGTCCTGCCACATCGGCATGCCCTGGTCGGCGGCGGGCTTGATCGTGTTGCGCCCGATGAAATAGCTCGTCTTGGCGGGGTTGAGCGTCTTCTTGTGGCTGACCGCCTCGAGCCCGAGGTCGCGCGGCACGTCGGGCGATTCCATGAAGCCATAGGTCAGCACGATGATCGTGAAATTGGCGTCGACCGGGCGGATCTCGGCGCGCTCGTCCTGCTCGACCGAGGGGCGGTCGGCGGTGCGGATGCTGCAGATCAGGTTCTTCTCGTGCAGCACCTTGTTGTGCTTGAGGTTGTGGAGCAGCGCGCCCGGCGCGCTGTCGGGGTTGGCGGTGAGGAACACCGCGGTCCCCTCGACCCGCTCGGGCGGGCGCTTGGCGAGCGCTGCGGCGAGGTCGGCGAGCGGGACGCTCTGGCGCAGCTCGAATGCGCGGACGATCCCGCGCCCTCGGTTCCAGGTGTAGATGACGAGCCCGATCACCGCGGCGACGACCAGCGGCACCCAGCCGCCCTCGATCACCCGGAGAATGTTCGCGCCGAAGAAGATCAGGTCGAGCGTCAGGAACGGCAGGATGACGGCGAGCGCAAGCGGCCGCCCCCAGTTCCAGCGATGCCGCACGACGATGTAGGCGAGCAGCGTCGTTACCACCATCGTCCCCGTCACCGCGATGCCGTACGCCGCGGCCATGGCGGAGGACGTGCGGAACTGGATCACCAGCACCAGCACGCCGACCAGCAGCAGCCAGTTGATCGAGGGGAGGTAGATCTGCCCGGCCTGCGTCGCCGAGGTCTGGCGGATGCGCAGGCGCGGGAGCAGGCCGAGCTGGATCGCCTGCTGCGTCAGCGAGTACGCCCCGGTGATCACCGCCTGGCTGGCGATGACGGTGGCCATCATCGCGAGGCCGATCAGCCATGGGCGGACGCCCTCGGGCGCCATCAGGAAGAACCAGTCCTGGTTGACAAACGGCTTGCCCGCCGCGGCGGCAGCCTCGAGCGCGCTCAGCGCATAGGCGCCTTGCCCCAGATAGTTGAGGATCAGGCACGGGAAGACGAGCACGAACCAGCCGATGCGGATCGGCAGGATCCCGAAATGCCCCATGTCGGCGGTCAGCGCCTCGGCGCCGGTGACGGTCAGGAACACCGCGCCGAGCACGAATAGCCCGGTCACGCCGTGCGTCGCGAGGAAGATCGCGCCGTAATGCGGCGAGATGACGCGCAGGATCGAGGGTTCGTCGGTGATGTGCCACAGCCCGAGCCCGCCGATCGCCAGGAACCAGACGATGCAGACCGGGCCGAACAGCTTCGACACGCTCGCCGTGCCGCGGCTCTGGATGAAGAACAAGCCGACGAGGATGACGATCGTCACCCCGAGAATCACCGAATCGGTGAAGATGTCGCCGAGGCCGGGGATCGTCTTCAACCCCTCGACCGCCGAGAGCACCGACAGCGCCGGCGTGATGATCGCATCGCCATAGAAGAGCGAGGCGCCCGCCGCGCCGAGCACGAGCGCGATCAGCGAGCGCTTGCCGAGTGCGCGCCTGGCGAGCGCGGTCAGCGCGAGCACGCCGCCTTCGCCCTGATTGTCGGCGCGCATCAGGAACAGGACGTATTTGACGGTGACGACGAGGATCAGCGACCAGATGGCAAGGCTCAGCACGCCGAGGATCTCGCCGGGGTCGAGCCCGTCCTTGGCGGTCAGGCTCAGCGCTTCGCGGAACGCGTAGAGCGGGCTGGTGCCGATATCGCCGAACACCACGCCGATCGCGCCGATCGTCAGCGCGACGAGGGCGGGATGTGGCGCGTGGCGCGGGGCAGTGGATACGTCAGTGGCAGAGGTCATAAGCGGGTAATGGCTCGCCGGAGAGGACGGCGCGCTTTACGCTCGTCACACCTTTGCGCAAGCGGTTTAACCGGCGCGCGCTGTCGCTGGGCGGGACAGCGTTGCAAGGCTGCCGCGATTGCGACATAGGCGGGGGCATGGTTCCCTATTCGTTCGCCCCGTTCAGCTTCGGGGGCCACGCCTTGTTGGCCCTGCGCAGCGGCGCGGTCTTCTGGCCGGCGCGCGCGGCGCTGTTGGTCGCCGACCTGCATTTCGAGAAAGCGAGCTGGTTCGCCGGGCGCGGACAGATGCTGCCGCCCTACGATTCGATCGCGACGCTCGCCGATCTGAGCGCGGTGGTCGAGGCGCTCCAGCCGCGCGAGATCTGGTGCCTGGGCGACAGCTTCCACGACCCCAAGGGCTGTGAGAGGTTGCCCGCCGCGGCGCAGGCGACGCTCCGCGAACTGACCGGGGCGGCGCGGTGGACCTGGATCACCGGCAATCACGATGCCGGGCACGAGGCCGGGCTGGTCGACCATTGCGGCGGGATCGTGGTCGACGAGGCCGTCGTCGACGGGCTGGTGCTGCGCCACGAGGCGAGCGCCCGCGAGACGCGGCCCGAACTGTCGGGCCATTTCCACCCCAAATTCCGGCTGCGCGTGCGCGGCCGCAACGTCTCGCGAATCTGCTTCGTCGCGACCGAGACCAAGCTGATCCTGCCCGCGTTCGGCGCGCTGACCGGCGGTCTCGATGTCGATCATCCCGAGATCATCCGCGCCGTCGGCCCGGGGGCGGAGGCGCTGATCCCGGTCGAGGACAAATTGCTCCGCTTCAAGGTCGCGGCCTAGGGTTTGGGATGAGCCCCTCCCCTTCAGGGGAGGGGTTGGGGTGGGGCTGTAACGAGCGCTAGCTCTCTGCGAGGCACGTCCCCACCCCCAAACCCCTCCCCGAAAGGGGAGGGGCTTTAAGAAGAAGGATCAGCTCGCCAGCTGCGGGAACCCGGCGCGGAACGCCGCCACCTTCGGCTTGTCGAAGGTCACGATGTACGGATGGTTCGGGTTCCGATCGAAGAAGTTCTGGTGATACTCCTCGGCCGGGAAGAAGCTGCCGCTCTCGATCTTGGTCACGATCGGCTTGGCGAAGGCATGCGCCTGGCCGAGCTGCGCGATATAGGCCTGCGCAACCCCACGCTGCGCCGCGCTCTGCGGGAAGATCGCCGAGCGATAGCTATAGCCGCTGTCGGGCGTCTGGCGGTTGAGCTGCGTCGGGTCGTGCGCGACCGAGAAATAGACGCGGAGCAGTGTCGCATAGCTGACCTTGGCAGGATCATAGACCACGCGGATCGCTTCGGCGTGCTTGGTCGTCTCGGTCGAGACCTGATCATAGGTTGCGGTCTCGCGCGTTCCGCCGGCATAGCCGGCCGTCACGGTCTTCACGCCCTTCACATGCTCGAACACCGCTTCCATCCCCCAGAAGCAGCCGCCCGCGAAGATCGCGGTCTGCGGGCCGCTCGCCGTGACGTCGGTCTTGGAAACGGGGATCGGCACGGCGCGCTCGGCCTGCGCGGCGCCGCCGCCGAGCGCGTAGAGCGCGATTCCGGCGAGGCCGGCAGTGATCAGTACGGGCTTGAACATCGAAACACCTCTGAGACCAGATACAACGCCATTCGCGTCAACCTCGCGCCAAGTTACGCTCTGGCGGTCCCCAAAGATGTCGTGTCGGTTCAGGGCCGCTTCAAGCCACGCACGCGGTGCCAGATGTAGAAAGCCACCGCGGCGACGAGCACGACCGCAATCACCGCATCCGCGCTGTGGAACGCCGCCTTCATCGCCGGACTCTTGTTCCACTGGTCGCCGAGCTTCATGCCGACCCAGGCGAGCCCGAAGCACCACGGCCACGAGCCGAGGAAGGTGTAGATATGGAACGGCACCAGCGGCATCCGCGCGACCCCCGCCGGGAAGGCGATGAACGAGCGGATCACCGGCAGCAGCCGCCCGATTAGCACCGCCATATTGCCGAACCGCGCGAAGAAGCGATCGGCGGCATCGAGCTCGCCCGGACCGACCAGCACATAGCGGCCCCAGCGCTCGGCGAGTGGCCGGCCGCCGCGCTTGCCGATCTCATACGCGACGATCGACCCGAGATTGCACCCGATCGCGCCGGCGGTCGCGGCGAGGAACAGGTCGAAGCGCCCGGTCGACACGAGATAGCCGGCGAACGGCATGATGATCTCGGACGGCAGCGGGATGCACGCCGACTCGATCGCCATCAGCAGCGCGATGCCGAGATAGCCCCCGCTCGAGATGACGCCGATGGTGAAGGTGGCGAGGATGCCGAGGATTCGTTCGATCATGGGAACGCGCTTTGCCGCGGGGTGCGGGCGAGGGCTAGGGGAAAGTGCGCGGCTCTGGTTCCTCCCCTCCCTGGAAGGGAGGGGATCGAGGGGTGGGGCGGCCCGTTATCGAACGCCGCGCCCGCCCTATGCCGACCCACCCCCAGCCCCTCCCTTCCAGGGAGGGGAGGCTCGAGCGGTGGCGTCTCGCGTTCATCCGGAGAGAAAAGGCGAGAAGCGCCTTCGACAAGCTTGCGACGAACCGGCTAAGGGGTGCCGCCATGACCGACTCCGACAAACGCCTCGCAGCGCTCGCCGCCGTCGCCGAGGTCCGCCCCGGTATGATCGTCGGGCTCGGCACCGGCTCGACCGCCGCCTTCGCGATCGCGGCGCTCGGCGAAAAGGTCCGTGCCGGCCTTCAGGTCACAGCCGTCGCTACCAGCCTCGCCACCGAAGCGAGCGCCCGCAAGGCCGGCATCCAGCTCATCGCGATGCCCGCCCGGATCGACCTCACGATCGACGGCGCGGACGAGATCGATGCCGCGCTGAGCGCCATCAAGGGCGCCGGCGGTGCGATGCTGCGCGAGAAGGTCGTCGCCGCGGCGAGCGACCGGATGATCGTCATCGCCGACGGATCGAAGCGCGTCGCCACGATCGGCGCAGCGAAAATCCCGGTCGAACTGCTGCCCTTCGCGCAAGCCTTCGTCGCCGACCGACTCGCGGCACTCGGCGGCGCGCCGAGCCTGCGCGCCGGTTTCACCAGCGACCAGGGCAACCCGATCCTCGATTGCCGCTTCCCCGCCGACATCGACCACGTCGCGCTCGCCGCGGCGATCGACGCGATTCCGGGCGCGCTCGGGCACGGTCTGTTCCTCGTCGAGGTCGATGCCGCCTATATCGCGACCGACGGAGTCGTTACGCGGCTGGAACGCGGCGGCGCGAGCGACTAAAGCGCGAGCGTTATCTTCAACCCCGGGCAACCCGACCGACGCGAGAGCGTTCAGCGACCACAATAAAAGGCGACCCCCTGCATGGCCGACACCCAGACCCAAGCGAACCCCGCAACCGCGCTCCACGAGGATGGCAGCCCCGAGCGCCTCCAGATCGACACGATCCGCACGCTGTCGATGGATGCGGTGTCGACCGCCAAGTCCGGCCATATCGGCACCCCGATGGCGCTCGCGCCCGTAGGCCACACGCTGTGGACCAAGTTCCTGCGCACCGATCCGACGACCCCCGACTGGCCGAACCGCGACCGCTTCGTGCTGTCGGTCGGCCACGCCTCGATGCTGCTCTATGCGCTGCTGCACCTCGCCGGCGTCGAGGAGATCGACCGCGACGGCAAGAAGTCCGGCGCGCCCGCGGTCAGCCTCGACGACATCAAGGCGTTCCGCCAGCTCGGCTCGAAGACGCCGGGCCATCCCGAATATCGCCACACCACCGGCGTCGAGACGACGACTGGTCCGCTTGGTGCCGGCTGCGGCAATTCGGTCGGCATGGCGATCGCCGAGCGTTGGCTTGCCGCGCGCTACAATCGTGACGGCTTCAAGCTGTTCGACCATGACGTCTACGTCTTCTCGGGCGATGGCGACATGATGGAGGGCGTCGCCAGCGAAGCCGCCAGCCTCGCCGGGCATCTCAAGCTGTCGAACCTGTGCTGGGTCTACGATTCGAACCACGTCTCGATCGAGGGCGGCACCGACCTCGCGTTCGACGAGGACGTCGGCAAGCGCTTCGAGGCCTATGGCTGGCACGTGCTCCACGTAAACGACGCCAATGATTGCGCGGCGATGGCGGCGGCGCTCGACAGCTTCAAGGCGTGCGACGACAAGCCGACCTTCATCGTCGTCCACAGCATCATCGGCTATGGTAGCTCGATCCAGGGCACGGCGAAGGCGCACGGCGAAGCGATGACGCTAGACGACATCGCCAACACCAAGAAGGCTTATGGCTGGGATCCCGAGGCCAAGTTCCTGGTACCGGACGGCGCCAAGGAAGGGTTCCACAAGGCGGTCGCCGATCGCGGCACGCCGCTTCGCGAAGCCTGGGACGAGATGCGCGCGCGCTATGCCGATGCATACCCTGAGCTGTCGAAGGAACTCGACGCCTTGCTCACCAGCCAGCTCCCCGAGGGCTGGGATGCCGACATCCCGACTTTCGATGCCGATGCCAAGGGCATGGCGTCGCGCGATGCCGGCGGCAAGGTGATGAACGCGATCGCCGCCAAGGTGCCGTGGCTGGTCGGCGGCTCGGCCGATCTCGCGCCTTCGACCAAGACGCTGATCGATAACGGCGGTTCGTTCCAGGCCGACAGCTATGGCGCGCGCAACCTGCACTTCGGCGTGCGCGAGCATGGCATGGGCGCGGTCGTCAACGGCATGGCGCTGTCCTATCTGCGCTCCTACTCGGCGACCTTCCTGGTCTTCTCCGATTACATGCGCCCGCCGATCCGCCTCGGCGCGCTGATGGAACTCGGCGCAACCTACGTCTTCACGCACGATTCGATCGGCGTCGGCGAAGACGGCCCGACGCACCAGCCGATCGAGCAGGTCATTTCGCTCCGCGCGATCCCCGGCCTCGACACGATCCGCCCGGCCGATGCCAATGAGACCGCATGGGCGTGGAAGGCGGCGATGCAGTCGGCCAACCACCCGACCGCGCTGATCCTCTCGCGTCAGGCGCTCCCGACGATCGATCGGTCGAAATATGCGAGTGCCGAGGGTCTCATGAAGGGCGGCTATGTCCTCGCCGATAGCGAGAACCCGCAGGTCATCCTGATCGCGACCGGCTCGGAAGTGTCGCTCGCGCTCGAGGCGCACGACAAGCTCGTCGCGCAGGGCGTCGCGTCGCGCGTCGTGTCGCTGCCAAGCTGGCATCGCTACGAGAGCCAGGACGAGGCCTATAAGGAGTCGGTCCTGCCAAAGGCGGTCAACGCGCGGCTCGCGATCGAGATGGGCAGCGAGATTGGCTGGGACCGTTATGTCGGCACGCACGGCAAGACGATCACCATGTCGAGCTTCGGCGCCTCGGCCCCGATTGCGAAGCTGCAGGACAAGTTCGGCTTCACCGTCGACCATGCCGTCAAGCTCGCGACCGAGATGGTCAACGCCGCCAAGTAAGCCGGCCTCGGCCCGTCACCCCGGCATCCGCCGGGGTGACGGGCACTAATCACCCCCTTGGGGTTGTTCGCGTAACCGGCGTGCCCAAATGCAGGGCTACACGGGCGTACGACACAGATTTACGGAGAAGCAGTGATGGGCCGTTTGAACGATCTCGCAAATCTGGGTCAGGCCGTTTGGCTCGACTTCGTCGACCGCAAGTTCCTGGCCGAGGGCGGATTGCAGAAGATGGTCGACGAGGATTCGCTGACCGGCGTCACCTCGAACCCGTCGATTTTCGAAAAGGCGATGGGCCACGGCGACGCCTATGACGCCGAGCTCGCCGCCTACGACAAGACCAACCCCGATGCCCCGACGATGGATCGCTACGAGCATCTCGCGATCCTCGACATCCAGGCTGCCGCCGACACGCTGCGCCCGGTTTACGACCGGCTCGACGCCAAGGACGGCTATGTCAGCCTCGAAGTCTCGCCCTATCTCGCCAACGACACCGATGGCACGATCGCCGAGGCGCAGAAATTGTGGAAGGCGGTCAACCGCCCGAACCTGATGATCAAGATCCCCGGCACCCCTGCCGGTGTCCCCGCGATCGCCGCGACGATCGACGCCGGGATCAACGTCAACGTCACCTTGCTCTTCTCGCAGAACGCCTATCAGGCGGTCGCCGAAGCCTATGTCGAGGGCCTCGAAAAGCGCGCCGCGCGCGGCGAGCCGATCGACAAGATCGCCAGCGTCGCGAGCTTCTTCGTCAGCCGGATCGATTCGAAGATCGACGACAAGATCGATGCCGGTGTCGGTGGTGACGAAGCCAAGGCGCTCAAGGGCAAGGTCGCAATCGCCAACGCCAAGCTCGCTTACGCCTGGTACGAAGAGTTCATCGCCTCGGCCCGCTGGCAGGCGCTCGCCGCCAAGGGCGCGCAGGTCCAGCGGCTGCTGTGGGCGTCGACCGGCACCAAGAACCCTGAGTATCCCGATACGCTGTATCTCGACACGCTGATCGGCAAGGACACCGTCAACACCGTGCCGCCCAAGACGCTCGACGCCTATCGCGAGCGCGGCACCGCGGCATCGACGCTCGGCCAGGACGTCGCCGGTGCGCGCCAGGTCATCTCGGATGCCGAGCGGCTCGGGCTCGACCTCGACGGCGTCACCGACACGCTAGTCGAGGAAGGCGTCGCGTCCTTCTCCAAGGCGTTCGACGATCTGCTCGGCGCGATCGCGGCAAAGCATCCCGCGCACGCCTAAGCGCGTAATCGCAGCCCCCCACCGTTCGGGCTGAGCCTATCGAAGTCCTTTTTGTCCGACGGCGGACAAGGAGGCAGTCCTTCGACAAGCTCAGGGCGAACGGGGTGGAGGGCGGCTACCAATTCCTTTTCCAACCCTACGGCGGAGTACAGCCATGAAGATCGGGATCATCGGCCTTGGCCGCATGGGCGGCAACATCGCGCGGCGGCTGATGCGCGCGGGCCACGAGACCGTCGTTTTCGACCGCAACGCCCCCGCGGTCGAAGCGCTCGTCGCCGACGGCGCGGTCGGCGCGACTTCGCTCGAGGATATGCGCGACAAGCTGGACAAACCCGGCATCTATTGGGTGATGCTCCCGGCCGGCGACCCGACCGAGCAGACGATCGCGAAGATCGGCAGCTTCGACACCAAGGGCGACATCATCATCGATGGCGGCAACAGCTTCTACAAGGACGACATCCGCCGCGCCAAGGCGCTCACCGAGCAGGGCACGATGTACGTCGACGTCGGCACGTCGGGCGGCGTGTGGGGGCTCGAGCGCGGCTATTGCATGATGGTCGGCGGGTCGAAGGAAGCCGTCGACACGATCGACCCGATCCTCGCCGCGCTCGCGCCGGGCATCGGCACGATCCCGCGCACGCCGGGCCGGATCGAGGAGAATGAGGATCCGCGCGCCGAGCAGGGCTATATCCATGCCGGACCCGCAGGCGCCGGGCACTTCGTCAAGATGGTGCACAACGGCATCGAATATGGCCTGATGCAGGCCTATGCCGAGGGCTTCGACATCCTCAAGGGCAAGGCGTCGGACAAGCTGCCCGAGGACGAGCGCTTCGACCTCAACCTGACCGACATCGCCGAAGTGTGGCGCCGCGGCAGCGTGATCTCGTCGTGGTTGCTCGATCTCACCGCGATCGGCCTCGCCAAGGACCAGAACCTCGAACAGTTCACCGGCAGCGTCGCCGATTCGGGCGAGGGCCAGTGGACGATCGACGCCGCGATGGAGGAGAAGGTACCCGCCAACGTGCTGACCGCCGCCTTGTTCGCGCGCTATCGCAGCCGCGTCGACCATACCTTCGGCGACAAGCTTCTCTCGGCGATGCGCTTCGGCTTCGGCGGCCATGTCGAGATGCCGCAATGAGCGTCAAACTCGTCGTCTCCGACGTCGATGGCACGCTGGTCGACAAGAAGAAGCAGCTGACGCCGGGCGTCAAGGCGGCCGTTGCGCGGTTGCGTGAGGCGGGCGTCCAGTTCACGATCGTCAGCGCCCGGCCGCGTTCGGGGATGATGCCGATCGCCGAGGCACTCGGGATCGACGCGCCGATGGGGGCGTTCAACGGCGGCACGGTGTTCACCCGCGACGGCACGGTGACGAGCCAGCATTACGTCCCTCGCGCAGTGGTCGAGGGCGTGTTCGCGGTCGTGAAAGACGCTGCGGTCGACACCTGGGTGTTCGCCGACGACCAATGGTATGCCAGCACCGATCAGGGCGGGCACGTCGGCAGTGAAAAACTCGCCTCGAACCAGGCGCCAATCGTGCGGCAGGACTTCACCGACCTGTTCGACCGAGTCGACAAACTGACCTTCGTCAGCGACGATGCCGACCTGCTCAAGTCGCTCGCCGAACAGGCCAAGGGCTATGGCGACCGCGCGACGATCGCGCAGTCGCAAGTCTATTATCTCGACGTCACCGCGCTCGCCGGCAACAAGGGCGATGGCGTCGCTGCGCTGTCGAAAACGCTCGGCGTCCCGCTCGACGAGATCGCCGTGCTCGGCGACCAGGCCAACGACCTGCCGATGTTCGCGCGCGCGGCGGTATCGTACGCGATGGGGCAGGGTCCCGAGGCGGTCCGCGCCAAGGCAACGCATGTCGTGGCGAGCAACGACCAAGACGGCGTCGCCGAGGCGATCGACGCGATCCTCGCTGGACGCTGAACGCGGCGTGCGCCACCTTTGCCCAAACGGGTAAAAGGGTGGCGTATGCGATACTGGATGGGATTGATCGGGCTGGCCGTCGCCAGCCCGCTGGTGGCCAAGACTCATGACCTGCCCGCCACGCCGCAGACTGTCGCCTGGGGGCATTACGACGCGACCTCGAAGCCCGTCCTGACGATTGAGTCGGGCGACACCGTCGTCGTCCACACCCTGCTGACCAACAGCCCGGCGGGACTCGAGAAAGCCGGCGTAGCGCCCGCCGACGTCGAGTCGGCGCTGCGCGCGGTCTATGCCGGCGTGCCTGCCAGCGAGCGTGGCCCGGGCGGGCATGTGCTCACCGGCCCGATCGCGATCGCCGGCGCCGAGCCCGGCGACACGCTTGAAATCCGCATCCTCAAGATCGATCTGGCGATCCCCTATGCCTACAACGCTTTCCGCTATGGCGCGGGGTTCCTGACCGACGACTTCCCTTATGCACGGATGAAGATCGTTCCGCTCGACCGCAAGGCGATGCTAGGACGCTTCGCGCCGGGCATCGATGTCCCGCTGCGGCCTTTCTTCGGCAGCATGGGCGTCGCGCCGCCGCCTTCCTTCGGTCGCTATGACTCCGCGCCGCCGACGATCAATGGCGGCAATATGGACGACAAGGCGCTCGTCGCGGGGACGACGCTGTTCCTGCCGGTCCATGCCAGCGGGGCGCTGTTCCAGGTCGGCGACGGCCATGCCGCGCAGGGGAATGGCGAAGTCGACATCACCGCGCTCGAAACCTCGCTGACGGGGACGCTGCAGTTCATCCTGCACAAGGGCGACAAGGCCCCCTATCCCCGTGCGGAAACGCCAACGCACTATATCGCGATGGGCTTCGACGACGATCTCAGCAACGCGACGCGCAAGGCACTGCGCAACATGATCGATTTCCTGGTGGCCGCGAAGGGCATGACGCGCGACGACGCCTATATGCTCGTCAGCGTCGCTGGCGATGTCGAGGTGACCGAACTCGTCGATCGCAACAAGGGCGTGCATGTGATGCTGCCCAAGGCGGTCTTTACCAAGCGCTAGCGCCAGGCTGTCCTCCGTCACCCCGGCCTGATGCCAGGGTGACGGTGAGGGAGCCTACCGCCGCCCGAACCACATCCGCTGCAGCTCCTGCGACCGGTCGAGCCACTGATGCTTGATCGCCCCCGCCAGATGCAGCGCGACCAGCGCATAGACAGCGTAAGCGATGATCTCGTGCGCCTCGCCAAAGCCGTCATGCACCGCCTTCTTCGTCGCGGGATCGAGCGCCATGATGAAGCCGAGCCGCGGCCATTCGAACAGGCCGTAGAGGAACATCGGATGGCTCGCCGCATCCTTGTAGGCCGAATCCATGATCCACCCCGTCAGCGGCATCGCGAACAGGATCAGGTACAGCCCCCAATGCACGATATGCGACGCGCCGACTTCCCAGCGCGCATAGCCCTGCGGCAGCGGCGGCGGGCGGTGGCCGAGGCGCCACAGGATGCGCAGCAGCGCGAGCCCGAGGATCGTGATGCCGATCGATTTGTGCAGATCGATTGCCGGGCGCACTTGCGCGTCGGCGAGATTCGGCCACGTCCAGGCGAGCAGGACATTGGCGACGATCAGCGCCGCGATGATCCAGTGGAGCACGATCGCGACATGGGTGTAGCGTTGCAACATCGACCGGCTCCTCGCGATTTTCAGGGCAAAGCCTAGCCGCCCGGCCGCGGTCGCGCTAGGCGCGTCATCATCCGTTCATCCAGTATCGGTAACGCCTCCGCAATGACCTCGCTCGCCGAAACGCTCGTTGCGGAATCCCCGCGCCTCAGCCCGCGGCGCGTGCCGCCCGCAAGCCGGCTGATCGGCGCGGTCGGGCCGCTGCTGTTCCTTGCTTTGTTCGTCCAGGCGTTCCTGCGGCAAAGCCTCGCGGTCTGGTCGATCGGCATCGCCTATATCCTCTACGACACCGCCTTGCTGGCCTTCACCGCGTGGAACATCCGCGACCTGCGCCACGCGCCGCACCCCGCGCCGGTCACCTCGCCCAGCTTCGGCGTGATCGTCGCGGCGCATAACGAGGCGAGCGTCATTGCCGCGGCGATCGACCGGCTCGCCGGGCAGGCCACGCCACCCGATCTCATCCTGATCGCCGACGATGGTTCGAGCGATGCCACCGCCAAAGTGCTCGAACGCCGCTACGGTCTCGCCGTGCCGCCGCTCGGCACGATGACGCCGCCCTCTTCGATCCTGCCGTCGCTGCGCTGGTTGCGGCTACGCCACGCGGGCAAGGCGCGCGCGCTCAATGCCGCGATGGTGCAGGTCGATACCGAGGTCGTGCTGACGGTCGATGCCGACACGTTGCTCGAACCCGGCGCGATCGCCGCGATGCGCGCGGCCTTTGCCGCCGAGCCGACGCTGGTCGCGGCGACCGGCGTGCTCGCGCCGATCTGCGGACGTGACTTGCAGGGCCGTTTCTTCGAGTGGTTCCAGACCTACGAATATGTCCGCAACTTCCTGTCGCGCCATGCCTGGGAGCGGCTCGACAGCCTGTTGCTGATCTCGGGCGCGTTTGCCGCGTTTAGGCGCGAGGCGGTGGTCGAGGTCGGCGGGTTCGACCCCGATTGCATGGTGGAGGATTATGAGCTGATCCACCGGCTCTATCGTCATGCTGCCGATCATGGTCGCGACTGGAAGATCCGCGTCGTCGGTGGCGCGCTCGCGCGGACCGATGCGCCGGCGAGCCCGATGGCGTTCCTGCGCCAGCGGCGGCGCTGGTTCGGCGGCTTCCTGCAGACGCAGCATTGGAACCGCGACATGGTCGGCGCGCGGCGCTTCGGCTGGCTCGGGACGGCGATGCTGCCGGTCAAGGCGCTCGATACGGTGCAGCCGATCTACGGGCTGGCGGCGTTCGCGATCCTCGTCGGCCTGGTGGTCAGCGGGCGCTTCACGCTCGCCTTGCCGATCCTGCTCGTGATGCTCGCCAAGATCGCGATCGACCTGACCTTCCACCTCTGGTCGCTCAGCATGTACAAGCGCTGGACCGGGCAGCGTGAGGGGCTCGCGCTGTTCCCCGCGCTGATCGCCGCGCTCCTCGAACCGTTCAGCTTCCAGCTGCTGCGCCATGCCGGCGCGGTGTGGGGCTGGCACGCGTTCCTGACGGGGCGCGAGAGCTGGGGACGGCAACAGCGCACCGCGATCGTCGCGCCGGCCGAGTGAGCGCCTAAGCCACCAGTCGATAGCCGATTCCGGGCTCGTTGAGCAGCAGCGCGGGCGCGCCCGGATCGAGCTCGAGCTTCAACCGCAGCGCGCGCACCGCGACTCGCAGATATTCGACATCGTCGAGATGCCCGTCGCCCCACACCACGCGCAGCAGATGGGCGTGCGTCAGGAGCTTGCCGGCATGCCGCGCGAGCTCGGCGAGCAGCGCGAATTCCTTGCGCGTCAGCTTCACCGCGGCGCCGTCGCGCCACACCTGGTGCGCCGACAGGTCGATCTCGACCGGCCCGACCTTCAATCGGTCCTGCCCCGCCGGCGTCGCATTGTGCCGCCGCAGCACGACGCGCATCCGCGCGAGCAACTCCTCGGTATCGAACGGCTTCACGACATAATCGTCCGCGCCGAGATCGAGCGCGGCGACCTTCTCCGCAGTCGCGTCGCGCGCGGTGAGCACGATCACCGCGCGGTCCATCGCCTTGAGCAGCGGCACGAGCTCGATCCCGTCGCGGTCGGGCAGGCCGAGGTCGAGCAGCACCAGCTCGCATCCCGGGCGATGCGCGAGCGTTAGCGCATCGGCGGCGGTGGCGGCGTCGTCGGCGGTCATCCCGGCCCGCTCGACCGCGCCGCGCACGAGGCGGCGGATTGCGGATTCATCGTCGACGATGAGAATTTGCGCGGTCATTGGCTGCCCCCTGCCGTCACCCCGGCCTCGTGCCGGGGCCCACCGCGCCGCGAGCGGTGCGGCCGGCAGCTCGACGGGTACGCGTGCGGCGTGGTGGGCCCCGGCACAAGGCCGGGGTGACGAAGGTTGGTCATTCGCCCCCCGTACGCCGGATCAACGCGTTGGGCCACGCCACGACGAAGGCCGAGCCGCCCTGCTCGCGATTGGCAGCTGACACCTGAAGTCCCATCGCCTGCGCAAAGCCCTGAACGATCGCGAGCCCGAGCCCGGTCCCGCCGCTGCGGTCGTCGCCGTCGACGCGCGTGAAGCGGTCGAACAGATGCGCCTCACCGCCGATCGGCAGGCCCGGCCCCTGGTCGAGCACGCCAAGCGTCAGCCCGTCGGGCGTGCGGCGACCCTCGATCACGATGTCGGTGTCTGCGGGTGCAAACTTGGCGGCGTTGCCGAGCAGGTTGATCAGCACGTGATGCAGCATCCGCGGGTCGGCCTCGACCAAGGGCAGCGTCGGCGGCACGTCGAGCACCAGCCGGTGCCGCGCCAACTCGGCGCGCAGGTCGCGCGCGGCGGCGGCGACGGCATCGGTCAGGTCGGTCGCTTCGCGCTTGACGACCAGCGCACCCGCCTCGATCCGCGTCATCTCGACCAGATCGTCGAACACGCGCCGCAACCGCCGCGCCTCGCTCTTGAGCGTCGCGCTGGCCGGCGAGGCGCCGTGCGTAACGGCGAGTTCGTCGGCGGCGGCGACGACCGCGGTGAGCGGGGTCTTGAGATCGTGCCCGATCGACGAGAGCAAGGTCGCGCGCAGATCGTCGCGCTGCTTGAGCGCATTGACCTCGCGCGCCTGCGCCTCGAGCTGCAGCCGCTCATGCGCCAGCGCCGCCTGGCCGACGAGCGTCGCGAAGAGTACGCGCTTGTCGGCCGGGATAGGATCGCCGCCTTCGCGCGCCACGCCGAGCACGCCGAGCACGCCCAAGGCGGTCTTGAGTGGGTGGAACTGCCACTCGCTCGCGGTCAGCGTGCTGCTGTCGCGCCCGGTGACTTCGCCGCGGTCGAATGCCCATTCGGCAGCCGCGGTGTCGATCGGGCTGAGATCGACCATCGCCGGCGCGGCGGCGATCGCGACATGGCGGCCGTCGCGATTGGCGAGCAGGATCGTCGAGACCCCGAGCAACGCAGCGATTTCCTCGCACGTCGCGGTCGCGGTGCCATTCTCGTCGGAGACGCCGGCGAGGCGCTGGCCGAACGCGGCGAGCGCGGCATTCTCGGTCGCGGTTCGCGCGCCGACATTGGCCTCGCGCCGCACTTGGCCGGCGAGTTGGCTCGCCACCACGGCGACGATCACGAACACCGTCAGCGTGACGACATTGTGCGGATCGGTGATCGTCAGCGTGTAGAGCGGCGGCAGGAAGAAGAAATTGTAGGCGAGTGCCGCGCCGACGCTCGCGATCAGCGACGAGCGCAGGCCGTAGAGCGTCGCGGTCGCGATCACCGGGAGCAGATAGAGCAGGTCGATCGCATCGGCGCCAACCAAGGGCAGCAGCAACTGCGAAAGCGCGGTGCTGGCGGCGACGAAGGCGAGGCCGATCGCGCTGCCGCGCGCCAGGATCGGGCGCGTCGTCGGCGTTTCGCGGCGCGTCTCGCTGGCTTCGGCCACCGGGACGACATGGATCGCCACGCCGTCGAGCGCGCGCACCAGCCGGTCGACCACCGAGCCATGGCGCAGCTCGAACCACCACGACCGCCGCGACTTGCCGATCACCACCGCGGTCGCGCGTGCCTCGCGGATATGCGCGCACAGCCCCTCGAGCACGTTGCCCGCGGGAACCGTCGCGATCGTCGCGCCGAGCCCGGTCGCGAGGTCGAGCGCCGCGGCCATCCGCGCGCGGGCGGGCGCCGAGAGCGTGGCGGAGCGCGGCGTCTCGACCACCACTGCGGTCCAGCTCGCATGCAGCGCGTCGGCAAGGCGCTTGGCCGAGCGGATCAGCACGTCGCTCCCCGGCTGGTCGCCGACCGCGACGACGAGCCGCTCGCCGCCCGCCCAGGTGCCGCTCTCGCCGAGGCTTGCGACATGGTCGAGCAGATGCCGGTCGACGGTCTGCGCGGCGCGGCGCAGCGCGAGTTCGCGCAACGCCGACAGGTTCGACTTGGAAAAGAAATGGCCGAGCGCGCGCGTCGCCTCGGCCGGGATATAGACCTTGCCCTCCTGCAACCGCGCGATCAGCTCGTCGGGGGGAACGTCGACGACTTCGATCTCGGCATCGTCGAGCACCGCATCGGGCACCGTCTCGCGCACGCGGACGCGGGTGAAGCCGGCGACGACATCGTTGAGGCTCTCGACATGCTGGATGTTGAGCGTGCTGAGCACGTCGATGCCGGCCTCGCGCAGCTCCTCGATATCCTGCCAGCGTTTTGGGTGGCGGCTGCCCGGCGCATTGGTGTGCGCGAACTCGTCGATCAGCGCGACCTTGGGGTGCCGCGCGAGCATCGCGTCGAGGTCGAACTCTTCGAGCGTATGCGCGCCGTGCTCGATCTTCGCGCGCGGGAGGATCTCGAACGGGGCGGTGAGCCGGTCGGTGTCGGCGCGGCCGTGCGTCTCGATCACGCCGGCAACGACATCGGTGCCGCCGCGCAGCAATTCGGCGCCCTCGCGCAGCATCTCGAAGGTCTTGCCGACCCCAGGTGCTGCGCCGAGGAAGATTTTCAACCGACCGCGCCCCTCGCGCCGGGCCGCTTTCAGCAGCGCATCGGGGGAGGGGCGCGTGTCGTTCATTGCGCGGCCCCCTCCGTCACCCCGGACGTGTTCCGGGGCCCACCGTGCCGCGCGTGCAGCAGGTGCCGCAGGTGCAGCATTTGCGGCACGGTGGACCCCGGGACGAGCCCGGGGTGACGGTTGGAGGAGCGCTGCGGGGTCATTTCCCCGACGTGGTAGCGGAAAGCGTATCGAGCTGTCGATTGAGCAGCAGGACATTGACGTGACGCTCGCCGATGATGCCGAGCAACGGCGCCTCGATCTGTGTTTCAATCAGCGACTTTACCTTGGCAACATCGAGGTTCCGCGCCTTGGCGACACGCGGAGCCTGCAAAAAAGCCGCCTCGGGGCTCAGATCGGGATCGAGCCCCGAGGCGCTAGTGGTGACCAGGTCGGCGGGTAGATCCCCGGTCATCCCTTCCGCCCGCGCGCTCGAAACGCGCTTGGCGATGGCATCGCGCAGGTCCTTCGAACCCGGCGCTAGGTTGGTCGCGGCCGACGAACTCGCATCATAGCCATCCTTGCCGGCGGCAGAGGGACGTGGATGGAAGTAGGTCGGGCCGATGAAATTTTGTCCGATCAGCGCGGAGCCGATCGGCTGCCCCTTGGCATCGCTCAGCAGGCTGCCGTTGGCCTGCACCGGCAGCGCGACCTGCGCGATGCCGGTGATCGCGGCGGGGTAGAGCAGGCCGGTCACGATCGTGATCAGCAGGAGCAGGACGACGGTCGGGCGCAGCGCGCGGAGGGTTTCGGTCAACATCTGGAGATCCTCAAGCAAGGTGCAAAGCGGCGACGACGAGGTCGATCGCCTTGATGCCGATGAACGGTGCGATCAGCCCGCCGACGCCGTAAATGGCGAGGTTGCGCGCGAGCAGCGTGCCGGCCGGGGCAGGGCGATACTTCACGCCCTTCAGCGCGAGCGGTACCAGGGCCGGGATGATCAGCGCGTTGAAGATGATCGCCGACAGGATCGCGCTTTCGGGGCTGGCAAGCCGCATCACGTTCAACCCGCCCAATCCCGGATAGAGCGCGACGAAGATCGCCGGCAGGATCGCGAAATATTTGGCGACGTCGTTCGAGATCGAGAAGGTGGTCAGCGCGCCGCGCGTCATGAGGAGCTGCTTGCCGAGCCCGACGATCTCGATCAGCTTGGTCGGATCGCTGTCGAGATCGACCATGTTGCCCGCCTCGCGTGCGGCCTGCGTGCCGGTGTTCATCGCAACACCCACGTCGCTCTGCGCGAGCGCAGGCGCGTCGTTGGTGCCGTCGCCGCACATCGCGACGAGCTTGCCGCCCTCCTGCTCCTTGCGGATGAGCGCGAGCTTGTCCTCAGGGGTGGCCTCGGCGAGGAAGTCGTCGACCCCGCTCTCGGCGGCGATGCTCGCGGCGGTGAGCGGGTTGTCGCCGGTGATCATCACCGTGCGGATGCCCATCCGGCGCAGCTCACCAAAACGCTCGCGGATGCCCGCCTTGACGATGTCCTTGAGCTGGACGACGCCGAGCAGACGGTTGCCGTCGGCGACCGCGAGCGGGGTGGCACCGCCACGCGCGATCTCGTCGGCGATCTTCCGAAGCGCTTCGGCATTGGGCGCATCGGGGAGCCGCTTGAGGATCGCGTCGACCGCGCCCTTGACGAGCGCACGGTCGCCGATCTGGAGACCCGAGACGCGCGTCTGCGAGGTGAATTTGATCTCCTCGGCACCCGCCGGCATCGCGACGGCTGCGCTGCCGTCCTGGTTGGCGAGCACGACGATCGAGCGGCCCTCTGGCGTCTCGTCCGACAGGCTGGCGAGGCGGGCGGCTGCGGTGAGTTCGGCGACCGTGACGCCGGGGACGGGAAGGAAGGCGGTCGCCTGGCGATCGCCGATCGTGATCGTGCCGGTCTTGTCGAGCAGCAGCGTGTCGATGTCGCCGGCCGCCTCGACCGCACGGCCCGACTTGGCGAGCACGTTGAAGCGGACCAGGCGGTCCATGCCCGCAATGCCGATCGCCGAGAGCAAGGCCGAGATCGTCGTCGGGATCAGCGTGACGAACAGGGCGACGAGCACCGGAATGGCGAGCATCCCGCCGGCGTAGGAGGCGAACGCCGGCAGCGTGCCGACCGCGATCAGGAAGATCAGCGTCAGGCCGGCGAGCAGGATCGTCAGCGCGATCTCGTTCGGCGTCTTCTGGCGCTGTGCACCCTCGACCAGCGCAATCATGCGATCGAGAAAGCCCTGGCCAGCCCCTGCGGTCACGCGAACCGTGATCGCATCGGCGATGACGCGCGTGCCCGCGGTGACGGCGGAACGGTCGCCGCCGCCCTCGCGAATGACGGGCGCGCTCTCGCCGGTGATCGCGGCTTCGTTGACCGAAGCGACACCCGCGACGACCTCGCCGTCGGCCGGGATAAGGTCACCGGTCTCGACGAGTACCTCGTCGCCAATCACGAGGCTGGTTGCGTCTACCATCTCCCAGGCGCCCGCCACGCCGATCAGCTTCTTGGCGCGGAGTTCGGCCTTGGTGGCGCGCAGCGACGCGGCCTGCGCCTTGCCGCGCCCCTCGGCGAGCGCCTCGGCGACATTGCCGAACAGTACCGTCAGCCACAGCCAGAAGACCAACTGGCCCTCGAACATCGGATGGCCGGTGCCGGTGACCAGGCCCTTGACGAGCAGGACGGTGGAGAGGCTCGCGACGATTGCCGTCACGAACATCACCGGGGTCTTGATCAGCTTGCGCGGATCGAGCTTGAGGACGGCATCCCGGGCCGCTGCAGCAAGCAGCGGGCCGGTGAAGAGCGAAGCGTTCTGGTTTGCCATGGGGCTATGACCTTTTAGAGCAAGGTGCCGGCGGCGACCTGCGCCTGGTCCGCAATCGGACCGAGCGCGAGCGCGGGCAGGAAGGTGAGGCCACCGACGATCACGATGATCGCGGCGAGCAGGCCGATCCACAGCAGCCCGGTGGTCGGGAACGACCCCGCGCCCTCGGGCACGCGACGCTTGGCGGCGAGGCCCCCGGCGATCGCGAGAACGGGCAGGATCACCCCGAAGCGGCCGACGAACATGTCGAGCGCGAGCAGCAGATTGTAGAACGGCGTGTTGCCGCTGAGGCCACCGAACGCCGAACCGTTATTCGCGGCACCCGAGGTGAAGGCGTAGAGGATCTCGCTGAACCCGTGCGCGCCCTTGGCGGCCGGGCCGGCAAGCCCGGCGCCGGTGATGCACGCCACCGCGGTCAGCCCGAGGATCGCGAGCGGCGGGATGGCGATGGCGATCACCGCCAGCTTCATCTCGCGCGATTCGATCTTCTTGCCGACATATTCGGGCGTGCGGCCGACCATCAGCCCGGCGATGAACACCGCGAGGATGCAGTAGATCAGCACCGCATAGAGCCCGGAGCCGACGCCACCGATGACGAGCTCGCCGAGCTGCATGTTGAACAGCGGAACCAGCCCGCCGATCGCGGTGAAGCTGTCGTGCATCCCGATCACCGCGCCGCACGACGTGGCAGTCGTGACGACCGCGAACAAGGCGGTCGCGGCGATGCCGAAGCGGACTTCCTTGCCCTCCATATTGCCCCCGGCGACGCCGAGTGCGTGATGGATCGGGTTGCCAGCGGCTTCCGCGCCGTAAGCGACCGCGACACCGGCGACGAACAGCAGCATCATCGCCGCGAGGATCGCCCAGCCCTGGCGGACATTGCCGACCGCCTTGCCGAAGGTGAGCGTGAGGCCAGCGCCGAGCACGAAGATCGACAGCATCTGGACGAAGTTGCTGAGCGCGGTCGGGTTCTCGAAGGGATGCGCCGAATTGGCGTTGAAGAAGCCACCGCCATTGGTGCCGAGCATCTTGATCGCAAGCTGCGAGGCGACCGGGCCGACCGCGATGGTCTGCTTGGCGCCTTCGATCGTCGTCGCGACGACCGACGGCCCGAAGGTCTGGGGAACGCCCATCACGACATAGATCAGCGCGAGGACGATCGAGATCGGCAGCAGCAGGTACAGCGTGGCACGCGTCACATCGACCCAGAAATTGCCGATGCCGCTCGCCTGCTTGCGCGCAAAGCCGCGGATGAAGGCGAAGGCGACGGCGATGCCGACCGCGGCCGACAGGAAGTTCTGCACCGTCAGGCCCGCCATCTGGCTGAGGTTCGACAGCGCGGATTCACCGCCGTAATTCTGCCAGTTGGTGTTGGTGACGAAGCTGACCGCGGTGTTGAACGCGAGCAGCGTCTCCATGCCGCCAAACCCTTGCGGGTTCATCGGCAACACGCCCTGCAGCTTGAGGATCGCGAACAGCAGCGCAATGCCGCCGAGGTTGAACACCATCAGCGAAGCGGCATAGCCGACCCAGCTTTGCTCGGCCTTGGGATCAATCCCGGCGAGCTTGTAGAAACCGCGTTCGACAAAGCCCAGAGGCATCGTCTCGCGCGCATAAAGCGCGTGCATCCAATCGCCCGCTGGCTTGGCCAGCGCGACAATCAGCACAATGAAGAGGAGGATCATGCTCCAGCCGGCAAAGGTCATGGTGCCGCGCTCCTCAATACCGCTCGGGCTGTGCGAGCACAGCGAGCAGGTAGATGAGGACTAAGACGGCGACGATGCCGCCAAGTATGAGGTCGAAGGACATGGAGAGCCCGCCTGTTATGGTTTCAGGCGGCCCGCTTGGACCCGAGGCGCGTTAGCGCGCGCGAGGGATAAGAGGCGCGGGGCGTAAAGTTCGCGTAAAGTGCCCTTGCATCTCGGTCATGGCGCTTTGCGCGATTCCTGCCTAATCCGTCCGAAAGCAGCGGAGTGGAGCGTAATGGCGGGATTGTGGTTCGAGCAATTGCAGGTCGGGCAGACCTTCGCCCATGCGATCCGTCGGACGGTGACCGAGACCGACAATCTGCTCTTCTCGACGCTGACGCATAACCCAGCGCAACTCCATCTCGATGCCGAATATATGAAGGACAGCGACTATGGCCGCATCCTCGTTAACTCGACCTTCACGCTAGGGCTGATGGTCGGCGTGTCGGTCGGCGACACCACGCTCGGCACCGCGATCGCCAATCTCGGCTGGGACGAGGTGCGCTTTCCCGCGCCGGTGTTCATCGGCGATACGCTGCGGATCGAGACCGAGGTCGCCGACCTGCGCGAGTCGCGCTCGCGGCCCGATGCCGGCATCGTGACCTTCATCCACCGCGCCTACAATCAGCGCGACGAGTTGGTGGCCTCGTGCAAGCGCAGCGGCCTGCAACGCAAGGCGCCGACGTGAGCGCGCCGCTCTCGGCGCGTTAGCGCGCGGCGACCGCGACGGGGGCCCGGAAGCGCCGGCGCTTGGCGTCGACGTCGGCGCGGGCGCGCTCGATCGCCTCGACTTCGGTCACCTCGAGCAGGGCGTCAATGACCCGGCCGAGATGGTCCCACATGGCATTATGCGCACGGCCTGCATCGCCCGAGGCAAGCGCCTCGACGATGCGAAGATGTTCGGACTGTCGCGGTGCCACGCCGGCCGCGCGGACCTTTTCGGTCAGCAACTTATATTGCGGTGAGCGCGTGCGCGTGTCCCACAGCATCGCGACGGTGATCTCGAGCGCGCTGTTGCCAGTCGCGCGCGCGATCTCGAGATGGAACTCGCGGTCGGCCGCCTCGGCGGTCACCAGGTCGACATGCTCCATCGCGTCGACCAGCGTGCGCAACCGTGCGATCCGCTCGGCGTCGATCTGCGACGCGGCGAGCCCGGCGACCTGGGACTCGATCAGACGGCGCGCCTCGAGCAGTTCGAACCCGCCGACGTCCGTTTCGCTGAGCACGCCGCCGGCCGGCAGCAGCGCCGCGACATAGACGCCCGAATTGGTGCGCACCTCGACCATCCCGTCGACCTCGAGCGCGATGATCGCCTCGCGCACCGTCGGGCGCGACACTTTATATTGCAGCGCCAGGTCGCGTTCCGAGGGCAAGCGATCGCCGATCGCATAGCGCCCGCTGGCAAGAGCAGCGCGTACATCCGACGCAACACGTTCATATAGCCGGGCAACGCGGCGCGGATTGTCCGTCATCCGATGATCGTGACCGAGCTTTGCGCCAAGCGCAACATCCGCAACACGCTCTTCCTTCATTTCGACACTATCCAATCTGGCCTGACCAGCATGGACAGAAAGGCGCGACCTGTCTAGCATCGTGCGCATAATATCGGGAGGGCAAGGCGTGGATATCCTGGGCGCGCGCGTCATCGTAACAGCGACGCGCCCTACGTGAGGCGGATCGCACATCTGCGCTGGTGGATCGTCGCTTTGATCTGCGTGGGCACCATCGCCAATTACCTCGCGCGCAATTCGCTCGGCGTTCTCGCGCCCCAGCTGAAGACCGCGTTCGCGATGTCGACTCAGCAATATAGCTATGTCGTTGGCGCCTTCCAGCTTGCCTACACCGTGATGCAGCCGGTTGCCGGCTACGTCGTCGACCATTTCGGGCTGCGCGCGGGCTTCGCTGTGTTCGGCGTCGCCTGGTCCGCCGCCAACATGCTGAGCGCGCTGGCGGGCGGCTGGCTGAGCCTCGCTTTCTTCCGCGCGTTGCTCGGCGCCACCGAGGCAGCGGCGATCCCGTCGGGGATGAAGGCGATCGCCGAATGGTTTCCGGCGCGCGAACGCTCGGTCGCGACGGGCTGGTTCAACGCCGGCACCTCGCTCGGCGCGCTGATCGCGCCGCCGATCGTCGTCGCGGTGACGCTGTGGGGCGACTGGCGGCTCGCCTTCGTCGTCACCGGCGCAGTCGGGCTGGTGTGGGCGGGCGCGTGGTACGTTTTCTATCGCTCGCCGAACGACCACCCATCGATCACCCCCGAGGAACGCGCGATGATCGCGCAGGATCGCCCGCTCGTCCCGGCGCGTCGCGCGAGCGCCAAGGAGATCCTGGGCAGCGCGAAATTCTGGGTGATCGCCGTCCCGCGCTTCCTCGCCGAGCCGGCGTGGCAGACCTTCAGCTTCTGGATCCCGCTCTATCTCGCGACCGAGCGCGGGATGGACTTGAAGCAGATCGCCTTGTTCGCGTGGCTGCCCTTCCTCGCCGCCGATCTCGGCGGGGTGCTCGGCGGCTATCTCTCGCCCTTCTTCATGAAGCATTTCCGGATGCGGCTGATCCCGTCGCGCGTGCTCGGCATCAGCCTGGCGGCGGTGCTGATGATTGCGCCTGGCTGCATCGGCCTCGCCGCAAGTCCGTACACCGCCATCGCGCTGTTCTGCATCGGCGGCTTTGCGCACCAGATGATCTCGGTGCTGATCAACACGCTGTCGGCCGACGTGTTCACGCCCGAGGAGGTCGGCACCGCCAACGGCTTCGTCGGGCAGGCCGGCTGGATCGGCGGGTTGCTCTTCTCGCTGCTGATCGGCCAGCTCGCCGATACGGTGGGCTATGCCCCCTTGTTCGGTGCGCTCGCGGTGTTCGACCTGATCGGCGCGGCGGTGTTGATCGTCTTCGTCAGCCGCCTGACGCTACCCGAAGCCCATAAATCGAGGGAGTTGGCATGAGACGCGCCACGATCGCCAATCCGCCTGTCTTCGCTTTGACCGAGCAGGCGCGCGGACGGATCACGCTGACCGCCGATACCGGCGCGGTCGCGCATCTGTTCGTGCTCGAGGACGACATCGTCCGGCTGCTGCTGCTCGCCGACGGTAGCGTGACGAGCCCGCCCTCCTGGGCGATCGCCGCCGGGGCCGAGGATATCGCCGAGCCCGGCCGTGACAGGATGGACGTCGCGGGCTTCACCTGCCCCGCGCCGTCGGTCGAGGAAGCCGATGGCACGCTGATCGTCACCACCGCGCAGATCCGCGTGACGATCGCGCTGCACGGTCTGCGCTGCGTGTGGGAACAGCATGACGGCGCCGCGTGGCGGCCGATGGCCGCCGATCGGGCGACCCAGGCGTATGATTTCGGCTGGTGGGACGGCCGCGCGCACCAGTATCTCGAACGCCGCGCCGGCGATCGGCACTTCGCGCTCGGCGAGCGCGCGGGGGCGATGGACCGCACCGGGCGTCGCTTCCGCCTGACCAGCCTCGACCCAATGGGCTATGACGCCGAGCAGAGCGACCCGCTCTACAAGTCGATCCCCTATGTGCTCGTCGCCGATGCCGCGGGCCGTTGTCACGGCGAATTCCACGATACGCTGGCGCGCGTGACCTATGATTTCGGGCAGGAGCTCGACAATTATCACGGCGCGTATCGCCACGTCGTCGCCGATCATGGCGATGTCGATCTGTGGATGATCGCCGGGCCCGATCCGCTTGGCGTGACCAAGCGCTTCACCTGGCTGACCGGGCGCCCCGCGCTGATGCCGGCCTGGTCGCTCGGCTATTCGGGGTCGACGATGACCTATACCGACGCGCCCGACGCTGCGGTGCAGATGCAGAGCTTCACCGCCAAGCTCGCCGAGCATGACATCGGCTGCACGTCGTTCCATCTGTCGTCGGGCTACACGTCGATCGGCGACAAGCGCTACGTGTTCCACTGGAACCGCGACAAGTTTCCCGATCCCGCGGCGTTCGTGAAAAGCTATACCGATGTCGGCGTGCGGCTGGTGCCCAACATCAAGCCGGCGATGCTGCTCGATCATCCGCTGATCGACGAGGTCCGCGCCGCCGGGCTGCTGATCGCGGACGAGAATGGCCAGGAATCCCAAGCGCAATTCTGGGATGCCCCCGGCGTCTATCTCGACTTCACCAACCCGGCGACCGCGGCGTGGTGGAAGGGCCAGGTGACGACCGCCTTGCTCGAAAATGGCATCGAAGCGACATGGAACGACAATAACGAATATGAAGTGTGGGACGCGCGCGCGCGGATCCATGGCTTCGGGACGGCGCGCGCGGCGGCCGAGGCGTTGCCGTTGCAGGCGCTGCTGATGATGCGCGCCTCGCGCGCGGCGCAAAGCGCTTTTGCGCCCGAGCAGCGGCCTTATGTCGTTACGCGCTCGGGCATGGCGGGGCTGCAGCGCTATGCCCAGACCTGGTCGGGCGATAATCGCACCGACTGGAAGACGCTGCGCTACAATCTCAAGATGGGCCTAGGGCTCGCACTGTCGGGCATTTCGAACAGCGGGCATGACGTCGGCGGTTTTGCCGGGCCACCGCCCGATGCCGAGCTGCTGGTGCGCTGGGTTCAGGCCGGCGTGCTGATGCCGCGCTTCAGCATCCACAGTTGGAACGACGACCGCAGCGTCAACGAACCGTGGATGTACCCCGAAGCCTTACCGGCGATCCAGCGGCTGATGGCGCTGCGGCAGACCTTGCTGCCGTTCTTCGGCGATCTGCTGCTGCGCTACAGCCGCGACTTTGAGCCGATCGTGCGACCGCTGTGGCTCGACCATCCCGGCGATGCCGCGGCGTGGGTCGACGGCGACGACCATCTGCTCGGGCGCGACCTGCTCGCGGCGATCGTCGTTGTGCAAGGGGCGGTGACCCGCAGCGTGACGCTGCCTGGACGCGATGATTGGTACGAGGTGGCGAGCGGGGCGCGCCATGCCGGCGGCACGAAGATCACGGTTGCCGCGCCGCTCGATGGTGCGCCGCCCTTGTTCGCGCGCGCGGGATCCGGGGTGTTCGTCGATTTGGCAAAGGGCGGTTTCGCGCCTGAGCCGCTCGATAGGGGGGTATGGCTGTTTCCGCCGGCGATCGGCGACTTCGCGTGGGACGCGGGCGAGGATGACCCGACTGCGTCGGCACCGCTCGAATTTAAGGTGGTCGGCGTCTGCGCCGAAGACAGCATTCGCTGCACTGTGGTCACGGTGCCGTCGCTGACGATCGTGCTTCCGCGCGGCGAGACGCGCGACTTCTCGGTCGATGGAGCCCGTGTCGAGGAGCGCCACGATCAGCCCGGGCAACGCGCGTATCGCGTGCTGCCCGGATGATCGCGGGCCGGCAGCCGCTGGCTGCCGGCCGGATTGGCCTTACTTGAAGTGGAGGCCGACGCCGCCCATCACGCGCTGACGCGAGGTGTGGTCGTTATACTGCGAATAGACATACTGTGCCGAGACGTAGAGGCCCGCGAGCGGACCCGAGAAACGGCTGCCCATGCCATACTGCACGCCGCCGCCGACCTGATAGCCGGTGGTGTTGTAGTGATCGTAGTAGCTTCCGCCGGCAACCGTCGAGTTGACGAACTTGCGCTGCTCGTTGGTGACGTAGCCGCCCTTACCGAAAATCAGCAGCTGCGGGGTGGCGAGCACGCCGGCGCGGACGCCAACGCCATATTCCTCGAACGACTTGGTGCAAGCAACGCCGCTGGTGACGCCGGCGCAGTTCTCGTTCCAGTCATTGGCCTTCCAGAAGGTTGCTTCCGGCCCGATCACGATCCGCTCGCCGATCTGGCCGTCGAAGCCGATCGACGCACCGTAGCCGAACTTGTCATTGTGACGGCCGAGCGCCTGGAAGCGATCGCCGCCGGCATTGCCTTCAATGCGGAAGCCGAGGAACGCACCGTTGCGGTCGGCGGCTTCACGCTCGGGGCTGGCAGACGTGGTCGACATCTCGGGGCCCGAGGTCGGTGCGTCCTGCGCGAGCGCGGGCACGGCGACGAGTGCGGAAGCAGCGACCAGCGATGCGGCGAACAGTTTAAACATTACTCTACCCTTTGGTTGGCTCAGTTAAGGCCTGTCAAACTCTGGCGTTTCGCAGGAGTTCCGCGCGCCAAAAGCGATGACTCGGAACTGTGGTATTGGTGCCACACCGTAACGGCTCGCCGCAGCAGGAGCACGCCCCAACAAAAAGCGGCGCTCCCTTTCGGAAGCGCCGCCCGTTTGCCGTAGCGATACGGCCGAAAAACGCAGCAATCAGTAGCGTACGGTACCGCGGACGCCGAAGTAGCGCTGCGCATCGCGCGGCACCTGCAGGCGTTGATAGGAGGTCGCGGTGACGCCGTTGCCGGCGGGTGTGATGAAGCTGACATAATATTTGTCGGTCAGATTCTTCCCGATCAGGCTCAGTTCATATTTGCCGTCCTTCGACCCGAGCGTGATGTTCGCATCGACCAGCGCATAGGGCGCCTGCTGAGCGAGCGGGGTCTGGTCGAGATCGAAGTTGATCCGGCTCGAATAGCTGAGCTGCGAGCCGAGCCGCACCGTGAAGGGCAATGCGTCCTCGACCGGCAGGCGCCAGTCGGCGCCGAGGTTGAACTTGTGCTTCGGCGCGAACGGCAGGGGCTTGCCATTGTGCGCAAGGCAGGTGGCGAGATTGGCCGCCGACAGCGTCGGCGCACACGAGAAGGCGCGGATCGTGCCCTCATTGTAGGTGTAGCCGCCGGTGAGCGTGAAGTGATCGGTCGCGCGCAGGCTAAAATCCGCCTCGAACCCGCGCGAGCGGACGCGACCGGCATTGGTCAGCGTGACGAAGGTCTGGCCGCCCTGCGTGACGAAGCTGTTCGCCTGGAAATTCTCGAGCACCTGGCTGTACAGCGCGGCATTGAGCGTCAGGCGGCGATCGAAGAATTTCGACTTGATGCCGAGTTCGAAAGCATTGCTCGTCTCCGGGCTGATCGGCGCGGTGTTGTTCGCCGTCATCGAATAGAAGACGTTGAGCGCCGGGCCCTTATAGCCGCGCGAATAGGTGCCGTAGGCCATCAGGTCGGGCGTCGCCTGATATTGCAGCCCGGCCTTGCCCGAGACGCCGTCGGCGCTGGTGCGCTGCGCCGAGGTGAAGGCGCCCTGGATACCGGGACGCAGGCTCGCATCGGCGACCGACACGCTGCGCGCGAAGCTGTAGGATACGGTGTCGTGCGTGTAGCGGATCCCGCCGATCAGCTTGAGCTTGTCGACCACTTCCCATGTCGCCTGCGCAAAGCCCGCCTGGCTGCGGAACTTGGTGTTCCACGCCGCCGGACCCGACGACGTGACGAAATTGCTTACCGTCGGCGCGGTGCTGCACGGGCGGAAGCCGGTCGCGTCGATCGCCAGCACCGACGAGGCGCAGAAGCTGTCCGAGCGGGTGAAGGTGTCCTGTTCGTCGGTCCACCAGAAGAAGCCGCCCGCGACATATTCGAAGCGCCGACCGCTCGGCGATGCCAAGCGGATTTCCTGGCTATATTGCTTGAAGTTCAGGCGGCCGTCGTCACGCTGGTCGATATTCTGCGTCGCGCCGGGCGTGTCGGGTGTCGTCACCGCGACATATTGCCCCGACTGCGAGCCGAAATCGCCGTCGCGCAGCTGGCGGTTCTTCCAGTTGCGATAGGCGGTGATCGAGGTCAGCGTGTACTCGCCAAGCTTGTAATCGAGCGTCGCCGAGACGCCGGTATTGGTGTCGGTCGTGCCGGGCGTGAAATTGTTGTTGAGGCTGCGATTGCCGTAGCGCGGCACGACCGGACGCTGCTGCGGCAGGAAGATGTTGCTGAACTGCGCGCCGGGGATGAAGGTGCCGAGGATGTCGCCGCAGCAATCGTCCTTCTCATGGCTGTAGTCGGCGGCGATATTGACGCTCAGCGCGCCGAATTCGCCCTTGAGCTTGCCCTTGATGCCGAACTTCTCATAGCCGTTGACCCACGTGTTGTTGAACACGTTCTTGGCGTTGCCGTCGTAATTACCGTAATAGCCGCTGATCAGCGCCCCTACGGTATCGCTGATCGGACCTGACACGGTGCCGCTCGCGCGATATTCGGCGCGGTCGTAATAGGCGGCCGAGGCTTCGGCCTTGAAGGTCTTGGTCGGGCTGCGCGTGACGATGTTGAGCGCGCCGGCGCTGGCATTCTTGCCGAACAGCGTGCCCTGCGGCCCGCGCAGCACTTCGATCCGGTCGAGATCGGCGAATTCCTGCGTCGCCATCCCTGAGCGGCCGTAGACCACGCCGTCGATGATCGTCGACACGCTCGGCTCGGCGCCGGATGCGAAGGATTGCGTGCCAAGGCCGCGGATCGCGATCGTCGAATTGACGTTGGCGGTGCCGCGCTTGAAGGTCAGCGAGGGGACGACCTTGTCGAGCGTCTCGGTGCTGTTGATGTTCTGCGCACGCAGCGAATCGCCACTGACGACGGTGATCGCGACCGGCACGGTCTGGAGGTTCTCCGACCGGCGCTGGGCCGTGACGACGATATCGCCGGTATCGGCGGCAGCCGGTGCCTCGGTCGCTGCTGGCGCCGGGGCGACCTGCGCGAGCGCCAGGGTGGGCGCTGCGGATAGCGCTGTCGCAAAGGCTAGGCGGCTCGCGCCGGAGTAGAACTTGATCATGAAAATCCTCCCGGCGCGCTCTGCGGCTGTGCCGCCCCGCGTTCACCATGGGGCGCCCCGTCCGTCAAGTGGTCAGGCCATTTGTCAGAATGAGATGCGATCGTGGTTGCCGGACGCCGACCCTGTGGAGGTCAAGTCAAAATGAAGTAGAACCCCTAGTTGCGTCATGATCGATCGACGAGCGTTCGGTGCGGGATGCGTTACACTACGACGGTATAATACCTTAAGCAGCGTCACTATAGACCGAAAATCGCCCTAAGCTTTTTCGCGATTGGGATTTTGACTGGGTAAATCTACGATATTTTATAAGTCTATCGAACCGTTAACCATATTTTCAACAAGCATGGGATCGGATTGATGGAAGAACTCTTTATTGGCAGTGCGATTTGCGACGTGGAAGCGGACGGTGAGATTCTGCTTCCGAAGCGTTTTTTCGAGACGGTGTGCCAGCGTACGATCGATCCGGTCCTGTTCGTCGGGCTGCACGAGGAATCGCCGTGCCTGGTGGTGTTCGATCGCCGCTACGCGATGCAGCATCAGTTCGAAGTGGCCGAGCGCCTCGCCCGCTCGCCCGGCGGCTTTCAGGACCATCACCGCATGCGGCGAACCTACGGTTTCGTCGCCGAGACTCCGATCGCCCGCGACGGCACGATCGTGCTGCCCCCGGTGATGCGCGCGCGCGGCGCGATCGGTGAGCGCGCCTTGCTCGTCGCGGCGGGTGATCGCTTCGAACTGTGGGATCTCGACGGCGTGCTCGACGACGGTCCGTCGGACCTGATCACCCTCGCGCGCCTGCTGCTCGATCAAAACCAAAAGGACGAATTCGATGTCACTTCTTTGCCGACTGCTCGGTCACGCACCCGGGCCAACCATTCAACGCAATCAAGGGTTCGCCTTCAGCCACTGCCTGCGGTGTCGCCGCGACGTGATCCGGTCGGAGGATTGCGGCCCGCTTCGTGACGCCGCGCGCCCATGGCGTCGGGTGCCGCGCGGCTTTCGCGTCGCTCGCGCCACCGTCGCTACTCCGCGCTCGCGCGCGCAATCGGGCGCGGGCGACATGCTGCGGGTCGCGGCGGCGACGCTTTTCTGGCACGCGCGCGACACGTTGCAGGCGCCGCGCCGCGCGCCGCGCATACTCCGGCTCGCCGGCCCTCAGCCCTTGGCGCGATCGACCTCGGGATAATCTTCGGGCGTCACCGGTGTGATCTCGGGCCGGTCCTCGACATCCTCCTGGGGAAGGCCGCCCGGGGTCGAGGTCTCGTCGTCGCCGCGGTCGATATCGTGTGGGTCAATCATGTGGAGGCACCTCCGGTATAGCATCGGGTCTCCCTGGCCATCGTCGGAAACGCGGCCGTAAGACGCTGTGATACGGAACATATGGACGGGTGATCCTGTTCCCGTGGGTCGTGCGCAAGACGCTGGAAAGGCTGGCAACTTGATCGGTGTTAAGTCGCCGGTGGGCTGACGTTTTTCCTGGAGCGAATCTGCAAGTCCGACCGTTGGGCGCTCTCGATACGCAGAGAGGCATGCCCCCACGATGACCGAGCGATCATGACCGTGAGCGACCTTGCCGGCTGGATCGGCCCTGCCGCGACGATGATCGCGGCGCTGATGACTGCGGCAAATCTCGGCGCGCGGGTGACCGGCTGGGGCTTCGTCGTGTTCGCGATCGGGTCGGTCGCCTGGTCGATCGTCGCGATCGGCAGCGGGCAGCAAAATCTGCTGTGGACCAATGGCTTCCTCAGTTTAGTCAACTTGCTTGGAATCTGGCGCTGGCTCGGACGGCAGGCGCGCTATGACGATGGCAGCAAGGCGGCGAGCGTCCATAGCGCGCGCGCGGAAGTGCCGACGCTGTTCTCGGTCGGGTCGATCGTCGGTGCGCCGCTGCGCGGAAAGGGCGGGGTGACGCTCGGCACCGTGGTCGATGCGATGACGCGCTGCGCCGACTCGACGCTCGCTTATGTCGTGGTGAGCGAAGGCGGGGTCGCCGGGGTGGGCGAGCGCCTGCGCGCGCTGCGGCCCGAAGACCTGCATTTTTCGGCCGATGGCCCGCGCTGCGACCTCGATGCCGCGGCGCTCGCGCAGCGCCCCGAGCTGCGCCAGGGCGAATGGCCGATCGACCTTCCACACCTGGAGACGCCCCATGCTGCTCGCTGACGCTGGTCCGGCGACCGCCACCAAGACCGTGGCGCAGGAAGATGCGGCGGCCGCCATCGTCGCGACCCGCCTCGCCGAAGCGCTCGAGACGGGCGACGTGCTCTTCGTCGCGAGCGACGAACAACGCGCCGACGCAGTGGCGGAAGCGCTGCGCTGCGCCGCACCGGCCGCCGCGGTGATCCACAGCCCGTCGAGCGATGCGCTGCCCGGCGACACCGCGCCCGCCTCGCCGACCAATGTCGGGCGGCGCGTCGCCGCGCTGCGCAGCCTGCGGCTCGCGCTGCAGGAGGGCAGCCGCCTGGCGTTCATCACCACCGCGGAAGCCGCCGCATCGGCCTATCCGCCACCGGCCGCGTTCGACGAAGCGCCACCGACGCTGACGCAGGGCGATGCGATCGACATGGCCGCGCTCGCCGCGACGCTCGCCGAGATCGGCTATGTGCCCGACGACCGGGTGGACGAGCCCGGCGAGATGGCGTTGCGCGGGCATGTCATCGATCTCTTCCCGGCCGATGCGCTCGGCCCGGTGCGGATCGAGATCGTCGACGACGCGATTGGCGCGATCCGGCTGTACGATCCCGTCTCGCAGCTCGGCACCGAGGCGATCGACCATGTTCAGATCGGACGCGTGACCGAACCCAAGATCGGCAACGATTGGGTGCCGTTGTTTGCGCATCTCCCCGATGCAGCGGTCGCGGTCGATCCGGGCGCGGCGGTGCGGCGCGATCGCTTTGTCGGGCTCGCGCGCGCGGCGGCCAAGGCGCGCGGGCAGGATGGCTTGCCGATCGTCGATGCCAAGGCCTGGGATGTGGCGATCAAGCCGCGCACCCGCGTCTCGGTCGCGGCGGGCGACGAGCAGAGCGTGCCGCGCTTCGTCGAGCGCAAGGCGCCCGCGCGGGCCTATGCGCGCATCGCCAAGGCGGCGATCGCGCAGCGCGACCGGATCGTTCTGCTTGGTGCGGCGCGCGACCTGCGCTTCCTCGCGCCGCGGCTGGCCAAGGCGCAGGGGCTCGCATTTACCGCGATCGACGGCTGGGCCGATGTTGCAAGCCAGCCGGCGGGGAGCGCGGTAATGCTCGCCATGCCGGCCGAGCATGGCTGGCAGGCGCCGGGGCTGACCGTCATCGCGGCGGCGGATCTGCTCGGCAGCCGGGTCCAGGCGGTCGCCGCGACCTCCGATGCGGCGGCGGCACTGCGCGGCGACATGGGCGACATCCGCTGCGGCGATGTCGTGGTGCATGAGGATTTCGGGATCGGGATCGTCGCCGGAATCGAACCGCTCGGGCTCGAAGCGGGCGCGGGCGACGCGATCGTCCTGGAATATGCCGGCGGCGGGCGTCGGCTGGTGCCGGTCGCCGATGCCGACCGGATCTGGCGCTACGGCGCCGACCAGGACGCGGTGACGCTCGACAAGCTCGACGGGTCGAGCTGGGAGAAGCGGCGCGGCGCGATCGACGCGGCGATCGCCGAGAGCGCGCGCGGGCTGACCGCGCTCGCCGCCGAGCGGGCGCGCAAGACCGCCGACGTGATCGATCCCGACGTCGCCGCCTATGAGCGCTTCGCCGCCGGCTTCGCCTTCACCGAGACGCCCGACCAGGCGCGCGCGATCGCCGCGTCGCGCGACGACCTCGCCGCGGGCAAGCCGATGGACCGGCTCGTCGTCGGCGACGTCGGCTATGGCAAGACCGAGGTCGCGTTGCGCGCGGCGGCACTCGTAGCGCTCGCCGGCAAGCAGGTCGCGATCGCCGCGCCGACGACGGTGCTGGTGCGCCAGCATCTCGATCTGTTCGGCAAGCGCTTCGCCGACAGCGGGCTGCAGGTCGCCGGCCTGTCGCGGCTGTCGAGCGCGGCCGAGAAGAAGGCGGTCAAGGCCGGCCTCGTCGACGGGTCGATCGCGATCGTGATCGGCACCGGCGCAGTCGCCGCCAAGGACGTCGCCTACAAGGATCTCGGCCTGGTCGTGATCGACGAGGAGCAGCGCTTCGGTGCCGCCGACAAGGCCAAGCTGCGCGGGCTCAATGCCGAGGGGCATGTGCTGACGCTAACCGCGACGCCGATCCCGCGCACGTTGCAGACCGCACTGATCGGGTTGCAACAGGTCTCGGTGATCGCGACGCCGCCGGCGCGGCGCCAGCCGATCCGTACCAGCGTCGGCACCTTCGATCCCGTGCTCGTCCGCACCGCCTTGCTGCGCGAACGCGAACGCGGCGGGCAGAGCTTCCTCGTCGTGTCGCGGATCGAGGACATGGCGCCAATGGCCGAGCGGCTCGCCAAGCTGGTGCCCGATCTCGTCGTGCGCCAGGCGCATGGCAAGATGCCCGCCGCGGAGATCGACGCGGCGATGGTCGGCTTCGCCAATGGCGATGGCGACGTGTTGCTCGCCACCAACATCGTCGAGGCGGGGCTCGACGTGCCGCGCGCCAATACGATGATCGTGTGGCGCGCCGACCGCTTCGGGCTGTCGCAGCTTCACCAGTTGCGCGGGCGCGTCGGGCGCGGCGGGCGGCGTGGGCAGATCCTGCTGCTGACCGATCCCGACTCGCCGGTCGCCGAGGCGACGCTCAAGCGGCTGCGCACGCTCGAAGCGCTCGACCGGCTCGGCGCGGGCTTTGCGATCAGCGCGCGCGATCTCGACATGCGCGGGGCGGGCGATCTGCTCGGCGATGCGCAGGCCGGGCACATGAAGCTGATCGGCGTCGACCTGTACCATTATCTGCTCGAGGCCGCGCTGCGCACCGCGCGCGGCGAGACGGTCGAGCGCTGGACCCCCGAGCTCCATCTCGGCGTCGCCGGGAGCCTGCCCGAGGATTGGATCCCCGAGGCCGACGTTCGCGTCGCGCTTTATGGCCGGCTGTCGCGGCTGACCGAGATGCGCGCGCTCGACGCGTTCGAGGCCGAGTTGCAGGATCGCTTCGGCGCATTGCCCGATGCGGCGCAGGCGCTGCTCGCGGTCGCCCGGCTGCGGATGCTGGCGCGGGCGGCCCGGATCGCGCGGATCGATGCCGGACCCGCGGCGATCGCGCTGACCCCGCGCCCCGATTTCGACGGTGACGCCGACGCGGCCGGGCTCGAGGCGAAGGGCGATCGGTTGCTGTTGCGCGAGGCGAGCGACGATGCCGGCGCGCAGCTGGGGCGGATCGAGGCGCTGCTCGAGATGCTCGCCGGCGAGGGATGACGGCTTAGTGCGGAACTTCGCGCGTTGCCGCCGATTGGATCAGACAGGATAGAGGAGAGCGATGTGACGATGAGCCTTGAGGATCTGGCCGCAGCGATGCGCAAGATCGATTTCACGATGCTGACGACGGTCGCCTCCGATGGCGGGCTGGCGGCGCGGCCGATGAGCAACAATGCCGATGTCGATTATGACGGCGACAGCTGGTTCTTCGCGCTCGAGGATACGCTGACGGTGCAGGAGATCGCGGCCAACCCCAAGGTCGGCATGACGCTCCACGGCAATTCGAGCCTGCTCGGCAAGCCGCCCTTGTTCATCGCAGCGGCAGGCGAGGCCGAACTGATCCGCGACAAGGCGGTGTTCGAGGCGCACTGGAACCCCGATCTCGAGCGCTGGTTCGAACAGGGTGTCGACACGCCCGGGCTGGTGCTGATCAAGGTCCATGCTCACCGCGTCCATTACTGGAACGGCGAGGATCAGGGAGAAGTTCGCCCCTGACCCTAGCGGCGCGGGCGCGTCTCGGCGGCGAGCTGATCGTGCGCGACGCGTTGCAGTGCGCTCGCCTGCGCGGGGGATAGCCCCAGTTCGTCGGCGGCGTGCTCGTCCTTGCCGAGCGTCAGCGGGTCGACTCCGGTGATCCGCCCGAACACGATCAGCGCCTCGAGATAATAGCCGTAGATGCTGGCGTGATACTGGTCGTAGCTCCACAGATCGAGCCGGCCGAACGGCACGCCGTCATACGGGTTGGCGTCGGCCACCCCGGTCGCGATCGCGCGGTTCCACGCTTCGCCGACCGGCAGGATGCCGACCGGGCCACGCGTCGCCGCGCGCGCGCGATCGGCGGCGACGCGCAGATCGAGCGCCATCGCGGTGACGGGCTTGCCGTACCAGTGGCCGCGCGGGCGATAGGTCTCGTCGGCGCGCGACCAGGTCGCCATCAGCTCGAGCTGTACCGCGGGATTGTAGCCGCGGAACAGCGCCGCCAGCCGCGGCACGTCGCGGACATAGCCGCGCGGGTCGCCGGGGCGCTCGCGGTCGAGCGTGCTATATTCCTGCAACACGACGACGTCCCACGCGCGCTCGAACAGCTGGCGCCGCTCGTCATAATGGAAGCCGAGCGTCTGGCCGCCCTGCGTTTCGAGGCTGACGGCGTAGTTGAGCCCGACCTCCTCGGTGAAAAACTTGAAGAGCGCGGGGACGCCGCCATAGCCGTCGCGATTGAGGTCGATCACGCTGTTCGCGCGCCAGTTGCGCAGCGCCGAATGCGCGCCCTGCGTGAAGCTGTTGCCGATGAACAGGATGGTGCGCGGCCGCGGCTGTGCCAGCGCCGGGGCGACCGAGGCCAAGGCCAGCGCTGCTGCCGCGAGCAGTTTAAGCGAACGATACAATGCCATGAATCCCTCAGCGTGCCGTCACGTCGGCGGTCTTGCCGGCATTGCGCAGCGTGGCGTCGAGCGTGGCGTGGTCGAGCTTGCCCTCCCAGCGCGCGACGACGATCGAGGCGACCGCATTGCCGATGAAATTGGTGAGGCTGCGGCACTCGCTCATGAAGCGATCGACCCCGAGGATCAGCGCCATCCCCGCGACGGGCACCGACGGCACGATCGACAGCGTCGCGGCGAGCGTGATGAAGCCCGCGCCGGTCACGCCCGCTGCCCCCTTCGAACTCAGCATCGCCACGCCGACGAGCAGCAACTGGTCGCCGATCGAGAGGTGCACGCCGCACGCCTGCGCGATGAACAACGCCGCCAGCGTCATGTAGATGTTGGTGCCGTCGAGGTTGAACGAATAGCCGGTCGGCACGACCAGCCCGACCACGCCGCGATCGCACCCCGCCGCCTCGAGCTTGGTGATGAGGTTGGGCAGCGCCGCCTCGGACGACGAGGTGCCGAGCACGAGCAGCAACTCGGCCTTGAGATAGACGATCAACCGGACGATCGAGAAACCGTGCAACCGCGCGACGGTGCCGAGGATCACCAGCACGAACAGGATCGACGTCAGATAGAAGGTCGCGACCAGACCGCCGAGATTGACCAGCGTCCCCGCGCCATATTTGCCAACGGTGAAGGCGATCGCGCCGAACGCGCCGATCGGCGCGGCGCGCATCAGGATGCCGACCAGCCGGAACACGATCAGCCCGAGCCGCTCGATCAGGTCGAGCACCGGTTCGGCGGGCTTGCCGACCAGGCTCAGCGCGATGCCGAACAGGATCGCGACGAACAGCGTCTGCAGGATCGACCCCTCGGTCAGCGCCGAAACCATCGTGTTGGGGATGATCGCCATCAGGAAGCCGACGACGGTCGTCTCGTGCGCCTGATGCGCATAATCGGCGACCGCGCCGGCATCGAGCGTCGCGGGATCGACGTTCATCCCGGCGCCTGGCTGGATGACGTTGCCGACGATCAGCCCGAGGATCAGAGCGAGCGTCGAGAAGAACAGGAAATAGCCGAACGCCTTGGCGGCGACGCGGCCGACCGTGCGCAGCTCGCGCATGCCCGCGATGCCGCTGACGAGTGTCAGGAAGATCACCGGCGCGATCACCATCTTGACCAGCTTGATGAAGCCGTCGCCGAGCGGCTTCAGCGCCTCGCCGGTGGCGGGCCAGAGATGCCCAACCAGCGCGCCGAGCACGATCGCGGTCAGCACCTGGACATAGAGGTGACGATAGAAAGGGGTGTGGCCGACGGCGGCGACCGGTGCGGGTGGGATCGTCATGGTCTCTTTCGACGCCAGGGCAGCTGCCAGCCCCTATCGGGACTCTCGCGCCCGACTGCAAACGCCGTTTGCCCTGCCGACGCTATCGCAGCTGGCTGTCCTTGCTGCCACGACGGTTGATCCCGACGCTGCGCTGCTTGGCGTCGCGCGAGGCCTGGCAGCCGATGCAGGTGCGCGCGCCGGGCAGCGCCTGGCGCCGCGCCTCGGGAATCGGCTCGCCGCATTCGTCGCAATAGAGCGCCGCCTCGCCGGCCAGCAGCCGCGCGCGCGCCGCAAGCACCGCATCCGCCACGGTATCGTCGATCTGATCCTGTACCGCGCCGTCCTGCGCCCAGCCGTTTGCCATGCTCGCTTCCAATCTGTTGGAGTCGAGATAGGAAGCGGCGTTCTTTTTCCAATAGTTGTGCTTGCCAGCTGCCACCTTCTGCTCGACACGATCGTTGAGATCGCATCCGGCGCAAGACTGGCGACGCGACAAGGAGGCACGACGTGACGAGCATGACTGCACACCCCAGGGTTGCGGCCCGGCCGGAGGAACGCCGGCATGGGTGAGATCGACCGGCTGGTGCCCTCAGGCTTGATCGAACAATGGGCGATGCATCTGCGCCGCGAGCGATCGCGCGCTGCGGATTCGATCTGGCTGATCGACAATGGCTTCACCGTGCATGACGGTCGCGACGGTATGCCGACCGAGGACGCGACTGCGCGCCGCCGCGCTGAACTCGAAGCGACTGTCGCCGAAGTCACTGCGTTGCTGGCGCAATATGACGCGATTAACCTGCGACGGCCGCAAGATATGGCGGCCTGATCGACGCGATTATTGTGCGCTGCAGCATAATCCCTATCTTGAGCGTTACAGCCTGCAAGGGCAGCATTGAGATACGAGGTTTGTCATGCGCAGCATTTCCGACACGCTCGCGCGAATGGCGGCGTACCAGCACCCGATCGGCCTCGCGTCCGCCACCCCGAGCCGGCTCGCGCCGTTTGAGGATTTCGGCGCCAATCCGGGGGCGCTCGCCGCGCACGTCTACATCCCGCCGCAGCTCGCGCCCGGCGCACCGCTGGTCGTCGCACTCCACGGCTGCACGCAGACGGCGGCCGACTATGATCTCGGAACCGGCTGGTCGACGCTCGCCGACGCGGCGGGGTTCGCGCTGCTGCTTCCCGAGCAGCGGCGCGCCAACAACGCCAATCTGTGCTTCGGCTGGTTCGAGCCGGGCGACATCGCGCGCCACGGCGGCGAGGCCGAGTCGATCGCGCAGATGGTGACCGCGCTGGTCGCCAGGCACGGTCTCGACCCGCGCCGCATCTTCGTCACCGGCCTGTCGGCGGGCGGGGCGATGACCGCGGTGATGCTCGCCACCTATCCCGAGCTGTTCGCCGCCGGAGCGATCATCGGCGGGCTGCCCTATGGCGGCGCGAGCGGAGTCGCGCAGGCGCTCGACCGGATGCGCGGGCATGGCGCGGCGTCCGACGCCGAGGCTGCCGACGCCGTCCGCGCCGCGGCACCCGGCGCTACGCGGTCCTATCCTGCGGTCTCGATCTGGCAGGGCGGCAGCGATACGACGGTTGTGGCCGCCAATGCCGACCGGCTCGTCGGCCAGTGGCGCACGGTGCACGGCCTTCCCGCCGTCCCGAGCGAGACCAAGCGCGGCACCGGCTGGGAGCACAAGGTCTGGCGCGATCGCGCCGGGGGCGCCGCAGTCGAGCAGTGGAGCATCGCCGCGATGGGGCATGGCGTGCCGATCGACCCGACCGGCGCGGCGGCGCTCGGCGAGGCCGGGCCGTATATGCTCGACGTCGGGCTATCGAGCACGCAGGCGATCGCCGCGTCGTGGGGGCTGGTCGCGGTCGATCGGCGCGCCCGCACCGCGCATGCCCCGCCGCCGTCGGGCAAGGCCCCGTCGGTGCAGGTGCGCGAGTCGATCGAGCGGGCGATGCGCTCGGCCGGGCTGCTGCGCTGAGCGCGCTTATCCGCCGTTGAGCCGCGCGAACACGGCCGCGTAGCTTCCGTCGCGCTCGGCGTGGCGCAGGAAACCGACGCGCTCGACGAGATTTTCGGGACCGTGCGGCTGCGCCTTAAGGTTGGCGATCGTCTCGGCGATATAGGCGTCGAGCGGCATCGAATGCGGGTTAGCGGCGTGCCCCGGCATCAGGTCGGTGGCGACCGCGGGCGGGGCGATCTCGATCACGTCTACCGTGGTGGCGCGCAACTGCTGGCGCAGCGACTGGCTGTAGGAATGGATTGCCGCCTTGGTCGCCGAATAGGTCGGTGTCGCGGTGAGCGGGACGAACGCCAGCCCCGAAGACACCGTCATGATCGTCGCCGCCGGCTGCGCCTTGAGGTGCGGGAGCAATGCGGCGATCAGCCGGATCGGGCCGAGCAGGTTGGTCGCGATCGTCGCCTCGGCGTCCGTCAGGTCGACCGGTTCGGCGGTCAGATCCTCGGCGATCATGATCCCGGCGTTGTTGATGACGACGTTGAGATCGGGGAAGCGCGCGGTGATAGCGGCGGCGAAAGGCGCGATTGCCGCGGCGTCGGCAATATCGAGCACGGCGGTCTCGAGTCCGGGAGTGGCCGCCGCCGCTGCGTCGAGCGTGCTCGCGCGGCGCCCCGCGATGATCACGCGGTTCCCTTCCGCCTGCAGCGCGACGGCGAGCGCGTGACCGATCCCTGAGCCGCCGCCGGTGATCAGGATGGTGTTGCCGGAAATGTTCATTGCAGGGGCCTCTCGGGGTTTCGCTGGCGTTGACCGGGCTTTACGGCCGACACGTACCAACGGAAAGAAGGCACCGAAAAGTGCGGTACTAACCCCGAGGAAACCATGGCCACCGCCCCGCATCCGCACACCGCAGCCCACGCCTATCCCGACAATCTCGATCCGCGCGTCGAGGCGCTGGTGACCGAGGTGATCGGGCGCGTCGCCGACAAATGGACGATGATCGTTCTCGAGGTGCTGACCGAACATGGCGAACTGCGCTTCTCGCGCGTCGCCGCGCTGGCCGAAGGAATCAGCCAGAAGATGCTGACGCAGACGCTGCGCCACATGGAGCGCGACGGGCTGGTGATCCGCACCGTCCATCCGGTCGTGCCGCCCAAGGTCGAATATCGGCTGACCGATCTCGGCTTAAGCTTGAGCGAAGCGTTTTGCGGGGTGTGGAGCTGGGCGGCGACCAACCTTGCGCGGATCGATGCGGCGCGTGCCGCGTTTGATTCGCGGTGACCTTTCTCGAAAGCCTGCTGGCGCTCCTCTTCGCGGCGATAGCCTCGCTGCAAGTGTCGCGACGGCTGCGGTTGCCCTATCCCGCGATGCTCGCACTCGGCGGCGTGGTCGTCGCGTTCATTCCGGGAGCGCCGACGATCGCGATCGATCCCGGCACCGCGCTCGCGCTGTTCATCGCGCCCGTCCTGCTCGACGCCGCCTTCGACTTTCCGCTGGGGGCAGCGCAAAAGCTGTGGCGCCCGCTGGCGATCCTCGCGGTCGGCGCGATTCTGGTGACGACCGCGGCTGTGACGTGGATCGGCGTCGCCTTCGTCGGGCTGCCGCTCGCCGCCGCGGTCGCGCTCGGGGCGATCGTCGCGCCGCCCGATGCAGCGGCGGCGACCGCGGTGCTCGGCACCGTCTCGCTGCCAAAACGAACGATCGCGGTGCTGAAGGGCGAGAGCCTGTTCAACGATGCTACCGCGCTGTTGCTGTTCGGCGCCGCGCTGGCGGTGCAGGCGAGCGGCGGCTTCGGCACTGGGGTCGCGCTCCAGCTCGCGCTGGCCGCACCGGGCGGGCTCGTCTTCGGCATCGCCGCGGCGCTGGTGACGCGCTGGCTCGGGCGCTTCGTCGCGGAGACGCTCGGCGGCAATATCTTGCAGTTCGTCAACGCCTTCGCGGTGTGGATCATCGCCGAGCGGCTCCACCTGTCGCCGGTGCTCGCGGTGGTCGGCTGCGCGATGACGCTGGCGCGCTCGGGCGACGGCGGCTCGCCGCGGATGCGCGTCCACAGCTTCGCGGCGTGGGCGACCGTGGTGTTCCTGCTCAACGTGCTCGCCTTCCTGCTGATGGGGATGCAGGCGCGGCTGATCGTCGGGCGTATGACGACGGTGCATCTGTGGGATTCGCTCGCCGTCGCCGGATGGGTGATCGTCGCCGTGATCGTTTCGCGGATCGCGCTGGTGATGACGTGGAACCTGCTCGCGGCGCGCTTCGCGCCGGTGCGCGGCGATCTCGCGCCGCCGAGCGTCGGGCAGGGCGTGTTCGTTGCCTGGTGCGGGATGCGCGGCCTGCTCACGCTAGCCACCGCATTCGCGCTGCCGGCCACCTTCCCGCAGCGCGACACCGTGGTGCTGACCGCCTTCGCCGTCGTGCTGGCGACCCTGATCCTGCAGGGCATGACGCTGCGCCCGCTGATCCACTGGCTCGGGCTCGACCGGATCGACGATCCCGAGCAGGAGGTGGCCGAGGCGCGCGACGAGCTGGCCCAGGCCGCGACCGCCGCGCTCGCGCAGATCGACGGCGAGGAAGCCGCGCATATCCGCTATGCCTATGCGTTGCAGGACAGCCCGGCCGGCGCGCGGTACCGCGATGCCGGGCTCGCTGCGGTCGCCGCCGAACGCGCCGAGCTCGAGGCGTTGCGCGACGCGCACCGGCTGAGCGACGAGAGCTATTACCGGCTGCAGGAAGAGATCGACTGGCGCGAGCTCGCGCTGCTGCCCGAGGGCGAGCGGCGGATCGAGGAAAGTTGACCCGTTTGACCCGGCCGGCGTGGCATGGGACGATGCGCCTTCCTTTTTACGAAGGGGATTGCCGCATGATCGCTCCCGCCTTGGTCCTGTCGATCGTCGCGCGACTCCGCCGGCTGGCGGGCGCGCTGTGACACGGCGGTTCGATGCGATCGTCGTCGGCGCCGGGCAGGCAGGCCCGCCGCTCGCCGCGCGGCTGACCGGGGCGGGCCTGTCGGTCGCGCTGATCGAGCGCAAGCTGATCGGCGGCACCTGCGTCAACACCGGCTGCATGCCGACCAAGACGCTCGTCGCCAGCGCCGAGATCGCACAGCGCGTGCGCCGCGCCGTCGACTATGGCGTCCGCGCCGGCCCGGTCGCGATCGACATGCCCGTCGTCGCGGCGCGCGCGCGCAAGGTGATCCTCGACGCGCGCGGTGGCAACGAGCGCTGGCTGGCGAAGATGGAGCGGCTGACCCTTCTGCGCGGCCATGCCCGCCTCACCGGTCCCGACACGCTGACGGTCGATGGCGAGACGCTTTCGGCACCGCGCATCTTTCTCAACGTCGGGGCGCGGGCGAGCGTCCCCGACATGCCGGGCGTGCGAGACGTTCCGCACCTCGACAATACCGATATGGTCGCGCTGACGCGGGTGCCCGAGCATCTCGTCGTCGTCGGCGGCAGTTATATCGGGCTCGAGTTCGCGCAGATGTATCGGCGTTTCGGTGCGGCGGTGACGGTGGTCGAGCGCGCCGAGCGGTTGATCGCGCGCGAGGATCCCGAAATTTCCGATGCGATCCGCCAGATCCTCGAGGATGAGGGTATCACCGTGCGCGCCGGCGCGACGTGCATTGGCTTTGCGCCGCATCCGGCGGGAGTCGCGGTGCGCGTCGACTGTCACGACGGTGCGCCGGTGGTGGTCGGCAGCGACGTCTTGCTCGCGGTCGGGCGGCGGCCCAATACCGACGATCTCGGGCTCGCCGCGGCGGGCGTGGCGACCGACGACCGGGGCTACATCACCGTCGATGACGGGCTGCAGACCAACGTCCCGGGGATCTGGGCGCTCGGGGACTGCAACGGGCGTGGCGCCTTCACGCATACCGCCTACAACGATTTCGAGATCGTTGCCGCCAATCTGCTCGACGGCGAAGCGCGCAAGGTGAGTGCGCGGATTCCGGGCTACGCGCTCTATATCGATCCGCCGCTTGGCCGAGTCGGGATGACTCAGGCGCAGGCAGCCGAATCGGGTCGCCCGCTCCTCGTCGCGACGCGCCCAATGACGCGCGTCGGCCGCGCGATCGAGAAAGGCGAGACCAAGGGCTTGATCAAGATCGTCGCCGATGCCGCAACGCGGCGCATCCTAGGCGCTGCGATCCTTGGGACCGGCGGCGACGAGGCGATCCACGGCGTGCTCGACATGATGAACGCCGACCAGCCGATCGACGTGCTGCGCTGGGCGGTGCCGATCCACCCGACCGTGTCCGAGCTGATCCCGACCGTGCTCGGCAACCTTGCGCCGCCGGCGGCCGAGCAGACGAGCGGCTAGCGGTCGATCGGGCGGGACGGCGTTGATCCTGGCGGGCTGGAGCTTGTCGCGCTGACCTAAGCCGCGGTTCCCCGCCTGGCTCCGGGCCCCCGCATTCGGATCTCGCGAATCAACCACGGCGTGCCTTGCGCACGCTCCTCGAAGCGTCGGACGTTCCCCGTCGGCGCGGTGCGGCTTCGCGTCCACGCCGCGGCGACGATATTACGAAGGATAAAGACAAGTCCATGCAAAGATCGATCAATAAATCGATATGTTAAGACTAAAGTAGCGGATTGAAGCTCAGATAAAGGAGGGCGTAGAGGAGAAATTACATGTTTTGTGTAAAAACTACCAAGAGCGCTAATAGTTCGTCGAACGATCCTATGGTATTCTCCTCATACGAGATGCCAACGGCATCGCAATCGAATAGCGCAAAATCTGTACTTTGCCCACAAAGTCGCATCCGACGGCGCGGCGCCTTCGGAGTGCGCACCTTGCGGCACATCGTTTCGACCGGCGCGATCGCGCTGGCGACGCTGCTCGGCAGCCAGGCGCATGCGCAGGAAGCGCTGGTCGGGGTCTGCTCCGGGGTCAGCCTGCCGCGCTCGGTGGTCACCGACATCACCGGCAATGTGCTCGCGCCGGTGATCGCCCCGATCGAAGGGATCCTCGGCACGCTGACGCTCGGCACCGTCAATCTCAACCTCAGCGGCGCGCTGACCAACGCTGCCGCCGGAGCGCCGATCTCGCTCGGTGTGCTCGACGTCAACGGCAATGCGGTCAACCTCGCGACGACGCCGCGCTGCGTGTCGCAGGCCGACGGCTATACGCTGCGGACGCCCGCCGGGCTCGCTTTCGGCGGCAATCGCATCACCGGGCTCGGCACCGCCGGGCGTTTCGCCAGCGCCGCGGAGAGCAATGCGATCGCGCTGGGCGACGATTCGGTGACGGGCGCTGGCGCGGTCGGCGCGGTCGCGATCGGATCGGCGGCGCGCGTGACCGCGACCGGCGCGCTCGGCAGCGTCGCGCTCGGGCAGAATTCGCTCGCGACCGGCGCGACGCTCGGCACGGCGGCCTATCTCACCGGCGGCACCGCCGCAGCCGAGGTCAATATCGGCGATCGCCGCCTGACCGGGCTGGCGGCGGGCGCGACCGACACCGACGCGGTCAACGTCGCGCAGTTGAAGGCAGCGACGCTCGGCCTCGGGCCGGTCGATGCGATCACCTTCGATGCTGGGCTAGGCGTCTACAACGCGGCGCGCGGCGGCGTGCCGACCGCGATCACCAATGTCGCGCCGGCGGCGCTGACCGCGACATCGACCGATGCGGTCAACGGCTCGCAACTGTTCGCGACCAATGGCGCGGTTGCGGGGCTGCAGGCCAACGCCCTGCTCTATGATCCCGCGCTCACCGCCTTCACCGCGGCGCGTGGCGGTGCGCCGAGCACGATCACCAATGTCGCGCCGGCGGCGCTGACCGCGACCTCGACCGACGCGGTCAACGGCTCGCAGCTGTTCGCGACCAACCAGCAGGTCACGGGCAACACGACGGCGATTAGCAACCTCACCACCAACATCGCCAACGGCACGGCCGATCCGCTCGCGGTACGCTACGCCGACGCGACGAAGGGCACGCTCACGCTCGGTGGTGCGGGCGGGACGCTGGTCAGCAATGTCACGGCGGGTGCTTTGAGCGCCACATCGAGCGATGCGGTCAACGGGTCGCAGCTGTTCGCGACCAATGCGGCCGTCACGACCAACGCCGGCAACATCAGCACGCTGACGACCAACGTGAACGGGCTGCAGGGCAATGCCTTGCTGTTCGACGCCACGCTCAACGCCTACAATGCCGGGCGCGGTGGCGTGCCGACGGTGATCACCAACGTTGCGCCCGCCGCGCTCACCGCGACGTCGAGCGACGCGGTCAACGGGGCGCAGCTGTTCGGCACCAACCAGCTGGTCGCGGGCAACACCACCGCGATCACCAATCTCAGCGCGACGATCGCCAACGGCACGGCGGATCCGCTTGCGGTGCGCTATGCCGATGCGACCAAGGGCACTCTCACGCTCGGCGGTGTGAACGGCACGGTGGTCGGCAACGTCACGGCGGGGGCGCTGACCGCCACCTCGCGCGACGCGGTCAACGGGTCGCAACTGTTCGCGACCAACGCGGCGGTGACGAGCAACACCACCGCCATCGGCAGCCTGACCACCAACGTCTCGAGCCTGCAGGGCAACGCCTTGCTGTTCGATGCGGCGCTCAACGCCTACAATGCCGGGCGTGGCGGAGCCCCGACGGTGATCACCAACGTCGCGCCCGCTGCATTGACCGCGACCTCGACCGACGCGGTCAACGGGTCGCAGCTGTTCGCGACCAACCAGCAGGTCGCAACGCTCACCGCCAGCGTCGCCAACGGCACGGCGGATCCGCTTGCGGTGCGCTATGCCGATGCGACCAAGGGCACGCTCGCGCTGGGTGGTGCCAATGGCACCGTGGTGACCAATGTCGCAGCAGGCGCGGTCACCACGACCTCGACCGATGCGGTCAACGGCGCGCAGCTCAACGCCACCAACCAGGCGGTCGCCGCGGTCGACACCCGCGTCACAAACCTCGGCACGAGCGTGGCGAGCAGCCTGGGCGGCGGATCGGTGGTCAATGCCGATGGCAGCGTGACAGCCCCGACCTATCAGGTCGCGACGGTCGGCGCGGGGGGCACCACGACGACCAGCACCTACACCGACGTCGGCAGCGCGATCACCGGCCTCGGCAGCAGCATCAGCAACGTCAATACGCGGATCGCGGCAGCCACCGACCGGGCGGTCACCTATGACGGCGCGGTCGGCAGCGCCCGCGACACGCTGACGCTGGCCGGCGCGGGTGGCACGCGGATCGCCAACCTGAGCGCGGGGGCGGTCAACGCCACCTCGACCGATGCGGTGAACGGCGCTCAGCTCAATGCGGTCGGGCAGCAGGTCGCGGCGAACACGAGCAATATCACCACGCTCAATACCAATGTCACCAACCTGCAGAACGGCACGGCGGGGTTCTTCCGCGTCAACAATACCGCAAACAACCCGGCGCCGGTGGCGACGGGGGCGAATGCTATCGCGGCGGGCGGCGGGACGGTGTCGTCCGGCGCCAATGCCGTCGCGCTCGGCACCGCGGCGAGCGCGACCGGCGCGAACAGCGTCGCGCTGGGCAGCGGGTCGCTAGCGGATCGCGACAACAGCGTCTCGGTCGGCAGCGCCACGGCGACGCGGCAGCTGACCAATGTCGCGGCGGGGACGATGGCGACCGATGCGGTCAATCTGGGGCAGCTCACCAGCGGGCTCAACCAGACGCTGGCGTCGGCCAACGCCTATACCGACGGGCGCCTGGCGCAGGTCGGCTTCGACCTGCAGAACGTGCGGCGCGATGCCAATGGCGGCACGGCGGCGGCGATGGCGCTGGCGACGATCCCGCAGGCCTATGGGCCCGGCATGGGCATGGTCGGCGGCGGCGTCAGCACCTGGGGCGGCGAGCAGGCCTTCGCGATCGGCGTGTCGAAGGCGACGACCGATGGCGGGATCGTCGTCAAGGCCGGCGCGACGATCAACACCCGCGGCAAGGGCGGCGGCGCGGCAGGCGTCGGCTTCGCCTTCTAAGCGCGCCGCGAACCGGGGAGCGGGGCGGCACACGCCGCCGTCCTGCTCCCGCAGGTTCGTTTCGATGATTTGGGGAGCACCATGACCCTGGCGGGGAAAATGGTGCCCGAGGGCGGATTCGAACCACCGACACTGCGATTTTCAGTCGCATGCTCTACCAACTGAGCTACTCGGGCACACCCGAATTGCTCCGGGGAAGCGGCCTCTTAGTCGCGGTCTGGGGTGGTGTCTAGCCCGTCTTCTTCTTCTCCGGGCGGTGTGACCACCGGAATCGCATATCCTTCGCCGAGCCACTGCATCAGGTCGCGATCGCGGCAGCCTTGCGAACAGAAGGGCGCATGCGCCGCCGATGGCGGCTTGCCGCAGAGCGGACAGGGTTTGGAACGCGCCATCATGCCACCTCGAAGACCGGGGCCACGCCGGTACGCCGCGCCAGCTCGGCGATCCAGTCCGGATTGGCGAGCAAAACTTTTTGCACGGCCATGCTGACGCGGTGGCGTGACGGCACCGGCGGCGGGGTGCGCTCGATTCGCCGCAGCAGCGCGCGCGTGGCGGCAGCGGCGGGGGCGGCGCGAATCCGTTCGGGGAGCGAGACGCGCGCCCGGCGGCGGACGATCTGGACGAAACCGAAGCCGTTCATCGCGGTGCGCTCGAACGGCTGCGGGATCCCGGCGTCGAGCGCAGCATCGACCGCGGCGCGTGCGGCCTTGCCCTGCAGCGTCGGAAAGTCGATCCCGATCGAGCCGCCAATGTCGAGGCGGACGATCGCGGCGGCGACGGCATGCGCGGCGGCGAGCGCGAGCGGTTCGAGCGGGTGCTGTCCGTCGACGTCGAACAGCGTCATCGCCGGGGTCGGGCTCATCCGCAGCGCGCCGCCATTGGGGCCGGAAAAAGCGATGTCGCCGGTCTCGGCTTCCTCGAGAACCTCCGACCAGCCCGCCGCCTCGAAATGGTCGGGCTCATGCGCGAGGCAGAGCCGCACCGGCACGCCGGTCGCGCTGATTCGCTCGAGCAGCGTCGGGCCGGCGCGCTCGGGGCCTTCGGCGGGGCTGCAGCGCGGCAGCTTGGCGCGGCCGGGCTCGGGGATCGCCTCGCGCGTCAGCTCGACGAACAGCGTGGCGCCCTGTGTGATGCCGGGGGGCAGCGGCGACAGCATCGCCTCGCCGCCGGTGAAGGCGACTCGCCCCTCGCGGCCCTTGACGGTGATCTCGACCAGCCGCGCCGCCAGCACCGCGCCGAGCCGCGCGTCCGCTCGGTCGAGCTCGATGCGCGCCGCGCGAAGTGTGGCACCCTCGACCAGGATCGCGCGCGCCTCGCCGATCCCGGCCTCGTAGCGCCACTCAGCCAAGCGCGACGCCCGCGGCGAGCAGCAGCGCACGCGTTTCGAACAGGGGCAGGCCGATCACCCCCGAATGCGAGCCTGACAGCATCCGCACGAACGCCTCGGCGCGGCCCTGGATGGCATAGCCGCCGGCCTTGCCGAGCCCCTCGCCGCTGGCGATGTAGGCGTCGATCTCGGGCACGGAGAGCGGCTTGAACGCGACCGTCGTGTCCGACAGCCGGGTGCGCGCGGTGCCGTCCGCCGCGATCACGCAGACCGCGCTCAGGCAATGGTGGCGACGGCCCGAGAGCAGGCCGAGCAGGCGGCGCTGGATCTCCTCGGTATCGGCCGGCGGCAGGATGCGGCGGCCGCAGGCGATCGTCGTGTCGCCGGCGAGGACGATCTCGCCCGGGGCACGGCCCACCGCCTGCGCCTTGGCCACGGCCAGCCGCAGCGCATAGGCACGCGGAGCCTCGCCGGGCAGCGGCGATTCGTCGATGTCGGGCGATTCGATCCGCGTCGGCGTCACCCCCAGCCGCGCGAGCAGGTCGCGGCGGCGGGGCGAGGAGGAGGCGAGGACGAGCGGCGGCGTCACCGCTGCATCCCGATCACTTGAAGCGATAGGTGATCCGCCCCTTGGTCAGATCATAGGGCGTCAGCTCGACCAGCACCTCGTCGCCGACGAGCACGCGGATGCGGTTCTTGCGCATCTTGCCCGCAGTGTGACCGAGAATTTCGTGATCGTTCTCAAGCTTCACGCGGAACATGGCGTTGGGCAGAAGCTCCACCACCTGGCCGCGCATTTCGAGCAGTTCTTCTTTTGCCAAACAAACCTCTGAGGATGTGGGTGATCTTGTGCGCAATTCGCGAAGCGCGGCGCATAGCCGAAGATGCCCGAAAAGGAAAGCGGCGCGGCTTCCGGCGGCGCGGGGGTGCCTCCTGGCAGGCGTAGGGTGGTCGAACATCCCGCATCGATCGCCGAAAGTCGCACCTTCCCGACCGGTTCGAGCGCCGCTCAGGCGGGGTTGTTCTCCTTGAGGAAGGTTTCGAGCTCGGTGAGGAACTGCATCCGGTCGGCCTCACGCGAGAAATGGTGGTCGCCGAGCGGCTGCTCGACATAGCGGTACGGCTTGCCCGCCGCCTTGAGCCGCGCGACCATGCTGCGCGATTGCGCGACCGGCACGACGGTGTCCTTCTTGCCGTGGAGGATCAGGATCGGCATCGCGAAATGCACGGCGTCGTAGACCGGCGAGACCCCCTTGAGATCGGGTGCCTGGTCGCGGAAATAATCCTTGGCGCGGCCGCCGTTGAGGAACGCCCCGTCATAGCGCAGCATCGCGGGCATGTCGGCGACGCCGGCATAGGACACCGCGCAGCGATAGACGGCGGCATCGCGCGCGGCGGCGCGAAATGCGGCATAGCCGCCATAGGAGCCGCCGACGATACAGACGCGCTTGGCGTCGACTAGCCCGCTATCGGCCGCCCATTTGACCGCGTCGGTCAGGTCGTCCTGCATCGCCAGGCCCCATTGCCCGCGGCCCTTTTTGGTGAAATCGCCGCCATAGCCCGACGAGCCGCGATAATTGGGCTGGAGCACGGCATAGCCACGGCTGGCGAGGAATTGCGCCCACCAGTCCCAGCTTTCGTCGTCGCGCGCGAACGGGCCGCCATGTGGCATCAGGATCAGCGGAAGGCCCTTGGCGGGCTTGCCGCGCGGGACCGTCAGCACCGCTGAGATGTCGAGCCTGTCGCGCGCCTTGTAGTGGATCGTCGAGACCGGCGCGTAAGCGGATACGCCGAGCGTCTCGTTGAGCGTGGCGAAGATGCGCATCACGCCGTCCTCGGGGCGGAAGACATAATAAGCGCCAAGCCGATCGGCGCCGCCGACGCGCACCAGCAGCACGCTGAAGTCGCGGCTCCACGACACGATCTGCGCGGTGCGCGTGCCGATCGCGGCGTCGATCTTGGCCTGGACATCGGCAAGCTTGGGGTCGACCCAATGCGTGCGTGGGCGCGTATCGGTGTAGCGCACCCCGACCAGTCGCGACCCGCCATCGCCGGTGATGACGCTATCGATGTCGTAGCCGGGAATGCCGAACAGCTTGGGGCCGGTCTGGAGCGTAGCGAGATCGAGCGGATAGAGCGCGTTGAAGCCGTCGGCATCGTCGAAGGCGAGCGCCTTGCCGGGTTCGGGAAGGAAGACCGCGGGGGTGTTGCCGAGATCGGCATCGCGCCCGCGCGCCCGGCTGACGGTCCGGAAGCTTTGCTTGGCGGTATCGCGGTAGAGCAAGCGGTAGCTGCGCGACGAATCCTCATAGCCCATGCCGAGCCGGACGGTCCCGGCGGGATCGGCATACCAGTCCATCACGGTCTCGACCGAGTGCTGGACGAGCGTGCTGCGGCCGTTGGTGACGTCATAATCGCGCACTTCGGGCCAGAAGCCAGCCGTGTCGCTGTAGATCGAGGTCTGCAGCGCGATCCGCACGTGGGGGCTGCCATCCTGCGCGATCCACAGCACGTCGTCGGCGCTTTGTGCTGCGTCGTTCTGGCCGAGCATGTTGATTGTCTTGCCGTCGGCGCTGATGCCGAGCGTGCGGCGCAGATACCAGCTGTCGCCCTGGACCGGCGCGGTGCTGCCGATCTGCGCGATCAGCCAGTCGTTGTTGACCCATGACCAGCCGTTGATTTCGGACGCGCCCGGATCGATAATCCCGATATGCTTGACGTCGTCGAGGGTGATGATGGCGAGGCGCTGCTCGCCTTTGAGCGCGAGCTTGGCGGCGACGCGCTTGCCGTCGGGCGACAGCTTGGGCGATTCCATGAAGGGAAGCTGGCCGAAGCTGGCGGCGGGGATCGGCGCGGTGGCCGCGCGGGGCGGGGGTACGGGCGTGGGTTCCGACGCGGCGAGCGGGCCGGCCGCGACCAGCGCCGTGCAGCTGAGTAATCCCCGAAAACCCCGATATCGCATCATGTTGTCCCCCGACAAGCGACTGTGTCGCCGGCTTCACCTTAGCGCTGTGCCGGGGCTAGGCAAGGTGGCGGGGGTAGGAGGCTTGGGGGGCTTAAAAGACTGTCACCCCGGCACAGGCCCTGGGTGACAGAAGGGGAGTGGAAGACGCAGAAGGGGCGTCGTGGCAAAGCCACGCCGTCGGTCGGGGGCGTCGGGCGCCCCCGCCGGCCGGTCGCGCTTGCTGAGCTTTGCTCAGCCTGCGCTCGCGGCGAGAGCCGCGAGCAGCAGCAGCGCGACGATATTCGTAATCTTGATCATCGGGTTCACCGCCGGCCCCGCCGTGTCCTTGTACGGATCGCCCACCGTGTCGCCCGTCACCGCGGCCTTGTGCGCTTCCGAGCCCTTGCCGCCATAATGACCGTCCTCGATATATTTCTTGGCATTGTCCCACGCGCCGCCGCCCGATGTCATCGAGATCGCGACGAACAGCCCCGAGACGATCACCCCGAGCAGCATCGCGCCGAGCGCCGCGAAGCCCTCGGCCTGGCCGGCGACCGCGGTGATCACGAAATAGACCAGGATCGGCGAGAGCACCGGCAGCAGCGAGGGGACGATCATCTCCTTGATCGCGGCGCGCGTCACGAGATCGACGGTGCGCGCATAATCGGGGCGGCTGGTGCCCGCCATGATCCCGGGATTGTTGCGGAACTGCGCGCGCACCTCCTCGACCACCGCGCCCGCCGCGCGGCCGACCGCGGTCATCCCCATCGCGCCGAACAGATAGGGCAGCAGCGCGCCGAGCAGCAGGCCGACGATGACATAGGGGTTGGACAAAGCGAAATTGACCACCAGGTCGGGGAAATCGCGCCCGAGATCGGAGGTGTAGGCGTTGAACAGGACGAGCGCTGCGAGCGCGGCCGAGCCGATCGCATAGCCCTTGGTCACCGCCTTGGTGGTGTTGCCGACCGCGTCGAGCGCATCGGTGCGGTGGCGGACGTCGTCGGGCAGGCCCGCCATCTCGGCGATGCCGCCGGCATTGTCGGTGACCGGGCCGTAGGCGTCGAGCGCGACGACCATCCCGGCCTGCGCGAGCATCGCCGTGGCGGCAAAGGCGATGCCGATCACGCCCGCGAGTTGATAGGCGGCGACCACCGCGACGACGATGACGAGCGTGGGCAGCGCGGTCGACTCGAGGCTGATCGCGAGGCCCTGGATGACGTTGGTGCCGTGGCCGGTCTGCGACGCCTTGGCGATGCTGCGGACGGGCCTGAAGTTGGTGCCCGTATAATATTCGGTGATCCACACCAGCAGCCCGGTGACGGCGAGCCCGATCAGCATCGACCAGAACAATTGCATGCCTGTGAAGCTGGCGGCGGCGAGCCCGGCGACCGCCTCGGAGGTCGCGCCGTCGAGGAAGGCGTTGCCACCGATCACCGCATTCATGTCGCCGAGCACGTAGCGCGTGACGAGATAGATGGCGGGAACCGACAGCAGGATGCTGACCCAGAAGCCCTTGTAGAGCGCGCCCATGATCGACTCGCGCTTGCCCAGCCGGACGAAATAGGTGCCGATGATCGAGGTGAGGATGCACGCGCCGCCGACCGCGAGCGGGAGCGTCATCACCTGCAGCAGATGGTCGGCCTGGCGCAGCGCGAGCGCGACCGAGATCATCGTCACGCCGATCGTCACGACATAGGTTTCGAACAGATCGGCCGCCATGCCGGCGCAATCGCCGACATTGTCGCCGACGTTGTCGGCGATCGTCGCGGGATTGCGCGGGTCGTCCTCGGGAATGCCGGCCTCGACCTTGCCGACGAGATCGGCGCCGACGTCGGCCGCCTTGGTGAAGATCCCGCCGCCCAATCGCGCGAAGATCGAGATGAGCGACGCGCCGAACGCGAGCGCGGTGAGCGCCTTGACCACGACGGGCGCGCCGGCGTTGACGCCGTTCGCGCCGGCGAGGAACCAGAAGGTCCCCGAAATGGCGAGCAGCCCGAGCCCGGCGACGAGCAGCCCGGTGACCGCGCCCGAGCGGAACGCCATCGTCAGCCCGCCCTGCAGCGAGGTGCGCGCGGCCTCGGCCGTGCGGACGTTGGCGCGCACCGAGATGTTCATGCCGACATAGCCCGCCACGCCCGACAGGATCGCGCCCAGCGCGAAGCTCAGCGCCGAGACGGGCGTGCGCATTCCGTCGAGGAAGACCCAGACGAGCGCGAGCACGATCACGCCGACGATCGCGATCGTACGGTACTGGCGGCCGAGATAGGCCTTGGCGCCTTCCTGGATGGCGGCGGCGATGTCCTGCATTTTTTCGTTGCCCGCGGGAGCGCGGAGGACTTGGGCGGAGGTGAGCAGGCCGTAGGCGACTGCGATCAGGCCACAGATGATGGCGGCATAGACGATCGTCATGCGTTTCCTTTCCCATGGATTTATCGGTGGGACGGTACGCGACAGCGGCCCCCACGCTTGGCCGGCAGACTAGCGCTGCGGCGGGGCTTGGCAAGCGCGCGTCTCAGCCGTGCTGGAAGCCGAGCGTGGCGGGAAGCGGGAGCGACGCGCCTGCGTGCGTCAGCGCGAGACCACTGCCGGCGGCGAAAGCCCCGATGCGGGTGGCGGCGACGGGTGGGACGCGGTCGGCGGGGAGGGCGAAGAGCAGTTGATAATCGTCGCCCGCGGTGGCGGCGGCGAGGCGGCTTTCCGGGGTGTCGCCGGCGTGTGCGCGATACGCGCCGGAGAGCGGCACGTCTTCGAGATCGATCGTGACGGCGAGGCCGCTTGCCGCCGCCATCTGCTGCGCGTCGATCAGCAGGCCGTCGGACACGTCCATCATCGCGCTGACGTGGGGGGCGAGCGCCTGGCCCTCGGCGAGGCGCGGCTGCGGGCGGCGATAGGCGGCGAGCAGTGCGGCGGGCCCGCGCTGGCCGTGCGCGATCGTGAGACCGGCGCCGGCATCGCCGATCGTGCCGGTGACGTAGAGCGCGTCGCCCGCCTGTGCGCCGCTGCGGGTTGGCGCGTGGGCGGCGTCGCCGATCGCGGTGAGCGTGAGGACGCGCGGCGCATGCAGGGGGAGCGACACGGTGTCGCCGCCGAGGATCGGCGCGGCGAAGGCGGTCAGCGCTTCGCCGAGTCCGGCGAGGAAGGCGCTGTCCCAGTCTGCCGGATCACCGGGCGTGGGGGTCCGCAGCGGATAATTGAGCATCACCCCGACCGGCGCCGCGCCCTTGGCCGCGAGATCGGACAGGTTGGTCGCGACCAGCTTCCACGCGACGTCGCCCGGCGGATCGCTCGCGAGATAATGCACGCCCTCGACCAGCGTATCGCTGGTGAGCACGAGCCGCCCGAGCCGCGCCGCATCGTCTCGCAGGCCGAGCGCACCGGGATGGAGCGGGAGGATGCGCAGGGCAGCGATAAAATCGGCTTCGGTCATGTGAGCGGTCTAGCCGTGCGCAGGGCGCTTGTCTGCGGACGGCTCGCCTTCGTCCGCGCCTGCCCGGGCGGCTTCCCGACGCGCCGCTGGTTCGTTGCGGCGGGTATCCGTTTCAGAAGCGCAATCGGTTCAATCGATCGGCCCATAGAATGCTCACCTGCGCCGGATCGAGATGGTGATCGGTTGGGTCCGGATGCCGCCATTTGTCGTCGAGCACGCCGGTCTGGGCGTTCAACACGCTATCGAGCAGATCGACATAGCACAGGCCCCGCGACGTCGCCTCTTGGCGCAGTCGTTCGTTGTAGCGCTGCGTAAGGCGCGTCCGCTCCAACAAGGAAGCGGTAACCTCGCGCCGCGCATTCGCGACATCGCCCCACGCCTGACCGTCGCGGATCGTCGGGGGCACCGCGCCGGTTACCACAACCGTCGGATAGCCCTTGTCGAGCAGCTCATCGACGAAGCTGAAATAGCCCGCGACCGCCGCCTCCAATTGGTCTTCGACCGGCTCGGCATTTTTCGTCGCGCGATACCAGATGACAAAACCGCAATCGACCTCGCCCAGCTGTATTACCGGGATCACCGCCCGCCGCAGCGGCAGCAGCGTCTCGCGGAAGATTGCGATCGCGTCGGTCTTCGAATTCGGATTGCGCAAGCCGACTGCGGTGGCGCCCGCAACAACGGTGACCTGACAGGCGCGTGCCAGCATGCCCGCTTCGGCAGCAAAGCGGATCGCATCGGCATGGCTGTCGCCGACCACTCGCCACTGCATGTCGTCCGTCACTGTCGCGGTGGCGGCCAACCCCGGCGCGCCGCTATTTGCCGACGCGTTCAATGATCGCGCTTCGCCCCGTCGAGCTTATGCTCGAAGCGGGCGACCTCGACCGCGGCGCGCTCGCGCTCGGCCTTGCTGCGGCCGAAGGCGGCGCGGTTGGTGGCGGCGGTCGTCTCGGCGGTGTCGCGGGCGCGCGCCTTTCGCGCGCGGCGGAGGTTGACGACATCGCCCATGCTTACGCGCGGACGTCCTTGGCGATCGCGTCGAGCAGGCCGTTGACGAAGCCCGCCTCGCGCTTCTCGAAGAAGGCGTGTGCGACGTCGACATATTCGGTGATGACGGTGCCGACCGGCACGTCGGCGCGGGCGAGCAGCTCGTAGGTGCCGGCGCGCAGGATCGCGCGCATCGCCTTGTCGAGCCGCGCGAGGTTCCAGCCCTTGGCGAGCTTGGCGGCGATCGTCGTGTCGATCTCGGCAAGGCGGGCCTCGGTGCCCTTCACGACGTCGTCGAAGAAATCGACCTCGGGCTCGGCATATTCGGCATCCTCGATCGTCGCGCCGAGGCGGTGATTGTGGAATTCGTTGAGGAGCTGCGCGACGGGCGTTGCTTCCATGTCGTGCTGGTACAGCGCCTGGACGGCGGCGAGACGGGCGGCGGCGCGGGCTTTGGAGCGCGCGGCGGTGCGGGGCGTGGCGTGGGAGGACATGTCGCGCGCCTTAGGGGAAAAAGCGGGGAACGGGAAGATTGGTGTGTGGGGGGGCGTCGCAGCAAGCGCGCCCCTCCCCTTCAGGGGAGGGGCTTAGTATCTCAATCTAGCCGGAGCGCAACCGAGCGGGCGTGGGCGGGGAGGCCTTCGGCTTCGGCCAAGGCTACCGCGGCTGGGCCGATTGCCGCGAGACCCTGCGGCCCGAGCTGCAGGAAACTCGTCCGCTTCATGAAATCGAGCACCGACAGCCCGCTGGCGAAACGCGCGCGCCGCCCGGTCGGCAGCACGTGGTTCGGCCCCGCGACATAATCGCCGATCGCCTCGGGCGTGTGGCGGCCCATGAACACAGAGCCCGCATGGCGCACCTTGTCGAACAGCGCCTGCGGATCGTCGCACGCGAGTTCGAGATGCTCGGCGGCGAGGCGGTCGACCAGTGGCAGCGCTTCTTCCAGCGTGCGCACGACGATGATCGCGCCGTTCGCGTCCCACGCCGCGCGCGCGACCTTCGATGTCGCGAGCGTTTCGATCTGGGCGTCGACCTCGGCGGCGACCGCGTCGGCGAAAGCGGCCGAGTCGGTGAACAGGATCGACTGGCTGGTCGGGTCGTGCTCGGACTGCGAGAGCAGATCGGCGGCGATCCAGTCGGCGCGGTTCTCGCGGTCGGCCACGACGACGATCTCGGAGGGACCCGCCACCATGTCGATGCCGACGACGCCGTAGAGCTGGCGCTTCGCCTCGGCGACCCAGGCGTTGCCGGGGCCGGTGATGACGTCGACCGGCTTGATCCGGTCGGTGCCATAGGCGAGCGCGGCGATCGCCTGCGCGCCGCCGATCCGCCACAGCTCGTCGACGCCGACGATGTGCGCGGCGGCGAGCACCAGCGGGCTGACCTCGCCGTCGGGGGTGGGCGTGACCATGACGATGCGATCGACGCCGGCGACCTTGGCGGGGATCGCGTTCATCAGCACCGACGACGGGTACGCCGCGCGGCCGCCGGGGATGTAGATCCCGGCATGTTCGATCGCATTCCAGCGCGCGCCGGTACGGATGCCGTTGGCGTCGGCGCTATCGGTGCCCTGCGGCTTCTGCTTCTCGTGATAGGTGGCGATGCGCGCTGCCGCGAGTTCGAGCGCGGCGCGGAGATCGGGGGCGAGGCCGTCGTACGCGGCGCGCCATTCGCTGGGGTCGATCTGCCAGCCGGTGGCGTCGAGATCGTGGCGGTCGAAGCTCTTTGTGTAGGCGTGGACGGCGGTGTCGCCTTCGTCACGGACGCGCGCGATGATCGCGCGGACGTCGCGCGCGACGTCCGCGTCGGCTTCGCGGCGGGCGTTGACGAGCGCGGTGAAGTCGGCGGCGAAGGTTGGGGCGGTGGTGGTGAGGCGGATCATGACGTGCTCCCCTCCCGCTTGCGGGAGGGGAGGAGGAAGAAGCTGCTCATGCCGCCATCTCCTGCGCAACGGCGCGCCGGAACGCCTCGACCAGCGGCACGACTTCGCCGCGCGTCTTGAACGCCGCGCGGTTGACGATCAGCCGCGAGGTGACCTCGCAAATCACCTCGACCTCGACCAGGCCGTTTTCCTTCAGCGTACGGCCCGACGACACGAGGTCGACGATCCGCGGCGCGAGGCCGAGCAGCGGCGCCAGCTCCATAGCGCCGTTGAGCTTCACGCACTCGGCCGACACGCCGCGGCGCGCGAAATGCGCTTCGGTCACGTGGGGGTATTTGGTCGCGACGCGGACATGGCTCCAGCCGCGCGGATCGTCGTTTGCGGCCATGTCGGCAGGCTCGGCGACCGACAGGCGGCAATGGCCGATGCCGAGATCGACCGGCGCGTAGAGCTCGGAATAATCGAACTCCGCGAGCACGTCCGACCCGACGATGCCGAGCTGCGCCGCGCCGTGCGCGACGAAGGTCGCGACGTCGAACGCGCGGACGCGGATCAGGTCGATTCCGGGGGTGTTGGTGGTGAAGCGCAGCGCGCGGCTGTTCTCGTCGCTGAACGCGGCTTCGGGGACGATTCCGGCGCGTTCGAGCAAGGGGATCGCTTCGGCGAGGATGCGGCCCTTGGGGACGGCGATGATGATCGGGTCTGCCATAGCGCGGGCTTTACTTGGCGGTGGGGGTGGGCGCAACAACGCGACCGAGGGAGAAAATCGATCATGGCCGATGAGCAGACCAATCGTGACGCGTTCCGGATCCAGCAGCATTATTGCGAGGCCAATGCCGCGCCGGTCTATGGCCGGATGTGCGCGGCGATCGTCGATGGGCTGACGCGCGATACTGTCGTCGGGGCGCGGGTGCTCGATTGGCCGGGCGAGCCGACGCGCGATGCGTTGCCGTTGCGGTTGTTCGGGGGGCTGCATGCGCTGGTGCAGGCGGCGCGCGATGCGGAATTGGCGGCGGTGTATTCGGGGGCGGTGACCGAGCAGGGCGCGATCCTTGCGACGATCGAGCGGGTGCTGGACGATCATGAGGCGGCGCTGCTGCCGTGGCTCGACGGGCCGCCGCAGACCAACGAGCCGGGACGGTCGGCGGCGCTGCTGCTCGGCCTGCTCGCGATTGCGCGGGCGTGTGGGCCGCGGGTGGAGGTGCTCGAGATCGGGTCGAGTGCGGGGCTCAATCTGCTGATCGGGCGGTATCGCTTCGATCTTGGGGGTGCTTGGTTCGGGCCGGTCGAATCGCCGGTGACGATCACGCCGCGCTGGAGCGGGCCGGCGCCCGAGCCGGTGCCGCTCGAGATCGTGTCAGTGCGCGGGTGCGACGTCGCGCCGATCGATGCGACCGATCCGGCGGTTGCGGCGCGGCTGGCGGCCTATGTCTGGCCCGAGACGCCCGAAAGGCTCGCGCGGGTGCGCGCGGCGGTGGAGATGGTGCGCGCGCACGGCGTTTCGCTGGAGCGGGCGGATGCGGCGGACTGGATCGAGGCGCGGCTGGCCGAGCCGCAGGAAGCGGGGGTGACACGCGTGCTGATGCATTCGGTGGTGTGGCAGTATTTGCCCGAGCCGGTGGCCGAGCGCGTGCGCGTGGCGATGGCGGCGGCGGCGGCGCGCGCGACGGCCGAGCGGCCGCTTGGGTGGGTGTCGATGGAGCCCGATCGGTCGGTGGGGCACCAGGTGGTGCGCGCGCGGTGGTGGCCGGGGGCGGGGGAGTGGGCGACGGTAGCGACGAGCCATGCGCATGGGACTTGGATTGATGCGGGGGCTGGCGCGGGGGCAGCGCCTTTGGTGGATTTGCCGGAGGGCGCGAAGGTTCGGGTGTGACCTTTTAAATCCTCCCTCGCGAAGCGGGGGAGGGGGACCGCCAGCCTCTTTCAGGCTGGTGGTGGAGGGGGCGTTCCGCGAGCGTAGCGCTTGTGGCGGCCCCCTCCACCACCCTGCTGAAGAAGCCGGGCGGTCCCCCTCCCCCGGTTCCCGGGGGAGGATTTAGGCGGCTTCCCATTCCTTGATCGCGGCGACGATCGCGTCGGGGTTCTCCCAGGGCACGAAATGCCCGGCATCGACTTTTACCACCGTGAGATCGGGCACGAGCGTCTCGAGCCCCTCGAGCTGGCTCGGCAGCAGTGCAGCATCGCCAAGGCCCCACACCACCAAGGTCGGCTGCGTCACCGGCGGGAAGGCACCGTCGAGGAACGCCGGGCGCGGCGGGGTCTCGTCCATCGCGGGGACGAGGATCGGGCTTGCGCGGTACCAGTTGAGCATCGCGGTCATCGCGCCGGGTTGGCTCCATTGGTCGAGATACACGGGCTTCTCATCGGCGATCTTCGCGAAATCGGTGTGGCGCAGGAAGCTGTTGTCGAAGAAATTCGAGAGCCCGATGCTGTCGATATAGGTCTCGAAGCCCGGATTGCGGAAGGCGGTGATGTACTGGCTCGCCTCGCGTTGGGCCATGTCGTCGAACAGCGTGCGCTGGAAGACGAACGGGTGCGGCGCGTTGACGATGACGAGGCGCGTGATCCGCTTGGGGTTCTGCAGCGCCGCCATCCACGAGATCGCGCCGCCCCAGTCGTGGCCGACGAGTGTGAAGGTCGCGATCCCGAAATAGTCGGCGAGCGCGAGCAGGTCGGCGACCATCTTGTCGGGGGTGTAGTCGCTGATTTCGGCCGGCTTGGAGGAACGGGCGAAGCCGCGCTGGTCGGGGGCTAGCACGAAATGGTCGGTGGCGAGCTGCGGGATGACGTGGCGCCAGGTGCGGTGCGATTCGGGGAAGCCGTGGAGCAGGATTAGGGGCGGGTGCGCGGGCGAGCCGGCGGTGGCGACGTCGAGCTCTACGCCGGTCGGAAGGGCGATTCTGTTCAGGGTGAAGTCGGTCATTTTGATACTCCCCTCCCGCTTGCGGGAGGGGTCGGGGGTGGGCGCCCGGCCTCCACGTGCGGTTCGTTTCGATAGCGCGAGCCCACCCCCAGCCCCTCCCGCAAGCGGGAGGGGGGAGGCATTACGGATAGCTGACCGTCTTTGGCACGGCCGGGATCGGGATCCACTCCTTGTCGTCGCCGGGCACTTTCGGAAACTCGCCAGCGGTCCAGGCGCGCTTGGCTTCGTCGATCCGGTCGCGGCGCGAGGAGACGAAGTTCCACCAGACGTGGCGCGGCGTGGTGAACGCCTCGCCGCCGCACAGCATCGCGCGCGCACCCGTCGTCGAGCGCAAAGTGGCGGTGGTACCGGGCTTGAGCACGTAGAGCGTCATTGGCTCGAGCGTCATGCCATCGAGCGTCGCCTCGCCGAGCGCGATGTAGAGCGCGCGTTCGTCGGCGTCGGCGTCGATCGGGATCGCGCCGCCCGCGTCGAGCACGATGTCGGCGTAGATCGTCTCGGCATAGGTCGTGGTCGGCGCGGTGGCGCCCCACAGGCTGCCCATCACGACGCGCGCACGGGCGTTCGACACCTCGACCGTCGGCAGATCTGCGCGCGCGACATGCTCGAACGCCGGCGCCATTTCCTCGTCCTTCTCGGGCATGGCGAGCCAGGTCTGGATGCCCGACAGCTCGGGGCCGTCCACACGCTCGGCCTCGGGCGTGCGTTCGGAATGGACGATGCCGTGGCCTGCAGTCATCAGATTGACCGCGCCGGGCTCGATCACGACGTCGCTGCCGAGCGAATCTCGATGCCCGAGTGCGCCGCCGAACAGATAGGTGACGGTCGACAGATTGATGTGCGGATGCGGGCGCACGTCGATCCCTTCGCCCATGCCGAGTCGCGACGGGCCCATCTGGTCGAAGAAGATGAACGGCCCGACCATCGTGCGTGGCCGCGACGGCAAGGTGCGGTGGACCTTGAAGCCGCCGAGATCGTGCGTGACAGGCGTGATCGTCTGCAGGATGAGGTCGTCGTTGGTCATTGCGGGCGCTCCAGCGCGTCGAGGATCGCGGGGAGATCCTCGGGGAAATAGGGTTCGCTCGCCGCGGCGAGTTCGTCGCGCGTGAACCAGTGGAAGCGCGTCATGACGCGCTGTTCGAGCGCGGTGTGGCCACTCGTGTCGACCGCATCGTGCGGCGCGCGGACGTGGAAATAGCGCTCGTCGGCGCTGACCTCTACGCCCTCGATCGTAAGGAACTCGGCATGGCGTTGCAGCACTTGCGGCCCGCACTCGAGATCGAGCCCGGTCTCCTCGCGCAGCTCGCGGCGCGCGGCGGCTTCATAGCTTTCGCCCGGATCGACCGCGCCGCCCGGCGTGCACCAGAAGGGCGGGCGATCGTCGGGATCGAAGCGGAACAGCAGCACGCGGTCGGCTTCGTCGAGCAGCAGGATACGCGCCGCTGGGCGCAGGGCGCGCGTCATGCGGCGTCGAGCTCGGGATAGTGGCGGAAGATGCCCGTTTCGTTGAACGCCAGCCGCCGGTCGCTCTTGAGATAGGCGTGGATGCCCGGCAGCTCGGCGACGAGATCATGGATACGGATCACGCCCGGATAGTCCTGCTCGATCGCCGCCATCCGCTTGGGGAACATGTAGCGGAGGCCCTCGACCAGCTGGAACAGCGATGTGTCGGCATAGGTCCAGCGATGGTCGATCAGCCACTCGCCGGGGTTGGCATTGGCGGCGCGCTCGAAATAGCCGAGGAATTTGGGGATGCGCTCGGTGCGGAATGCGGCGGCGGCGATCAGCGCGGCGTCCTGCTGGTCCTCGTAATAGGCATTGCCGTCGAGCGGGTGGTGGACGTTGTGCGCCTCTGCCACCACGTCGGCGATCGTCAGCTGGAGCTGGTTGAGCCACAGCCGGTCGGCGATTCCCGATGCGCCGATCTGGTGATGGTCGCCGAGGAACAGCAGGATGTTGGCGACTTGCGCGATGACCAGACCGTCCATCTCGAGATAGGGCGGCGCGAACGGGCCGCGCTCGGTGGCGAGGCGTTCCATGTCGTCGAGCATCGCCTCGGCGCCCTGCGTGCGCGCGCAATCGTCATAGGCGATACCCGCCGCCTCGAGCGCGAGCCGGACGAATTCGCCGCGCCCCTGCAGGTCGGGCCAATACCATATTTTGTAGCGCGTGCTCATTCGCCCGGCGCCCGCGCGCGGATCGCGAGCGCGTGGATGCGGTCGCGCAGCAGGTCGGCGAGCGCGGTGTTGACGAGGCGTTGCCGCGCGACGCGCGACAGGCCGGCAAAGGCGGGCGATTCGACGCTCACGCTGAAATGCGATTCGCCGGTGCCGTCGTCGCCGAGATGCCCGGCATGCTGTGCGCTGTCGTTCGACACCTCGAGCGCGGTGGGGTCGAGCGCGGCGGCGAGGCGCTCGCGGATCTCCTCGACCAGCGGTCGCGAATTCGGGCCAGTAATCGGGGCGGGGGCGGGGGCGGTGGCAGGGTCGGTCATCGCGCCTATATAGGCCGCTTTTGCAGTTGAGGGAGCCCCGCGTGGCGCGCGAGGACGACAAGAAAGACGGCGCGAGAGAGCGCCCCGCCCCGCGCTTCCACGGCCGGGTCGAGGGCAGCGGGCGCGTGTGCGAGGAGCCGGGCTGCGATCTGGCGGGCGAATTCCGCGCGCCGGCGGGCGATTTACCGCGCTTCGCAGGCGATGGTCCGCGGCCGTATCGTTGGTTCTGCCTCGATCATGTCCGCGCGTTCAACGCGCGCTACAATTTCTTCACCGGCATGAGCGCCGAGGAAATCCACGCGCAGCAGCGGCCGTTCGCCGGATGGGAGCGCGAGACGCGCGCCTTTGCGCATTCGGGCGCCGACGTGCCGCCGAAATGGGGCGATTTCAGTGACCCGCTCGATGCGATCGGCGCGCGGTTTCGGCGTGCGGCCGAGCCGGCGCGGAAGGACGGGCGGCCGTTGTCGGAGGTCGACCGGCGTTCGCTCAAGGTGCTGGGGCTGGCGGCGGATGTCGACCGGCGCGGGTTGCGCGAGAAGTATGCGGAACTGGTGCGGAAATATCATCCTGATCGCAATGGCGGAGATCGCGGTTTCGAGGCCAAGCTGCAGGAGGTGATCGCGGCGTACACGCAGCTGAAGGGCGCGCCGGCGTTCGCTTGAAGGGGTTGTTTTAACGGTGTAAATTCCTTCCTCGCGCAGCGCGGGAGGAGGACCATGAGCGTTCAGCGAATGGTGGAGGGGGGCGCCGGTGGAGGTGAAGGGCACCCGCCGGGTCCGCGTTGCCGCCAAGCGGTTGCGGCGCGAGATGTCGTTGCCCGAGGTGTTGCTGTGGGAGGTTCTCCGTAGCCAGCCGGGGGGATACCGGTTCCGCCGGCAGGCGCCTGCTGGAGACTATGTGCTGGATTTTTACTGCGGGCCGGCGCGGCTTGCGATCGAGGTGGATGGCGAGGCGCATTCGCGGGGGGATCGGCCGGTGCGCGATGCGGTGCGCGATGCCTGGTTGGAGCAGCGTGGAGTGGCGGTGCTGCGGGTACGGGCTGAGGATGTGTTGCGCGATCTGGACTCGGTCGTTCGGTCCATCAATTCCGAGGTTGGCGCGCGCTTCCCCCCTCCACCACCAGCCTGAAGGAGGCTGGTGGTCCCCCTCCCCCGCTTTGCGGGGGAGGAATTGAGTTAGGCGATGCGCTTGGCCACTTCCTCCAACTGTTCGGCGACCTTGCCCCAGCCTTCGACGAAACCCATCGCTTCGTGCTGCGCCTTCGCCTCGGCGCTCCAGTGGCGCGCGGTGGCGGTGTAGCGGGTGGCGCCGGCCTCGTCGGCGAATTCCATGATGCCGACGATGAACGGCCCCTGCGGGTGCCAGCCCGCGCTGAACGCGTCGGTGAAGACGATCCGCTGCTGCGGCACGATTTCGAGATAGACGCCCTCCTGCGGCGATTCCTCGCCATTGGGCCCGCGCATGATCATCGCCGAGCGGCCGCCGGGGCGCATGTCCTGCTCGAGGAGCTCGACGCTCCACGGCTTGGGGCACCACCATTCGGCGAGGTAATCGGTATAGGCGCGCCAGACCGCTTCGCGCGGGGCGTCGATCAGCCGCGTGATCGTCAGGTCGTGGGGGCCGGCGTCGGTCGGCGAGGTATCGTCCATCATGTCTCTCCTGGGGATCAATCGCGGTCGGGTGCGCCGAGCGGGAAATAGTGGCGGTAGGGCCGCGCCTCGTCGACGCAGCGCGCCACCGACGTGCGGGCGAGGACGCGCGCGCGGTACCCTTTCAGCACGGCGAAGCGATCGGCGATCGGGTGGACCCAGTCGGCATAGAAAAGCGATGGCGCCCCGGCGCAGTCGGCGAGCGTGAAGGCATCGCCCGCCGCCCAGACGCGCCCGGCGAGCCGCGTGTCGAGCCAGCCATAGATCTGGTCGAGCGCGGTCCCGACGCTTGCGGCGAGGTCGGGGTCGCGCCGCTCGGGCGGGCGCATCGCGTCGACCACGGCGCGCGTCATGACGTTCATCACATGGTTGTCGAACACGCGGTCGAGCATCCGCACCTCGAGCGCGACGGCGGGATCCGCGGGGAGGAAAAGCACCGGGCCGGTATGGCGGGTCTGCAGATATTCGATGATCGTGCTGGTCTCGACCACCACGCGCTCGCCCTCGCGCAGCACCGGGAACTTGCCGACCGGCCACAGCGCGGCGAGTGTCGCCTTGTGCGCGGGATCCTCGATCATGCGGAAGGTGAAGGGGGTGGCGTTCTCGTGGAGCGCGATCAGCACCTTCCACGTGTAGGACGAGAAGGGATGGCCGAAGAGCTCGATCACCAGCTGCCCTCCGCCATGCGGCGCTGGCGCTTGCGCTCGGGCGGGCTGTCGACATTGCCGAACGCGCCCGCGCCGACCGCGCCGGCGGGTTCGTAGGTCGCGATTACCGTGCCGCCGGGGGTGACGCTGTGGCCGGTCATCCGTAGCGTGAGGGGCGGGGTGTCGGCGCCGAACAGCCGCTTGCCGGTGCCGAGCACGACCGGCAGCGTATAGAGCTTGAGCTGATCGAGCAGTCCCTCGGCGAGCAGGGCGGGGTAGAGCGTGCTGCTGCCCTGGATCAGCAGATCGGGACCGTCGCTGTGTTTCAGCGCGGCGACCGCGGCCATGTCGGCGAGCCGGTGGCTGTTGGCCCAGGCGAGCGGCTGTGCGCCGCGGGTCAGGACGTATTTGTTCGCCGCGGTGAAGGCGTCGCCCATCGGCTTCGCGTGGCCGTCGACATAGGGCCAATAGGCGGCGAAGATGTCGTAGGTGCGCCGGCCGAGCAGCAGGTCGTACGGCCCCGCGAAGAACGCGCCGACCGCGTCGCCGACGGCTTCGTCCGAGACCGGGAACATCCAGCCGCCGTGGGGAAAGCCGTTGGTCGGGTCCTCGCTCGGTCCGCCCGGCGCCTGAATCACGCCGTCGAGCGACTGAAACATCCCGCCGATGATTCTACGCAAGCACCGGCTCCCCTGCCACCGCCGACTCGATCGCGGCGATGTCGATCTTGCGCATCGTCATCATCGCCGTAAAGGCGCGGCCGGCGGCGGCGGGATCGGGGTTGGAGATCGCGCGCATCAGCGCGCGCGGGGTGATCTGCCACGACAGGCCCCATCTGTCCTTGCACCAGCCGCACGCATTCTCGCTTCCCCCGCCGCCGACGATCGCGTCCCAATAAAGATCGGTCTCCTCCTGTGTGTCGGTGTAAATCTGGAAAGAGACCGCGTCGCTGTGCGGATGGCCGGGGCCGCCGTTGAGGCCGAGGAACGCCATGCCGCAGGCGGTGAACTCGACGGTCAGCGCATCGCCCTGCGTGCCCGCGGGATAATCGCCCGGCGCGCGGTGGACCGCGTCGACATGGCTGTCGGGGAAAGTCGCGGCGTAGAAGGTCGCGGCTTGCTCGGCGGTGCCGTCGTACCACAGGCAGGGGACGATCTTGTTCACGCAGTGGCGCCTTCGCCTGGGCCGACCACGCCGAACACGCTTCCGTGCGGGTCGCTGGCGACGATGATGCGGTCGCCGCCGGGCACGTCCATCGGGCCCATCATCAGCGTGCCGCCGGCCTCGGCGACCTTCACGGCCGCCGCTTCGATATCGGGCGCGCGGAAGTAGAATTGCCAGCCGGGCGGCGGGCCTTCGCCGGGATGGCGCATCGTCGCGCCGAAGGTCGTGTCGCCGACCGCGATGAAGCGGTATTCGCCCATCGGGCCCATCGGCATCACGTCGGGATAGTTCCAGTGGAAGACGCTGCGGTAGAAGGCGTCGCCGGCTTCCTGGTCGGGGGTGATCAGCTCGTTCCAGTTGCACTTGCCCATGCCGGTGCGTTCATAGGCGGTGCTGTCCGCATCGCTGTCGCCGCGCATGATGTAGAACGGAATGCCCTGCGGATCGGCGACCACCGCCATGCGGCCGACGCCGGGGATGCTCCACGGGCCCATCTGCACCGCGCCGCCAGCGGCCTTGATGGCCTCGACAGACGCATCGACATCGTCGACGCCGATGTAGAACAGCCAGCCGGGCTTGGCGCCGCCCTGGGCCATTTCGTCGCTGAGCCGCATCACGCCACCGACCGCGCCGTGGCCGGTTTCGATCATGCGATAGTCCATGTCGGGGGCGGGCTCGCCGATCTGCCAGCCGATGACATGATCGTAGAACGCCTTCGACGCGCGCGGGTCGGCGCTCACCAGTTCGTACCAGATCGGCGTGCCATGGGGATTGGTCATCGCTCGGGCCTCCTCATTAGGCGGGGACGGGTTCCTCGGCGTACAACGCGAGCTGGTCGGCGAGCGCGCGTTCGAACGCGGGGCGGGCGGTGCAGCGCGCGCGATAGGCGGCGAGCGTCGGGAAGCCTTCGAACAATTCCTTGCTCGGTCCGATGCGCAGCACCGCCGCCATCACCAGGTCGCCGACGGTGAAGCTGTCGCCGCCGAGATAGGGCTGGTCGCCGAGCGCCGCCGCCACCCCGCCGAGTCGTGCGCGCGCCGCCTCCAGGACGCTCGGGCGACGCTGCGCCGACCACGGCTTGTCGGCCTCGAACAGGTCGCAGCGCACCAGATCCATCAGGCAGGGTTCGACCGAATTGAGCGCGGCGATCACCCATTGCTCGGCGATCGCGCGGCCCGCGGCATCGTCGGGCAGCAGCCCCGCGCCGCGGCGCGCGATGTGCAGGACGATCGCGCCCGATTCGAACAGCGCGATGCCGTCGTCGCGATAGGTCGGCACCTGGCCGAAGGGTTGCAGGCGGCGATGCTCGGGGGTCTTGGCGTCGCGGATCAGATCGACGGCGTAGCGCTCGCCAATCTCCTCGAACGCCCAGCGCGCGCGCAGATCGCGCACCTGCCCGCGGGCGAAGGTCGGGACCCAGGCGAAGGTGGTGATGGTCGGGGTCATCGGTACCGCTCCTTAAGTGCCAGGATCAGTCGGCGAGCGCCGCTTCGGAAGGCGCGGCTGGGACGGCGGACTCGTCCATCCAGACCGGGCCGAAGCCATGGCCGTCGGGATCCTCGACGCCGCGCGAATACATAAAGCCTTCGTCCTCGGCGCCGTGGACTTCACGCCCGCCCGCGGCGATCGCGACGGCAGCAAAGGCATCGACCGCTTCGCGCGTGTCGAGCGCCAGTGCGAACAGCGGGCCACCGGTCGTCCGCGCATTGCCCGGCGGCTTGGGCGAAATCCCGCGATAGACCGGGTGGCTGAGCAGGTTGAAGGTGATGGTGTCGGACCACGCCATCGAGGCGGCGGCGTCGCTGGAGAAGGCTTGGTTCTTGGTGCAGCCGATCGCCTCGTAAAAGGCGGTTGATGCCGCGATGTCGGCGACGGGCAGGCTGATGAAGATCCTTTTGGTCATGGCGCAACACTCCGGTGCGATTCCAGGTTTGCATGGGATGCCGCTGCCGCTTATGAAATACAACCATGAAGTTAGAAAAAGTGACTAATCTATCTGATGGTGCGTCGAAGCGTTGGTACGGCGACGCTTGTGGCACTGCGTTGGCGCTCGAATTCGTCGGCGAACGCTGGGCGCTGCTGATCATCCGCGAACTGCTGCTGGGCCCGCGCCGCTTCGGCGAGATTCGCAGCGGCCTGCCGGGGGTGAGCGCGAATGTGCTGACGCAGCGGCTGCAGGGGCTCGAGGCGGCGGGCGTGCTGACGCGCGAGACGTTGCCGCCGCCGGCCAATGTGCAGGTCTATGGCCTGACACCGTGGGGGTATGAGGCCGAGCCGATCGTCATGGCGCTCGGCCGCTGGGCGCTGCGCTCGCCCGCGCACGACCCGTCGCTGCCTTTCTCGCGCGTCGCGCTGATGCTTGCGTTGCGGATGATGTTCGATCCCGCAAAAGCAGAGGGCTTTGCCGCGCGGATCGGATTTTCGCTGGGGAACGAGCGGTATGTGGCGGCGATCGGCGATGGCGGTCTGACGCTCGCCCGCGATGGAATCGCGCAAGCGGACGCGGTGCTGGCGGGCGAGCCCAACGCGTTCCTGCCGGCGCTGTTCGGAACGACGCCGCTCGCCGAGGTGGTCGCGGGCGGGCGGCTTTCGGCCAGCGGCGATGTGGCGCGTGCCGCGCAATTTTGCACCCTGTTTGCGCTACCCGCCAAGATTGCATGAAACTCGCGTCTCGACTTGGCGCGATCCGACCGGCTAGGGAGGGGCGACCTTCTTGCAGAGCATTTTCAGCATGACCACGATTCCGAACACCCAGCCCGATAGCCGCGAGACGACGATCCTCGACGCGCCCGACCAGATGAAGAAAGTCCGCGACCTGTTCGGGATCGATTCGGATATGGAAGTCCCGGCCTTCTCGGTCGCCGACGAGCGCGTGCCCGATCTCGACCCGGCCTATGTGTTCGACAAGGACACGACGCTCGCGATCTGCGCGGGCTTCGCGTTCAACCGCCGCGTGATGGTGCAGGGCTATCACGGCACGGGCAAGTCGACGCATATCGAGCAGATCGCCGCACGCCTCAACTGGCCGTGCATTCGGATCAACTTGGACGCGCACATCAGCCGCATCGATCTCGTCGGGCGCGATGCGATCGTCTTGAAGGACGGCCAGCAGGTCACCGAATTCCGCGAGGGGCTGCTGCCCTGGGCGCTGCAGACGCCGACCGCGCTCGTGTTCGACGAATATGACGCGGGCCGCCCCGACGTGATGTTCGTGATCCAGCGCGTGCTTGAGACCGAGGGCAAGCTGACGCTGCTCGACCAGAACCGCGTGATCCGCCCGAACCCGTTCTTCCGCCTGTTCGCGACCGCCAACACGGTCGGCCTGGGCGACACGTCGGGGCTGTATCATGGCACGCAGCAGATCAACCAGGGCCAGATGGACCGCTGGAACATCGTCGTCACGCTCAACTACCTGCCTGCCGCGGTCGAGGCGCAGATCGTGCTGGCCAAGTCGGGCGAGTATGACCAGCCCGAGGGCAAGAAACAGGTCGACAACATGGTGCGCGTCGCGGACCTGACGCGGCGCGGTTTCGTCAACGGCGACATCTCGACGGTGATGAGCCCGCGCACGGTGATCACCTGGGCCCAGAACACGCTGATCTTCGGCGATGTCGGCTTCGCGTTCCGCCTGTCGTTCCTCAACAAGTGCGACGAGACCGAGCGGTCGTTGGTCGCCGAATATTATCAGCGCGTGTTCGGCAAGGACCTGCCCGAGAGCGTCGTCGCGACGACCGCCAAGGTCGGCGCAAAGTGATCGTCGCGGCGCTCCTGCTTCAAGCGGCAGCGCCGGCGGCGCCCGCATCTGTACCGGCGCCGGCGCCCTGGTCGATCCAGAAGCGCACCACCGGAAAGAGCCTCGCGACGTCGAGCTCGGCCTGGTCGAGCGACAATAATGCGCGCTTCGTGCTGCGCTGCGACGCGGCCGGCGAGAAGATCGTCTCGCTGCAGTTCATCCCGCGCACGGGCTTTGCCGCCGCCTTGCCGCGTCCGGTGTCGATCAACGTCGACGATGGCGGCTGGCTCGGCACCAACTGGCAGTTTCCCGGCAGCGGCGCGTTCATCAGCGAAGACGTGATCGTGTCGAACCTCGCCGCGATGATCGCGCGCGGCAAGACGATTCGCGTCCGCGCGATCGACCCCGACAACAAGCCGGTCGATGCGAGCTTCGCCGGCCCGGGCGAGGTGCCGGTGCGGCAAGTGCTGGCGGCGTGCGACTATCAGCTCGGCGTCGCGCCCTCGCGGGCCGGTGCGCCTGCCGCCGCCGCCGCGCACGACCCGGCCGCGAAGCCGCCGCAGCCCGACCCCGATGAGTGACGAACGACAGGAGCAACGCATGGCGTCCCCATCCCCCGCGATGACCACGCTCGGTCGGCTCAACCATGTCGGTGTGGCGACCCCTTCGATCGAGCGCTCGATCGCGCTGTACCGCGATCTGCTCGGCGCGACCGCGATCGGCGCGCCGTTCGACTTGCCCGCGCAAGGCGTGAAGGTCTGCTTCATCGACACGCCCAACACGCAGATCGAACTGATCGAGCCGTATGACGACAGCTCGCCGATCGCGGGCTTCCTGCGTAAGAATCCGGCGGGCGGGCAGCACCACGTCTGTTTCGAAGTGCCCGACATCCATGTCGCGGTCGCCGATCTGAAGGCGAAGGGCGCGACCGTGCTCGGCGAGCCGCGGATCGGCGCGCATGGCACGCCGATCGTGTTTATCCACCCCAGGGACATGGGCGGGATGCTGGTCGAGCTGATGGAGACGCCTGCGCACGGCTAGCGTCAGACTGCGTTCGCGCGTATAGTCGCGTGCGTGAACGCCCCCAAACCCAACCTCCAGCCAGTCGATGACGATATCGGGCCGCTCGACGAGCATGGCCAGCAGATCTGGTCGCCCGAGACCGAGGCGATGATGGCGCGTTTGCACGCCGATCCTGACTATTGGGCCGGAATCGAAGAGGCCGAGGCCGACATTGCGGCGGGGCGTGTCTATACGTCCGAGGAAGTCGAGGCGCATTTTGATGAGCGCAAGCGGCGCTGGCTGGCCGAACGCAATCTGTGAGGGTCGTCTGGTCGCTGCGTTCGCTGGGCGACCTGGACCGTATCTGGCTGTTCCTGGCCCAGCGCGACATCGATCTTGCGCATCGCACGATTGCGACGATACGCCTACGAGCGCAGCGGTTGGTTGCCTATCCGCAGCTTGGCCGGCCGGTCGGTCGCGCGTATCGGGAATGGTCGATCATCGAAGTACGATATGTTGTGACCTATGCGATATCTGACGGACAGGTCCGCATCGTCCGCGTCCACCACGCCCGCGAAAACAGGGAAACGCCATGACCATGATGATCCAGTCCGAACGGCGCGGCGCCGTGCTCGTCCTCACGCTCGACCGGCCCGAGCGGCTCAACGCCGCGCCGCCGGAGATGTTCGTCGCTCTGCGGCAGGCGCTGGCGTCGCTCGACGGCGCGCGCGCGGTGCTGATCGCGGGGGCGGGGCGCGCGTTTTGCTCGGGTGCCGATGTCGGTGGCGGGGCGCTCGGCAGCGACGATCCCGGCAACACGACCTTTGCTGCGCTGACCGACAGCTACAATCCGACGATGGCGGCCCTCGCCGATCTGCCCGTGCCCATCGTCAGCGCGGTGCGCGGGCCGGCGGCGGGGATCGGGTGCAGCCTGGCACTCGCCGCCGATTTCTGCGTCGCGAGCGAGACCGCCTATTTCCTCCAGGCCTTCGTCAACATCGGCCTCGTGCCCGATGGCGGGGCGAGCTGGATGCTACCGCGGCTGATCGGCAAGGCACGTGCGAGCGAGATGATGCTGCTCGGCGAGAAGGTGCCCGCGGCCAAGGCGCTCGAGTGGGGGATGATCCATCGCGTGGTCGCCGACGATGCCCTCGATGCCGCTGCGTTCGCTTTGGCCGAGCGGCTGGCAGCGGGCCCGACCGTCGCGCTCGGCCTGATACGCCGCCAGATCCGCAGCGCCTACGAAAGCGATTATGCCGCGGCGATGCTGCAGGAAGCGGAAAACCAGCGGCTGGCGCGCGGCTCGGCGGATTCGACCGAAGGCGGGATCGCCTTCCTGCAGAAGCGCAAACCCGTCTTCACGGGCGCCTGACACCGGCCTGACCGCAGCGCGGAGGGAGCGCGCCGGTCCGGTTGTCAAGCGGCGCGGAGCGTTCCATAGGCCGTTGCAACTGGGCCCCGGCCTTCGCCGGGGACGCGGATATGGTATGACCGACGAACCAACGCTGGAAGACTGGCAGGCCGCTGCCGCCAAGGAGGTCAAGGGCAAGGACCTGACCTGGCACACGCCCGAGGGGATCGCGGTCAAGCCGCTCTACACCGCAGCGGACACGGCCGAGATCGACCCCGGCCTGCCGGGCTTCGCGCCGTTCACGCGCGGCGTGCGCGCGTCGATGTATGCGGGGCGGCCGTGGACGATCCGCCAGTACGCGGGCTTCTCGACCGCCGAGGCGTCGAACGCCTTCTATCGCCGCAACCTCGCCGCCGGCCAAAAGGGCCTGTCGGTCGCGTTCGATCTCGCGACGCATCGCGGCTACGATAGCGACCATCCGCGCGTGACCGGCGACGTCGGCAAGGCCGGCGTGGCGATCGACACGATCGACGACATGAAGATCCTGTTCGACGGCATTCCGCTCGACAAGATGTCGGTGTCGATGACGATGAACGGCGCGGTGATCCCGATCCTCGCTTTCTTCATTGTCGCCGGCGAGGAGCAGGGCGTGCCGCAGCATCTGCTCGACGGGACCATCCAGAACGACATCCTCAAGGAGTTCATGGTCCGCAACACGTACATCTACCCGCCTGAGCCGAGCATGCGGATCATCTCGGACATCATTGGCTACACTTCGGCGCACATGCCGAAGTTCAACTCGATCTCGATTTCCGGCTATCACATGCAGGAAGCGGGCGCGACGCAGCTGCAGGAGCTGGCGTTCACGATTGCCGATGGCCGCGAATATGCCAAGGCAGCGATGGCGTCCGGGCTCGATCTCGATGCGTTTGCCGGGCGGCTGTCGTTCTTCTTTGCGATCGGCATGAACTTCTTCATGGAGGTCGCCAAGCTGCGCGCGGCGCGCAAGCTGTGGCACCGCGTGATGACCGATCTCGGTGCAAAGGATGAGCGCTCGAAGATGCTGCGCACGCATTGCCAGACGAGCGGCGTGTCGCTGACCGAGCAGGATCCGTATAACAATGTGATCCGCACTACGGTCGAGGCGATGGCGGCGATGCTGGGGGGGACGCAATCGCTCCACACCAACGCGCTCGACGAGGCGATCGCTTTGCCGACCGATTTCTCGGCACGGATCGCGCGCAACACGCAGATCGTGCTGCAGGAAGAGACGGGGATGACCAAGGTCGTCGATCCGCTCGGCGGCAGCTATTATATCGAGAGCCTGACCGAGGAGCTGGTCGACAAGGCGTGGGAGATCATCCAGCGCGTTGAGGCCGAGGGCGGGATGGCGCAGGCCGTCGCGGCGGGCTGGCCCAAGGCGATGATCGAGGAAGCTTCCGCCGGACGTGCGGCGCGCGTCGACAAGGGCGAGGACGTCATCGTCGGCGTCAACAAGTACAAGCTCGCCGAGCAGGACCCGATCGACATCCTCGACGTGGACAACGTCGCGGTGCGCGAATCGCAGATCGCGCGGATCGCACGGTCGAAGGCCGGGCGCGACGAGGCGAAATGCACCGCCGCGCTCGACGCGTTACGCGAGGGCGCGCGGGGCACGGCGAACGTTCTGCACCTCGCGGTCGAATGCGCCCGCCAGCGCGCGACGCTCGGCGAGATTTCCTCGGCGATGGAGGATGTGTTCGGGCGCTACGATACCGTGCCGACGCCGGTCTCCGGCATTTACGGCGGCGCGCACGAATTCGACGCCGCGTGGCAAGGCCTCAAGGAAGGCGTCGTCTCGCTCGAGACGCGCAACGGCCGCCGTCCGCGCATGCTCGTCGCCAAGATGGGGCAGGACGGGCACGACCGCGGCGCGAACCTCGTCTCGTCGGCGTTCGGCGATCTCGGGTTCGATGTGGTGCCGGGGCCGCTGTTCCAGACGCCGTCCGAAGCCGCCAAGCTCGCGATCGAAAGCGACGTCGACGTGGTCGGTGCATCTTCGCTGGCGGCAGGACACAAGACGCTGATCCCCGAGCTGATCGGCCATCTGCGCGAGGCGGGCCGCGGCGACATCAAGGTGATCGCGGGCGGGGTGATCCCGGCGCAGGATTATCAGGTGTTGCGCGACGCTGGCGTGCAGGGGATTTTCGGGCCCGGGACCAATCTGGTCGAAGCCGCGGGCGAAGTATTGCGATTGCTGGGGCACAATATGCCGCCGGTCGAGGAAGATGTGAAATGAGTGATGTACGCGAGTCCCCCTCCCGCTTGCGGGAGGGGCTAGGGGAGGGCCTGTCAACGAGCGATGGCGCCATTGGCACGCCCCTCCCCCAACCCCTCCCGCAAGCGGGAGGGGAGCAGGTGCGCACCGACTGGACTCGCGCCGAAATCGCCGCTTTGTTCGATCTCCCCTTCGACGAACTGATGTTCCGCGCGCAGACGACGCACCGCGCGCATCACGCCGCGGGCGAGGTGCAGCTGTGCACGCTCTTGTCGATCAAGACCGGCGGCTGCCCCGAGGATTGCGGCTATTGCAACCAGTCCGCCTCGGCTGAGACCGAGCTCAAGGCGAGCAAGCTGATGGACGTCCGCGCGGTGCTGCAATCGGCGGCACAGGCGCGCGATGCGGGGAGCCAGCGCTTCTGCATGGGCGCCGCCTGGCGCAACCCCAAGGACAAGGACATGCCCGCGATCATCGAGATGGTGCAGGGCGTCCGCCAGATGGGGATGGAAACCTGCATGACGCTCGGCATGCTGACGCCGGCCCAGGCCGAGCAGCTCGCCGCGGCGGGGCTCGATTACTACAACCACAACATCGACACCTCGCCGGAAAAATACGCCGATGTCATCACCACGCGCACCTTCCAGGACCGGCTCGACACGCTCGAAAACGTCCGTGAGGCGGGGATCAACGTGTGCTGCGGCGGGATCGTCGGAATGGGCGAGACGCGCGGCGATCGGGTCGGCTTCGTCCATGCGCTCGCGACGCTGCCGCGCCACCCCGAGAGCGTGCCGGTCAATGCGCTGGTGCCAGTCAAGGGTACGGTGCTCGGCAACATGCTCGCCGACACGCCGCTCGCCGCGATTGACGATATCGAGTTCGTCCGCACCGTCGCGGTCGCGCGGATCACGATGCCGCTGAGCATGGTGCGGCTGTCGGCCGGGCGCGAGAGCATGTCCGAGGCGACGCAGGCGCTATGCTTTATGGCAGGCGCGAACTCGATCTTTACCGGCGACAAGCTGCTCACCACGGGCAATGCCGGTGACGACAAGGATGCCGCGCTGCTGGCGAAACTCGGGCTCGTGCCGATGGTTGGGGAGGAACCGATGCGAAAGGAAAAGACATGTTGCTGATCGCCCTGCTCCTTACCGCCGCCGCGCCCGTCCAGACCCAGGCGGCGATGAACCGCAGCGCAGGCTCAAGCTATGCGCAGGCCGACGCCGCGATGACCGCGCAGTGGAAGCGGACCTACGCCTATATGAAGGGCCGCGATGCGCAGGACACGTCGCGCGGCGGCGGGTTCGGTTATGCGGGCGCGTTGCTGGAGAGCCAACGCGCCTGGCTCAAGTATCGCGATACGCAGTGCGTGGTCGAGGGCGGGGTCTATGCTGGCGGATCGATGCAGCCCATGGTGAGCGCGCAGTGCCGCGCGACCCTCACGCGGGCGCGGACCGCGCAGCTCAAGGCGCTGGTCGCGCGGTGACGGTGGCATGATCGCGGCCATCCCGACCCGTTGTGCGAGGGTCGCCGCGTGACCTGGCGGCGGGCTTTGGCTGCGGTGCTTTGGACCGTTGCGCTGGCTGGTTTCGCCGTCTGCATCGGGTTCATCACGCTGTTTGGTGATTGCCCGGAGCATGTGATTTACGGTTGGAGTGGCGGCACCGCCTGCAGCGACCAGAAACGCCTTGTCGCCAATTGCATCCTTTTCGGGTTTCCCTTGCTCTGGCTGGTGGGAACGATCGGCATTTTTCGGTTTCGGAGACGCTAGTGTTCAAGAAAATCCTGGTCGCGAACCGCGGCGAAATTGCCTGCCGTGTGATGCGCACCGCCAAGAAGATGGGGATCGCCACCGTCGCGGTCTATTCCGACGCCGACGCCCGCTCCCCGCACGTCCTGATGGCCGACGAGAGTGTCCGGCTCGGGCCGCCGCCGGCAGGCGAAAGCTATCTGCTCGCCGACCTGATCCTCCTCGCCGCCAAGGAAACCGGCGCGGACTGCATCCACCCGGGCTACGGCTTCCTGTCCGAGCGCGAGAGCTTCGCGCGCGCTTGCGCCGATGCCGGGATCGCCTTCGTCGGTCCGCCGCCCAAGGCCATCGCCGCGATGGGCGACAAGATCGAATCGAAGAAGCTCGCCAAGGCGGCAGGCGTCAACGTCGTCCCCGGTTTCCTCGGCGAGATCGCCGATACCGAGGATGCGGTGCGGATCGCCAGCGAGATCGGTTATCCGGTGATGATGAAGGCCTCGGCCGGCGGCGGCGGCAAGGGGATGCGGCTGGCCTATTCCGAGCAGGACGTGCGCGAGGGCTTCGAGGCGACCAAGCGCGAGGGGCTCGCATCGTTCGGCGACGACCGCGTGTTCATCGAGAAATTCATCGAGTCGCCGCGCCATATCGAAATCCAGGTGATGGGCGACCAGCACGGCAACATCGTCTATCTCGGTGAGCGCGAATGCTCGATCCAGCGGCGCCACCAGAAGGTGGTCGAGGAAGCGCCGTCGCCGTTCGTCACGCCCAAGATGCGCAAAGCCATGGGCGAGCAGGCGGTCGCACTCGCCCGCGCGGTCGGCTATTTCTCGGCGGGGACGGTCGAGCTGATCGTGTCGGGCGCCGACGCCACCGGCGAGGGGTTCTACTTCCTCGAGATGAACACCCGTCTGCAGGTCGAGCATCCGGTGACCGAGGCGGTGACCGGGCTCGATCTGGTCGAACTGATGATCCGCGTCGCCGCCGGCGAACCGCTCGGGTTTACGCAGGAGGATGTCACGCTCAACGGCTGGGCGATCGAGAATCGCGTCTATGCCGAGGATCCGTATCGTGGCTTCCTGCCGAGCATCGGGCGGCTGGTGCGCTACAATCCGCCCGAAAGCAGCGAGACGCCCTATCTTTCCCCCTCCCGCTTGCGGGACGGGCTAGGGGAGGGGCGTGCCGCGGGCGACAACGCCCGGCTCGGTGAGACCTCCCCCACCCCCACCCCCTCCCCTGAAGGGGAGGGGCTCAAGGAGGTCTACACCCGCGTCGACGACGGTGTGCGCGAGGGCGGCGAAGTCAGCATGTTCTACGACCCGATGATCGCCAAGCTGATCACCTGGGCGCCGACCCGCGAGGAAGCGATCGACGCGCAGATCGACGCGCTCGATGCGTTCGAGATCGAGGGACCGGGCAACAATATCGACTTCCTCTCGGCGCTGATGCAGCACCCGCGCTTCCGCTCGGGCAACATCACCACCGGCTTCATCGCCGAGGAATATCCCGATGGCTTCCATGGCGCGCCCGCCGAGCCAGACCTGATCGAGGCGCTCGCCGCGATCGCCGCCTTTGCCGCAACCGCCGAGGCCGACCGCGCACGGCGCACAGACGGGCAACTCGGAAAGCGGCTGCGGCCGCCGTCGGAATGGTCGGTGCGGATCGGTGAGGCAGACCATCTCGTGTCGATCTCGACCGACGGGATCACCGTCGACGATGCCGATCTCGACATCGCGCTCGAATATACGCCGGGCGACCGCGTGGTCGAGGCCGAGCTCGACGATGCGCCGCTGACCGTCCGGATCGCGCGCACGCGCACCGGCTTCAAGCTCACCACGCGCGGCGCGAGCCATGTCGCGCGGGTGCTGCCGGCGCATGTCGCACCTTACGCGCAGCACATGATCACCAAGATCCCGCCCGATCTGTCGAAGTTCCTGCTGTGTCCGATGCCGGGCCTGCTGATGCGGCTCGACGTCGGTGCCGGCGACAAGGTGGAAGCGGGGCAGCCGCTCGCGGTGGTCGAGGCGATGAAGATGGAAAACATCCTGCGCGCCGAGAAGGCCGGAACGGTCAAGTCGGTCAGCGCCGCGCCGGGCGACAGCCTCGCGGTCGATGCGGTGATCCTCGAGATGGAGTGAGCACTGCGGCCTGCTCGCCGCGCAGCCGCCGCATTCGTGCCTTGGAGCCCTTCGACCGGCTCGCCAACGAGCGACGAAAAGGCCGAGGCGAGCAGATCGACAGGCGATCCGGGATAGATTGTTTGCGAATAGGACCGGTTCGCGACAGGTTGCGACAATTAAACGGTGGACCAGCCGCAGTGTGCTAGTTCACAGGAACACCATGCGCCACCGCCTTTCCTTGCTGCTCGCCGTCACCGTGCCGCTGACAGCGTGTACGGTCGGCCCGAACTATAGCCCCGCGACCCCCGCCTCGCTTGGCGTGCCCGAGGGCTATTCGGTGCCCGCCGATGGTCGCCCCGCGGCGGACCTGACCGCGTGGTGGACGACCTTCAACGATCCACTGCTGGCCCAGATCGTCGAGCGGGCGCGGACCAACAATCTTGATATCGCGCAGGCCGTCGCGCGGTTGCGGCAGGCGCGCGAATCGCTGGTGCAATCGCGCGCGCAGCTTCTGCCGACGCTGAGCGGATCGGGTGGCTATACGCGTTCGCAAAGCATTCGTGGCGGCACGACGACGTTGCCGGGCGGCGCGACCGTGATCACCGGGCGCGGATCGGGCGACACCGTCTCGCTCGGGCTCGACGTGCAATATCAGGTCGGGCTGTTCGGCGAGGTGCGCCGCACGGTCGAGGCGAGCCGCGCGCAATATCAGGCGTCAGGCTATGATTATGCGACGGTCGTGCTGTCGACCCAGGCCGAGACCGCGCGCAACTACATGCTCGCGCGGCTGTATCAGGCGCAGCTCGCCAATGCGCGCGATTCGCTGCGGCTGCAGGACGACAATCTCCAGATCGCGGGCTTCCGCGTGCAGGCGGGGCTCGTCTCGTCGCTCGATGCCGAGCAGGCACGGTCGCAGCGGGCCTCGACCGCGGCGACGATCCCGACGATCGAGCAGAATTACAATGCCGCGGTCTCGCGGCTCGGTGTGCTGACCGGCCAGGCGCCGGGCGCGCTGAAGGCCGAGCTCGCCGCGGTTCGGCCGATCCCGCGCGGACCCGACGCGGTGGCGGTCGGCGTCCCGATCGACACGCTGCGCCAGCGCCCCGACGTGCGCTCGGCCGAGCGCGCGCTGGCCGCGGCGACCGCGCAGATCGGGGTGTCCAAGGCGGCGCTCTATCCAGCGCTGGCGATCAGCGGCAGCGTCTCGACCGATGCCGCGCATATCGGCGACCTGTTCCAGAGCATCGCCGGCCAGGTGTTCGCCGGGCTGACGCAGGCAATCTTCAACGGCGGGCGGCTGCGCTCGCAGGTCCGCGCGAACGAGGCGGCGGCGGAAGGCGCGTTCGCGGCGTACAAGTCGACCGTGCTGACCGGGCTAGAGGATGTCGAGAATGCCGTCGTCGCCCTCGACAGCGCCAAGCGCCGCGCCGCCGAATTCGCCATCGCGCTCGATGCCGCTAACAACACCGCGCTGCTCGCGCGCACGCAGTATCGCGCCGGGCTGACCGATTTCACCACACTCAACACGTCGGAGAGCAGCCTGCTCACCGCGCGCAACGGGCTCAGCCAAGCACAGTCCGACCGCGCGACCGCGCTGGTCCAGCTCTACCTAGCGCTCGGCGGCGGCTGGGATAGTGCCGCCGATCCTACCGTCCTCCCAATCTCTCCCGCACAGGTACGATAGATGGCCGATCCCGCGCGCACCGACCTCAACGATTTCCTCGGCGCCAAGACCGTCCCGGCGTGGCGGCGCTGGGTGAAATGGGCGGCTGTCGGCGTCGGCGTGCTGCTGTTGCTGGTGCTGCTCAAGAGCTGCTTCGGCGGCACCGCCAAGGCTGATTATGCCAGCGAGGCGGTGACGCGCGGCACGCTTTCGGTCAGCGTGTCGGCGACGGGCAAGCTCGCACCGACCAACCAGGTCGATGTCGGCTCGGAACTGTCGGGGCTCGTCACCAAGGTGGTGGTCGACGTCAACGATCGCGTGACCAAGGGGCAGCCGCTGGCGCTGGTCGATCCCTCGCGCTTCCAGGATGCGGTCAACCAGAGCCAGGCCGCGCTCGATGCCGCGGTCGCCACCGTCGCGCAGAACCAGGCGACGCTGGCGCAATCGAACGCGACGCTCGCGCGCTATCAGGAGGTCAGCCGCCTGTCGGGCGGACGCGTTCCGGCCAAGACCGAGATGGACCAGGCGATCGCTGACAAGAACCGCGCGATCGCCAATTTGCGCGCGGCGCAGGCCAACGTCGCCTCGGCGCGCGCGACGCTGTCGTCGAACGCCACGCAGCTGGTCAAGACCGTGGTGCGCTCGCCGGTCAACGGCGTCGTGCTCGCCCGCCAGATCGAGCCGGGACAGACCGTCGCCGCCTCGTTCAGCACGCCGACCTTGTTCGTCATCGCCGAGGATCTCAGCCGCATGAAGCTCGAAGTCGCGATCGACGAGGCCGATGTCGGATCGGTCAAGGAAGGGCAGAAGGCGATGTTCACCGTCGATGCCTTCCCGGGCAAGACCTTCCCGGCGACGATCACGCGCGTCGACCTCGGGTCCAACCTGTCGGCGCAGTCGGCCTCGACGACGACGACCACCACCACCACGACGGCGGGGCAGGTCGTCTCCTATGGCGCGACCTTGAGCGTCGGCAACGCCGACCTGCAGCTGCGCCCGGGGATGACCGCGACCGCCGACATCACGACGACCGCCAAGGCCAACGTGCTGCTCGTCCCCAATGCCGCGCTGCGCTTCAAGCCGACCGATACGAATGCCAGCGCGAACAAGGGGATTGCCGGCGCGTTGCTGCCCGGCCGGCCGCGGCGCGGTGGTGCGGGGACCGGCAAGGGCGAGACGGTCAAGCGTGGCGGATCGCAGACGGTGTACGTCGCCGATGCGAAGGGTGTTCCGCAGCCGGTGCAGATCACGACGGGCGAGACCAACGGGTCGATGACCGAGGTGATCGGCGGCAACCTCAAGCCGGGCGATCAGGTGATCACCGGGCAGCTCGCTGCGGCCGCCTCGGGCGGCAGCAAGCGCAAGCGGTCGGGCGGGCAGGCCGGTGGCCAGTAACGCCGCCACCGCCGGCTCGGGTGCACAATATGTGCCGACGCTCGGCGCGCCGATCGTGTCGCTGCGCCAGGTCGTCAAGACATACGGCGAGGGCGCGACCGCGTTCCAGGCGCTCAAGGGGATCGACCTCGATATCGCGCAGGGCGATTTCGTCGCGGTGATGGGCGCGTCGGGTTCGGGCAAGTCGACGACGATGAACATCCTCGGCTGCCTCGACGTGCCGACCGGCGGGACCTTCCTGTTCAAGGGCGTCCATGTCGAGACGCTCGGCCGCGACCAGCGCGCCTTGCTGCGGCGCAAATATCTCGGCTTCGTGTTCCAGGGGTTCAACCTGCTCGCGCGCACGACGGCGCTCGAGAATGTCGAGCTGCCGTTGCTGTATCGCGGCGATGCCAAGAAGGAACGGCGCGCTTCGGCGATGGCGGCGCTCGACAAGGTGGGGCTCGCCGACTGGTGGGACCATACGCCGGCCGAACTGTCGGGCGGGCAGCAGCAGCGCGTCGCGATCGCGCGCGCGATCGTGACGTCACCGGCGGTGCTGCTGGCGGACGAGCCGACCGGGAATTTGGATTCGGAGCGCTCGATCGAGATCATGGAATTGCTCGCCGGACTCAATCGCGACAGCGGGATCACCGTGATCATGGTGACGCACGAGCCCGACATGGCGGCGTTCGCGCATACCATCGTGCATTTCAAGGACGGGCTGGTCGAGCGGATCGAAGCGCAGCATCGGGCGGGCGAGGTTCCGGCAGAATCCCCCTCCCGCTTGCGGGAGGGGTTAGGGGAGGGGCTGTCAACACGCGACGGCCCATCCGGACAAACCCTCCCCCAGCCCCTCCCGCAAGCGGGAGGGGAGCAGTAAGATGTTCGGCACCACACTCCTCCTCGCGCTCCGTTCGATCGCTCGCCACAAGCTGCGCTCGTTCTTAACCACGCTGGGCATCATCATCGGTGTCGCGGCGGTCGTCACGATGGTGACGCTCGGCCAGGCGACCACTGCTGCGGTGCAGAAGTCGATCGCCGCGCTCGGCACCAACATCTTGCAGGTCCGCCCCGGCCAGGGCTTCGGCCGCGGTGGCGGTGGTCCGCGTCCGCCCGACTTCAAGGCCGACGACCCTGCCGCGATCCGCGACCAGATCGCGGGTGTCACCGCGGTTGCGGCGCAGGCCGGCACCGCCGGCACCGCGATTTACGAAGGCGCGAACTGGTCGACGACGGTCAACGGCACGACCAACGCCTATTTCCAGGTCCAGCCCTGGCCGCTCGCCGAGGGGCGCTACTTCACCCAAGCCGAGGAAGCCGCGGGCAAATCGGTCTGCATCATCGGTAACACCGTCAACGACAATCTCTATCGCGGCGCGTCGCCGCTCGGCACGCGGCTGCGCATCGCGGGGATTTCGTGCGACGTGATCGGCTTGCTGTCGAAGCGCGGACAGGCGGGCTTTGGCGGTGACCAGGACGATGTCATCATCATGCCGTTGAAAACGGTTCAGCGCCGCTTCACCGGGACGACCGACCTCAAGCTGATGCTGGTCGGCGTCGACCAGGCCTATTCGAGCGCGGCGGTGCAATCCTCGATCGAGGATCTGCTGCGCGAACGGCGCAACATCAATGGCGGCAAGGACGACGATTTCAACATCTTCGATACCGCCCAGATTTCGGCGACGCTGACGCAATCGACGACGCTGCTGACCGGGATCGTCACCGCGGTCGCGGCGATCAGCCTGATCGTCGGCGGGATCGGGATCATGAACATCATGCTGGTCTCGGTGACCGAGCGCACGCGCGAGATCGGCATCCGCCTCGCGATCGGCGCGGTCGCCGACGAGGTGCTGATGCAGTTCCTGGTCGAGGCGATCGCCTTGTCGATGCTCGGCGGGTTGATCGGGCTGGTCGTCGCGCAGCTCGCGATCCTCGGGCTGGCACCGGTGATGAAGGTCGATTTCCTGTTCGTGCCGCAGATCAACCTGATCGCGTTCGGTATCTCGGCGGTGATCGGCGTCGTGTTCGGCTATTTCCCAGCCCGCCGCGCCGCCGCGCTCAACCCGATCGACGCCCTCCGCCACGAATAACCGCGCGAAGCGCAGCACCTTTTCTTCGTGTCTTCGTGTCTTCGTGTGAGCCATTCTTCTTTCTCCTCTGCGACGACGAAAAAGAAGAAGGGGTCTCACACGAAGACACGAAGCCACGAAGAACGCGCGTGGAAATAAGCGTCGCGGCCGATCCGGTCGTTAAGGCACGCTTGCGCGTGGGGGATGGGGCAGGCAGGACGCTCGCCATGACCAGCTGGAAAGTGACGCTCCCCTGCACCCGCGCCGAGGCCGAGGCGATCGATGCCGCCGATGACGTGGCCGATGGCATGGTGCTGATGACCACCGAACTCGAGGAGGACGATCGCGAGCATTGGCGGCTCGACGCCTATCTCGAGGACGAGCCGAGCCCCGCGACGATCGCTTCGATCCGCGCGCTCGCGCCGAGTGCCGGCGATGCCGCGCCGCAGATCGAGCAACTCCCCAACGAGGATTGGGTGACGCGCAGCCAGGATGGGCTCGAGCCGATCGCCGAGGGACGTTTCGTCGTCCACACCAGCGCGCATCCCGTCGCGGCTCCGGCAGGCGGTCGCGCCTTCCTGATCGAGGCGGGGCAGGCGTTCGGTACCGGGCATCACGCGACCACCTCGGGCTGTCTGGCGATGCTCGACCGCATGGCCGACCAGCGGTTCGCGCGCGCGATCGACGTCGGGACGGGTACCGGGCTGCTCGCCTTTGCGGTGCGGCATCTGTGGCCCGAGGCCGAGATCGTCGCGACCGATATCGACCCCAAGGCGATCCTCGTCACGCGCGAGAATGCCGCACTCAACGCGCTCGAGCGGATCGACCTGCTCGTCGCCGACGGTGCGCTCGACGACGGCATCACCGCGCGCGCGCCGTATGACCTGGTGATCGCCAACATCCTCGCCGGGCCGCTCGTCTCGATGGCGCCCGAACTCGCCGCGATCGCCGCGCCGGGGGCGACGATCGTGCTGGCGGGATTGCTCGACACGCAGCGCGGCGATGTCGTCGCGGCGTTTGTCGGCTGCGGCTGCACGCTCGCCGAGGTCGACCGGCGCGGCGATTGGACGATCCTGCGGCTGACCGCCGGGGCCGAGCGCTACGTTCCAACCAAGCCGATCGACCCCAAGGGGCGCGACGGCTGGGCGCTCGATCTCTAGGTTCGAGGGCATCCAGGTGCGTCCCGCACGGCCGTTCGGGTTGAGCCTGTCGAAGGCCCGCTCGCCCACGCAATCCCGGCGCAAGTGGAGCCGGGCCCTTCGACAGGCTCAGGGCGAACGGGGGAGAAAAGCGCGGGGAACGGCAAGGCACCGTCGAGCCCCGCATCTTTACCCGCGATTGGGTCTTTCGCGCTAAGAGCATGGCGACGCGCCAAGGAGTGAGCGATGCGGACTGACCATGGCGAGGCGCCCGCTCCTCGCATCGCGCCGTGGCTGTGGGGCATGGCACTGCTCGCGTTGCTTCCCTTTGCGGTCGCGTCGATCCCGTCGATGCCCGACTGGCCCGGGCATGTCGGGCGCTATCACGTCATGCTCGCCGCGGGCCGCTCGCCGCTGCTCAACCATTTCTATGTCTTCGACTGGCATCTCGTCGGCAATCTCGGCGTCGATCTGCTGGTCCGGGCGATCGGACCATCTCTCGGCGCCGAGCGTGCCGCCTGGCTGATCACCGCGACGTTACCGGTTCTGACGATCGCCGGTATCGTGCTGGTCGCCCGCGCGGCGGATCGGCGCGTCGGTCCAGCCGCGGCGATCGCGGCGTGCCTGGTGTTCGGCAATCCGCTGCTGTTCGGCTTCGTCAATTTCTGCCTCGCCCAGGCGCTCGCGCTGATCGCGTTCGCGGCGTGGATCCGGCTGCGCGAACGGCCGGTGTGGCTGCATCTTTCGGTGCTGGCGCCGCTCGGCTTCGTCGTGTGGCTCGCGCATGCGATGGGGTGGGGGGCGCTGGTGCTGCTGGCGATCGGGTTCGAACTCGAACGCGTCTGGTCGCGGCGCGCGGCGCTGGTGGCGGCAATCGGCGATGCCGCGCTGCGGGGCCTCGCGCTGATGCCGCCGCTCGTGGCGACGCTGGCATGGCGCAGCGGAGGGGCGGGCGCGGCGTTCGGCTATGGCGACGAGCTGCTCCAGCGCAAGCTGATGAACTGGGTGGTCGTGCTGCGCGGCGGATCGCCGGTGCTCGACATCGGCACGGTGCTGCTGCTTGGCGCGCTCGTCCTGCTGCTGGCGTGGCGCGGCAAGTGGCGGGTCGACTGGCGGATCGGCAATGGCGCGGTGCTGCTGATCCTGGCGTGCCTGTTCATGCCGACGACGGTGTTCGCGAGCTGGGGTGCCGACGAACGGCTTGCGCCGCTTGCTTTGATGATGGCGGCGCTCGCACTGCGCTGGCGCGGGACGGTGGCGGGGGGGATGCGGATCGTGCGGTTCGCCACGCTGCTGTTCGCGCTGCGGATCGGCGCGATCGCGTGGGGCTGGCATACGCTCGACGCGCAGTATCGCTCGAACCTCGCCGCGCTCGATTCCGTGCCGCGCGGGAGCCGGATCGCGGCGCTGGTGCTGACCAACGGCTGTCACGCCGGGTGGCGCAAGACGGCGTACCCGCATCTGCCTGCGCTCGCGATCGTCCGGCGCGATGCCCTAGTCAATGCCGAGTGGCCGATGACCGGCGCGCCGCTGCTGCGCGTGATCTATCCGCTGCCCGATGCGCTGCGCTACGATCCGTCGCAGATGATCGATGCGTACGATTGCGCCGGCCGGCCGACCGCGCGCGCGATCGACGCGCGGCTGGCGCGGATCGGGCCGGCGCAGTCCGACTATGTCTGGATGCTCGACACGCAGGGGCGCACCGGTCTGTGGCCGGGGCACACCCCGCTCTACCACGACGCAAGCAGCGCGCTGTACAGCGTGCGCTGAGCGCGGCGATCAGCTCCCGGGCTGCCACTCAGCGCGTTCGCGGCGCAGCGAGGCGAGCAGCGAATCGTAGACCACCTTGGCGCGCGTGAGACCGGCCTGGCTGCGCCCGCGATCGTCGATCGGCAGCTCGCCGCGCACCCCGAAACCGTCGCGCAGGAATTCGCGGTCATCGTAGCGCGTCTTGAAGGTCTGCAGGAAATCGCGGCATTCGGTCGCCATCGTCGCGCGCTGATCGAAGCTGAAGGTCGGAAGCACCTCGGCGAGCTCGGCATGCAGCGCCTTGAGGTTGCCGAAGATGTGCAGCCGCTCGGTCATGAACGCCTGCAGATTGGGCCACTGTTCCTCGGCTTCCGCCCAGCGTTCGCGCTCGGCCCGGCTCACTGCGCCTTCGCCACGGCATAAGCCTGCGTTCCGCGCGTCAGCAGCGTGTCGTCGGGCAGGATCTCGGCGACCGGAACGTCGGGTTGCTCCGCCAGCTGCTGGTAGAGCGGCGCGAAGTCGGTCTCGACCGTCACGCGCAGCAATTCCTCGAAGCTCGGGATGACGAAATAATTCTGCTGGAAATCGTCGATGCGATAGTCGGTGCGCATCACGCGCTCGAGATCGAAGGCGATCCGGTTGGGGCTCGGGTCGTCGAGCGCAAAGCGGCTTTCGGCGAAGCTCGACACGATCCCCGCGCCATAGATGCGTAACCCCTCGGGCTCGGCGACCAGCCCGAATTCGACCGTGTACCAATAGAGCCGCCCGAGATATTTCAGCGCATCGAGCCCCTGCGCGCGCTGCCCGCCGCGGCCGTACGCGGCGAGATAATCGGCGAAAACCGGATCGGCGAGCATCGGGACATGGCCGAACACGTCGTGGAACACGTCGGGTTCCTGCAGATAATCGAGCTGATCGGCGCGGCGGATGAAATTGCCCGCGACGAAGCGGCGATTGGCCATGTGATCGAAGAACACGTCGTCGGGCACCAGCCCGGGCACGGCGACGACCTGCCAGCCGGTCAATTGCATCAGCCGTTCCGACAATTCCTCGAAATCGGGAATTCCGGGTTTGGACAGCTTGAGTACATCTAACCCGCGCAAATAGGCGTCGGAGGCGCGTCCCGGCAGCAATTTGGCCTGGCGCGCGAACAAGGTGTCCCAGACATGATGCTCCTCCGGCGTGAAATGCGCCCAATCCTGCGGGATGGTCCAGTCGGTGGCGGCACCGGCGGGGGGCCGGTCGAGTACGTGCGTGGCTTCGGTCATCCGCGCAGGCTATCACAGGAAGCGGCAAGCGGGAAATGGTTGCGAATGAAACGGATATCGGAGCGGTGCGACGGGACGCGAAACCCATGCTGAGGGCGCCGTCGAAGCTGTTGCTCGCGCTCGAGGTGCCACGCGGGGCGTGGGGGCTGGCCTCGTTGCTCGGCGCGCGCGCGACGCTGGCGCAGGGGCCGCGCGGCGACGGGCGGCCGGTGCTGCTGCTGCCCGGGCTGTTCAACAGCGACGTGTCGGGTGTGTTCCTGCGCCGCTATCTGCGCACGCTTGGCTATCGCGCGGCGGGCTGGGGGCTCGGCCGCAACCTCGGGGTGCGGACAATCGGCGTCGAAGGCGAGCGGCTGCACGCGACGATCCAGGCGCTGTACGACGAGACGGGCGAGCGTGTGACGCTGGTCGGGGTCAGCCTCGGCGGGATCATGGCACGTTATGCCGCGCATCGCTGGCCCGAGCTGGTGCGCGAGGTCGTGACGATCAGCTCGCCTTTCGCCGGATCGCCGCGCGCGACCAATGTGTGGCGCGCGTTCGAACTCCTCACTGGCGACCGGATCGACGCGCCGCGGGTGATCGCGCAAGGCGCATTGGTCGCCAGCGCGCTGCCGGTCCCCGCCACCGCGATCTGGAGCCGCAGCGACGGGTTGGTCAACGGGATGATCTGCCACGGACCCGGCGAACGCGCGGTCGAGGTGCGCAGCAGCCATGTCGGCGTGCAGGTGCGCCCCGCGGTGCTGCTCGCGCTCGCGCACGTGCTGGGTGGCACGGATGGGATGGCGGCGGGGCAGTAGCGCGCTAAGCCTGTTGCCCCGAACGGGTCTGGGGCATCAGGCCGAAACGACAGCGATGCTCAGCGCCCGGCCTGATAGCCGTCGTAGCGATCGCAATCGTCGCGCCGTTGCGCGCGGCATTCGCGCGCCCAGCGGCGGCGTTCGGCGCCTTCGCGCGCTTCCTGCTTGCGCATCTTGCGGCCGTAGTTGCGATCCGATTCGGACTGGCTCGTCGTCGTCCAGTCGACCGCCTTTCCGGCCGCCTTGACCGGGAAGGTGACGATGCTGGCGGCGGTGCGGATGCAGCCGCCGGTGATCAGCGGGAGCAGGGCAGCGGCAATCAGAACGCGGTACTTCATCATTTTTCCTTCACGGCGTTGCGCACCTTAACCCCAATCCCTGGAAAATCGGTAAAGAAACCGTCGATGCCCAGTGCAAGGTAGCGCTGCATCGCTTGTTCGATCCGGCCGTGCGCGGCGGGATCGGTGCCGACCTGCAGGCTCGGCGGCAGGAAAATATTCTCGGCGCGGAAGGTCCACGGGTGCAGGCGCAGCCCGGCGGCATGGGCGTCGGCGACGAGCGAGGTCGGGGCTGCGTCGCCATTCTGGATCATCGCGAGGCCGGGGCCGATGCCGTACGCATAGCGTGCGATGGCCTTGAGGCCCGCCGGGGTCGCCATCGCGGCATAGCTTGGCGCAGCATGATCGGCCGGACCGCCGCTGCCATCCATCAGCTGGATCAGCCGCAACCCGGTCATCGTGTGGATGCGCTTGAGATTGTCGACCTCGAATGACTGGATGAACACCGGGTCGCTCGGTTTGTCCCAGCCCGCCGCCTTCAACTGCGCGACCAGCCGCTCGTCCATCGGGTGACCGATCGACGCGAAATAGCTCGGATGCTTGGTCTCGGGATAAATGCCGATGACGCGCCCGCCGACCGAATGCTGCTTGGCGAGCGTGATCACCTCGGCGAGCGTGGGCACCTCGAACTGCCCGTCGTAGCGGGCGTTGTCGGGGCGCAGCTTGGGCAGGCGCTCGACCGCGCGCAGCGTCTTCAGTTCGGCGAGCGTGAAATCCTCGGTGAACCAGCCGGTATGGCTTTCGCCGTCGATGACCTTCGTCGTGCGGCGCGCGGCGAATTCGGGATGTTTGGCGACATCGGTGGTCCCGCTGATGTCATTCTCGTGCCGCGCGACGAACACGTCGTCCTTGGTCAGCACGAGATCGGGCTCGATGAAGTCGGCGCCCTGCTCGATCGCCAGCGTATAGGACGCGAGCGTATGTTCGGGGCGCAGCCCGCTGGCGCCGCGATGCGCGATCACGATCGGCGGCGAGAGCGGCTTGACGGCCGGATGGGCGACGAGCGGGGGGGCGGGGTGGGGCATCGGCGCAGTCTGCGCGATCGCGGTGCTCGACACCAGCAGCAGCGCGGCGTGCGTGACGATCCTTGCGGCAATGGTGTAGGCGTGTGGCTTGGCCGTCATGATCGATACCCTCGGTTCGCGTCGTTGCCGCCCGCGATGCACGACGACGATGACAGATTGAAGATAGTAGGCATTTGGTCGTTTCGGCGGGAGCGAACGTTCGGGTTTGCGGATCGCCCGTGTCGGTACGATCCGGATGGGAGCAAGGCGTTGATCGCAGTCGAGGAATGCGTGCTGGTCCTGCTCGCTGCAGGACGATCCGAGCGGTTCGGCGACGCCGACAAGCTCCAACAGGATTTTCTCGGCCAGCCGCTCGCCTTCCACGTCGTCACCGCGCTCGAAAGCATGCCGTTCAAGGCGCGCTTCGCGGTGTGTTCGAATACCGCGCTCGATTTCGCGTCGCGCGGCTTTGCCGTGCTGCACAATGACGATCCGGGCGACGGCATGTCGGGTTCGGTCAAGCTCGGCATCGCGGCGGCGCGCGACCTGGGGTGCGCCGCGGTGCTAATCGCGCTGGCCGACATGCCGCGCGTTACCGCGACGCATGTCCAGCGCTTGCTCGATGCCGCCGATGGGCCTGATGCGGTGGTCGCGTCGAGCAACGGCGTCCATCCGACGCCGCCGGCAGTGTTCGGTGCCGGGCAGTTCGAGGCGCTGCTGACGCTGTCGGGCGACGAGGGCGCGCGGGCGATTGTGCGCGCCGGGCGCCACGTCATCGCCTCCGCGGCCGAATTGCTCGACATCGACCGGCCCGAGGACCTCGATCGGTTGCGGGCACTGCGCTAGGGCTTGAGTGGCCCTATGCCATGACGTGTTTGGTTAGCGGACGTAGCTCGCACCGTTGATGTCGAGCACAGCGCCGGTCATCGACGCCGGCGCCTCGAGCGCGAGGAAGCGCGCGGCGGCGGCGACCTCCTCGGGCATCGCGACGCGGCCGAGCGGGATGTCGGCGAGCAAGGCGTCGCCGCCGCGGCTCGACAGATAGTCCTCGGCCATTCCGGTCATCGTGAAGCCCGGGCATATCGCGAACGCCAGGATGCCGTCGCGGGCATAACCGCGCGCGATCGACTTGGTCATCGCCACCATCCCTGCCTTCGACGCGGCATAATGCCAGTGCGCGGGCGAATCGCCACGATAGGCGGCGCGGCTGGCGATGTTGACGATCCTGCCGGGCGCGCCGCGCGCCTGCCAGTGCAGCACTGCGAGCCGGCACAGCTCGGCCGCGGCGGTCAGGTTGATGCGCATCGTGCGCTCCCATTCGGCGACCCAGGCGGCGTCCGCGCGATCGATCGGATTGGCGTCGAACACGCCGGCATTGTTGATCAGCACGTCGATCTGTCCGCCGAGTCGGTCGAGGGCGGAGTCCCACAAGGCGCGTGGCGCGGCGGGATCGCTGAAATCTGCGGCGATGCCGGAGCGCGTCCCATGCCCGACGACGGTCGCGTCCTGCGCCGCGAGTGCGGCGAACGTCGCCGCGCCGATGCCGCGCGACGATCCGGTGAGGAGAATGTTGGTCATGGGTGGCGTTTAGCCGGATGTTTGCGCACGCGCTACGTGCCTGCCCTACCTGGAACGGAGGGGATCGAGGGGTGGGTTGGTCTGAGGAGAGGGCTGACGCCGCCGCTGGCCGACCCACCCCCGGCCCCTCCCTTTCAGGAGGGGAGGAGGATGATCAGGCGGCGACGCTTGCCGAGAAGGTCTCGGCGGCTCCCTTGAGCGTGCCGAGCTTATCGTTGACCTCGCCGAAGTCGCGTTCGAGCGTGTCGAGTTCGCCCGCGACATGCTCGGTGCCCTCGCGGATCGCGGTAATCGTGCTCGACATCGAATCGGCGGCGAGCGCGGTCTCGTCGACCGCGGCGGTGATTGCGGTGACGGTCTGCGCCTGTGCTTCCATCGCAAAGCGGATCCGGTCGGCGCTTTCCTGCACTTCGGCGACGGTGGATTTGATGGAGGCGTTGGTATCGACGGTCGAGCGCGTCGCCGACTGGATCGCGGCGATCTTGGCGGCGATGTCGTCGGTCGCGCGCGCAGTCTGGTTGGCGAGGCTCTTCACCTCCTGCGCGACGACCGCGAAGCCACGCCCGGCATCGCCGGCGCGGGCGGCCTCGATCGTCGCGTTCAGTGCGAGCAGATTGGTCTGCCCGGCAATGTCGCGGATCAACCCGAGGATCGATTCGATCGACTTGGCATGGTCGGCCAGGGTTTCCGACATGCCGACCGCGGTGCTCGCCTGGGTCGAGGCGCGCGTTGCGATCTCGGCGGCGGCTTCGACTTCGGTACGCGCATCCTCGATCGCGCGGATCAGCCCGGCGGCGGTCTGCGCCGCCTCGCGCATCGCCATCGCCGATTGCTCGGCCGCGGCGGCGACCTCGCTGGTCTGGCCGAGCATTCCGCGCGCGGCGCGCGCCGCGCCCTGCGCCTGGACACGGATGCGGTTGCCGAGCGCGGCGGTGCCTTCGATCGAGGTGGCGATCGTCGCGCTGAAGGCGGCCGAGCGCGAGCGACGCTCGGTCCGGGCATGGTCGGCATCGTGCGCGCCGAGATAGGAGGCCATCACGTCGGCCTCGACCAGCCCAAGTCGCTGGACACAATCGGCCAGCGCGCGCAGCCGCGGCGAGCCGACGCCCAGGCAGTCATCGATCACCATCAGCGTGCGGCTGTGCGCAAAGCTCAGCGAGGACAGCAATGCCTGTAACGGGACGCCGGCCTTTTGCGAACTCGCGGCGTGGCGCACAGCCCTGCGCATCCAGTCGTCGTCGTTGGGCGCGGCATATTTCGCGCGTGTATACCCCGCGCTGCTCGCGACGCGCTGGCGCAGATAGTCGGGGGTGAACGCGGCGCGAATGTGCGCGGTGACGGGAAGCGCAAGGTAATGATCCCAGAACGCGCTCGAGATCTCGATCTCGCGGCCTGCGATTGCCCGGGTGATTTCGGCGGCGCACTCGATGATGCTGCCATCCCAGTCATAATCGGCGACCCGCGCGGCGGCGCTGCGCAGCTCGCCGCTCCATCCCCCGACGATCGCATCGGGCGACGTGCTGTTCGAAGCCATCTCAGTTCCTCTCACGGCTCACGCCGCGACCTTGGCGACGAAGTCGCTGGCGCGGTTCTTGAGCGTCCCAAGTTTGTGATCGAGCGAATCGAACCCGCGCCCGACGCGGTCGATCTCGGAGGCGACCGTCTCGGTGTCCTCGCGGATCGCGGTGATCGTGCTCGACATCGAATCGGCGGCGAGCGCGGTCTCGTCGACAGCGGCGGTGATCGCGGTGACGGTCTGCGCCTGCGCTTCCATCGCAAAGCGGATCCGGTCGGCGCTCTCCTGCACCTCGGCGACGGTCGACTTGATCGAGGCGTTGGTGTCGACGGTCGAGCGCGTCGCCGACTGGATCGCGGCGATCTTGGCGGCGATGTCGTCGGTCGCGCGCGCGGTCTGGTTGGCGAGGCTCTTCACTTCCTGCGCGACGACCGCGAATCCGCGCCCGGCATCGCCGGCGCGGGCGGCCTCGATCGTCGCGTTGAGGGCGAGCAGATTGGTCTGCCCGGCGATGTCGCGGATCAACCCGAGGATCGATTCGATCGACTTGGCATGGTCAGACAAGGTTTCCGACATGCCGACTGCGGTGCTTGCCTGCATCGAGGCGCGCGTCGCGATCTCGGCGGCGGCTTCGACTTCGGTCCGGGCATCCTCGATCGCGCGGATCAGCCCGGCGGCGGTCTGCGCCGCCTCGCGCATCGCCATCGCCGATTGCTCGGCCGCGGCGGCGACTTCGCTGGTCTTGCCGAGCATCCCGCGCGCCGAGGTCGAGGTCTTGACCGACTGGCCGCGCAGCACTTCGGATTCCTGGGTCGCTTCCTCGACCGTCGTCGCAATCCCTTCGCGGAATTCGGTGGCGAGGCGGTCGCGCTCGCCCTGCGCGGTGTGCATCCGGAAGGCGTTGTAGATTTCGACGGTGATCTCGGCTTCGAGCCCGGTCAGCCGCATCACGGTATCGATGAACGCGGGCAGGCGCGGATCGTCGCCCTTGATCCGCTTGAACAGGATGTCGAGCGCCGCACGATCGCTGGCGCAGGTCATCGACAGCAACGCCATCGTCGACACGCCCGATCTGTAGCCCGAGGCGACCGAGCGCTCCATCGATTCGACCCACAGCCGGCCGGAAACGTCGCAGAAGCGGTTGCGCAGGAAGGCGACGCCGAGTTCGACCATCTTGGGCTCCTCATGCGGTTGCCAGCTCTGCTGACCCGGGCTGGCGCGGCGCCACTGCGCCCAGAAGGCCAGCGCGATCTCGGCGGCATCGGCCTCGAGCACGGTCCACACCTCGCGGGCGGCGGCCTCTAGCGTGTTGTCGAAGTCGAACGCCCGCAGTCGCGCGCGGATGTCGATCGTCGCGGCAACCGTGCCGGGGGCCGGCAAATCAGTGAGGGGCAAGGCTAGGGCTCCATATCTGGCGCGACCAAAGTCTGCGCGAGTGCAGCATGGCGGTCGAACGCAACCCTATCGCGATTTGGTTAACGCGCAGTAAGCCTGTAGGAAAACCAGCGGTTGCAATCGCTGCATCCGCCCTTTCGCCCAGAAACCTTGCATCCCCCGCTCCCCCGACTAAGAGGGCGGCACCTATATTCGACGAGGACGTCTTCGCCTTGGCCAGCCCTACACCGCGCGCGCGACCACTCAGCCCGCATCTCTCGATCTGGAAACCGGGGCCGCATATGGTGGTCTCGATCCTGCACCGCATCACCGGCGACGGCATGGCGACCGTTGGGACGGTCGTGCTGGTATGGTGGCTCGCGGCGATCGCGGCGGGCGCCAAAAGCTATGCGACCTTCCATTTCGTGTTCGGCGAATGGGCCGGCGGGGCGCTCGGCTATCTGTTCGGCATCGGCATGACGCTCTGCTTCTTCCAGCATCTCGCGACCGGCGTGCGGCACTTCGTGCTCGACGTTGGTGCGGGCTATGAATTGAAGGTCAACCGCGCCGGGTCGCTCGCGACGATGGTCTTCTCGGTCGGCATGACGGTGCTGGTCTGGGCTTATATCCTGGGGTTCAAATAATGGGCAATGGAACCGAACTCGGCCGCGTCCGCGGTCTGGGCAGCGCCAAGGAAGGCGCGCATCACTGGTGGCAGCAACGCGTCACCGCGGCGGCCAACCTGTTCCTCATGGTCTGGTTCTTCGTCGCGATCGTGCGGCTGCCGGCCTATGATTACGAGACGGTGCGCACCTGGCTCGGCTCGCCCTGGGCGGCCGTACCGCTGGTGCTGCTGATCCTTTCGGTCTTCTATCACTTCCGGCTCGGCCTGCAGGTGCTGATCGAGGATTATCAGCACGGCGCGAGCCGAGTCGCGCTGATGCTGCTGCTCAACTTCTTCACCGTCGGCAGCGGTGCCATCGCCCTTTTCGCGATCCTCAAGGTCGCCTTCACCTCCACCCTTGGAGTGCCGCATGTCTGAGGCATATAAGATCATCGACCATACCTATGACGCCGTCGTCGTGGGTGCCGGCGGTTCGGGGCTTCGCGCCACGATGGGCATTGCCGAAACCGGCCTGAAAACCGCGTGCATCACGAAGGTGTTCCCGACGCGCTCGCACACCGTGGCCGCGCAGGGCGGGATCGCCGCATCGCTCGGCAATAACAGCCCGGACCATTGGACGTGGCACATGTTCGACACCGTCAAGGGGTCGGACTGGCTCGGCGATCAGGACGCGATCGAATATATGGTGCGGGAAGCACCGGCAGCCGTCTACGAGCTCGAGCATGCCGGCGTGCCGTTCAGCCGCAACGAGAATGGCACGATCTACCAGCGTCCGTTCGGCGGCCACATGCAGAATATGGGCGAGGGGCCTCCGGTCCAGCGCACCGCCGCTGCCGCCGATCGTACCGGCCACGCGATGCTTCACGCGCTCTACCAGCAGAGCCTGAAGTACGACGCCGACTTCTACATCGAATATTTCGCGCTCGACCTGATCATGGAAGACGGCGTCTGCCGCGGCGTGATCGCGTTGTGCATGGACGACGGCTCGATCCACCGCTTCCGCGCGCACAATGTCGTGCTCGCGACGGGCGGCTATGGCCGGACCTATTATTCGGCGACCTCGGCGCACACCTGCACCGGCGACGGCAATGCGATGGTGCTGCGCGCAGGGCTCCCGCTGCAGGACATGGAGTTCGTCCAGTTCCACCCGACCGGCATCTACGGCGCGGGCGTGCTCATCACCGAGGGCGCGCGCGGCGAGGGCGGCTATCTCACCAACTCCGAGGGCGAGCGCTTCATGGAGCGCTATGCTCCCTCGGCGAAGGATCTGGCGTCGCGTGACGTCGTGTCGCGCTCGATGGCGCTCGAAATGCGCGAGGGCCGCGGCGTCGGCAAGAATGGCGACCATATCTGGCTCCATCTCGACCATATCGACCCCAAGGTGCTCGCCGAGCGCCTGCCGGGGATCACCGAGACCGGCAAGATCTTCGCCGGCGTCGACCTGGCGCGCCAGCCGCTGCCGGTTACCCCAACGGTGCATTACAATATGGGCGGTATCCCGACCAACTATCATGGCGAAGTCGTCCATCTGAAGGACGGCAACCCCGATGCGGTCGTCCCGGGCCTGTTCGCGGTGGGTGAGGCGGCGTGCGTTTCGGTCCATGGCGCGAACCGCCTGGGCTCGAACTCGCTGATCGATCTCGTGGTGTTCGGCCGCGCGACCGGCTTGCGGATCAAGGACACGCTCAAGCCCAACACGCCGCACACGCCGCTGCCGAAGGGCTCGGAAGAGCTGTCGCTCGCCCGCCTCGACAAGTTCCGCAATGCGACGGGCACGATCCCGACCGCGCAGATCCGCGTCGAGATGCAGCGCACGATGCAGAAGAATTGCGCGGTGTTCCGCGACAACGAACTGCTCGCCGAGGGCGTCGCGCAGATCAAGGCGACCTACGCCAAGCTCGCCGACGTCGCGGTCAAGGATCGCTCGCTGATCTGGAACACCGACCTGGTCGAGACGCTCGAGCTCGACAATCTGCTCGCGCAGGCGATGGTGACGATGCAGTCGGCCGAGAACCGCAAGGAATCGCGCGGCGCGCACGTCAACGAGGACCATCCCGACCGCGACGATGCGAACTGGATGAAGCACACCACGGCGACCTTCGCCGGCTGGGGCGGCGTCGGCGGCAAGGTCGAGATCGGCTACCGCCCGGTCCACGACTATACGCTCACCGACGAGGCCGAATACATCAAGCCGAAGAAACGGGTGTATTGATAGCGTGGCGGGGGCAGTGCACGCCCCCGCCAATGCCCCCCGGCAGCCGAGCCAACCCGGCTGAAAATTTCGGATGTTGCGATAGCGCTGGAACCAGGCCCCGCCTCGCCGGTTAGCGCGGGCATGACAGCCACCCGCTACCCTTTGCTCGCCAATCCGCACATCCGCCTGTCGGGTCCGGTCGACCAGCTGATGTACACCAACTTCCGTCAGCAGCTCGAAAACTGCCCGAGCGAAGGCGCGATCGTCATCGCGTTGACGACGCTCGGCGGCGATCCCGAAGTTGCGCGGACGATGGCCGACGATATCCGCCTGCTCGAGGAGCATGACGGGCGCGAGATCCTGTTTCTCGGCAAGGTCGCGGTCTATTCGGCCGGCGCGACCTTCATGGCAGCCTTCCCGGTCGGGCGGCGCTTCCTCACCCGGCACACGCGGCTGATGATCCACGAGCGCAAGATCTCGAAGCAGATCAACCTCGACGGGCCGCTGCGGATGGTGGTCGCCTCGATCAAGGCGGCGCTGCACGAGGTCGAGCATTCGATCGAGATCGAAGAAGAGGGCTTCCGCGCGATCGTCAAGGACAGCCAGGTCGATTTCGAGGACCTGCGCGAGAAGGCGCCGGCCAATTGGTACATCGAGGCCGAGGAAGCCCGCGATCTCGGGCTGGTGCTCGACGTCATCTGAATCGTGGCGGAGGGGGCGACCCCTGCACGCGCGCTGCACCGTCGCTCCACGCAACCCCCTTTGGCCGTCGCCGCGGCGCGCGCCTAGATCCGGAGCCTCCATCATCCTGGAGGCTCCCCATGTCCGAACCTCGTCCGCCGCGGACCCCCGGCACCAAATTGCTGTTCGCGCTGCTGATCGGCGCGTTGCTCGCCATTCCGCTCTTCACGGTCTATCTGCTGGTCTACGATCGGCAGAGCCAGTCGCAGACCGCGCGCGCGTCGATCGCGAAAGGGTGGGGCGGGGCGCAGACGCTGTCGGGCCCGATCCTCGTTATCCCCTATGCCGTGACCGTCGACGAGACCGTGGTCGAAAATGGCAAGAAGACCGTCCGGGCCACCACCGCCTGGCACGAACTGACGCTCTCGCCCGAGACGACCGAGCTTCGCACGGCGGTGACGCCCGAGGTGCGGCACCGCTCGATCTACGACGCGGTGGTGTATGAGGCGCGCAATCAGGGCAGCGCGCGCTTTGTGTTGCCCGCCGATCTGTCGCGCACGGGGACGACGCGGGCCGCGCTGGCGCTCGATCGCGCCGAACTGCGCTTCGGGATTTCGGATCCGCGCGGGCTGTTCGGGGCGCCGCCTGCGGTTGCCGCCGACGGCGCGGCGCTGGCGCTCCAGCCGGGCAAGGGGCCGAGCGAGACCGGCGGAGCGGGGTTCTTCACCGCGTTCGACGCGCGCGTGCTGGCGGACCGGGCGATCGCGGTGCGCTTCGCCTATGCGGTGCGCGGCAATGCGTCGATCGCCTTGCTGCCGCAGGGTGGCGATACGCGCTGGAGCGTCACCTCGCCTTGGCCCAACCCGAGTTTCCAGGGCGGCTTCCTGCCCGCGACGCGCGCCGTCACCTCCGGCGGTTTTCGCGCAACCTGGCGGGTCGGCAATCTCGCGCTCGGTCGAACGCTGGTGACGACCAGCCCCGCCGCGGCGTCCGAGGATGGGAGCGTGGTCGATCGCGCGGCGCGGGTCGATCTCGTCACCCCGGTCGATCTTTACGCGCAGGTCAATCGCAGCGTGAAATACGGGTTCCTGTTCATCGGCTTCAGCTTCATGGCGCTGTTGATGTTCGACCTGATCGGCGGGGTGCGCGTCTCGTCGATCGAATATGGCCTGGTCGGCGCGGCGCTCGTGCTGTTCTTCGTGATGCTGCTCGCCTTCGCCGAGGTGACCGGCTTCGCGCTGGCCTATTGCCTCGCGGCGGGCGCGATCGTCGGCTTGCTCACCGCTTATTCGGCGGCCGTGCTGCGGAGCTGGCGCCGCGCCGGGGTGCTAGCGGGGTTGCTCGTCGCGCTGTACGGCGTGCTCTACGTGCTGCTCAGCCTGGAGGATCTGTCGCTGCTGATCGGATCGTTGCTGCTGTTCGCGGCGCTGGCGGCGAGCATGTATCTCACGCGCGGGATCGATTGGGGCGCGCCCGGGGCGGCTGCCTGATCAGGGAATTGGCGGCATGTGCGCGAACACATGCCGTCGATTGCATGCTGCAATGCAGAGCTAGGATTTGCGACACGCGCCCAGTCTGTGTACGAGCGGTCGCAAACCCGGCGCCCTCCGCGCCCCGCATCACGGAAACGAGACAGCGATGGCCGAATTTTCCCTCCCCGCCAATTCGAAGATCAAGAAGACCGGTCAGGTCCACAAAGCGGCGGCAGAAGCGACGCGGATCAAGAATTTCAAGATCTACCGCTACGATCCCGATTCGGGCGCGAATCCGCATTACGACACGTTCGAGGTCGATCTCGACGAATGCGGCCCGATGGTGCTCGACGCGCTGATCAAGATGAAGTCCGAGCAGGATTCGTCGCTCACCTTTCGCCGCTCGTGCCGCGAAGGGATTTGCGGGTCGTGCGCGATGAACATCGACGGCGCCAACACGCTCGCCTGCACCAAGGCGATCGAGGACGTGAAGGGCGAGATTCGCATCACCCCGCTGCCGCACATGGAAGTGATCAAGGACCTCGTCCCCGATTTCACGCACTTCTACGCGCAGTACAGCTCGATCAAGCCGTGGCTGCAGACCGTCACGCCGCCGCCCTCGGGCAAGGAGCGGCTGCAGTCGCCGGCCGAGCGCGAGAAGCTCGATGGGCTGTACGAGTGCATTCTGTGCGCCTGCTGCTCGACGGCATGCCCGAGCTATTGGTGGAATTCGGACAAGTTCCTGGGGCCGGCGATCCTGTTGCAAGCCTATCGCTGGCTCGCCGACAGCCGCGACGAGATGACCGGCGAGCGGCTCGACGAGCTCGAGGATCCGTTCCGCCTGTATCGCTGCCACACGATCATGAACTGCGCCAACGTCTGCCCCAAGGGGCTGAACCCGGCCAAGGCGATCGCCGAGATCAAGAAGATGGAAGTCGAACGCGTCGTTTGATGGCTTCTTCTGCTCCCTCTCCCCGCCGGGGAGAGGGTCGGGGAGAGGGGCTGTACCAAGGAAGAACGTCCGAGTGACTGCCCCTCTCCCTCGCTTCGGCTTCGCCTCGCTTGCCCTTTCCCCGCAAGCGGGGAGAGGGAGAATATGACTGACATCCTCAAGCGCTATGCCGCTTTGCTCTCATCGGGAGAGCTGAAACCCGATCCCGAGCAAGCCGCCGCCGCTCAGCGCCTCGCCGACCTCGCCACCGCACTCCAGGCCACTCCCAAGCGCGGCTCTACGCTGTGGCGCGTCCTCGGCCGCAAGCCCGAGCCGCCACGCGGGCTCTACATCTGGGGCGGGGTGGGGCGCGGCAAGTCGATGCTGATGGACCTCTTCTTCGACTCGCTCGACATCCGCCGCAAGCGCCGCGTCCATTTCGCCGAGTTCATGCTCGAAGTGCACCAGCGCCTCGCCGCCGAGCGCGCCAAGGAACTCGGCGACCCGATCCCGCCGCTCGCGAAAGCCTTTGCCGAGGAAACGCGGTTGCTCGCGTTCGACGAGATGATGGTCACCAACAGCCCCGACGCGATGATCCTGTCGCGGCTGTTCACGCATCTGCTCGACGAGGGCGTGACGGTGGTCACCACTTCGAACCGCCCGCCCGCCGATCTCTACAAGAATGGGCTCAACCGCGAGCATTTCCTGCCGTTCATCGCGCTGATCGAGCAAAAGCTCGACGTGCTCGCGCTCAACGGGCCGACCGATTATCGCCGCGATCGGCTCGGCCAAGTCGACACCTGGCTCGTCCCCAACGGCCCGCAGGCGACCGCGACGCTGTCGGGCGATTTCTTCCGCCTGACTGATTTCCCGGTCGAGGATCGCGCGCACGTGCCGTCCGAGGAGATGATCGTGCAGGGCCGCACGCTGCACGTGCCCAAGGCGATCAAGGGCGTCGCGGTGTTCAGCTTCAAGCGGCTTTGCGGCGAGGCTAGGGGGGCGGCCGATTACATTGCGATCGCGCGGCGATTCCACACCGTGATCCTCGTCGGCATCCCCAAGCTCGGCCCCGACATGCGCAACGAGGCGGCGCGCTTCGTCGCTCTGATCGACGCGCTGTACGAGCATAAGGTCAAACTGCTCGCCGCCGCCGATGCCGAGCCCGCGCTGCTCTACGAAGCGGGGGATGGCCGCTTCGAGTTCGAACGGACGATCAGCCGCCTGGAAGAAATGCGCTCGGAAGAGTATCTTGCGCAAGGGCATGGCACAGACTGAGGGCTGCGGCGTTCAGCCTTGGTACAGATAGCGCTCTCGTCTAATTGCACTTGCGAATTAGTCGCAATACCGGTTGTTAACCCAGTCGCCTTTACGGTTGCCCCAAGGCGCAAACCGGCCTAAGCCGCGCGCCATCTGCCCCGCCGCGCGTCCGCGGCCCCAATCACAACGCCCGTGCGCGGGCGATAGTCGGAAGGATCCCAGATGGCTCGCAAGAAGATCGCGCTGATCGGCGCCGGTAACATCGGTGGCACGCTCGCGCACCTCGCAGCGCTCAAGGGTCTGGGCGACGTCGTGCTGTTCGACGTGGTCGAAGGCGTGCCGCAGGGCAAGGCGCTCGATCTCAGCCAGTGCTCGCCGGTCGAGGGCTTCGACGCCAAGGTCACCGGCACCAACGATTACAAGGACATCGCCGGCGCCGACGTGATCATCGTCACCGCCGGTGTCGCGCGCAAGCCCGGCATGAGCCGCGACGATCTGCTCGGCATCAACCTCAAGGTCATGAAGGCCGTCGGCGAGGGCATCGCCGCCAACGCCCCCGACGCTTTCGTCATCTGCATCACCAACCCGCTCGACGCGATGGTGTGGGCGCTGCGCGAATTCTCGGGGCTGCCGCATCACATGGTGGTCGGCATGGCCGGCGTGCTCGATTCGGCACGCTTCAGCCACTTCCTCGCCGAGGAATTCGAGGTTTCGGTCAAGGACGTCACCAGCTTCGTGCTCGGCGGCCATGGCGACACGATGGTCCCGGTGATCCAGTACTCGACCGTTTCGGGCATCCCGGTCCCCGATCTGATCGCGATGGGCCGTTCGACCCAGGAGAAGATCGACGCGATCGTCAAGCGCACGCGCGGCGGCGGCGGCGAGATCGTCGCTTTGCTCAAGACCGGCTCGGCTTATTATGCGCCCGCCACCAGCGGCATCGCGATGGCCGAAGCCTATCTCTACGACCAGAAGCGCGTCCTCCCGGCAGCGGCGCACCTCACCGGCCAGTATGGCATCGACAATCTCTATGTCGGCGTCCCGGTCGTGATCGGTGCCGGCGGCGTCGAGCAGATCGTCGAGATCGCGCTCGACGACGAAGCCAAGGGCAACCTCTCGGTCTCGGTCGACGCGGTCAAGGAACTGCTGGTCGCGTGCAAGGCGATCGACGGGTCGCTCAACTGATTTTTCTGCCGGTGGTGCGCTGATCGCACCACCGCTTTCTCCCAACAGGAAGAACGCTGCATGAGCATTCTCGTCGACAAGAACACCAAGGTCATCACCCAGGGCATGACCGGTGAGACCGGCAGCTTCCACACCAAGGCGGCGCTTGAATATGGCACGCAGATGGTTGGCGGCGTGACGCCCGGCAAGGGCGGCACCACCCACCTCGATCTGCCGGTGTACGACACCGTCGCCGAGGCCGTCGCCAAGACCGGCGCGACCGCATCCGTGATCTACGTTCCGCCCCCCTTCGCGGCCGACTCGATCCTCGAGGCGATCGACGCGCAGGTTCCGCTGATCGTCACGATCACCGAGGGCATTCCGGTGCTCGACATGGTTCGCGTCAAGCGCGCGCTGTCGGGTTCGAAGTCGCGGCTGATCGGCCCGAACTGCCCGGGCGTGCTGACGCCGGGCGAGTGCAAGATCGGCATCATGCCCGGCAGCATCTTCCGCAAGGGTTCGGTCGGCGTTGTCAGCCGTTCAGGCACGCTCACCTATGAGGCGGTGTTCCAGACGTCGAACGCAGGCCTTGGTCAGACGACCGCGGTCGGCATCGGTGGCGATCCGGTCAACGGCACGAACTTCATCGACGTGCTCGAGCTGTTCCTGGCGGACGACGAGACCAAGTCGATCATCATGATCGGTGAAATCGGCGGTTCGGCCGAAGAGGAAGCCGCGCAGTTCCTGCGTGACGAAGCCAAGCGCGGTCGCAGCAAGCCGATGGCCGGCTTCATCGCGGGCCGCACGGCGCCTCCGGGTCGTCGCATGGGCCATGCCGGGGCGATCGTCTCGGGCGGCCAGGGCGGCGCCGAGGACAAGATCGCGGCGATGGAAGCGGCGGGTATCCGCGTTGCGGATAGCCCCTCGGAACTGGGCACGACCTTGCTGGCAGTGCTGAACGGTTGAATCTAACCCTTCTCCCCCTGTGGGAGAAGGTGGCCCGAAGGGCCGGATGAGGGGGAGTAGGGGGCCGCTGCTGTGGTCCCCCTCACCCTCCCACCCGCAAGAGCGGGTGGGCCCCTCCCTCTCCCACAAGGGGAGAGGGAAAAGAGGACGACGACTATGGGCATTGAAGGCCAGGATTTCGCGGATGTTGCGGGCAGCGTAAGCCCCGCCTTCATCGAGTCGCTCTATGCGCGGTTCAAGACGTCGCCCGACAGCGTCGAGCCGTCGTGGCGCTCCTGGTTCGAAGGCCTCGAAGGCTCGACCGAAGGCGCTTCGTGGCAGCAGGCGAACTGGCCGCTCTCCTCGACCGACGATCTGACGTCGGCGCTCGACCCGACCCAGATGGAGCCCGCGCCCAAGCCCGCGCGCGGTGGCGCCAAGCCTGCGCCCGCCGCGGCGGCTGCCCCCGCGCCCTCGCAGGACGCGATCCTGCGCGCCGCGAGCGACTCGATCCGCGCGATGATGCTGATCCGCACCTACCGCGTGCGGGGCCATCTCGCTGCCAACCTCGATCCGCTCGGCCTGTCGACGCGCGACATGCCCGACGATCTCAAGACCGAATATCATGGCTTCTCCGACGCCGACATCGACCGCAAGGTCTATCTCGGCGGCGCGATGGGGCTCGAATGGGCGACGATCCGCGAGCTCGTCGACACGCTGCGCACCAATTATTGCGGCAATGTCGGCCTCGAATACATGCACATCGCCGACGTCGAAGAACGCCGCTTCCTGCAGGACCGCATGGAAGGCAAGGACAAGGCGATCGAGTTCACCGACCTCGGCAAGAAGGCGATCCTCAACAAGGTGATCGAAGCCGAGCAGTGGGAACGCTTCTGCGGCAAGAAGTATGTCGGCACCAAGCGCTTCGGCCTCGATGGCGGCGAGAGCATGATCCCGGCGCTTGAGTCTGTCATCAAGTATGGCGGCGCGCTCGGCATCAACGATATCGTCTTCGGCATGGCGCATCGCGGCCGCCTCAACGTCCTCACCAACGTGATGGCCAAGCCCTTCCGCATCATCTTCCACGAATTCGGCGGCGGGTCGGACAATCCCGACGATGTCGCGGGTTCGGGCGACGTGAAGTATCACCTCGGCACCTCGACCGACCGCGAGTTCGACGGGATCAGCGTCCACATGTCGCTGGTCGCCAACCCCTCGCATCTCGAGGCGGAAGACCCGGTCGTGCTCGGCAAGACGCGTGCGATCCAGACGATCGCGGGCGATCTCGACGAGCATAAGGCGTCGCTTCCCGTGCTCATCCACGGCGACGCGGCGTTCGCGGGGCAGGGGATCGTGTGGGAGTGCCTCGGCTTCTCGGGGATTCGCGGCTACAACACCGGCGGTTGCGTCCACTTCATCATCAACAACCAGGTCGGCTTCACGACCAGCCCGCAATTCGCGCGCTCGTCACCTTACCCGTCGGACGTCGCCAAGGGCGTCCAGGCGCCGATCTTCCACGTCAATGGCGACGATCCCGAGGCGGTGACCTTCGCCACCAAGATGGCGATCGAGTATCGCCAGAAGTTCCACCGCGACGTGGTGATCGACATGTGGTGCTATCGCCGCAACGGCCACAACGAGGGCGACGAGCCGTCCTTCACCCAGCCGCTGATGTACGACGTGATCCGCAAGCATCAGCCGGTCAGCGAAATCTATGGCGCCAAGCTGATCGAGCAGAAAATCATCGACCGTGCGTGGATCGACGCCAATATCGCACAGTTCACGACGCTGCTCGAAGGCGAGTTCGAAGCTGGCGCGACCTACAAGCCCAACAAGGCCGACTGGTTCGCCGGTCGTTGGTCGGGACTGCACTCGCCTGCCGATTCGGAAAGCGCGCGCCGCAACGTCGAGACGGGCATCGAGCAGAAGCTGTTCGACTCGCTCGGCCGCACGCTGACGACGATCCCCGAGGGGCTGACCGTCCACAAGACGCTCAACCGCGTGCTCGACGCCAAGCGCCAGATGTTCAAGGCCGGCGAGAATTTCGACTGGGCGACCGGCGAAGCGCTGGCGTTCGGCTCGCTGCTCTCGGAAGGCTATGGCGTTCGTCTGTCGGGCCAGGATTCGGGTCGCGGCACCTTCTCGCAGCGCCACGCGGTGTGGGTCGACCAGACCGACGAGCACAAGTATCGTCCGCTCTCGACGGTCGAGCATGGCCGTTTCGAAGTGCTTGACTCGCCGCTCAGCGAGTACGGCGTGCTCGGGTTCGAGTACGGCTATGCGCTCGCCGATCCGAAGACGCTGGTGCTGTGGGAGGCGCAGTTCGGCGACTTCATGAACGGCGCGCAGATCATGATCGACCAGTTCATCGCGTCGGGCGAGGCCAAGTGGCTCCGCGCCAACGGCCTCGTGATGCTGCTGCCGCACGGCTATGAAGGGCAGGGGCCGGAGCATTCGTCCGCCCGCGTCGAGCGCTTCCTGCAGCTCTGCGCGCAGGACAATATCCAGGTCGCCAACTGCACAACGCCGGCCAACTACTTCCACCTGCTGCGCCGGCAGATGCACCGCTCCTTCCGCAAGCCCTTGATCATCTTCACGCCCAAGTCGCTGCTGCGCCACAAGCTGGCGGTGTCGAAGACTGCGGACTTCACCGGCGACAGCCACTTCCAGCGGATGCTGAGCGATCCTTCGGCTCCGGCCGATGCGGACGTGAAGCGCCTCGTGCTGTGCACCGGCAAGGTCGCCTACGATTTGATGGAAGCGCGCGATGCCGCTGGCGACCAAAACACTTCGATCGTCCGCGTCGAACAGCTCTACCCCTTCCCGGGTGAGCCTTTGGTCGAGCGTCTGAAGCGCATGCCCAACCTCGAAACGGTGGTGTGGGCGCAGGAAGAGCCGAAGAACAACGGTGCCTGGACCTTCGTCGATCCGTTCATCGAGGAATGCCTGATCGAAGCGGGCGGTAAGGTGCAGCGTGCGCGCTACGCCGGGCGTGCAGCGTCGGCGTCGCCGGCGACCGGCCTGATGAAGCGCCACCAGACCGAGCAGGCGGCACTCGTCGCCGACGCGCTCGGGCACAGCGTTCGCGAAGAAATTCGCCGGACGCGCAAGGTTTGATGGGTATCCCGGCTGCACGCGCAGCCGGGCTTTTGAAATTTCGCGAAGCGCTTGATCGGCAAGCGCTCCGCACCTGGGCCCCGGCCTTCGCCGGGGAAGAGAAAAGAGGCTGATATGGCAACCGAAGTCACAGTACCGGTACTCGGTGAATCGATCACCGAAGCGACGCTCGGCGAATGGCTCAAGCAGCCCGGCGACAAGGTCGCGGTCGACGAGCCGATCGCCAGCCTCGAGACCGACAAGGTCTCGGTCGAAGTCCCGTCGCCGGTCGCCGGCGTGATGGGCCAGCACGCGGTGCAGGTCGGTGACACCGTGCTCGTCGGCGCGATGATCGCGACGATCGACGCAGGCGAGGGCGCTCCCGCCGCCGCCGTTGCGCCGCAGCCCGCCGTGCTCCAGTCGCCCGCCGCTGCCCCTGCCGAAGCACAGGCTTCGCCCGCCGCGACCGCCGGTCAGCAGGCCCCCGCGTCCGATCCGCGCGACACCCCCGCCGCGCTCTCGCCGTCGGTCCGCCGCGCGGTGCTCGAGCACGGTGTCGACCCCGCGACGGTCAAGGGCACCGGCAAGGACGGCCGCCTGACCAAGGACGACGTCGCGGCGGCCGCCGCTTCGACGCCTGCACCGGCACCTGCTGCCGCACCGCCGGTCTCGGCTTCGGTTGCCGCGTCGACCGGCCGCAAGGAAGAGCGCGTCCGCATGACGCGCCTGCGCCAGACGATCGCCAAGCGCCTCAAGGAAGCGCAGAACACGGCGGCCTTGCTGACGACCTTCAACGACGTCGACATGACCGCGGTCATCGAGGCGCGCGCGAAGTACAAGGATCTGTTCGAGAAGAAGCACGGCGTCCGCCTCGGCTTCATGGGCTTCTTCGTGAAGGCCGCCTGCCTCGCGCTGAAAGACATCCCGAGCGTCAACGCCTCGATCGAGGGCGATGAGATCGTCTATCACGATTATGCCGATATCTCGGTCGCGGTGTCGTCGCCCGGCGGGCTCGTCGTGCCGGTGGTGCGCGATGCCGACCAGATGTCGGTCGCGCAGGTCGAGAAGACGATCGGCGATTTCGGCAAGCGCGCCAAGGACGGCACGCTCAAGATGGACGAGATGAAGGGCGGTACCTTCACCATCTCGAACGGCGGCGTGTTCGGCTCGCTGATGTCGACCCCGATCATCAACCCGCCGCAGGCCGCCGTGCTCGGCCTGCACCGCATCGAGGACCGCGCGGTGGTGGTGAACGGCCAGATCGTGATCCGCCCGATGATGTACCTCGCGCTCAGCTACGATCACCGCCTGATCGACGGTCGCGAGGCTGTGACGTTCCTCGTCGCGCTGAAGAATGCGATCGAAGATCCGACGCGGATCCTGATCGACCTGTAATATCGGATCGCACCGACCCATATTCCGTTCGTGCTGAGCTTGTCGAAGCACTGTCCTTGTCTGTCGGACGGAAGAGAAGGCAGCCCCTCGGCAAGCTCGGGGCGAACGGAGTGACACATGGCTGACTACGATTACGACGTCCTCATCATCGGTTCGGGCCCCGGCGGCTACGTCGCCGCCATCCGTGCCGCACAGCTCGGCCTGCGCACGGCGTGCGTCGAGTCGCGCGAGACTCTCGGCGGCACCTGCCTCAACGTCGGCTGCATCCCGTCCAAGGCGCTGCTCCACGCGTCGGAATATTTCGACGCCGCCGCCAACGGCACGATGGCCAAGCTGGGCATCAAGGTCACGCCTGAGCTCGACCTTCCGCAGATGCACGCTCAGCGGCTCGACGCGGTCAACCAGCTGACCGGCGGCATCGCCTTCCTGTTCAAGAAGAACAAGGTCACCTGGCTCAAGGGCCGCGGCGCGTTCGTCGATGCGCACACCGTCCAGGTCGGCGAGCAGACCGTCACCGCCAAGGACATCGTGATCGCGACGGGTTCGTCGGTCACCCCGCTCCCCGGCGTTACCGTCGACCAGAAGGTCGTGGTCGATTCGACCGGTGCGCTCGAGCTCGACAAGGTTCCCGAGCATATGGTCGTGATCGGCGGCGGCGTGATCGGGCTCGAGCTCGGCAGCGTGTGGCGGCGGCTTGGCGCGAAGGTCACCTGCGTCGAGTATCTCGACCAGATCCTCCCGGGCTTCGATGGCGATATCCGCAAGGAATCGAACAAGGTCTTCAAGAAGCAAGGCATCGAATTCAAGCTCTCGACCAAGGTCACTGGCGTCACCGTCAACGGCGACAAGGCCACGCTGACGGTCGAACCGTCGGCCGGCGGCCCCGCCGAGACGATTGAGGCGGATTGCGTGCTCGTCTCGATCGGGCGGCGTCCCAACACCGATGGCCTCGCGCTCGAAAACGCCGGCCTCTCGACCAACCCGCGCGGCCAGATCGACACCGATCACCGCTTCCAGACGACCGTCCCCGGCGTGTGGGCGATCGGCGACGTCATCCCCGGCCCGATGCTCGCGCACAAGGCCGAGGACGAGGGCATTGCGGTTGCCGAGAACATCGCCGGCCAGACCGGCATCGTGAACCACGCGGTGATCCCGAGCGTCGTCTACACCTGGCCGGAAATCGCCGGCGTCGGCCTGACCGAGGAAGTCGCGCGCGAGCAGGCGACGAAGAACGGCGGCGAGATCAAGGTCGGCAAGTTCCCGATGGCGGGCAACAGCCGCGCCAAGACCAACCACGATCCCGACGGCTTCGTGAAGATCATCGCCGATGCCAAGTCCGACCGCGTGCTCGGCGTCTGGGCGATCGCGGTGCCCGCGGGCACGATGATCGCCGAGGCTGCGCTCGGCATGGAGATGGGCGCGACGAGCGAGGACATCGCCTACACCTGCCATGCGCATCCGACGCATAGCGAGGCGATCAAGGAAGCCGCGATGGCGGTCCGCGGGAAGGCGATTCACGTCTGAGTCTGATCGCCCGAGGCCGTAGCGCAGCTACGGCCAAGGCCCGCCGCGATCAGACCGGCCGGCGGCGCCCAAAGCGCCGGCCGACGGCATGGGCTTTGCCCATGCCCTTGGATCACGCACCCCCGCTCGCTCCGCACGCGGAACGATCTCGCGCAACGGCGGTTCTCCGCGCGTACCCTTCTTGGTACGCGTAAACGGGGATTACCGATGAAAAAGACGATGATCGTGGCGTTGGCGCTGGTCGCGCTTCCGCTGGCCGCCTGCGGTGGCAATGGCGACGGCAAGCTTGCCAAGCAGGTCGAGAAAGCCGCCGACAATCGCGCCGACGCGATGGAAGCCAATGCCAAGGACCTGCAGGCGCAGGCCAAGGCCGAGCGCGAGAATGGCGAAGACCGTGCCGACGCGATCCGCGCCGCCGACGTCAATGCCGCCGCGATGACGCCCGAACAGCGCGGCGCCGTCGTCGCCAACGACGCAGCCGCCGTCCGCTGATCCGAACCGGCGCGCGGCCACATGCCGCGCGCCGATCTCGCGCGAACCACATTCCCTCTTCGCCGCTCCTCGCCTAGAGCGTGGCGATGCCCGCACAATTTCCCTGGCAATTCGGCTCGATCCTGCCGTGGCTCGACCTGTTCGGGATCGCGGTGTTCGCGATCACCGGCGCGCTCGCCGCGACGCGACACCAGCAGACGCTCGTCACCGCCACCTTCTTCGCGCTGATCACCGGGGTCGGCGGCGGCTCGGTGCGTGACCTGCTGATCGGCGCGCCGGTGTTCTGGGTGCATGACCGGTTCGTCGCAGGGACGTGCCTCGCGGTGGCGGTGCTGGTGTGGACGACGCCGCAGCGCTGGTGGAAGGGCACCGCGCTCGACTGGCTCGATGCGGTCGGGCTCGCCGCCTACGCCGTGTTCGGCGCGGCCAAGGCGCTGGCGTTCGGCATCCCGCCCGTCCCGGCCGCGCTGATGGGGGTGGTGACCGCGTGCGTCGGGGGGATCATCCGCGACGTGCTGGCGGGCGAGCCTTCGATCCTGATGCGGCCCGAATTGTATGTGACGGCGGCGGCGCTGGCGGCGGGGTCGCACGTGGTGCTGGTCACCTTGGGCGTTTCGCCAACGCTCGCCGCGCCGATCGCCGCGGCCTGCGGGTTCGCGCTGCGTGCGGCGGCGATCCGGTGGCGGCTGGCGTTGCCGGCGTATGGGCGGGCGTAGCGCCTTTTCGTTGCGCGAACGCGCGCGCCTGCCCCGGCGCCGATGTGGCCGATTTCGGCTAAGGCTAGGAAGGTAGGAGCCAGACGATCTTGCGTATCCCGTGCCGGACCTGCGGCTTGCCGTCGGTCCCGAGCGGTGGCGCGTAGCGACCGCGTCTGGTGATGGCGCTACAACTGGCCTCGTCCAGCGCCTTCGACCCACTCGAGTTCACGACGCGACAATCGGCGACTTTGCCATCGGTCTTTATCGTCCAGGCGATCGTCGTCGCACCCTGTTCGCTGGCATCGAGGGAATTGGTCGGATAGTCGTCGTTGGTGATCCATTGTGCGGGAGAAGTCGCACCGGTCGACAGCGGTGGTAAATCGCGCTCGGCTGGGTCGATCTTCCATTGGCGCAGCAAATCGTCCTGGCATGCCCGGAGGGCGCCTGCTGCGCTTTTCATCCCCGGCATCGCGAACGCTGTTTGCGAGCCGTTGGCGGAGGTGATCGAAAGCGACGACGAACGCAGGATCTCGGTTGCGGCATCACCTTCCGCTCTAAGCGTCGTGACGGTCTGGTTTCTGGCCTTGATCTGGTACCTAGAAATCTCGCTGTCGATCGTTCGACCCGACGGCTGGAGCGTCAGCGTCCCCTTGGTCGGACGGTAGCGCGTTGTCGTCGCGCCTGGCGTAACGGTGATGAGCTCGAGGCCTGAGCCAAGCGGCGATGGGTTTACGCCGAGCGTCGTCCGCGCGTCGGCTGTGCCATAATCGCGCGACAGGATGCAGGCCGCGTCCGCGTAATCCACCGTCCACTTCCCGGTAGGCGCCAGTGGCGCGGTCTGGGTCGGTACAGGCTGTGCCGTTACGAGCAATGCCGCGATCGCAATTGATTTCATTGAAGCCCCCGCCCTTGTTGGGGGCATCCTAACGCCCCATCTCGCCCCTGCAACCGGTCGCTTGCGCCACCCGAACAAATATGGAACACGCCCCTACATGCTGACTCATATTTCCGTGCGCGGCGCGCGCGAGCACAATCTCAAGGACGTCTCGGTCGATATTCCGCGCGATACGCTGACGGTCATCACCGGGCTGTCGGGATCGGGCAAGTCGAGCCTCGCCTTCGATACCATCTATGCCGAGGGGCAGCGCCGCTACGTCGAATCGCTCAGCGCCTATGCCCGCCAGTTCCTCGAGCTGATGCAGAAGCCCGACGTCGACCACATCGAAGGCCTCAGCCCCGCCATCTCGATCGAGCAGAAGACCACCAGCCGCAACCCGCGCTCGACCGTCGCGACCGTCACCGAGATCTACGATTACATGCGCCTGCTATGGGCGCGCGTCGGCATCCCATACTCCCCCGCGACCGGCGAGCCGATCGCCGCGCAGACCGTCAGCCAGATGGTCGACCGCGTGATGGCGCTGCCCGAGGGCACGCGCCTCTATCTGCTCGCCCCCGTCGTGCGCGGCCGCAAGGGCGAGTATAAGAAGGAACTGCTCGAGTGGCAGAAGGCCGGCTTCACCCGCGTCCGCATCGACGGCGAGATCCACGAGATCGACGAAGCCCCCGCGATCGACAAGAAGTACAAGCATGACCTCGAGGTCGTGGTCGACCGCCTCGTCATCGGCCCCGACATCGCGACGCGCCTCGCCGAAAGCTTCGAGGCCGCGCTGAAGCTCGCCGACGGGCTCACTTATGTCGACCCCGCCGACCCGGTCGAGCCACACACCCCCAAGAACGAAGTGCTCGGCGACAACGCGCCCCCCGGCCGCATCGTGTTCAGCGAGAAGTTCGCCTGCCCGGTCTCGGGCTTCACCATCGCCGAGATCGAGCCGCGGCTGTTCTCGTTCAACGCGCCGCAGGGCGCGTGCCCGGCGTGCGACGGCCTCGGCGAGAAGATGCTGTTCGACGAAGAACTCGTCGTCCCCAACCACGCGCTCAGCATCAAGAAGGGCGCGGTCGTGCCCTGGGCAAAGTCCAACCCGCCGAGCCCGTATTACATGCAGGTGCTCGGCAGCCTCGCGCGCGAGTATAAGTTCGAGCTCGACACGCCGTGGGAGGATTTGCCCGAAACCGCGCGCGACACGATCCTCTACGGCACCAAGGGCAAGGCGGTCACGCTGACCTTCATCGACGGCAAGAAGTCGTACGACGTCAAGAAGCCGTTCGAGGGCGTGATCGGCAACCTCAACCGCCGCATGCTCTCGACCGAGAGCGCGTGGATGCGCGAGGAGCTGAGCAAGTACCAGTCCTCCGCCGCGTGCGAAGTCTGCAAGGGCGCACGCCTCAAGCCCGAGGCGCTCGCGGTCAAGATCGGCATGCGCGACATCTCGAGCGTCACGCGCCTGTCGGTGGTCGACGCGCTCGCCTGGTTCGAGCAGGTCCCGAGCCAGCTCGGCGACCAGCAGAATGCGATCGCCGAGCGCATCCTCAAGGAGATCCTCGAGCGGATCGGCTTCCTCAACAATGTCGGGCTCGATTACCTCAACCTCGACCGCACCTCGGGCACCCTGTCCGGCGGCGAATCGCAGCGCATCCGTCTTGCGTCGCAGATCGGCAGCGGCCTGTCGGGCGTGCTCTACGTGCTCGACGAGCCCTCGATCGGCCTGCACCAGCGCGACAACGACATGCTGCTCAAGACGCTGCGGCGCCTCCGCGATCTCGGCAACACCGTGCTCGTCGTCGAGCATGACGAGGATGCGATCCGCACCGCCGACTATGTCATCGACATGGGGCCGGGCGCGGGCGTCCACGGCGGCCATATCGTCGCGCAAGGCACCTTCGAGGAAGTGCTCGCCAACGAGAACAGCATCACCGCCGACTATCTCTCGGGCCGCCGCGAAGTCGCCGTCCCCAAGACGCGTCGGAAAGGCAACGGCAAGAAGATCACCGTCCACAACGCCACCGCCAACAACCTCAAGGGCGTGACGGCGAGCCTCCCGCTCGGCACCTTCACCTGCATCACCGGCGTCTCGGGCTCGGGCAAGTCGAGCTTCACGATCGACACGCTGTTCGCCGCCGCCTCGCGCACGCTCAACGGCGCGCGCATCGTCCAGGGCAAGCACGACAAGATCACCGGCCTGCAATATCTCGACAAGGTCATCGACATCGACCAGTCGCCGATCGGCCGCACCCCGCGCTCCAACCCGGCGACCTATACCGGGAGCTTCACCCAGATCCGCGACTGGTTTGCCGGCCTCCCCGAAAGCCTCGCGCGCGGCTACAAGCCCGGGCGCTTCAGCTTCAACGTCAAGGGCGGCCGCTGCGAAGCGTGCCAGGGCGACGGGCTGCTCAAGATCGAGATGCACTTCCTCCCCGACGTCTATGTGACGTGCGACGTCTGCCACGGCGAGCGCTACAATCGCGAGACGCTCGAGGTGAAGTTCAAGGGCAAGAGCATCGCCGACGTGCTCGACATGACGGTCGAGGATGCGGTCGAATTCTTCAAGGCGGTCCCGCCGATCCGCGACAAGATGGCGATGCTGCAGGAAGTGGGCCTGGGCTACGTCAAGGTCGGCCAGCAGGCGACGACGCTGTCGGGCGGCGAGGCGCAACGCGTCAAGCTCGCCAAGGAACTCTCGCGCCGCGCTACGGGGCAGACGCTGTATATTCTGGACGAGCCGACGACGGGGCTGCATTTCGAGGACGTGCGCAAGCTGCTCGAAGTGCTCCACCAGCTGGTCGAGCAGGGGAATACGGTGGTGGTGATCGAGCACAACCTCGACGTCATCAAGACGGCGGATTGGGTGCTCGACCTTGGGCCCGAGGGCGGCGTGAAGGGCGGCGAGATCGTCGCGCAGGGGACGCCTGAGGTTGTGGCGAAGGCGAAGGGGTCGTTTACTGGGAAGTATTTGGCGCCGTTGTTGAAAAATTGATATAAAGGCTATCGTTTCTAAATAAAAAGATATTTATATCGACGTTGATGGATATCGTGATGATTTAATCAAAAATGAAGTTGCGCTTAACGATCAGAGGCAGACAGGGGCTTGTCACCTACGAATTTTGCGCAGGCGAATATTCTGATTTGAACATTTGGGGGGGGCGACGTGGATAAAATCATTGATCTCGCGAAGGAAATCGCGTGGCCTATATCTGCGCTCCTCATTGCAATTTGTATTCTTTTAATTGTTTGGCGTGTTACAGCAGCGGCTGGTGACCTGAGCTTTAATGTAAAAGACTGGCTCAAATTAGATCGCAAAGGTCCAAGCGTGCCGGCTCACGTCGAAGTTGCGCCTGCGGCAATTAGCTTCCCCCACGACGCTGAAGCGCCTGCAACAGCCGCTGAGACGTTGGCGGATGTCGCTGAGCAAGACGAGTCTAAGAATATTAAGAACCTTTTTTGGATTGATGAAAATCCTGATAATCTTGAAAGCAGTTTTGAAGATTTTAAGAAAAGCGAATCATATAACAATGATATCGAGTTTTGGGAAAGTCTTTACGTTGATAGGCGGAGAGAACTAGCTGTAGGTTACGGCCCGGATGAGTTTAGAAGCTTGGCTAACTCTAATATAGGGTGGGTTTGGCCTCTTATATTTCTGGTTAGAAGGTTTGTTCGACTTCACGACCTAGATAACGCGGAAAACACGCTAAAAGAAGCTCTGGGGCGCGCCAATAGAGATAAGAAAGTATACGTCCTCCGAGAGGGGATAGATTTGTACAATAGTTTGATTGGATTTGATAGATCTTTGGAATTCTGTAGAGACCAGCTTCTCGCAGGCGCAAGCGATTATGAAGTTTCGTCGATGTTTTTAAAGCTCGCGGGCCTTGTAAAAAAGGAAGATGATCCATTTTCAGCGGCGATGTTGTTGGAAATAGCAACAAGTTATAAGTCAAATGATAAGGACTCACTCTTTGATTTGGCGTATTCGTACGGAACTATAAAAAGCTTGGCTGTCATCGCTTATGAAAGGTATGCCAAAGTCGGAACAGCCGACAAAAATTGGCAAAGCTCTCCTAATAATATGGGAGTAGTTATGGAAAATACTAATTCCATCGTTCAAAAAGAATATTATGAGCAGGCATTTAGTCTCGGTAGCGGAATCGCTGCCGCTAATATAGCTCGCGGTCTCGTCTCGGATGGATATATATTCCGTGCAGAGCAGGTTTTGAAGGAAGTAGACGAAAGTCAGTGCAGCGCTGGTGATCTTTCGGCAATTGCCGACGCGCGAGCCAAAGTGGCGGCAGCGCGGCATTCCATGGAAAAAGCAAGAAAGTCATTCGACGAATATGCTGCAGAGCAAGACCAAAGATATAAAGCTACGATATTCGCCGCATTGGAGTTTTTCAAAGGTAGCGACAATCGCTCGGTTGTGGGAAGATTTACCTCAGCCGATAGTAGCGTACGAATTATAGCTGATCTTGAAGGCGCAACGTGTTCATACAAGCTTGGAGATGTAACTCTTAATGGACGCCTAAACAGAAAGCCGTTGTGCTTCGAAGGGACAGTGTCGGAGGGTGCTGCATTATTGAGCTACAAGCAACGTCGCATGTTGGTAGTTCAGATTGCAGACACAAAGCTTAGGGTCATTATTTGGCCAGAAGAAGTGAAGGAAGAGGACCCTCTCCGGGTTTTGGATCTAGAAAGAGTCCCAACACAGTCGGATCAGATGCAAATAGCAGTAGATGGCAAGATCCCTTCTGTCGCTTTGACTGACGCTGGCGCGATTAGAGAAGATTGATTCTTGTCAGCTGCGGCAAAGGCGCGCCGGCGGTCGGCGCTGTGGCGCCGCCGGCCGAGCCACGCTTGAGCGCGCGTCTTTAGCTTTGCTAAAGCCTCGGCCGCGTGGCTACACCCACGGCTCCACCACCCCGCTCACCAGCAACAACCCACAAACCCCCGCCAGCATGCCCACATTCGCCCACCGCCCCTTCACCAGCAGGAGCGCGATCAGCAGCCCCAGCACCCCGAACCCGCTAAGCAGATACACCAGCACAAGTCCCCCATTCCCCACCTTCTCCGCCGCCTCGGGCAGCGGGTGCACCGCGTCGAGCGCGATCGAGCCGAGCCAGCTCGCGACATTGGCGGCGAGCAGCCCGCCGATCACCAGCCGGTTCTGCTTGTCGTACCATTCGTCGAAATCGGGCCAGTCCTCGGGCGCGTCGGGAAAGATCAGCGTCGCCGCCAGATAATAGACGCCGACCATCGCCAGCACGCCGACCAGCGTGACGTAATTCGCGCCGATCTGCTCGCGCGCATCCCAGGCGAGCAGCCAGAAGCTCGTCAGGTCGAGCATCACCACGAGCCCGAGCAACGGCGTCAGCCAGCCGACCCGCACCGGCCGCGTGCCGCGCTTGAGCTTCACCGCACGCGAGAAACCACCGAGCACCTCTGCCAGCGCGAGACCTAGCAGCAGGCCGTAGACGGCAAACACCAATTCGAACGGACTCATCGCTTTCCCCCCGGAATCGCGTCGCGCACCGGCCCGATCCCCCCGGGCCTGCCGCGCCGCAGCGGCAACCTTATCGCGCGCCGCGCATTTCGTTGGAATAGCATAACAGGAGGAAACCCATGCGCGCACTGACTCTGGGATTGATCGCCGCCTCGACGCTCGTCGCCGGCTGCACCGATTACGATACGGGCGGCCCGCGCCGCGGCTATTATGCCGGCGGCGGTGGCGGCTATTCGCAATATGATTATGACCGGCCCGACCCGGCATATAACGGCTACGACGCGTCGCGTTACTATCGCGACGACAATCGCCGCTATCAGGAACGCCGCCTGAGCAACAACGACCGCGTCTATCGCGGCAGCGACGGGCGTTACTATTGCCGCCACAGCGACGGCACGACCGGTCTGGTCGTCGGCGGCATCGCCGGTGGCGCGCTCGGCGCGGCGATCGCTCCGGGTGGCTCGGGCGTGCTCGGTGCGCTGCTCGGCGCGGCGGGTGGTGCGCTGGCCGGCCAGGCGATCGACAAGGACAGCACGCGCGACGCGCGCTGCCGGTAACTTTCTCGCGCGCGGCGGCTCCGGTCGCCGCGCGCCTGCTTTTTGAAGACGAGATCCACCATGGCCAAGACCCCGACCAAGACTCCCGCGAAGGCACCCGCCAAGAGCAACTCGACCGCCAAGCGCGCACCCGCCCGCACCGCTGAGGCGACGACCCCCGCGATCCGCAGCACCGCCGCCTGGTCGATCGGCGCGGTGGTGGTTGCCGCCGGTGCCGGGCTGGCGGCGTTCCTGTCGCGCGGGCGGATCGCCGCGATTCTCAATGCCGGCCGCGAGGAAGGGCATGTCCCGACCGACCTGCTCGACCCCAAGCGCAATGCCGATGACCGCGCGGTCGCCGATTTCCGTCCCGACATGGATGCGGTGATGACCGCGGCCGAGCGCGAGGCGCTGCGCCCGCCGGTCGGCAAGCCGTCGATGACCGCGTCGAACGGCTCGATGAACGCGATGACCGCCCCGGCGAACTGACGCCGGGAGCCGCCCGCGCGTCGGTTCAGGCCGCCGTGCGGGCGAGGCGCCGCAGCGCCCGCCGCCGCAGCAGCCATTGCCACGCCGGGATGGTGATCAGCCCGACCTGGCTGAACGGCGCGACGACGAACGCCAGGCCGATCGCGACGAGCGCGCCGAGCACGACCCCGCCACCGCGCGCGCGGACGATCGCGATCGCCTCGGCCGGGACGTCGGCGCGCACCACGCCCGGGCTCGTCGCCATCCGCGAAAGCCGCATGCTCAGCAGCCCGGTGACGATCAGCGTCACGGCGTAGAGCAGCGACGGCACCAACGCCCCGAGGTTCGCGCCCATGAAGGCGGTGGCAAAGGGCATGAACACGATCGCGCACAGCATCTGCAGATTGGGCGCCAGCAGCTTTTCGGAATACTGCCCGGCCAGCCCGAAAGCGCGGTGGTGCCCCGACCAGAAGGCGCCAATCACGAAGAAGCTGACGAAGAAGCCGAAGAAGTTCGGCGTAAGGTCGTACAGGGAGGTGGTGTAGGCCTGCCACGGCGCGCCATGCGGCAGGTGCGGCGGGTGGACCTCGATAATCAGCAGCGTGATCGCGATGGCGAACACCGCATCGGAAAAGAAGATCAGCCGCTCGAGCGGGTGGTCGGGCGCTGCATGGCCGGTTTGCCCGCTATGGCTGTGCTGGTCGGTCATACGCTGCTTCCCCCTGGCGCTTCTATCGCCGAGCAGACAGCGCGCGTGCAAGCCGGATTGCACTGCGCGTCCATGCTTCCCATATCGCCCGGATGAGCGAGAACCCACTGGTGTGGCACGGCACCACGATCCTGTCCGTGCGCAAGAATGGTCGCGTCGTCGTCGCCGGAGACGGCCAGGTGACGCAGGGCCAGACCGTCATGAAACCCAATGCGCGCAAAGTCCGTCGCCTCGGCGATGGATCGGTGATCGGCGGCTTTGCCGGCGCGACCGCCGATGCGTTCACCTTATTCGAGCGGCTCGAGCGCAAGCTCGAGCAGCATCACGGCCAGTTGCTGCGCAGCGCGGTCGAGCTCGCCAAGGACTGGCGCACCGACAAATATCTGCGCAACCTCGAGGCGATGATGATCGTCGCCGACAAGGACGTGACGCTGATCCTGACCGGCAATGGCGACGTGCTCGAGCCCGAGGCGACCGCCAACGGCACCGTCGCTGCGATCGGATCGGGCGGCAATTTCGCGCTCGCCGCGGCGCGCGCGCTGGTCGATTATGAAGCCGATGCCGAGACGATCAGCCGCAAGGCAATGGCGATCGCGGCGGAGGTGTGCGTCTACACCAACGACCGGCTGACGGTGGAGTGGCTCGACGCGAGCGCGCCATAATCCCCCTCCCGCATGCGGGAGGGGTTAGGGGAGGGCCTGTCCTTCCGAGCGCCGCCCGCGACAAGCCCTCCCCCGACCCCTCCCGCATGCGGGAGGGGAGAAGAGACAGACCATGAACGAAGCCCTGACCCCCAAAGCCATCGTCGCAGCGCTCGACGCGCACATCATCGGCCAGGCCGACGCCAAGCGCGCGGTCGCGGTGGCGATGCGCAACCGCTGGCGCCGCCAGCAGCTCGCGCCCGATCTGCGCGACGAGGTGTCTCCGAAAAACATCCTGATGATCGGGCCGACCGGCTGCGGCAAGACCGAGATCAGCCGGCGCCTCGCCAAGCTCGCCGACGCGCCGTTCATCAAGGTCGAGGCGACCAAGTTCACCGAAGTCGGCTATGTCGGCCGCGACGTCGAGCAGATCGCGCGCGATCTCGTCGAGGAGGCGATCCGGCTCGAGAAGGAGCGCCGCCGCAGCGTCGTCAAGGACAAGGCCGAGGAAGCCGCGATGGCTCGGCTGCTCGATGCGCTGACCGGCAAGGGCGCGAGCGAGGCGACGCGCGAAGCCTTTCGGCAACGCCTCCACGACGGCCATCTGCGCGACACCGAGATCGAGATCGAACTCGAGGCCGCACCGCAAATGCCGTTCGAAATGCCCGGCGGCGGCGCGCAGATGATCAACCTGTCCGAGATGATGGGCAAGGCGTTCGGTGGCGGCCAGCTCAAGCGCCGCAAGCTGACGGTGCCCGCAGCGTGGGACAAATTGGTCGAGGAAGAGGCCGACAAGCGGCTCGACCAGGACGAGGTCAGCCGCGCGGCGCTCGCCGATGCCGAGGCGAACGGGATCGTGTTCCTCGACGAGATCGACAAGATCGCGGTGTCCGACGTGCGCGGCGGTTCGGTCTCGCGCGAGGGCGTCCAGCGCGACCTGCTGCCGCTGATCGAGGGGACGACGGTCGCGACCAAATATGGGCCGATGAAGACCGACCATATCCTGTTCATCGCGAGCGGCGCGTTCCATGTCGCCAAGCCGTCGGACCTGCTGCCTGAATTGCAGGGGCGTTTGCCGATCCGCGTCGAGCTGAAGGCGCTGACCGAGGATGATTTCGTCGCGATCCTGTCCGACACCAAGGCGTCGCTGACGCAGCAATATGTCGCGCTGATCGCGACCGAGGGCGTCGGCGTCGAATTTACTGCCGACGGCATCCGCGCAGTCGCGCGGATCGCGGCCGAGGTGAATGGCGAGATCGAGAATATCGGCGCGCGGCGGTTGCAGACGGTGATGGAAAAGCTGCTCGAGGACGTCAGCTTCAATGCCGAAGATCGCGGCGGCGAGACGGTGGTGGTCGATGCCGCTTATGTCGAGACGCATCTGGCGAGCATTGCGCGCAACACCGATCTCAGCCGGTTCGTGCTGTAGGCGGGGTGCTGGCGGACCCTGCAACGCACCCTGGCGGAGCCCCGCAGCTTCGCCAGGCAAGCGCCGACGGACGGTCCGTCTCGCCGTTCGTTTCGAGCGAAGTCGAGAAACCGCGACGAGCGCTGTGCCAGGTTTCTCGACTTCGCTCGAAACGAACGGTTGGGAAGCCTCGACGCTGCGTTCGGCCGCTCTCAGCTGCGACCGCGAACTCGGCGCACGCCCCTTACTTCACCTTGTCCCACGGCACGAACGAACCGAGCCGGCAGCGCGGGCCGGGGATCCCGCCGCCGCCGCGTTGTAGCGTGTAGATCTGGTCATTGCGGCACAATTGCCCGCCATAGACCTCGGTCACGATGATCGCATCCGGGTCGAGCCCGGGGCAGGCATCGGGCAGGTCGTTGCGCCACAGCCGCGGGCCGTCGCGGTAGAGCAGGACGCTGTCGCTCATGATCTGCGGGCTGTTGCTGCGCGCACTCGACAGGCAGGTCACTGGCGCCCCCGGCGCGCGCCCGGCAAGCGCCTTGGCCAGCTCCTTGCTGTCCGATCCCGTCGTCGCGCCCAGTGCGGCGACCAGCAGCAGCCCGCGGATCATGGTTTTTTATAGGGCACGAAGTCGCCGAAGCTGCAGCTGCCGCTCGGGATGCGCATTGGCAGGTCGACCGTGGTGACGATGTCGCCGCGGCACAGCTGGCTGCCGAAGGTCTTGGTGACGATCGCATCGCCGCGCCGCAGCCCGAAGCAACCGCCGCCGGTATCGTTAACCATCACGTCGTTGCGGCCGTTCTTGTAGAGGATCTTGTCGCCGACGCGTGTCGTGTCGCGATAGCGGATCGGGTCGATGCAACTCTGCGGCTTGCCCGGCACGAGGCCGGCCAATTGCTTGTCGAGCTCGACCCGGTCGTTCGCCGCCTGGCGAGCGGCATAGCCCTTGCTGTCGGCCGAGAGCGCGGCCGTCCCGCCGAGCAAGAGCATGGCGGGGAGGATGAAACGGAACATCATGTCGATCCTTTTCAAAGCAGTCGCCCCCCGCCACACTATAGCGCAGGTTGCGTTAGAACACATCCTTTGCGGCCCGCCGTTCGGCGAGCTGCGCGGCCGATTCCGCACGCAGGAACGGGTTGGTTGCCAGTTCGAGCGCGATCGTGGTGGGGACGGTCGGCTCGCCCGCCGCGCGCTTGGCATCGATCTCGACCATCCGCGCGCCGACCGCTGTATTGTCAGGCTCGGCGGCGGCGGCATAGCGGCCGTTCGACTGGGTATATTCGTGCGCGCAATAGACGATCGTCTCGGGCGGAAGAGTCTTGAGCCGCTGCATGTTGGCATACATCTGGTCGGGCCCGCCCTCGAACAGTCGGCCGCAGCCCATCGCGAACAGCGTGTCGCCGCTGAACAAAGCGGCGTCGTCGGCCATGTAGAAGACGATATGGCCGGCGGTGTGGCCCGGCGTCTCGATCACGTGCGCGACATGCGCGCCGATCCGCACGCTGTCGCCCTCGCGCAGGCCGTAATCGAGCGTCGGGATCTTGTCGGCTTCCGCCACCGGGCCGCTGACGGTCGCGCCGAGCGCCTTGATCTCGGCATTGCCGCCGGTGTGATCGGGGTGCCAGTGCGTGTTCCAGATCTGCGAGATCGTCCAGCCACGCGCCTTTGCTGCGGCGAGCACAGGGGCTGCCTCGCTCGGATCGACGACGATCGTCTCGTCCGATGCCGAATCATGGACGAGCCAGACGTAATTGTCGTCGAGCGCCGGAATGCGGACGATTTCGAGCGGGCTCGCCATTACCATTCCCCGGTGTTGGGCATCGAGGCCCATGGCTCGGCGGGGGCGAGCGCGCCGCCCTCCTGCAGCAGTTCGATCGAGATGTTGTCGGGGGTGCGGACGAACGCCATGTGGCCGTCGCGCGGCGGACGGTTGATCGTCACGCCGCCATCCTGGAGCCGCTGGCAGGTCTCGTAGATATTGTCGACGCGGTAGGCGAGATGGCCGAAATTGCGCCCGCCCGTATAGCTTTCGGGATCCCAATTGTGCGTCAGTTCGACCTGCGCATCATGGTCGCCAGGGGCGGCGAGGAAGATGAGCGAGAAGCGGCCTTTTTCGCTGTCCATGCGGCGGACCTCCTCGAGCCCGAGCAGCTTGAAGAAGGCGATCGTGGCGTCGGGATCGGTGACGCGGATCATCGTGTGGAGATATTTCATGCAGCGCTCCGGTGTGGCTTTGCACCGAGATAGGGGCGACCGGCGGCTGGCGCTACCCTAGCGCGATCCCTTTGCCGGGGCTTTTGCCGCAGGAGCCGTCGGCGATGGGGTCGCAGCGGGGGCCGTGTCGAATTGCCGCAGCGCCGCAGCCGCGGCCTTGCCGGGCTCGCTGTCGGGGCGCAGCGTGACCGCCTGCTGCCATGCGCCGCGCGCGCCTTGCTCGTCGCGCGCGAAGGCGGCGATGTTGCCCGCTTCGAGCTGGACCGCCGGATCGTCGGCGCCGAGCCGCAGCGCTTCGGCAATGTCGTGCTTGGCGCGGACGATCTGCTGCTGGCGCCGCGCCAGCGTCGCCGACAGCAGCCAGGCGAGCGGATCGGTCGGCACTTCGGCGAGCGCGCGGTCGAGATCGTCGCGTGCGCCCTCGAGATCGTCGCCCGCCACCATCGCGCGTGCGCGATCGAGATGCGCCTCGCCGAGCGGCAGCCCGCTCAGCGTGCCGCCGGCGAGCGCTGCATCGAGCGCGGCGCGCGCCTTGGTGGCATCGCCAGACGCGAGCCAGGCATTGCCAGCTTGCGCCCAATAATTGGCCGAGCGCCCGTCGCCGGCCTTCTCGGCCGCGCGCGCGGCGGCATCGAAGGCGGCGGCGGCGGCGGTCCAGCGCTGTTCGTTGGCATAGGCCATGCCGAGGCACTGGCCGGCCAGGAACCCGCCGCCCGCCAATTGCCATTGCCCGGCCTCGGCTTCGGCCGCAGTGGCGTTGGTCGTCGCGAGATCGAGGCATTTTTCGTAGCGCTGCGACGGCGGCGGCGCGGGCGGGCCGCTCTGCGCGGCAGCCTGGCTCAGCAGGAGGGAGGCGAGCAGGATCGGCGTCATAAGGCGGTCATCACAGATTCGAGCGTCGCTTCGAGCAACGCGAGATCCGCGTCGCGCGAGAGGCGGTGGTCGCCATTCTTGACGAGCGTGACCTGCACATCGGCTGAACGGAGCTGCTCGGCCAGATGGATCGAGCGGTTGGCGGGGACTTCGGTGTCGGCCATGCCGTGGAGCAGCCGCACCGGTGCATCGATCGCGAGCCCGGCGAAGAGCACGCGATTGGCCTCGCCCGATTGCCAGAAGGTGCGGGTGTAGACCATCGGCAGGTCGGCATAGCGGCCGACCTTCTCGAGCCGGCCTTCCGAGAGGATCTGCAATTTCTGTTCGACGCTGAAACCCCAGTCGGTGAAGTCGGGCGCGGCGGCGATGCCGACCAGCGCGGCGACCTTTTCGGGATGATCGCGCGCGACGAGCAGCATCAGCCAGCCGCCCATCGACGAGCCGACCAGCACCGCGGGGCCGTCGACCAACTGGTCGAGCATCGCCAGCACGTCGTCGCGCCAGCCGGCGAGCGTCTGCTCCTCGAACACGCCCTCGCTGCTCCCGCAGCCGCCATAATCGAAGCGCAGAAAGGCGCGGCCGGTGCGCTTGGCCCACGCCTCGAGCGTGAGCGCCTTGCTGCCCTCCATGTCCGAGCCGTAGCCGGGCAGGAACACGACCGTCGGGCCGGTGCCCTCGGTCAGATGATAGGCGAGCGCGGGGCGGGCGGGGAGCGTGTCGGTCATGGGGGCGGGGCTTAGCGGAAGATTACGGGCGGGGAAATCGCGCTTTCCCCTCCCGCGCACCACGGCACGTGTCGCTATTTCGCCTCGACGAAGGCGATCACCGCCGCCTTGAACGCGTCGGGCTGGTCGAGCATCACCATGTGCGCACTCTCGGCAATGTCGACGAAGGTGATGTGCGGCGCGGCCGCGTATTGCTTGCGATAGAAGGCGTCGCCCTTCGCCTTGGGCAACGATGCCGCATTCCACGGATACAGCATCGTCAGCGGCGTCGTGATCGTCGCGAGCGACGGGCGCAGGTCGGTCGTCAGATCCTCGTACATCGCCTCGCCGGTAACGCGCGGATCGGCGGCCTTCGCCCAGCCCGACATCGTCACGACGCTGCTGGGCTTGAGCGCGAGTCCGCGCGTCTGCGCCGCGACCATCTCGTCGCTCAGCGGCTTGCCGTAAGTGGCGACGATCCCGTCGCGCATCTTGGCGGCGTAGGGCGCGACCATCGCGGGGGTCGGATCGACCCCGGGCGGGGCCATGATCACCGCGAAGAACGGCAGCGAATCGACGATCATCAACCGCGACAGGTCGACCGGGTGCGCCTTTGCCAGCATCATCCCGACAAGCCCGCCCATCGAATGGCCGACGACCAGGACGTTCGTCAGCTTCTCCGCCGCGATATAGCCGTCGAGATCGGCGACGATCCCGTCGAGCACGCCGGGTTGCAGATTGGCGCCCGGATCGTCGCCGCCAAAGCCGTTGACTTGCACCACGATGACCCGGTGCTTCGCCGCAAGTGCGGGCGCGACGCCGTCCCACACCGCGCGGGGGGAGGCGAGGCCGGGAATGAGAATGACCGGGCTGCCCGACCCCATCGTCACGATAGAGATGTGCGGCAGCCGCACCTCGGGCGTCGGCGCGACCGGCGCAGCGAGGCAAGGCGTAACGGGCAGCAGCGCAAGCGCGGCGAGCAGGCAGGCTTTGAGGACAGGCTTCACGACGCATCTCCTTTGGAGGGGCTGACGAAGATCGCTTCGATCGGGAGCTCGAACAGTTCGGCGATGCGGAAGGCGAGCGGGAGCGAGGGATCGTAGCGCCCGGTCTCGATCGCGTTGACGCTCTGCCGCGACACGTCGAGTCGCTCTGCGAGATCGCCCTGGCTCCAGCCGCGCTCGGCGCGAAGCACGCGCAGGCGGTTGATCATGCCGCGTCACCGCCGCGGCGCTCGATCACGGCATTGACCGCCGAGCCGAGGCCGAGCCCGGCAAACCACGCGATCGGCACGAAGAACAGCGGGATGTGCGGGGTGTGCGCATAGACTTCGAGGAACCCCCAACCGGTCGCCAGCGTCATCGCAAAGCCCGTCGCGACGAGCGCCTTGCGCACTTCGAGCATCCGCCGATATTCGTCACGCAGATCGATCAGATAGCGGCCGATGATCCAGAACACCGCGCTCAGCGGGAAGGCGGGGAGCAAAGCGATCAGCCACAGCAGCGGGCCGGTCGCACCCAGGGCACGGATCAGGAAGGGCGATGCCCAGACCAACACGACATAGAGCGCCATCACGGCGACGAAACGGCGCAGATAGGCGCGGTCGGCCGGGTCGATGCGCCGGCTCACAGCGCGGCGTCCGAACCGGAGAGACGCGTTGCACACCGGCCGAGACCGAGGCCGCCGAACCATAGTACCGCGACATAGAAAGGCTCGAGATGCCCGACCAGGTCAAACGCCTCGAGAAACCCCCACAGCGTTGCGGCGCTGAGCGCGAAGCCGCTTGCCCACAGCGTCTGGCGGACCATCAGCATGCGCAGATATTCGTCCGGCTCCTCGACGAGATAGCGCCCGATCGCGACGAATACGCCGATGATCGGCAGCGCGGGCAGGATGGCGACGATCCAGGCGGCGGGGCCGGCCACGATCTGATGCTTGAAGGCATAGACCGCGCCGAGCAACGCGGCGGCGTAGAGCATCGCCAGCCAGAGCGTGCGGGTCCGATAGCGGCGGGCGGCGACGGTACGCGACATGGAAAGCTCCCTTTCACATTTGTGAAGGTCGCTTTACAGTCAAGGTCGCTTGTCTGTCAAGCGAGCTTTCCACGCTCGCTCGGGTGGGGCGATTGCCCAACCATCACCCCGGCCTTGTGCCGGGGTCCACCGGGATGCGCATTCTGCGGTTACAGTTCTCGCGGCGCGGTGGACCCCGGGACGAGCCCGGGGTGACGGACTGGGGGCTTTCCGGCGCTTTCGAACTTACGCCGCCATCGCCCGCGCCACCGCCTCGGCAACCTTGATCCCATCGACCGCCGCCGACAGAATCCCCCCGGCATACCCCGCGCCCTCACCCGCCGGGAACAGCCCGGCGGTATTGAGGCTCTGGAAATCGTCGCCACGCGTGATGCGCACCGGCGAGGAGGTGCGGGTCTCGACGCCGGTCAGCACCGCGTCGGGATGGTCGTAGCCGGGGATTTCGCGACCGAACTGGACGAGCGCCTCGCGCATCGCGGGCACCGCGAACTCGGGCAGGCATTCCGCGAGGTCGGTCATGTACACACCGGGCTTATAGGACGGCACGACGCTGGCGAGCTTGGTCGAGGCGCGGCCGGCGAGGAAATCGCCGAGCAATTGCGCCGGCGCGGCATAGGTCGATCCCCCCGCGACGAAGGCGCGCGATTCCCAATGGCGTTGCAGCGCGATGCCGGCGAGCGGATCGCCGGGATAATCGCGCGCCGGGTCGATCCCGACGACGAGCCCCGAATTGGCGTTGCGCTCGTTGCGCGAATATTGGCTCATGCCGTTGGTCGCGACGCGGCCTTCCTCCGAGGTCGCCGCCACCACCGTGCCGCCGGGGCACATGCAGAAGCTGTAGGCGGTGCGGCCGTTCTTGGCGTGGTGCGACAGAGCATAATCGGCGGCGCCGAGGATCGGGTTGCCGGCGTTGTGGCCGAAGCGCGCGTCGTCGATCCACGATTGCGGATGCTCGATGCGGACGCCGATCGAGAAGGGTTTGGCCTCGAGATAGACGCCCTCGGCATGGAGCATCGCGAAGGTGTCGCGCGCGCTGTGGCCGACTGCGAGCACGACCTGTTCGGCTGCGAGATAGTCCCCGGTGTGGAGGTGCAGCCCGCGCACTTTCCGCGTGCCATCCTCGCTGGTGGCGACATCGATCCCGTCGACGCGCGTCCCGAAGCGATATTCGCCGCCGAGCGCCTCGATCGTCGCGCGCATGCTCTCGACCATCGTGACCAAGCGGAAGGTGCCGATGTGCGGGTGCGCTTCGGTAAGGATCTCGGGCGGCGCGCCCGCCTTGACGAACTCGATCAGCACCTTGCGGTCGAGGTGCCGAGGATCCTTGATCCGGCTGTAGAGCTTGCCGTCTGAGAAGGTGCCAGCACCACCTTCGCCGAACTGGACGTTCGATTCGGGGTTGAGCACGCTTTTGCGCCACAGCCCCCACGTGTCCTTGGTGCGTTCGCGCACCACCTTGCCGCGATCGACGATGATCGGCTTGTAGCCCATCTGCGCGAGGATCAGCCCGGCGAACAGGCCGCACGGGCCGGTGCCGATGACGACGGGGCGCGGGCCGGCATAGTCGGCGGGGGCCTTGGCGACGAACTTGTACGCCGTGTTGGGCGTCTGCTGGACGTGCCGGTCCTTCTTGAAGCGCGCGAGCACCGGCGCCTCGTCGCGCACGTTGACGTCGACCGAATAGACCAGCTGGATGTCGGTCTTGTCGCGCGCATCGTGCGCGCGCCGCGCGATCGTGTAGCGGACCAGGTCGCGCGGCGTGATGCGCAGCCGGTTACGAATCGCGGCGGTCAGTTCCTCGTCGGCGTGATGGAGCGGGAGCTTGAGTTCGGTAATGCGGAGCATCGCGCTGCTGTAGCGGGGATGGGGGGATTCGGGAACTGTGCCCCTTAATCCTTCCTCGCGCAGCGGGAGTGTGGGGTTGGATTGCCCCCGGCAATCCAAGATCATGCCGGGGGCATGATCGACCCCACACTGGGGACCGCCAGCCTACTTCAGGCTGGTGGTGGAGGGGGGCGCGCCACGAGCGTTTCACTCGCGGAGAGGCCCCCCTCCACCCTTCGCTAAAGGCTCAGGGTCCCCCTCCCCCGGTTCCCGGGGGAGGATTGGGAGGTCAGATCACATATTCGACGGTACGCCGCTGCAGCTCATCCGCGCTTGCCGCCGCGCGCTTGGCGACGATCTGCGCGTTGAGCCGCATCACCGTGCGGCTGCCTGTGGTCTTGAACGCGAACGGCAGGAACGCATGCACCACGCCCGCAAGCCCGCCGCCGATCATCGTCAACCCAAAGCGCGAGGCGACGACGAAATGCTCGCCGAAGGTCTCGCCGACCGAGGCGGGGTGATCGAGGAAGAGGCGGCGAAACATCAGGCGGGCTCCTTGTGATTCAGCTGAGTCTAGCGGCAATCTGTGGCAACATGTCGGCAGCAAGCTGGCTCAGCGTATCGTCTCGCGCCCCCATTACCACGATCCGGTCGCCGGGTCGCGCCTGCGCGACGATCCACGCGGCGGCATCGGCGCGATCGGCAATGTGATGCGCCTGCGCGCCGATCTCGGCGACGATGTCGGCGCTGGTCACCTCGCGCGCGACGGTGCCGCCCTGGTAGACCGGGTCGGGCACAACGAGCCGGTCGTCTCCGCCGAGCGCGTCACGGAACATCGCGACCAGTTCGGTCCGCATGACCTTGAGCGGGCCGTAGCCATGCGGCTGGAACAGCACGAGCAAGCGCCCGGGGAAAGCATGCAATGTCGCGAGCGTCGCGGCGATCTTGTCGGGGTTGTGTCCGAAGTCGTCGAGCACGGTGACACCGGCGGCCTCGCCGACGAGCTCGAAACGGCGCTTGAGGCCGGTAAAGCCAGCGATCGCAGCGATCGCTTCGGGAAGCGGCACGCCTGCCGCGCGCGCGGCGCCCAATGCGGCGAGCGCATTCGAGACGTTGTGCCGACCCGGCACGGCGAGCCGGACCGCCTTGGTCGCGCCATCGGCGATCAGATCGAACCCGATGGCGAACGGCTCCGGCGCAAGGTTGCGCGCGCTCAGGTCGGCTTCGGCATCGACCGCGAAGGTCACCAGCTTTGCCGGGTCGAGCGTCGAGGCCAGTGCCTCCGTCTCGGCATCGCCGATGTTGAGCACCGTCGTCTGCGCCTTGCCCGCGAAATCGCCGAACAGCGCGCGCAGTTCCTCGAGCGACTTGTGGTCGAGGCTGACATTGTTGAGCACCGCGATCCTAGGCGCATAAAGCGCGATCGATCCGTCGCTCTCGTCGACCTCGCTGACGAACGCCTCGCCCGTGCCGACCAGCGCACTGGCAAACGGCGCTTGCGGATTCGCAAAGTTCTTCATCACCGCGCCGTTCATCACGGTCGGATCGCGCCCGCAGGCGTGCAGGATCCAGCCGACCATTCCCGTCACGGTCGACTTGCCGCTCGTCCCCGCAACACCGATCGGCAGCGCGCTCGCATTGAACAGCGAGGCGAGCAGTTCGGGTCGGCTCAGCCGTTGCGCGCCCACGTGCTCGGCCGCGACGATATCCGCGACGGTCAATTCCACCGCCGCCGAGGCGACGACGATCTGCGCGGCCGAGGTCACGCCCGATCCGTCCTGCGGAAACAGCGTCACGCCCTTGGCGGCGAGATCGGCGAACTTGGCGGGCAGCGCGCCGCGGTCGAGCGTGCGATCCGACCCCGCGACGGTCGCGCCGCGCCCGGCGAGGATCATCGCCAGCGGCATCATCCCGCTGCCGCCGATGCCTACGAAGAAATAAGGCTGCGGGAAGTTTGATTTGCCGTTGCTCATCGCCGGGGGCTATCGCGGTCGGCGGACGAGCGCAACGGAGCAGACATGCGAATTGGGGTAGTGGCACCGGCACGCGGGATCGACGAAGCACTCGCCGCACGCGCGCTCGGGCTGGCGGCGGTGGCGATGCCCGAGGTCGATCTCGTCTTCCATCCGCAATGCTTCCTCGCCGATGGCCATTTCGCCGGGCCCGACGCGGTGCGCGCGGCGGCGTTCCTCGATGTTGCCAACGATCCCGCCTTCGATGCGATCTGGTTCGCGCGCGGCGGCTATGGCTCGAACCGGATCCTCCACACCGTGATGCCGCAGCTGGGCGACGCGGCGCGGCGGAAGACCTATCTCGGCTTCTCCGACATGGGGTTCCTGCTCGGCGCGCTCTACGCCGCGCGGATCGGGCATCCGGTGCACGGCCCGATGGCGTCGGTCGCGGCGAGCGGCGATGGCGGCACCGCCTTTGTGCGAGCGCTGCTGTGGCTGGCGCGCAAGGACCGCAGCGTGCTCGAGCCCGGGCTCGACGGTCGCCCGACCGCCGCGTTCAACCTAGCGATCCTCACCGCGCTGATCGGCACGCCGTGGCTCCCCGACCTGACCGACCATGTGCTGATCGTCGAGGAAGTGTCCGAGCCGCTCTACCGCGTCGATCGCATGCTGTTCACGATGGCGCATGCGACGCAGCTGAAGGGGCTGGCGGGTGTCCGCTTGGGGCAGGTCAGCGAAGTGCCGGCGAACGACCCGCCATGGGGCGAGACGATCGAGACGATGCTAACCCGCTGGTGCGGCGAGATGCGCGTGCCTTATCTCGGGCGCGCCGCGATCGGCCATGTCCGCGACAATCGCGTGGTGCCGTTCGGGATTGCGTGAAAAATGCGGGCTCAACGCCGCCCGCAACGACGAAATTTGCCGTTCCTCCCGCTCTGTCGCGGAACCCTCCTATAAGAGTCGGGCGAGCTCGACCGGTCGTCGTGCTCCTGCTTCGGCACGACATCCACCGATTTGGAGGGTCTTGGCATGAATTGGTACACTGCATCGGCACCGATCCGACTGAAATTGCTCATCGCGTTCGGAAGTTTCGTCGGATTGTTAGCGACAACGACCTTGGCCATCCTGGAGGCCCCGCACAGCGCGTTGTGGATCGCGCTGGCCTGCAGCGGCGGCGGCCTGCTGCTGGCGCATCTCTTCCGCGAGGCGATCGCGGGGCCGTACGTCACCACCGTCGTCCGGATGGAAGCGCTCGCCGCGGGCGACCTCGACTCGCCGATCGAATTCACCGCCTTTGAGGATTGCGTTGGGCGCATGACCAAGGCGATGTTCGCCTTTCGCGCCACCGCGCAGCAGCAGCTCGCGCTCAATTCCGAAGCCGAGCGCAACGAGGCGATCGTCAAGCGCATGACCGAGAATTTCGAACGCATGGCGGTCGGTGACCTGACCGCCGACATCGTCGATCACTATCCGCCGGTCTATCAACCGCTCAAGACCAGTTTCAACGAAGCGCTGGCCAACCTGCGGCTGCTCTTCGCCTCGGTCATGTCGAGCGCGGGCAACATCCGCGTCGGCTCGTCCGAGATCGCGCAGGCCGCCAGCGACATCGCGCGCCGCACCGAAAGCACCGCGGCAAGCCTCGAACAGACCAATGCCGCCATCCAGCAGTTCGATTCGCGGATCAAGGCGACCGCGCACGCTGCGGCGCAATCGGTCGAAACGTCGGCCGAAGCGAATGCCGCCGTGCTCGAGGGCCGCGGCCGCACCGACGCCGCGGTCCACGCGATGACCCGCGTGCTCGACAGCGCCAAGGGGATCGACGACGTCATCGAAGGGCTCGACAAGATCGCCTTCCAGACGCGCGTGCTGGCGATGAACGCCGCGGTCGAGGCCGGCCGTGCTGGCGACGCCGGGCGCGGCTTCGCGGTCGTCGCCGATCTTGTCTCCGCGCTGGCAATGCGCGCCGAGGAAGAGGCCAAGCGCGCTCGCGACCAGCTGAGCGTCACACGAATCGACATCGGCGCCGCCGTCGATGCCGTGGGGCAGGTCGACAATGCGTTCGAGGTGATCCTGACCTCGGGCGACCGCGTCGCCGCGCTCGCCAAGCAGATTGCCAGCGACAATGACGCGCAGGCCGGCGCGATCTCCGAGGTTACCTCTGCGGTCCACGCCATCGACCGGTCCACGCAGGAAAACGCTGCAATGGTCGAGCAGACCTCTGCGGCGGCGCGCAACCTTACCGGCGAAGTGGGCGAACTCGCCGCGCAGGCCGGGCGTTTCCAGATCGAGCCAAGCGCGGTGCGGCGGCCAATGGCAGCGGCGTCGCAGCGGATGCTCGCCGCCGCCTGATCCGGCGTCGGCTGTCGTGCTGCAGTTTCGCTGAATGTCCCGGCGCGCCCACTCGGGCCGCCGGGCATCGGCTATAAAGCTGCGATTCGGCCCCTACGCCGCCAGCGCGAAGTCCCCTCGCTCATCCTCATTCGCCGGAGCGGCCGGCTTGCGTGCGACCCGCTGCCGCCGCGCCCGCGCCCTGGGCCGCGCTGTGAAGCGTGCGACGATCATGCGCCAGCCCGCTCCGCCGCGCGTCGCCGTCGCCACCACCGCAGAGGTCAGCACGATGTCGACATAGACGGAGACATCCCACATCAGCACCAGCGCGATGTCGAACGGCCCGATCAGCGCCAGCAGTTCGGCGCTGGCGATCAGGATGAAGGTCGTCAGGATCAGCGCGAAGATGAGGTGCCGGCGCTCGACCCGGCGCAGCGCGGCGGCAGTGGCGGTGATCGCGCGTTCGAGCCAGCGTGCCGCTCCCGTCTCCGGAAAGCGCCTCAGCACGATCATCGCGAATACAAGCAGCCCCGTCAGCATCGTCATCCCCCCGTTTGCGCCACCGAGATAGGAACGCCGCGACCGCTCCGCCAGTGACGGGGTGACGCCGCGCGCGCGCTTGCCTATATCGGCCCTCCCGGCTTAAGCGCCGGAGCCTTTTTCCAGCCACGAAAGATCCATGATGTCCGCCCTGTTCCGCATCACGCTGCCCGACGGTTCCGTCCGCGAGGTAGCCCCGGGGACTACCCCGGCCGATGTGGCCGCCGCGATCGGTCCCGGCCTCGCGAAGGCGGCGATCGCCGCGCGGATCGACGGCGAGCTGCGCGACATCATGCGCCCGTTCGAGGGCGACACGCAGCTGGCGCTGGTGACGTCGAAGGACGAGGCCGATGCGCTCGAGCTTGCGCGGCACGATTTCGCGCATGTCCTCGCCGAAGCGGTGCAGAGCCTGTTCCCGGGCACGCAGATCACTTTCGGTCCCTCGACCGAAGACGGCTTCTATTACGACTTCGCGCCGAAGGATCGCCCCTTCACCGACGAGGACCTGCCAGCGATCGAGGCCGAGATGCGCCGCATCATCGCCAAGAACGAGCCGTTGATCCGCGAAGTGTGGAGCCGCGCCGATCTGATCGCCCGCTGGCAGGCCGAGGGCGAGACCTTCAAGGCCGAATGGGCGGCCGAACTGCCCGAGGGCGAGGAGCTGACGGTCTACAAGGCGGGCAACGGGCCCGGCGCCTGGCTCGACATGTGCCGCGGCCCGCATCTCGCCTCGACCGGCAAGCTCGATCCGAACGCGTTCAAGCTGACGCGCGTCTCGGGCGCATACTGGCGCGGCGACCAGAAGAACGCGATGCTGAGCCGCGTCTATGGCACCGGCTGGCTCAACAAGAAGCAGCTCGACGCGCATCTCACGATGCTCGAGGAAGCCGGCAAGCGCGACCACCGCAAGATCGGGCAGGAGATGGACCTGTTCCATCTTCAGTCCGAAGCGCAGGGCTCGGTGTTCTGGCACCCCAAGGGCTTCATCCTGTGGCGGCAGCTCGAAGCGTATATGCGCCGCCGGCTCGACGCCGCGGGCTATGCCGAGGTCAAGACGCCGCAGCTGATGGACGCGCGCCAGTGGGAGGCGTCGGGCCATTGGGGCAAGTATCGCGAGAACATGTTCGTCGTCCCCGACGAGATCCCCAACACTGACGACGCCGCGGCGATCTTCAGCGGCACCGCCGACCTGATGGCGCTGAAACCGATGAACTGCCCGGCGCACGTGCTGATCTTCCGTCAGGGGATCAAATCGTATCGCGACCTGCCGATCCGCATGGCCGAGTTCGGCTGCTGCCACCGCAACGAGCCGCATGGTGCGCTCCACGGCATCATGCGCGTCCGCCAGTTCACGCAGGACGACGCGCATATCTTCGTGCGCGAGGACCAGCTTGTCGAAGAGGTGCAGCAGTTCTGCGAGCTGCTCGACAGCGTGTACCGCGATCTCGGGTTCGAGGATTATGCGGTCAAGCTCGCGCTGCGCCCCGACAAGCGCTTCGGCAGCGACGAGATGTGGGACACAGCCGAGGACGAACTGCGCAAGGCGGTGCTCGGATCGAAGCTCAGCGACTCGATCAAGGCCAAGTTCGAGGAGCTGCCGGGCGAGGGGGCCTTCTATGCGCCCAAGCTCGAATTCCACCTGACCGACGCGATCGGCCGGACGTGGCAGGTCGGCACGATCCAGTCGGACCGCGTGCTGCCCGAGCGACTCGACGCGTCGTACGTCGGTGCGGATGGCGAGCGGCATCGCCCGATCATGCTCCACCGCGCGATCCTCGGCACGTTCGAACGCTTTATCGGCATCCTGATCGAGCATCACGCCGGGCGCTTCCCGCTGTGGCTGTCTCCGGTGCAGGCGGTGGTCGCGACGATCGTGTCCGACGCCGACGACTATGCCCGCGAAGTGGCCGAGAAGCTCAAGGCGGCGGGGATTCGCGTCGAGACCGATCTGCGCAACGAGAAGATCAACTACAAGGTGCGCGAGCATTCGCTGGCGAAGGTCCCGAACCTGCTCGTCGTCGGCAAGCGCGAGGCCGAGGAAGGCAAGGTCGCGCTGCGCCAGCTCGGGAGCGATCGCCAGCAATTCCTGACGCTCGACGACGCGATCGCGATGCTGACCGAGGCAGCAAAGGCCCCGGACCTGTAACCGACCGACGCTTCCCCGGCCTTCGCCGGGGGAGTCGTGAGAGACGTGCAGGGCGCACCTTTCGTTTTGCCCGAAAAAGCCCTATATCGACTCTGAAACAATCGCAGGAGCTACACCTATCCGACCCCCGATGACCCGCCAGGCGCCGCCGATGAATGGCCCTCGCTTCAACGAATTCATTGTATCGCCCAAGGTTCGCGTGATCGACCAGGACGGTGAGAACCTCGGTGTCATGTACACCCGCGAGGCGATGGAGCAGGCGCGCGAGGTCGGTCTCGACCTGGTCGAAGTGTCGCCCAACGCCGATCCGCCCGTCGCCAAGTTCCTTGATGTCGGCAAGTTCAAATACGAGGCGCAGAAGAAGGCCAACCTCGCGCGGAAATCGCAGAAGACGCAGGAGATCAAGGAGATCAAGATGCGTCCCAACATCGATGACCACGACTATGACACCAAGATGAAGAAGGTGCTCGAGTTCATCGACGAGGGCGACAAGGTCAAGATCACGCTGCGTTTCCGCGGCCGTGAATTGAGCCACGGCCAGCTCGGCATGGTCCTCCTCCAGCGCGTCCAGGCCGATGTCGCCGAGACCGCCAAGGTCGAAGCATATCCGCGCATGGAAGGCCGTCAGATGTTGATGGTGCTCGCACCCAAATAAGTCCTGCAATACAATCTTTTCCGGGCTGGCCGACGCCTCCGCGCGCCGGCCCGGAGGCTTTTCCAGCATTACGTAGCGTCATTCCGGGTGAGCCTTCGCGCGCGCGGCTGGGCCGGTGTGGCCATACTACATCACCTATCTTCTAAATCGTGTTTCCGCAGGGCTTTTTGCTTTACGCTCAGCCCTGCGTAGCTATTCGGAGGGACAATACCCAAAAAACTAAAAAACGTTGGAGAGTTCTGAAATGCGCAAAACCGCGTACTTATTGTCGGTCGCTGCCGTCGCCATCTCGGCACCTGCTTTCGCCCAGACTGCCCCTGCCACCACGCAACAAGACGCGCAGGCCGGAACGCCCGCCACCGCTCCCGCCGCAGCTCAGGACAACAACGCCGGCGACATCATCGTCACCGCGACGCGCCGCTCCGAGCGGCTCTCGAACGTGCCGATCGCCGTCTCTGCGGTCGGGCAGGAATCGCTGCAGAATTCGGGCGGTTCCGACATTCGCGCGCTCAACCAGCTGGCGCCGTCGCTGCTGATCTCCTCGACCGGCAGCGAATCGAACGCGTCGGCGCGGATCCGCGGCGTCGGCACGGTCGGCGACAATCCCGGTCTCGAGAGCTCGGTCGCGGTGTTCATCGACGGCGTCTATCGTAGCCGCACCGGCGTGGGCCTGAACGAGCTCGGCGAGATCGACCGGGTCGAAGTGCTGCGCGGCCCGCAGGGCACGCTGTTCGGCCGCAACGCCTCGGCCGGCCTGATCAACATCATCACCGCGTCGCCGAAATTCACCTTCGGCGGCTATGGCGAAGGCACGTACGGCAATTACGACCAGAAGCGCATCGCCGCCGGCCTGACCGGGCCGATCACCGACACGCTCGCCTTCCGGCTCGACGGTGTCTACGTCAATCGCGACGGCTTCTATCGCAACGTCACCCAGAGCGGCAACGAAGCGCGCGTCAACGATCGCGACCGCTATTTCGTCCGCGGGCAATTGCTGTTCAAGCCGACCGCCGACCTCAGCATCCGCGTGATCGGCGACTATTCGCACCGCAACGAAAGCTGCTGCGGCGCGACCTATTACAGCCAGAAGCAGACGGTCGATCCCACCCCGGACGCAGCGGCCGCCAATGGCGCGGGCGTCAATGCCGATGGCGCCGTGTCGGTCACAGCCGCCAATCCGATCGTCGACATCCTGCGCCGCGCCGGTGCGGCTTACCCGCTCGCCGGCAACACGCCAGGCACCTTCAACCGCGAAGTCGCGATCACGCCGGGCCAGACCTTCCGCAACACGACCGTCGATTATGGCGGCTCGCTCCAGGCGGACTGGAACCTGGGTGGCGCGACGCTGACCTCGATCACCGCATACCGCGAATACAAATCGGGCAATGCCGGTGACGTCGATTACACCAACGTCGATCTCACCCACCGCGCGGCCGACGGCAACGCCTACCGCCAGTTCCACACCTTCACGCAGGAAGCGCGCCTGCAGGGCTCGGCGTTTGGCGACAAGCTCGATTGGCTCGTCGGCGGCTTCTATTCGAAGGAGGATCTGCGGGTCGTCGACAACGTCGTGTTCGGCTCGCAATATGGCGAGTTTGCGGCGTGCCGCCTGGTCGCCAACATCAGCCAGAATGCCGCGCTGCAGAACAACACCGCGCCGGGCTGCCTCTCGGCGCTTGGTCGCGGGACGATCGCTGCCGCATTCGGCCCGCTCGCGCCGTCGGTGCTCGGTGGGCTCGATCGCCTGACCGGTGGCCCCGGTCTCGGCGGCGGGGTCAATAATGTCGGTGACCAGGGTTCGGTCTATCGCCAGAAGAGCGAGAATTACGCCTTCTTCACGCACAACATCTTCCACATCACCGACACCGTCTCGCTGACGCTCGGCGCGCGCTACACGCACGAGCAGAAGACGTTCAGCGCGAACTTCAACAACAACAATACCGTCTGCCCGGTCCAGCAGGCCAATCTGTCGCCGCTGCTCGCCAGCGCTGCGGTTCCGGCGGCGGCGAAGGCCTATATCGGCGGCATCCTCACGCTGAGCTGCACCGGCAACTCGTCGTCGCAGCTCAACACACTCAACCTGCAGAACAATTTCGGCGAAGGTAAGGTCACCGGCACCGCGGTCCTGTCGTGGAAGCCGATCCCCAGCCTGTTGACCTATGCGTCCTACGCCAAGGGCTACAAGTCGGGCGGCTACAATCTCGATCGCTCGCCGCTCGGCGGGGCATCGGGCGTGTTCGGGCCGCGCAGCAACGCCGACGCGGCGGGGCTGCGTTTCGCGGCGGAAACGGTCAACAGCTATGAATTGGGCGCCAAGTTCAAGACGCGCGGCTTCAGCCTCAACGTCGCGGCGTTCCGTTCGGAGTTCAAGAACTTCCAGCTCAACACCTTCAACGGCTCGGTCTTCGTGGTGCAGAACCTGGTCGGTTGCACGACCAGCCTCAACGGTGGCGACAGGGACAATCTCGCTGCGACCGGCCAGTGCACCGGCAAGGCCGACAAGCCCGGCGTGATCTCGCAGGGTGTCGAGCTCGAAGCGACGATGACGCCGATCCGCCAGTTCCAGGTGACCGCAGGCTACACCTTCGCCGACACCAAGATCGCGCGCAATCTGGTCGGCAATTCGGCCGGTGCACCGCTCGATCCGGCGCTGTTCCTGCTGCCCGGTGGCCAGCTCTCCAACGCGCCGCGCCATGTCGTGACCACGTCGGCGGCGTGGACCCCCGATCTCGGGTCCAACGGCCTGTCGGGCCTGGTCTATGTCGATAGCCGCCTGACCTCGGACTATAACACCGGCTCGGATCTGGCGCCGGAGAAGAAGCAGGACGGCTTTGCGCTGGTCAACGCCCGCGTCGGCATCCGCGGCAAGGATCAGCTGTGGGCGATCGAGTTCTGGTCGCAGAACGTCTTCAACAAGCAGTACATCCAGGTCGCGTTCAACACGCCGTTCCAGGGTGCGGGTTCGTCGGCCAACGTGGCTAATTTCGGCGGCACCGGCAACGCGCTCTATTCGGCCTTCCTCGCCGAGCCGCGCACCTACGGCGTGACGCTGCGCTCGCGCTTCTGAGCGGAGCACTGTCGGCATGAAAAGGCCCGTCGCTCGGTCGCGAGCGGCGGGCCTTTTTCCTGTGTCGATCGGCCAGAAGTCAGGGCGCTGGCTGGTCGACCGGCGGCGTCGGCTCCCACAACTCGATCGGATTGCCCTCCGGATCGTGGATCCGCACGAAACGGCCGACCGCCGGGTCGTTCCAATCGTCGTTGGTGATCACTTCGATCCCCGCGAGGTCGAGGCTGATCGTCAGCCCTTCGAGATCGCGCACACGCAGGTTGAGCATATAGGGTTTGTCGCGCGTGAAATAATCGGTGTCGTCCTTGAACGGGGCGAACACCACCGGGCCGCCCTGGGCCTGCCACGCCCATTCGTCGGGCGCCTCGCCTTCGACCGAGACACAGCCCGCGCCGATTCCGAGATGCTTGCGATACCATTCGGACAACGCGTCCGGATCCTTGCTGCGGAAAAACAGGCCACCAATTCCAACTACTGGCATCGATCGTTCCTTTCCTGCGGCGCCGCGAGAAGCGGGCGAGAATCGGTGCTATAGCAGATATTTACGAGACGTGGGTTGGCTTACGCGCTCGCGCCCGACGTTTCAGCGTGCGCGGAGCAAGCGCGCCAGCGCCAGATCGAGCGCCGACAGGAAGCGCGATCGATCCTCCTTGCGGAACGGCGCCGGTCCGCCGGTCTGCTCGCCGCCCGCGCGCAGATCGGCCATGATCGCGCGCACGGCAATCGCACTGCCGATCGAACTCGTCGTGAAGCTCTTGCCGGTCGGGCCGATCACCACCGCGCCGGCCTTGAGGCAGCGGTCGGCAAGCAGGATGTCGGCGGTCACCACCACGCTGGCGTCGTGCGCATGGTCGGCGATCCAGTCGTCGGCGGCATCGAACCCAGCGTCGACCACGATCCGGCTGATCAGCGGGTGCACAGGAATGCGAAAATGCGCATTGCTGACGACGATCACCGGCACCTCGACGCGGTATGCGACGCGGTAGATCTCGTCCTTGACCGGGCAGGCGTCGCCATCGACCAGGATCTGTGGCGCAGCGCTCATGCCGCGTCGGCCATCCGTTCGCCCGCGGCGGCGGCGAGCAGCCGGCGCTCGATCGTCTTGAGCCGCGTCGAAGCGGCGATCTTGTCGCCGGTCAGGTCGGTCAGGTAGAAAGTGTCGACCGCGCGCTCGCCATAGGTCGCGACATGCGCCGAATGGATCGTCACACGCGACTGGAACAGCGTGTAGGCCAACTGGTGGAGCAGCGCCGGCCGGTCGCGGGCGTTGACCTCGATCACCGTAAAACGGTTCGACGCCTTGTTGTCGATCAGCACGTTGGGCGCGATCGCGAAGGCTTCGGCGCGCGGGCGGGGGAGGGGTTTGGCCATCAGCCGGTCGATCATCTTGCCGCGATTGGCGAGCGCATCCTCGATCGACTGCTTGAGCCGCTCCAACTGCGTCGCCTCGTCGAATGGACGGCCGAACGGATCCTGGACGAGGAAATTGTCGAGCGCCATGCCGTCGCGCGTGGTGTGGATCCGCGCGTCGATGATGTTGCCGCCCGCCACGCTGATCGCGCCGGCGATGCGGTAGAACAGGCCGGGATGGTCGGCGGCGTAGATCGTCACCAGCGTCGCGCCGCGTTCGGGATAGACTTGCGCGGCGATCGACAGTTGCGCGTCGCCGGCCTCGGCCACCAGACGGGCATTGCGCGCGATGACGTCTTCGGGCTCGGCCACCCAATAGGGTTCGGGCAGGCGGCGGACCAGCGCGTCGAACTGCGCGGGCTGCCAGCCCAGGAGCTCCCGGAGCGCTTCCTGCTTGACCGCGACGCGCTCGCTCCGCCCCTTCTGCTTGTGCCCGAGCCGCAGCACTTCCTCGGCGAATTCGTAGAGCGTCGAGAGCAATTGCCGCTTCCAGCCGTTCCATACGCCGGGGCCGACCGCGCGGATGTCGACCACGGTCAGCACCAGCAGCAGGCGCAGTCGCTCGGGGCTCTGCACGACCTCGGTGAAGTCGAGGATCGTCTTGAAGTCCGACAGGTCGCGTTTGAAGGCGGTCGCCGACATCAGCAGGTGGAAGCGCACCAGCCAGGCGACCGTCTCGGTTTCGGCCGGGCTGAGCCCGAAGCGCGGGCAGAGGCGATGCGCGACTTCGGCGCCGAGCACCGAATGGTCGCCGCCGCGCCCCTTGGCGATATCGTGGAGCAACACCGCGACATAGAGCGCGCGCCGCGACACGATCTGGTGGAGCAGCGCCGACGCCAGCGGATGGTCGGTCGTGAGGTCGCCATGCTCGATCTTCGAGAGCAGCCCGATCGCGCGAATGGTGTGCTCGTCGACCGTATAGTGGTGGTACATGTCGAACTGCATCTGCGCGACGACGCGTCCGAAGTCGGGAACGAAGCGGCCGAACACGCCGGCTTCGTTCATCCAGCGCAGCACCGTCTCGGGGTCGCGCGGACTGGTCAGCACGTCGAGGAACAGCGCGTTGGCAACCGGATCCTGGCGGATGTCGTCGGCGAGCTTCGCGTCGCGTGCCGCAGCGCGCATCGTCAGCGGATGAATTTCGAGGCCATGCTTGTCGGCGAGCGCGAACATCTCGAGCAGCCGCGTCGGCTTTTCCGCCAGAAATCCGTCGTTCGGGATCGCGAGGCGTCCGCGGATCACGGTGAAGCCGTTGAGCTTGCGCGGTGAGCGCCGCAGCACCGGCAGGCCAAACCGCCGCCCGCGCGCGGCGAACTTCTCGTCGAGATGCGCGAGGAACACACCGGTGAGGTCGCCCGCGGTGCGCGCCTGCAGGAAGTAGAATTGCATGAAGCGCTCGACCTTCGATTTGCCGGGGCGGTCGGCAAAGCGCATCCGCTCGGCAATCTCGCGCTGGAGGTCGAACGTCAGCCGATCCTCGGCGCGGCCCGAAATGGCGTGGAGGTGGCACCGCACCGCCCACAGGAAGTTTTCGGCGCGGTGGAACTGGCGATATTCGTCACGGCTGAGCAGCCCGGCCTCGACCAGCTGCGCGGGCTCACTGACGTTATAGGCATATTTGCCGATCCAGAAGAGCGTGTGCAGATCGCGCAAGCCGCCCTTGGCTTCCTTGACGTTCGGCTCGACGACATAGCGCGTGTCGCCCATCTTGCGATGGCGCACGTCGCGCTCGACGAGCTTGTCGGCGATGAACTGCCGCGCGGTGTCGGCCTGTACCTCGCTCTTGAAGCGCCGCGCCGCCTCTTCGTACAAGGCCATGTCGCCCCATACGAAGCGCGCCTCGAGCAAGGCGGTGCGGATCGTCACGTCGCTCTTGGCCTGGCGCACCATCTCGTCGAGCGAGCGGCTGGAGTGGCCGACCTTCATGCCGAGATCCCACAAGGCATAAAGCATCGTCTCGATGACCTGCTCGGTCCAGCCGGTCTGCTTCCACGGCGTGAGAAAGCCGACGTCGACATCCGAATAGGGGGCCATTTCGCCGCGGCCATAGCCGCCTACCGCGATGACGGTGATCCGCTCGGCCGCGGTCGGATTGCCGTTGGGATAGAGCCGCTGGATCGTGAAATCGTAGAGCAGCCGGAGCAGCTGGTCGGTCAGGAACGCCTGGCTCGCGGCGATTTCGAGCCCGCGCGAGGGATGTTCGATCAGGCGGCGGGCGATCTCTTCGCGACCGGCATCGAGCGCTGCCTTGAGCAGCGTGGTGCCCTGTGCACGCAAGGCGGCCTTGTCGCCTTCGAGTGCGGTAAGCGCATCGGCAAGACTGCGCCGGTCGATGATCGCACGGCGCTGCGGGACGGATTCGAAGCGGGAGGCCATTCGCCGCAGATAGGGGGTTCGGGCATCCGCGTCCACGCGGGCGAATGCTGCGCCGTGACCGAGCGATCGTCGCAACCGAAAACGCCCCGCCATTGCTGGCGGGGCGTTCGGCATCGTACGATGATTAGGCGTGGTCGGCTTACTTGTCGTCGTCCTTGACGCCAACGGTGGGCACGTCGACCGTGGTCTTCTTCGTGCCGACGACCACTTCCTTCGACTTCACGTCGACATCGGGAAGCGCGCCTTCCTTGGCGCTGACATTGATCTTGGGGAGCTCGCCACCCTTGACATCCGCGCTCCAGAAGCCGGTCGCGAACAAAATCCCGACCACGACAAGCGCGAGGACGATGATGCCACCGACGACCATCCCGGTGTTGCTCTTCTTCTCGACATAAACACGGTCGGTGGTGTCGCGATACTCAGCCATTGTAACTCTCCCGTTTAAACCTGGGAGCACAACCGCCGTTTGACTGGAAATGTTCCAAGCGGGCTGACGTTTGTCTTTGGCGGGATCGTCCGCTGGCTCCGAACTGGCGCGCTGCGCCATGAAGTGGCGGAAATTCCGTTGACCGCCGATCGACCGGATGCGCCGCACGAGGGCAGGGCGGTGTATTATGCAAATGGCACACTTCTCGCATGGGGGCCCATGGCATCGGATCGACCGCTGCCAGATCATTCCGGGAGCCCGCCATGCCGCTATCCTTTCCGCTCGTTGCGCTGATCCTCGTTTCGGCGGCCGACCCGACCACGAGCGTGGCGCCGCACCGCAGGACGATCACCGACACCTATCGGGTCAGCTATCAGCCGCGGTCTGACCGTTATTGTCTGCGCGTCTTCGCCGATCCGGCGCCAGCCGATCCGCGGCCGCAGAGCCCCCCCGACCCATGTCGTTCGCGGGCGGGTTGGGTGAAGGAGGGGATCGTCATCACCGATCCGGCACGCGATCGGGCGATGGCAAGCCGGCGCTAGGCGCGGCGATCGCGCGTCACTCGCGCGCGAGCGCCTTGAGCCGGTAGAGCGTCTCGAGCGCCTCGCGCGGGGTCAGCGCGTCGACGTCGAGCGTCTCGACCTCGGCGCGGATCGCGTCGCATTGCTCCTCGGCGACCTCGATCGCGGCGGCGAACAGCGGCAGGTCGTCGAGCCCGGCAGCGAGTCCGCCGGTCTTGGCGCGGCCGGCCTCGAGCTTGCTCAGCACCGCCTTGGCGCGTGCGATCGTCGCGGGCGGCAGCCCGGCGAGCCGCGCGACCGCTAGGCCGTAGCTGCGATCAGCCGGGCCTTCGGACACTTCGTGGAGCAGGACGAGCTCGCCCTTCCATTCGCGCGCGCGGACGTGGTGGAGCGTCAGCGCGTCGCAGCGCTCGGCGAGCCGCGTCAGCTCGTGATAATGCGTCGCGAACAGGCAGCGGCAGCGATTGTCCTCGTGGATCGCCTCGACCACCGCCCAGGCGATCGCCAGCCCGTCGTAAGTCGATGTGCCGCGGCCGACTTCATCGAGGATCACGAAGCTGCGCGGCGTCGCCTGCGCGAGGATCGCGGCGGTCTCGACCATCTCGACCATGAAGGTCGATCGGCCGCGCGCGAGATTGTCCGACGCGCCGACGCGGCTGAACAGTCGGTCGACGAGGCCGAGCGTCGCGGCGCTGGCGGGGACATAGCTGCCGGCCTGGGCGAGCACAGCGATCGCGGCGTTCTGGCGCAGGAAGGTCGACTTGCCGCCCATATTGGGCCCGGTGACGAGCCACAGCCGCGAGTCTTCCGACAGGCGGCAGTCGTTGGCGACGAAGCGCTCGCCACGCTTGGCGAGCGCATCCTCGACCACCGGGTGCCGCCCGCCGACGATGTCGAAACACGCATGGTCAACAAGGGCAGGGCGCGCCCAGCCCCCTTCGGTCGCGCGCTCGGCAAGACCCGCCGAAACGTCGAGGCGCGCGAGCGCGTCGGCGGTGGCGGCGACCGCTTCACGCTTGGCGAGCGCGGCCTCGATCAGATCCTCTAGATGCGCGGCTTCCGCCGCCAGCGCATGCGCGCCCGCCTGCGTGACCTTCAGCGCGACCTCGTGCAGTTCGGGCGCGTTGAAGCGGATCGCGCCCGCCATCGTCTGGCGGTGGGTGAAGCCGGTCTCAGGCTTCATCAGCGCATCGCCGAAGCGCGCGGGCACCTCGATATGATAGCCGAGCACGCCGTTATGCCGGATCTTTAGCGCGGTGACGCCGGTGCGCGTGCGGAAGTCCGCCTCGAGCGCGGCGATCGCGCGGCGGCCGCCTGCGCCCGCATCGCGCAGATCGTCGAGCGCGGCGTCATAGCCCGGCGCGATATAGCCGCCGTCCGAGGCGTCGATCGGTGGCGAGGCGACGAGCGCGCGCGTCAGCAGGTCGATCAGCGCGCCATGGCCGCGGAGCGCGGGGGCGAGTTCGCCGAGCAGGGGCGGGGGCTGGTCGATCGTGCCGAGCCGTTCGCCGAGCCGCCACGCGCCGTCGAGCCCGTCGCGCAGCTGCCCGAGATCGCGCGGAGACCCGCGCCCTGCGGCGAGGCGCCCCAGCGCGCGACCGATATCGGCCATGCTGCGCAGCGTGCCGCGCAACGCCTCGCGCAACCCCGAATCCTCGGCGAGCAGCGTGAGCAGATCGAGCCGCGCCTCGATCCGGCCGCGATCCATCAGCGGCGCGCCGATGTCGGCGGCGAGCAAGCGCGCGCCTGCGGCGGTGACGGTGCGATCGACCGCGTCGAGCAGGCTCCCCTTGCGCGCGCCGGTGGTGGTCTGCGTGAGCTCGAGGCTTTCGCGCGTCGCCGCGTCGATCGCCATCTGCTGCGTCGTCTGGGCGAGGCGTGGCGGGCGCAGGAAGGGGATCGCGCCCTTGGCGGTATGGTCGAGATAGGCGACGAGTCCGCCCGCTGCGGCGAGCGCGGCACGGCCGAACTGGCCGAAGCCGTCGAGCGTCGCGACGTCGTACAGCGCCTTGAGCCTTGTCTCGCCGCGGCCGCTGTCGAAATCGGCGCGGGGGCGCAGCATCGTCGCGGCCTCGCCAAACGCCGTCGCTTCCGACGCGATCGTCTCGGCCGGCGAAAGCCGCGCGAGTTCGGCGCCCAGACTGGCGGCATCGCATTCGATCAATTCGAACCGCCCGGTCGAGATGTCGGCGGCCGCGACCGCGACGCCGCCCGCCGCCTCACCGATCGCGACGCACCAGTTCGCGGTGCGCGCATCGAGCAACGCTTCCTCGGTCAGCGTCCCCGCCGTCACCACGCGGACGATCGCGCGCGAGACGAGCGTCTTGCCGCTCCGCTTCTTGGCCTCGGCCGGGCTCTCGGTCTGTTCGGCGATCGCGACGCGGTGCCCGGCCTTGATCAGCCGTGCAAGGTAGGCGTCGGCGGCGTGGACCGGCACGCCGCACATCGGGATCGGCACCCCGTCATGCTCGCCGCGCGCGGTCAGCGCGATGTCGAGCACGGCGGCGGCGATCTTGGCATCCTCGAAGAACATCTCGAAGAAATCGCCCATCCGGTAGAACAGCAGGCAATCGCGCGCGTCCGCCTTGAGCGCGAGATATTGCGCCATCATCGGGGTGGGGGTGGCGGGCGCAGAGGCGGTGGGAGCGGCTGGCATTGTTGCTCGGTAGCGAAGAAATTTGGGCGCGTCATGCCGCGCGCAGGTCGGTCCTCGCCAACGGGCCGCGCATAGCGATGTTTTGAAGACGCAATCGGACGCCGCCACGCTGCAGCGGTGCGCGAACCGAGAGCTTGGTAGACACCCTCAATCGTCATCCAGCCGCCGAATCGTCGGGATGCTCACGGTCCAATCCGATGCGCCATGCGGAAACGCACGAATTTCCAAGTCTTGCGGATCGGTCTCCGCCACGAATTGATAGCGTAGCAGCCGCACCTTCCCCGAGCCGTATGCGCGGACGCGCGTTCGAAACAGCTTTTCGACGCCAGCGCCATGGACCACATCGACCGTGAGATGCCCCGATGGGCCGAAATGCCAACGCGACGCTTCATGCTTGGCGAGCAGCGAAACCTCATATCGACCGGCGACGACGCTGGTGCGAGGGCCATGAACCAGCGCGCCACCGTCTCTTTGTGTTTGGCGAAAGGCCGGTCGACCACACAGCGTCGTCGGCGCGCCAAGTGTGCTGCGATACTGCTGATCGACCGCTATCGCTCCCGTCTTATAGACTTCGTGAAACCCGAGGTGGCGGGCCTTGGCCAGCACGTCTTGACGCTTTCGCTCGGTGCGGGTCGCGATGCCGATTTCGCCGCCGTCATAGCCACCGGTCAAAAAGGTCAGCGCGAAGCCGCTGCGTTCGAAACACTCTCGAATGAAGCTGTGCGACCAGCCCGATTCGAACCAACCGTTCGCGCGCGCTACGAAGAGCGATACGGGGTCAAGGCGAATGCCCCAGTGCTTCCACCATATCGCCTGGATCGGCTCGCCGACGAACGCGATGACGCCATCGGGATCAATCTTGGTAGCGAGGTCCGCAATCAGCTTCCACGGACGAAGATTATGATGGAGCGCCTGCGAGAAGAAGGCGCCGGCATAGTGATTGTCCGGGAGGGTAGAGAGATCGTCGAAATTGAGATCCAGACGCGTGATATCCAAGTCCCGGACCGTGCTGCGCTCCCGGCTGAGGCGTCCGAGATCGGCGTCGATATCGACCGCATGGACCACGCAACTGGCATAAGCGAGCACCTCTGACCCGAGACCGTGGCCTGCACCCATGTCGAGGATCGTCGGCCGATCCTTCAAGCATGCCAGCGCTAGCATCGTCGAGATCGAGCGAACATATTCCGCCGCGAGCGCACAGTCCTGGATTCCCAGGGGATTTGGCGCTTTGTAGAGACTCTCGATATCGTCGCCATGGAGCTCCCCCAGTCCTTGATCCAGGGGACGACCAGCGATCTCGCTATAGAGGGCCATCTGCTGTTCGAAATAGGCGTCGGAATAGGGGGACAGCGTTTGATCGACCTTCGTTTCAAAAACGAGATCGATCGGCTCATACTTCGCGACGATATCGGGGTTTTGATACCCGCCAGGGGCGCTTTTTGCATCCTCGACATATTGGGCAAGGTCGGAAGTGTGAAGAGCGGGCATAAAGGCTCCAGTGGCGCGATGCCCGTTTGTTAGCATGTTGAAATTACGAATAATATCCGGGTTTTTGTTGAACTTATATGACGGCTGCCTGTAAAACTTGAGAGGCGCCTGTTCGACCGCGAGGGCCCGGCCTCGCGCATGGTCGCCTGTCTGACCGCGCGTGGCGCGTTCCACCATCGGTAGCTTTGCTTGGATAAGCACCCCCCGGGTTCGGCAAGGGGCGACAACAGGGCCAAAGCGGCGTGGCCATCACGGATTCTGGATCGCATCGGGAGCGCCTGAAGCGGCTTTGATCGCCGTGGCTGCGATTAGGGGCGTTCCCATTGTGGCCGACTCTGCCTAAGGCAGGCGCCACAGGAGTTGTTCATGTCCGAAGATTCGAACCTTCAGTTTTCCGAGCGCGAAGCGCTGCTGTTCCATTCCGAGGGTCGTCCGGGCAAGCTCGAGATCATCGCCTCCAAGCCGATGGCGACGCAGCGCGACCTCGCGCTCGCCTATTCGCCCGGTGTTGCGGTGCCGGTACTGGCGATCGCCGCCGATCCCAGCCTGGCGTACGACTACACCGCCAAGGGCAACCTCGTCGCGGTGATCTCGAACGGCACCGCGATCCTAGGGCTCGGCAATCTCGGCGCGCTCGCGTCGAAGCCGGTGATGGAAGGCAAGGCGGTGCTGTTCAAGCGCTTCGCCGATGTCGACGCGATCGACATCGAGCTGAAGACCGAGGACCCGGACCGGCTGATCGACGCGATCGAACTGATGGAACCGAGCTTCGGCGGCATCAACCTTGAGGATATCAAGTCGCCCGAATGCTTCATCATCGAGCAGACGCTGCGCGCGAAGATGAACATCCCCGTCTTCCATGACGACCAGCACGGCACCGCGATCATCTGCGCCGCCGGACTGATCAACGCGCTGTTCCTGACCGGCCGCGACATCAAGACCACCCGGGTGGTGATGAACGGCGCCGGCGCGGCGGCGATCGCCTGTGCCGAACTGATCAAGGCGATGGGCCTGCCCAACGACCATCTGACGATGATCGATCTCGGCGGCGTGATCTATCAGGGCCGCGACGACATCAACCAGTGGCAGTCGGCGCATGCCGTCAACACCTCCGCGCGCACCCGCGCCGAGGCGCTGGTCGGCGCCGACGTGTTTATCGGTGTTTCGGCGGCGGGCGCGCTGCCGGCGGCCGACCTGATGAAGATGGCGCCCAAGCCGATCATCTTCGCGATGGCCAATCCCGATCCCGAGATCACCCCGCCCGAAGCCAAGGCGGCACGCCCCGACGCGATCATCGCCACCGGGCGCTCGGATTATCCGAACCAGATCAACAACGTGCTGTGCTTCCCGTTCATTTTTCGCGGCGCGCTCGACGTGCGCGCGACGACGATCAACGACGAGATGAAACTCGCCGCGGCGCACGCCTTGGCGGCACTCGCGCGCCAGCAGGTACCCGAGGAGGTCGCCGTGGCGTACGGCGTGCGCCACACCTTCGGTCCCGATTACATCATCCCCGCGCCGTTCGATCCGCGGCTGATGGAGATCGTGCCGGTCGCTGTCGCCAAGGCGGCGATGGATTCGGGCGTCGCGACCAAGCCGATCCTCGACCTCGAGGCGTATCGCGAGAAATTGAAGGCACGGCTCAACCCGACCACCTCGGTGCTGACGCTGGCGTATGAAGGCGCCAAGGCGCATCCCAAGCGCGTGCTGTTCGCCGAAGGCGAGGAGGAAGTCGTGCTGCGCGCGGCGATCGCGTTCAAGGATGGCGGCTACGGCACGCCGGTGCTGGTCGGGCGTGACGACGTTCCCGAGCGGCTGCGCGCATTGGGCGTCACCGATCCCGACAGCTACGAATTGCACAACAGCCGCAAGTCGCCGCTGGTACCGCGGATGGTCGACTTCCTCTATGGCCGCCTCCAGCGCCGCGGCTATCTGCGCCGCGATTGCGAGCGGATGATCAACCAGGATCGCAACATCTTCGGCGCGGTGATGCTCCAGCTCGGCGAGGCTGATGCGATGATCACCGGCATCACGCGTACCTATGCGCACACGATGCGCGAGATCCGCCGCGTGATCGATCCGGAGGCGGGGCGCACGCCGTTCGGCATCCATCTGATGGTCGGGCAGAGCCACACCGTGTTCATGGCCGACACCACCGTCAACGAACGCCCCAATGCCGAGGAACTCGCCGATATCGCCGAGGGCACCGCGCTCGTCGCCAAGCGGATGGGCCACGAGCCGCGCGTCGCGTTCTTGAGCTATTCGACCTTCGGCAATCCCGAGGGCAATTGGCTTGACGACATCCGCGCCGCGGTGAAGGTGCTCGATGCGCGCAAGGTCAGCTTCGAATATGAGGGCGAGATGGCGCCCGACGTCGCGCTCAACCCCAAGCAGCTCGCCAATTACCCGTTCGCGCGGCTGTCGGGCCCGGCCAACGTGCTGGTGCTGCCGGGGCTGCAATCGGCGAACATCTCGGCCAAGCTGCTGCGCGAGCTCGGCGGCGACGCGGTGATCGGGCCGATGCTGATCGGCATGGAGAAGTCGGTGCAGATCGCGCCGATGACGAGCACGGCAAGCGAGCTGGTGACGCTCGCGGTGCTGGCGGCCGGAGGCATCGCGCGCTGAGCAGGCCGGGCGGCGCCGACCGACGAACCGGCGTCGGCCCGCCCGCCGTAGCGATTTCGTTAACCTAGGTATGTCAGACGGTTAGCGCGCACATCGGGTGGCGCGGGGACGCCGGCGATGAAGCTTGCGATTGCGGAGACGAGCGCGCACCGCAGCGGCGGAATCGACCTGTTTCGCGGCCTGCTCGTCGTGCTGGTGATCCTCGGTCATTTCTCCGAGCTGACGCAGCGCGAAAGCTTCCTGACCTGGGTCGGCCTCGGCTTTCGCATGCCCTTGTTCATCGGACTGAGCGGCTATCTGTTCAACCTCGAACAGGCCCGCGCGCTCCCGCTTGCGGCGTTCTTCGGCAAATATTACCGGCGGCTGATCCTGCCTTGGCTGACCGCGTGCGTGGTCGTGCTGACGCTGACCGACGCGATCGACTGGCTCGCGCCGTGGAGCATCGTCGCGCAACCGCCCTTCCATCTCTGGTTCGTGCCGGTATTGCTGAGCTTCGTCCTGATCACGCGGGGCTGCGGATTGAGCCCGGCGGCAATGCTGGCGATCGCGCTGCCCGGCAGCATTGCCGCGATGTATCTGCTCGGCGCGGGCCATGCGGTCGCGCCGTTCGCGCTGTGGATGCCCGACCGGCGCTACTTCATCTATCCGGTCTATTTCGTGCTGGGGCTATGGGTGGCGCGACGCCCGTTCGATCCGCGCGGTCGCTGGTGGTCGCTGGCGCTTGCGTCTGTCGGGCTGTTATGGTGGTGTCGGCTCTATGATCATCCCTCCCTCCCAGGCGAGGTCGCGGCTGCCTTGGTGATGTGTATGCCGGTCATCGGCCTGTTCCCGTGGCTCCGCCAATCGGCCCTGTCGCTGCCCTTGATCGTTCCGGTCGGCCGCGACAGCCTGTTTTTCTATCTCTGGCACCCGCTCGCCTTCGCGCTGTGGATCTCGCTGGGGATGTCGGGCGGGTCCTTGCTCGCTTTGGCGTTTGCGCTGATCCTGCTGGCGTGGCTGTTGGCGGCACGGATCGCCCCGCTGGCGTTCGTGCTCGGCATCAACCCCCGTGGACCGCGCCCTCGCGGAACGGCGGCGCCGAATGGCGACGCCGCCACCGGAGGCGCGTGATGCCGCGCCTGCTTCCGCTGTTGCGCAGCGGCGCGATGACGATCGCCTGGCTGATGATCCTGCCGTGCTTCGTCATCCTGCTTTCGGCGATCGCCCCGATCGTTCCGTGGCTGCGCATCTATGCGGTGAGCGTCGTCCCCAACGACGCCACGTGGCTGTTTCTGTGGTCGTTCGTCGGACTCATGATAGGGCTGCTGGCCTATGCGAACGGCAAGACCCGGCTTGCCCTCGCGCTGATCGTGATCGGCGCGACCGCGACGCTGACGACTGCGGCGGTGATCCTGCATTTGCTCTATGTCGCGCAGAGCAACGGCGCGCGGATCGATGTCGTGCGCGCCTTGTCGGTGCGCGAATTCAGCACCGGCGCGCAGCCCGACGAGAGCCACGTCTATTCGCGCCCGCAGGGCGAGGCGCTTTGGCTCGACGTCTATCGCGCGCGCAAGGCCGCCGCCAATGGCCTCAGCCCGGTGATCGTCAACGTCCATGGCGGCGGTTTCTTCGAGGGTAGCCGCAGCTTCGGCGCGGCCAATCTGCGCTGGTATGCCGACCAGGGGTGGACCGTGATCAGTATCGATTATCGGCTCGCCCGCGACGACCGGCCGACCTGGAACCTCGCGAGTGGCGATGTCGAGTGCGCGCTCGTCTGGACCGCGGCGCATGCCGGCGCGCTCGGAATCGATCTCGACCGGCTCGCGCTGATCGGCGGTTCGGCCGGCGGGACGCTCGCCATGTCGGCCGCTTATGCGATCGACGCGAAGGAGGGCGAGCCGCGCTGCGGCGGCAAGATGCCGCACGTCGCCGCGGTGGCGGTCAAGGTGCCGCTGATCGATGCGTTCGGATCGTGGTACAATCCGGGCGAATTGCAGCCGCTGCAGCGCTCCTATCTCACGCGCTTCCTCGGCGGCCCGCCCGAGCAGTTTCCCGAACGCTATGCCGCGGTCGACCTGCGGCCAAAGCAATATCCGAGCAATCCGCCGACGCTGATCCTTGGCGGCGCGGCCGATCCGCTGCTGCCGCCCGCGGCGGCGCGCGAGTTCACGCGGCGTGCGACCGCCGCCGGCCTCAACGTACGCCACATCCTGTTTCCCTATTCGGGGCACGATTTCAACACGCGCTATGATGGGATCACCAACCAGGCATTGCGGCAGATCTTCGCGCAATTCCTCGTCGCGCACCATGTCGGGCCGGGGCCGGCGCGATCGACCCGCGCCAAACCCTAAGTCCGACGTTACAAAGCGTGATCGGCGGATCGTCCACCGGCCTCGGTCGTTGAGCGGCGCGGGCGTGTCAGCCACTATCGAAGGAACCAGGATGCCGGACGGCCAGCACAATCTCCAAGCCGCACCCTCGTGGTCAGCGTCATCCGATCCCGCAATGGCGCACGACACGATCCTGCACCCGATCCTCGACCATGCCGACGTGCTGCTGCGCCCCGATCCGGCGCGCACCGTGGTGCGCCCGTTCGCGCTCGAATATCCTGCGGCGTTTCGGGTCGAAGGGCACAGCCGCACCGAGGTCATCGTCGAGCGGGTCTTCACGCTCGACGAGGCCGCGTTGGCGGTCGAGCTGGCGTTGGTGACCGACTCGCTCGACGAGCGGCATCGCGACGTCGATGCGATGCTTATGCGGCGCTACGACGAGATCGCCGCCATGCTTCCGGACCATCCGACCGCGACGCCGGCGCAACGGCGGTTGATCGGCGCCTATTTCAGTGAGGAATTCTCGTACGAGGCGGCCGCGCTGTTCAACCCCAGCGCGGTGCTGTCCCCCGACCAGACCGCCGCCCCGGACGGCGGCGTGCGCTTCGTCCTTTCGCTCCGTGGGATTGGCGAGGGCCATGTCTCGTCGGTCGCGTTCCGCAGCGGCAGCTGGGTTCCCGGCGGCAATCTGACGATCGACCCGCCGAGCCCGGTGGCCGTGCCGCCGATCATCGAGGGAACCAGCGTCGAAGCCGGTGCGGTGGTGACGTTGCGGGTCGACCGCAGCCGCGAGATTTCGGAGACGGTGCTGTTTCCGGTGTTGCCAAGCCAGCGCCAGGGAATCGAGGATCTTCGCCTGGTGCGCTTCACCGACGACGACGGCACGATCGCCTATCACGGCACCTACACCGCCTATAGCGGCGCCGCAGCGCGCCCCGAATTGCTGTCCGGCGATGGCTCGGAGACCTTCATCATGCGTGCGCTGACCGGAGACGCGGCGGGCGCGAAGGGCATGGCGCTCTTTCCGCGACGTGTCGGAGGCCAATATCTCATGCTCGGAAGGCAGGACAGCGAGAGCATCTGGCTGCACCGCTCGGACGACATCCTCCACTGGGAGGGCGGCGGCAAGATCGTCAGCCCGCGCTACCCGTGGGAGTTCGTCCAGATGGGCAATTGCGGGTCGCCGATCGAGATCGACGAAGGCTGGCTGGTGTTCACCCACGGCGTCGGCACGGTGCGCAACTATTGCGTCGGCGCGTGCCTGCTCGACAAGGCCGACCCGTCCAAGCTGCTCGCGCGCACGCCCGAGCCGATCCTGCGGCCGAGCCCGGCCGAGCGCGACGGCTATGTGCCCAACGTGGTGTACAGCTGCGGTGCGCTGGCGGTCGGGCGCGACATCCTGCTGCCGTACGGGGTGGCGGACAATTTCACCGCCTTCGCCACGACCACCGTCGATCGGCTGCTCGGCGCGATGGAGTAAGCGCACCGCTTCGGTCAGCCTTCATAAAGGCGGGCCGCGGCATTATATCCTGATCGTGACCTATCTCCCCGATCTTGGCCCGCAAGGCCCGCTCTATCTGCTCGTCGCGGGCGTCATCGCGATCATGGTGCTGGCGCGGCGTATCCCGGTGTTCGGGCGCTTGCTGTCGTTCGTGATGACGACCGGGGCGATCGTCGTGGTCGCGCTGCTGGTGTTCGAGCGCGCGCAGTTCGACCCGATGTTCGCGCGGATGGCGCAGCGCTTCCAGATCGGCGGGCAGCAGGTCGTCGGCAAGGAAATGCGCGTGCCGATGGCGCCCGACGGGCATTTCTGGGTGCGCGTGAAGCTCGGCGGGATCGAGCGGCGGATGCTGGTCGACAGCGGCGCGACGGTGACTGCCATCTCGGCCGATACTGCGGCCGCCGCCGGGATCGAGCCGAGCGACTCGCTGATGCCGGTGGTGATGCAGACCGCCAATGGCAACGTCACCGCGCAGACCGCGACCGTCCCGGTGCTGCGGATCGGCAACGTCGTCGCGCGCGATCTGCCGGTGGTGGTGTCGCCGGCGTTCGGCGAGATGAACGTGGTGGGGATGAACTTCCTGTCGCGGCTGAAATCGTGGCGGGTCGAGGATGGCGTGCTGATCCTCCAGCCGCATCATCCGCAGGAAACGACGTAGGCAGACCGTCACCCCGGCCTTGTGCCGGGGGCCACCAGGTTGCGAGCGTACCGATCCATGCCGGAGGCTAGGTGTGTGCTGCACGGTGGACCCCGGCACAAGGCCGGGGTGACGACGTGTTACGCGTCGATCGACGTCCCCACCGCGGCATGCACCAGGCCACCATCGACCGTGATCGTATCGCCGATCACATAATCGCCGGCGCGCGATGCGAGATAGATCGCCGCGCCCGCCATGTCCTCGTCGACGCCGATGCGCTTGGCCGGGATGCTCTGCGCGATCGCCGAGCCATGGTCGCGCGCCGCCTTGTTCATCTCGCTGGCAAAGGCGCCCGGCGCGATCGAGGTGACGTTGATGTGATCGGTGACGAGCCGCGCCGCCATCCGCTTGGTAAGATAGATCAACGCCGCCTTCGACGCCTGATAGCTGTACGTCTCCCACGGGTTGAGCCGCTGGCCGTCGATCGAGGTGATGTTGATTACCTTGGCGGGTTGTCCCGCGCTGGCGGCGGCCTTGAGCGGTTCGTGGAGCGCCTGCGTCAGGAAGAAGGGCGACTTGACGTTGAGGTCCATCACCTTGTCCCAGCCCTTTTCGGGGAACTGCTCGAACGGTTCGCCCCAAGCGGCGCCGGCATTGTTGACGAGGATGTCGAGCCTGTCGGTATGCTCGGCCAGTTGCGCGGCGAGCGCCTTGCAGCCGGCGACGGTCGAGACGTCCTGCGGTAGCGCGATGCACTTCTCGCCGAGCTCCTTGGCGGTCTCGAAGCAGGCATCGGCCTTGCGCGCGGAAATGTAGACGGTCGCGCCTTGCGCGATGAAGCCGGCCGCGATCATCTTGCCGATGCCGCGCGAGCCCCCGGTAACGAGCGCTATGCGTCCGTCGAGGCGGAACAGGGTGGTGGTGTCCATTTTTCTTCCTTCTTCTCCCTCTCCCCGCTTGCGGGGAGAGGGTCGGGGAGAGGGGCTGTACTGAGAGCGCGCCGCACTGCCCCTCTCCCGCGCGTCGCTTCGCTCGCTTGCCCTCTCCCCGCAAGCGGGGAGAGGGAGAGAAGGTCACCCCCCGCGCTTGATCGTCTCGCGCGCGATGATGATCTGCTGGATCTGGCTGGTGCCTTCGTAAATCCGGAACAGCCGCACGTCGCGGTACAGCCGCTCGATCCCGTAATCGGCGATGTAGCCGGCACCGCCGAAGATCTGCACCGCGCGATCCGCCACGCGGCCGACCATCTCGCTCGCGAAATATTTGGCGGCGGCCGATTCCATCACGACGTCCTTGCCCGCATCCTTGGCGGCCGCGGTCTCGAGCACCATCGCGCGCGCGACCAACGCCTCGGTCTTAGAATCGGCGAGCATTCCCTGGATCAGCTGATGCTCGGCGATCGGCTTGCCGAACTGCGTCCGCTCGGTGGCATAGGCGACGCAATCGGCGATCAGCCGCTCGGCCACCCCGACGCACACCGCGGAAATGTGCAACCGCCCGCGGTCGAGCACGCGCATCGCGATCTTGAAGCCCTCGCCCTCCGCACCCAGCCGGTTCTCGGCGGGGACAACGACATCGTCGAACACCACGTCGGCGACCTTGGCGCCCTTCTGCCCCATCTTCTTCTCAGGCTCGCCGATCGACACGCCGGCGAGATCGCGCGGCACGAGGAAGGCCGAGACGCCGCGCGCGCCGGGATCGTCGCTGGTCCGCGCCATCACGGTGAACAGGTCGGCCTTGTCGGCATTGGTGATGTAGCGCTTGGTGCCGTTCAGCCGGTACGACTGCCCGTCGAAGGTCGCGCGCGTCTTCACTGCGCCCGAATCCGATCCGACGTCGGGTTCGGTCAGCGCGAAGCTGGTAATGATCTCGCCGCTCGCGATGCGCGGCAGCCACGCCGCTTTCTGCTCGGCATTGCCCGCCATCACGAGCCCTTGTGAGCCGATCCCGACATTGGTGCCGAAGGTCGAGCGGAAGGCGGGGGTGGTGCGGCCGAGCTCGATCGCGACCTTGGCCTCTTCGAGCATCGTCAGGCCGAGTCCACCATATTCCTCCTCGATCGACAGGCCGAACAGCCCCATCTCGCGCATGTCCTGCACAACGTCGGCAGGGATCGCATCGGCTTCCTCGACCGCGGCTTCGAGCGGGCGCAGCCGCTCGGCGACGAAGCGGCGCACCGTGTCGATCAGCGCGTCGAAGGTTTCGGGGTCGAGGGCCATGGGTCTGTTGTCCGTGGTGGTGGCGCGAGCCGCAGCGATGCCCGATCCTGCTGCAGCTCGCAAACCCGAAATTCCAAAATCATCGCATCTGCCCGCATTGACCAGCGGAAATGCCGTACTAAGCTGCGCAAAACGAGGAGAATGCAATGCGTTTCGCGGGCAAGCGGGCCGTCGTCACCGGCGGTGCATCGGGGATCGGGCGCGCCACCGCGCTGCGGCTGGCAAGCGAAGGCGCCGAGGTGTGGATCGGCGACATCGACGTCGCCGGCGGGCAGGAGATTGCCGATACGTCGAACGGCCGGATCCATTTTCTGCGCACCGACGTGCTCGAGGTGACCGACATCGCCGCTCTGGTGCAGGCGGCGGACGATGCCGGCGGGCTCGACATATTGTTTAACAATGCCGGCGCGGGCGGCGCGCGCGATCCGATCGAGGCGATCAGCGCCGAGGATTGGGATCGCACGCAGGCGCTGCTGCTGCGCTCGGTCGCGATGGGCATCCGCTACGCCGCGCCGATGATGATCGCACGCGGTACGCGCGGCAGCATCGTCAACACCGCGTCGATCGCCGCGCTCGAAGCCGGCGCCGCGCCGACCGCTTATTCGGTGGCGAAGGCGGGCGTGCTGCATCTAACGACGATGGCCGCCGCCGACCTCTCGCAGCACGGTATCCGCGTCAACGCGGTGTGCCCGGGGTTCATCACCACCAATATCTTCACCGCGGCGATGGGGATCGTGGGGGACAAAAAGGCGCCTGCCGACGCGATGATCCAGCGCATTGCGGCCCACGCACAGCCGCTGCAGCGCGCCGGTACCGCCGACGACATTGCCGGCGCGGTCGCCTATCTGGCCAGCGACGATGCCGCGTTCGTGACCGGCACGCATATCGTCGTCGATGGCGGGATGACGATCGGGCCGCGCCACAGCTGGGATCCCAAATCGCCGTCGCTGTTCGCGAGCCTCGAAGCCTTCAAGTGACGGCGGCTCAGTCGCCGGTCTGGCGGACGAAGCCGCTCGACACCCAGCCGGACTTGCACGGCCCGGCATAGGCCTGCGGCGCGGCGACCGAGACGGTGACACCGCAATCGGTGGTCGGCGCGTCGGCCGGCGCGACGACGACGCCGTGCCAGCGCTGGTCGAGCGAGCGCGAACACAAATACAGCTTCGCACCATCGGGAAGGCGGGTGACCTCGTCGGCCTCGGCAAAGGGCGCGGCGCGGACGGCGAGATAGCGCTCGCCCGACGGCGACAGGTTCACCACCTGCCCGACGCTCGCGCAGGCGCGAAAGGCGGGGCCACCCTCGCCGATACGAACGGGCTGGACCCCCGGAGTCAGCGTTGCGGCGTTGGCCTGATAGAGCTCGGCGTCATTGTCCGGCGCCGCTTCGCGCGAACAGCCGGCGAGCAGCGCCGAAGATAGCAACGCGAGGATGGTCAGGCTGGCAGATCGCACGATGCTGTTCATGCGGTGATTCTTAGCGCTTCCGGCGCCGCTTGGCGAGCGCACAGACCAGAAGAGGCCACGTCCGGACCGGTTGGACGGGCAGTCATCGTACGGTCAACTCACTTCATCGGAAAAGGTTCCATTCATCGGGGCGACAGGGTTTCCAGCGGGCCGCCGACCTGCTTTGAGACACTCAACGAGTTCAAACGACCTTTGGGGGGTCACATGACATTCAAGGCTTTGACAGCGCGTTTTGCGCTGGTGGTATCATGCGCCCTGCTGACGGCGACCCCTGCGATGGCGCAGTTCTGGCAGTGTGCGCCGTTCGCGCGCGTCGTGTCGGGGATCGACCTGCACGGCAACGCCAACACCTGGTGGGGCCAGGCCGCCGGCCGCTACGCCCGTGGCCATGCTCCCAAGGTCGGCGCAGTGCTCGCTTTCTCCGCGACCAGCCGGATGCGCATGGGCCATGTCGCGATGGTCAGCGAAGTGGTGAACGACCGCGAAGTCCTGCTGACCCACGCCAATTGGTCGCGCCGCGGCGGCGTCGAGCATGACGTCCGCGCAATCGACGTCTCGGCCAATGGCGACTGGAGCGAAGTCAAGGTGTGGTACGGCCCGCAGGGTGGCCTCGGCACCTCTGCCTATCCGACCAAGGGCTTCATCTATTCGGCCAAGTCGACCGGCGACGACACGCAGGAGCGTGGCACGCCGATGATCATGGCGTCACTGTCGAACGATCGTCACGGCTGATCGACCTCCCGGCCGTAGCCGGGGAGCGGGGGATCAGGCCTTGCCCGGCGTGAAGGTCATCGCCACGCCATTCATGCAATAGCGCAGGCCCGTCGGCTTCGGGCCGTCATCGAACACATGCCCGAGATGCCCGCCGCAGCGGCGGCAATGCACCTCAGTCCGCGCCATGCCGAGCGAACTGTCGGTGCGCGACTTGACCGCATTGGCGAGCGGCGCCCAGAAGCTCGGCCAGCCGGTGCCGCTCTCGAACTTGGTCTTCGACGAGAAAGCGGGCAGCGCACATCCGCCGCACGAGAAGATTCCAGCGCGATGCTCCTTGTTGAGCGGGCTGCTATACGGCGTTTCGGTGCCTTCATGGCGTAGCACGGTATACGCGGCGGGCGAGAGCTTGGCCTTCCACTGCGCATCGCTCAGCGTCAGTTCGAATTTCTCGGGCGGACCCGCGCTCGCGCCCTTGCAGCCGAACAAGGCAAACGCGGCGGCACCGGTGCTGGCGAGGGTTAGGAAATGGCGGCGGTCGTGCATCGGTCGGATCCTCTTGGCGTCACAGTCCCTATACGCTCGGGCTACGGGATAGTTACGCGATTTCGCGGTCCGCGGACGCATCGGATGACGCGCGGATGGCGCGCGGCTACGGGGAACCCCAGACGGTTTCGCGCGATTCAAACCGTATGACGATGCAACAGCTCGATCCGCCGCTTCCGGTTCACGTCCTCGACAAGGGGCCAGGCTTTGCCTTTGCCGTGATCGATTACGGCCAGGAGCATAACCTCATCTGGGTTACCGCGATCAACGAGACCGGCGAAATCTGGTGCGCGCCCAATCCCAAGGTGCGCATGCAGGCGAACTGGACGATGGGCCGCAAGGCGCCGCCCGCGGTGGCTGCGCGGCAGAATGGCGATTGCTCGGGTGCGTCCGAGACGATGGTTGCCGAGCCGATCGCCAAGCCGAACTGAACGATGCTCAGTAGCGACTGATCTCCACCGGCAGCTTGCGATACCCGTGGACGAAGCACGCCGCGACCCGCTCGGGTTCGCCGAGCACGTTCACGCGCATCCGCCGTTTCGCCATTTCCTCGAGCAGGATCGCGACCTGCATCTCGGCGAGCCGTGCCCCGACGCAACGGTGAATCCCGTGACCGAACGCCAGATGGCGTCGCGCGTTGGTGCGATCGACGATGATCTTGTCCGGGTTCTCGAAGACACTCTCGTCGCGATTGGCCGAGATGTACCAGAGCGCAAGCTTGTCGCCCGCCTTGATCTGCTGCCCCTCGAGCTCGGAATCGACCGTCGCGGTACGCCGCATGTGCGCGAGCGGCGTCTGCCAGCGGATCACCTCCTGCACCGTATTGGGGATTAGCGACGGATCGACTTCGAGCTTGGCGCGCTGGTCGGGGAACAGGTCTAAGCCATACGCGACCGCGCTCATCGTGTTGCGGGTCGTGTCGTTGCCGCCGACGATCAGCAGGATCAGGTTCCCCAGGAATTCCATCTGGTCCATTTCCGCCATCGCGTCGGAATGGATCATCATCGAGATCAGATCGGGCGTCGGCGGCTTGCCGATCTTGGCGTTCCACAGATTTTGGAAGTAGCCGCCGCACTCGTACATGTGCTTCAGCCGCTCGAGCCGCAGCTCCTCATTCTTGACGAGCTCGATGTCGCCCGCCCAGTCCGACCAGAAGGTCAGCTTGCGGCGATCCTCCCACGGAAAATCGAACAGGATCGCGAGCATCTGCGTGGTCAGCTCGACCGAGACGGTGTCGACCCAATCGAACGGCGTGTTCCAGCTGAGCGAATCGAGCACCTCGGCGGTGCGCGTGCGGATATTGTCGCTCATCCGCACCATCTCGGACGGCGTGAAGGCGGGCGCGACGGTGCGGCGCTGGCCGGTATGCTTGGGCCGGTCCATCGCGATGAACATCGGCATGCGCACGTCGGTCGGATTGTTCTCGATGAAGTCGGCGAGCGTGATGCCGCCCGCCTGCGACGAATAGAGATCGGGCAGCGATTCGACCGTTACGATCGGCTTGTAGGTCGACACCGACCAATAGGGACCGAAGTCGGACTGCTCGACACGGTGGACCGGTGCGGTCGCGCGCAGTTCGCGGAACGGCGCCTGCCAGACATCGTCGCGGTAGAGTTCGGCTCGGCTGACATCGAGCCGATCGATCACGTCGCGCACCAGGGTCGCCATCGTTCACTCTCCTATTTTCGGAGAGTGAACGTCTAACTGACATTCATGTCAACAGTCTTTCTCCGCGCGAACAGCCGGCCGCTACCCGATTGCAGCACGCCCCGCCGGAAGGCCCGCGCGCCGACCGTGATGGCGATGGCGACCCACAGCGCCTGCCAGCCGAGCGCCGCTACATGCGGCCACAGCTCTGGCTGGTTCGCCGCGTGCGCTGCCATCGCGTAGGGCGAGCTGAGCGGGAAGATCTCGACCACCTTGGCCAGCGTAGAGTCGGGCGCCGCGCTTGCCTTCAAAGCGAGGCCGAACATCGCGACCTGGATGATCGTGATCGGCAGCGACATCATCTGCAGTTCGCGCGCGGTCGAGGCCTGGGCGCCGACGCCGAGGAACACCGCGCCGAGCAGCAGATAGGCCATCGCGAAATAGGCGAAGAACAACAGGAAGAACATCGGCGCGCCGACCGCCGGGCCGATCTCGCCGATCGCGGTGGCGTAGCGGGCCGGCAGGATGCCGCCGATCTGCGTGACGAGCGTCGTCCAGAAACCGACGAAGAGAATCGCCGAGCCGAACATGCCGAGCAATTTGCCGAAGAACACCGCCTCGAGCGGGACTGCTGCGGCGAGCACCTCGACCACCTTGTTGCTGCGCTCCTCCATCATCGTGCCGACGACCTGCCCGGCGAGCAGTAGGGCCAGGAAGAAGATACCGAACACCGCGATGAAGGCGGCTTGCTTGTGCCCGCTCTCGGTCGGCGCGGCGCGTGCGATCGAGCTGAGCGTCGCCGTGCTGAGCGGCTTGGTCTGCGCCGGGTCGGTGCGCAGCGTCGCCTCGGCGAGCGAGGCGAGATAGCGCGCATCGGCGCGGCCCTGGCCGTCGTAGAGGATCGTCGGATGCGTCAGGTCGCCAAAGAGGGTGGCGGAGGCGTCGATGCCCTTGCGGCTTTTGAACGCCGCGCGCGCCTGCGCTTCGGGGTTCGCGGTCGGCGCCTCGATCGCCAGCGCAGGCGGGCGGTCGCCGCGCGCGAAGGCGTCGCGCAGCCGCGTATCGGCCGATCGCATCGCTTCCTGTTGCGCCGAGGGGACGATCGCGACGATCCGCGTCTTCTCGCTCGATCCGCTCGCCACGGTCGACGCCCCCATCCCGCCGACGAGGCCGAAGCCGATCGTGAACAGCGGCGAGAGCAGGAACAGCAGGAAGGTCGGCGTGAACACCGTCGCGACGAAATCGCGCCGCGCGATCGTCATCGCCTGGCGGATGGTGCGGCGCGTGTTGCTTATGGGGTGCGCGCTCATGCGGTGTGCTCCGTCGCGGCCTTGGCGGTGTGTCCTGCAGCGCCAACGATCCGCACGAACGCGTCGTGCAAGCCGGGGCGTTCGATCGACAGGCCCGCGATCCCGTGGCCTGCACCGATCAACCGGCTGAGCGCCTGTTCGACTCCGCCGTCGGGGACTTCGAACGACCAGCCGTGCTCGCCGTGCCGGGCGTCGGCGGGCAAATGCTGCGCGATCGTCGGATCGTCGCGCTCGGGGACATAGTGCGCGCGCATCGGGAGCATCCCGCGCGCGTCGGCGACGGTGCCCTCGAAGCGGCGTTTGCCACCGGCAATGATCGCGAGCCGGTCGCACAGCCGTTCGGCGTGCGCCATCACGTGCGTCGAGAAGAGCACCGTCGCGCCGCGGTCGCGCTCGGCGAGGATCAGCGCTTCCAAGCGCTCCTGGTTGACCGGGTCGAGCCCGGAAAAGGGTTCGTCGAGCACGAGCAGATCGGGCTGGTGGACGACCGAGCCGAGCAACTGGACGAGCTGCGCCATGCCCTTCGACAGCTTGCGAATCTTGGTATCGACCGCATGGCCGAGCCCCGCCGCCTCGAGCAGTTCGACCGCGCGCTTGCGCCCGGTCTTGAGATCGAGCCCGCGCAGTGCGCCCATGAAGGCGACCGCATCCTTTGCGCGCATCGCGGGATAGAGCCCACGTTCTTCGGGGAGATACCCGACGCGGTCGCTCGCATCGCGCGGGCGATCATGGCCGAGCAGTGTGCGCGTGCCGCCATCGGGCTCGATGATGCCGAGCAGCATCCGCAGCGTCGTCGTCTTGCCCGCGCCATTGGGGCCGAGCACGCCGTAGATCGCGCCCTTGGGCACCGCGATGTCGACGCCGTCGACGACGCGCCGTCCGCCGAAATTCTTGATCAGGCCGGAGGCGCTGACCGCCAAATGATTGTCCAAGAAGACCCCCGCCGTCCGCGCCCGATGCTGAGCGCTGTGTTGCCTGTGTAGATGAGTGCGCCGGGCTTCGACAAGCGCGGCGCGAACAGGCTATGTGGCCGACAATGGTTGACGCTTTGCCCCTCGAACAGCGCCTTGCCGCAAAAGCGCGCGAATTCGGTTTCGTCGCGTGCGGGGTGGCGGCGGCGGATGCTGCGCCCAAGACCGCCGAGCGGTTGCAGCAATGGCTGCGCGAGGGGCTGCACGGGGGGATGATCTGGATGGAGGAGCGCGCGCACCACCGCGAATCGCCCTCCGGCTTGTGGCCCGAGGTGAAGAGCGTGATCGCGCTTGGGATGAGCTATGCCCCGGCGACCGATCCGCTCGCTTTGGCCGACGAGGGCGGGGTAGGGCGCATCTCGACCTATGCGCAGGGCGGCGATTATCACGACGTCGTCAAGCGCGCGCTCAAGGCGCTGGCGCGTTGGCTGGTGGCGGAGGCACCGGGGATCGACCTCAAGGTTTTCGTCGATACCGCGCCTGTCATGGAGAAGCCGCTCGCCGAGGCGGCGGGGCTGGGATGGCAGGGCAAGCATACCAATCTGGTGAGCCGCGTGGAGGGGAGCTGGCTGTTCCTCGGCGCGATCTACACGACGCTCAACATCGCCGCGTTCGGGGCCGTCACGTCGCCCGTGGCCGACCATTGCGGATCGTGCGACGCCTGCCAGCGGGCGTGCCCGACCGATGCCTTCCCCGCGCCCTACCGGCTCGATGCGCGGCGCTGCATTTCGTATCTGACGATCGAACATGCCGGGCCGATCCCGCTCGAATTTCGCAAGGGCATCGGCAACCGCATCTACGGCTGCGACGATTGCCTCGCGGTGTGCCCGTGGAACAAGTTCGCTGCCGCCGCGAGCGCCAACCGCGCCTTCCTGCCCCGCGTCGAACTGGTCGCGCCCGAACTCGCCGACCTGCTCGCGCTCGACGACGCCGGCTTTCGCCAAGTCTTCGCCGGCTCGCCGATCAAGCGCATCGGGCGCGACCGGATGGTGCGCAATTGCCTGATCGCGGCGGGCAATAGCGGCGATCCGGGATTGCGGGCGGTGGTCGCGGGGTTGCGGGAGGATCCGAACCCGGTCGTGGCGGAGGCAGCGGACTGGGCGTTCGCCGAGCTTGCCAGCGAGTCATAGCGCGCGCCCCCACCGTTCACAGCGCGCACCTCACCGTTCGCCCTGAGCTTGTCGAAGGGCTGACCTTCTTGCCACCGCCGGAAGAGAGACTTGCCACCGCCGGAAGAGAGAACAGTGCTTCGACAAGATTAGCACGAACGGGGAGGGGGCAACGCGCGTGAACCGGGGAGTGGGCGCACGCACGGATGAGGTGTGCGGGATGGACGTACCCCCCAATCGCTTAAGCCTTACTTCCGCCGCCCGATCTGCAACGCTCCCACGCAGCTCGCGCGGTCGATCGGCGAGCCGTCGGTCTGGCGCGCATCGAGATAGGTGACGACCGGCTCGCTGCGCGTTCCCGGATAGAGATAGGCATCTAGCACGCAGGTCGCGTTGGTGAATTGCAGTTTGCGCGCGGTGCCCTCGCGTATGTCGGCGGCGGGTGGGCCGAGCAAGCTGGTGAGGCCGGCGGCGGTCGCGCCGATCACGCCGCCGAGACCCGCCGTCCCGGTCGGGATCGGGATGATCGGCGGTCGCGCAGTCGTTGTCGTCGCGCCGCTCGCGACGCAGCCCGACAGCGCGAGCCCGACCAGAATTGCACCGAAAAGCTTCATGTCGTTCGCCCCGAATGGAACAGATGCGTCGCCATCGCCGCACCGAGGATCGGCGCGAAGAGGTTCGCAATCGGAACCATGAACAGGGCGGTCCCCGCAACCCCCAGCGCGAAGCGGTCGACCGCGCCCGTCTTGCGCCAGTCTCGCATCAGCGCAGGTGGCACGTGGCGCGCCGCGACGAGCTCGCCGAGGTCGCGCCCGAGCAGCCAGCCATTGACCAGGAAGAACAGCAGCCACGTGCCGACGCCGGTGACGAGCAAGGCGATATAGACCGGCGCGAGCGCCAGATTGACCAGGATCGCGCGCGCCGCCGAACGCAGGCCCAGACCGGCGCCGCGCAACACCGACACGCTGCGCGCGGTGGCAAGCGCTTGCGGGTAGTGCCGCGCCTCGACCGCGACGACGACGTCGTCGGCAAACGCCATCATCACCGCGATCGCGATCGCGCGGAACAGCAACCAGCTGATCGCGAAGGCCGCGAGCAACGCCGCCGCGCCCAGCACGCCGCCGGCCGCCGGGTCCCAGCCCCACTCCGCCGCCTGCTGTGTCGCGCCATACCAGAGCGCGGCACCGAGCGCGACGATCAGCACCACGGTCAGCGCGAGCGACTTGAGGAACACTGCGACGATCTTGCGATCACCGAGCTGGCCGAGCGAGAGGAGGAGCGCACGCAACATGGGGCTGGTCCTAGCCGCGTCCCACGCGCCCGTCACCCCGGCGTTCGACGGGGTGACGAGAGTTGCGCGCCTTCCACCCCCCCGGTACGGCACGCGGTAAGAGCCCTTTTCCCGGAGACCATCCTTGAGCCAGCCCACTTATGACGTCGTCGCGATCGGCAATGCCATCGTCGACGTGCTGTCGCAGTCGACCGATGCCTTCCTCGCCGAAGCCGCGATGACCAAGGGGTCGATGCAGCTGATGTTCTCGCCCGAGGAAGCCGATGCGCTCTATGCCAAGATGGGCCCGGGGATCGAGGCGAGCGGCGGCTCGGCGGCGAACACCGTCGCCGGCATCGCGGCGATGGGTGGCAAGTGCGGCTTCATCGGCCAGGTCGCGAGCGACGAGCTCGGCGACATCTTCGCGCACGACATCCGCGCGGTCGGGATCGACTTCACCACCGCCGCGCGCGACGGCGACCCTACGACGGCACGCTGCCTGATCTTCGTCACCCCCGACGGCCAGCGCACGATGAACACCTTCCTCGGCGCGTCGCAGTTCCTGCCCGAGGCAGCGCTCGACCGCGAACTCATCGCCAATGCCGCGATCCTCTATCTCGAGGGCTATCTGTGGGATCCCGAGGAACCGCGCCAGGCGATGCGCGCCGCAATCGACGTCGCCCGCTCGGCCGGGCGGAAAGTCGCCTTCACGCTCAGCGACGTGTTCTGCATCTCGCGCCACGGCGGCGATTTCCGCCAGCTGATGGCCGATGGGCTGATCGACATCATGTTCGCCAACGAGGCCGAGATCACCGCCTTGATGGACAATCAGGATTTCGACGCGGCGGTGGCCGAGGCGGCGACGCAGGTGCCGATGCTGGTGGTGACGCGCAGCGAGAAGGGCGCGATCGCCGTTTCGGGCGGGCAGACCGTCAGCGTCGCCGCCGAGCCGATCGAGCGCGTCGTCGACACGACCGGTGCGGGCGACCTGTTCGCGGCGGGCTTCCTGCGCGGCCAGGCGCAGGGCAAGAGCATCGCCGATTCGCTCAAGATGGGCGCGGTCTGCGCGGCCGAGATCATCTCGCATTACGGCGCGCGTGCGCAGGTCGACCTCAAGGCGCTTGTGGCGTCGAAGCTCGGTTGAACGAGCGCTCCATCCTCCCCTCCCTGGAAGGGAGGGGGCGGGGGTGGGTTGCTCTCAATGGGAACGGTCCGCCCGACTACGGGCCGACCCACCCCCAGCCCCTCCCTTCCAGGGAGGGGAGGAGTAACTCCCGGTTCGCCGCACGCACAAAAAAGGCCGGGGAGCGATCCCCGGCCTTTTTCGTGTCCAGCGTGGTGCTCGTCCTTACGGGCGATGCACCGGCGCGACATATTCGCCGAGCTCGGGGCCGTCTTCCTCGTCGAGGCCCTTCGCCAGCCGGCTGTTGTGCATGCCGTAGGCGAAATAGAGGATGATCGCCGCCAGCGTGTACCAGGCGAAGAACACCAGCACGCGGCTTTCGACCGTGAAGATCAAAGCGATGCAGGTAAGAATGCCGACCGCCGGCACCACCGGATAGAGCGGCACGCGGAAGCCGCGCGGGATCTCCGGGTGGGTGCGCCGCAGCCAGATGACCGACAGGCAGACGATCGCGAACGCCGCAAGCGTACCGACCGAGGTCATGTCGCCGAGCGTGTTGATGTCGAAGAACGCCGCGGCGACCGCGGTGATCAGCCCGACGAGCAGCGTGTTGACCCACGGCGTCTGGAACTTCTTGTGGACCGTTGCGAACACGCGCGGCAGCAGGCCGTCGCGCGCCATCGTGTAGAAAATGCGCGTCTGGCCGTACATCAGCACGAGCACGACCGAGGTCAGCCCGACGATCGCGCCGGCCTTCACCAGCTTGGCGAACCACGCCCATTGCGGGCCCAGCGCGTCGACCGCGACCGCGACGGGATCCGGCACGTCGAGCGTCTTGTAGTTGACGATCAGCGTCATCACGATCGAGACGAGGATGTAGATCGCGGTGCAGACGAACAGCGAGCCGAGCAGGCCGATCGGCATATCCTTGGCCGGGTTCTTGGCTTCCTGGCCCGCGGTCGAGACCGCCTCAAAGCCGATATAGGCGAAGAACACGATCGAGGCGGCGCGCAGGATGCCGCCCCAGCCGAACTCGCCCTTGTCGCCGCTGGCCGGCGGGATGAAGGGCTGCCAATTGGACTTGAGCGTGTCGAAATGCGCGATCACGAACGCGCCGCAGATGACGATGAAGGCGATGATCACGGTCAGCTTGATCGCGACGATGACGTTGTTGACCTTGGCGCTCTCCGACACCCCGATGATCAGCAGGGCGGTCATCGCGCCGCAGATCAGGAAGGCGGGAAGGTTGAACAGATAGGTCAGCGGCGCGCCATTGACGATCACGGGGACGAGCTCGCCGCCGACCGCATGCTTGATGACATGGCCGGTCGGACCGGTCAGCTCGACCGGGATGACGAGCCCGAAATCGCCGAGCAGGCTGACGACATAGCCGGCCCAGCCGACCGCGACGACCGACGCCGCAAGACCGTATTCGAGCAGCAGTAGCGCGCCCATGATCCACGCGGCGAACTCGCCGATCGTGGTGTAGCTATAAGTGTAGGCCGAGCCCGAAACGGGCAGGGTGGAGGACAGCTCGGCGTAGCACAGCCCTGCGAGCGCGCAGACGAAGCCGGCGATCAGGAACGAGATGAGGACGGCCGGGCCGGCATGGAGCGCGGCGGCGTTGCCGGTCCGCACGAAGATGCCGGCGCCGATGATGCAGCCGATTCCGAGGAACACGAGGTTCCAGGGGCCGAGCGTGCGTTTGAGTTGGCTGGTCTGTGTCTCGCGTTGGACTTGCTCCACGGTCTTTCGGAGCAGCATGCGGTTCAGAATACCCGTAGTGGGCTGTGTCGCCATTCGATAAGTCCCCTGGGCCGGAGCGTTGCCGGCACGAAAGTTTTGGTTGGCGGGAAACCTAACCGCAAAACGGGCAGGCGCAATCCCCTTAGCGCGCGAGCAGCGGCCCGAGTTTGCGTCCTGCGAGGATGTGGACGTGAAGGTGCGGCACCTCCTGGTGCGAATCGAGGCCGCTATTGGCGAGCAGGCGATAGCCCGGCACGACCAGCCCGGCATCGCGTGCGACCGTGCCGACCGCGCGAACGAACCCGGCGATCTCGGCGTCCGACGCTCTCGCGCTGAAATCGTCCCACGATACGTACGCGCCTTTGGGGATCACCAGGATGTGGTTCGGCGCCTGTGGAGCGATGTCGGGAAAGGCGATTGCGTATTCGTCTTCGTAGAGCCGCGTCGCGGGAATCTCGCCGCGCAGGATCTTGGCGAAGATGTTCTGGTCATCATACGGCTGCGTCGCGTCGATCGGCATGTTGGCTCCTTCAGGCTTTGCGCGCGGCCTTCTCGTCGATCCCCGACACGCCCTCGCGCTGGCGGATCTCGGCGCGGATATCGTCGAGCGACACGTCGCACTCGGCGAGCAGCACGAGCAGGTGGAACATCAGGTCGGTCGCCTCGCCGACGAGCGCGGCCTTGTCCTCGGTCAGCGCGGCGATGACGGTCTCGACGGCTTCCTCGCCGACCTTCTGCGCGATCTTGCCGCGACCACGCGCGAATAGCTTGGCGGTGTAGGAGGTCGCGGGATCGGCGCCGCGGCGTGCGCGGATCGTCGCCTCTAAGGTGTCGAGTGTATCTTCGGCCATGACCGCGGGCTGGCCCAAGCGGGCGCGCAGGTCAATCCTTGCGCGTGTCGCGCTTGGCGAAACGCGCGCGCATCGCCCGCCGGACGAGCCAGACCCCGAGCGCCGCGACGACGAACAGGATGATGTCGGAGAGTTCGGGCCCGGTGCGGACCTTGACGACACCGCTATGTGGCGCGGCGAGCGCAGGGCTGGCGAGCAGGAGGGCGAGGAGGAAGCGCATGATCGAAAGATACCCTCGGTCTCTTAACGTTCCGTCATGCCGGACTTGATCCGGCATCCAGGCGAGACGTCGACACCTCGCCGATCACTGGGTGCGAGCTGCCCGCATGGACCCCGGATCAAGTCCGGGGTGACGGGCATCATGCCACGGGCCGGCGCACCGGGATGCCCGCCGCCGCGAGCGCGGCATGCGCTTCGGCGATGCTGACCTCGCCAAAGTGGAAGATCGAGGCCGCGAGCACTGCGCTTGCATGCCCCTCGCTGATCCCCGCGACGAGGTCGGCCAGCCCGCCGACACCACCGCTCGCCACCACCGGCACGCGCACCTGGTCGGCGATCGTGCGGGTCAGCGCAAGGTCGAACCCGCTCTTGGTGCCGTCGCGGTCCATCGAGGTGATGAGCAATTCACCCGCCCCGAGCTCGGCCAGCCGCAGCGCATGCGCCACCGCATCGATCCCCGTCGCCCGCCGGCCGCCATGCGTGAACACTTCCCAGCCGCCATCGACCTTGCGCGCATCGACCGAGGCGACGACGCACTGGCTGCCGAACTTGTCGGCAAGCTCGGCGACGAGCTCGGGCCGCGCGACCGCGGCGGAATTGACCGCGACCTTGTCGGCGCCCGCGAGCAGCAGCGCGCGCGCATCCTCGACCGAGCGCACCCCGCCGCCGACGGTCAGCGGCATGAAGCACACTTCCGCGGTGCGCCGCACGACGTCGAGGATCGTGCCGCGCGCCTCATGGCTTGCGCCGATGTCGAGGAAGCAGAGCTCGTCGGCGCCGGCGGCGTCATAGGCGCGGGCCTGCTCAACCGGATCGCCGGCGTCCTTCAAGTCGACGAAGTTGACGCCCTTGACGACACGACCGTTGGCGACGTCGAGGCAGGGAATGACGCGGGCGCGGACGGTCATCTTCTCCCTCTCCCTGCTTCCGGGGAGAGGGCAAGCGAGCGAAGCGATGCGAGGGAGAGGGGCAGTGTCGAGCGGCGGCACCCGTCACTGCCCCTCTCCCCGACCCTCTCCCCGACCCTCTCCCCGCAAGCGGGGAGAGGGAGACCGTTGCGCCCGCTCACGCCGCCGCCGCCACGGCGAGCGCCGCAGCCAGGTCGAGCCGGCCGTCATACAGCGCCCGCCCGGTAATCACGCCCTCGATCCCGTCGCGCGCATGCAGCGCGAGCACATGGATCTCGGCAATCCCTTTAACCCCGCCACTGGCGATCACCGGAATCTTCACCGCCCGCGCCAGATCGACGGTCGCCTGGACGTTGGCGCCCTTGAGCATCCCGTCGCGCCCGACGTCGGTGAACAGCAACGCTGCGACACCCGCATCCTCGAACTGGCGCGCCATGTCGGCGACCTCGATGGTCGAAACATCGGCCCAGCCCTTGGTCGCGACGAAACCGTCCTTGGCGTCGACCGCGACGACGATCCCGCCGGGGAAATCGCGCGCAGCCTCGCGCACCAGGTCCGGGTTCTCAAGCGCGGCGGTGCCGATCACCACGCGCGACACGCCCAGGTCGAACCAGCGCTCGATCCCGGCGCGGTCGCGAATCCCGCCGCCCAATTGGACATGGCCGGGGAAGCGCTTGACGATCTCGGCGACCGCTTCGCCATTGACCGACTTGCCAGCAAATGCGCCATCAAGATCGACGACGTGCAAATATTCGGCGCCTTGCTCGGCGAACAGCATCGCCTGCGCGGCGGGGTCGTCACCGTAGACGGTCGCGCGGTCCATATCGCCCTCGGCGAGGCGGACGACTTGGCCGCCCTTGAGGTCGATCGCGGGGAAGATGATCAGGGACGCCACGTCAGGAACCTCTCCAGCAGCGCAAGACCGTAGCGCTGGCTCTTTTCGGGATGGAATTGCACGCCGAGCAGATTGTCGCGGCCGATCGCGGCGGTGACCGGGCCGGCATGCTCGGTCGTCGCCAGCGTGTCCCCGGAGTCGTTCGGGCCGTCGAAGGCGTAGCTGTGCAGGAAATAGGCCTCGCCGGGCACGATGAGCGCGTGAGGGGTGGTTGGGACGACGTCGTTCCAGCCCATATGCGGGACCTTTGCGGTCGCGTCGGTGGGGGTGAGGTGCCGCACCGTGCCGGCGACCCAGCCGAGCCCGGCATGGACGCCGTGCTCCTCGCCTGTATCGGCCATCAGCTGCATCCCGACGCAGATGCCGAGGAACGGCACGCCGTCGCGCCGCACGCGCTGCTCGAGGGCTTCGACCATGCCGGGGACCGCACGCAACGCCGCCGCGCAGGCGCCGAACGCGCCGACTCCCGGAAGGACGATGCGGTCGGCCTTGAGCACCGCGTCGGCATCGGCGGTGACGAGCACGTCGGTGCCGCCTGCGGCTTTCAGCGCATTGGCGACCGAGTGGAGGTTGCCCGCGCCGTAATCGATGAGGGCGAGCGTCACGCGCCTCCCCTCCCTGGAAGGGAGGGGCTGGGGGTGGGTCGGCCTAATGCGGGTGTTAGGTCACCACTCGGGCCGACCCACCCCCGACCCCTCCCTTTCACGGAGGGGAGGAAGATAGGGTGGCTCACAACGTCCCCTTGGTGCTGGGGATCACCCCCGCCTTGCGTGGATCGAGCTCGACCGCCTCGCGCAGCGCCCGCGCGACACCCTTGAACGCCGCCTCGGCGATGTGATGGTTGTTCGATCCGTACAGCGTCTCGATGTGCAGCGTGATGCCGGCGGTCTGCGCGAACGAGTGGAAGAAATGCTCGAACATCTCGGTGTCCATCTCGCCCAGCCGCTTCTGCGAGAATTCGGTCTTCCACACGAGATACGGCCGCCCCGAAATGTCGATCGCGACGCGCGTCAGCGTCTCGTCCATCGGCGAGTGGGCGTCGGCATAGCGGCGGATGCCGCGCTTCTCGCCCAAAGCCTCGAGGATCGCCGCGCCGATCGCCAGACCCGTATCCTCGACGGTGTGGTGCTGGTCGATATGCAGGTCGCCGACGGTCTTGACGTCGAGGTCGATCAGCGAGTGGCGGCTAAGCTGCTCGAGCATGTGATCGAAGAAGCCGACGCCCGTCGATATGTTGAACGCCCCCGTTCCATCGAGGTTGACCGAGACGTCGATGGAGGTCTCGCTGGTCCGGCGGCTGATCGTGGCGGTGCGCATTTGCTTCCCATAGCGCCGTTAGGGACGCATGCAATCTTGACCCGCCATCAAACCGCGCTACCCAAGGGCGCATGAGCGATGGCATGCCCGATAGCCTGATTCCCTACGATGACATCGTACAGGAAGCCCTGCGTGCCGTGGTCGGCCGTGTCCTCGGGTCGGTGGCGACCAATGGTGGCCTCCCCGGCGAGCACCATTTCTACATCACCTTCAAGACGCAGGCGCCCGGCGTCGACATCCCGCAGCGTCTGCTCGAGCGGTTTCCCGACGAGATGACGATCGTGATGCAGAACCGCTATTGGGATCTGGTCGTCGACGACGAGCGCTTCTCGGTCGGCCTGAGCTTCAACCAGGTCGCTTCGAAGCTGGTCATTCCCTATTCGGCGATCACCGGTTTCCACGATCCCGCGGTCAATTTCGAACTGCGCTTCCAGGCGCAGGACGTGCCCGAAGGCCCCGAGCCGCACGACACCGCCGAAAATGACGAGCCGGTCCACAAGCCGGTCGAGGACGGATCGAACGTCGTCGCGGTGGATTTCAAGCGGAAGAAGTAAACCGTCCGGGGGACGGTTTACTCCGCCGGAGGCGTTCAGCAGCGATACCGCACTTTCCGTCACCCCGGGCTTGTCCCGGGGTCTACCGTGCCACACATGCCGCACGTTCGGCTTTGCGGCCCGGTGGATGCCGGGACGGGCCCGGCATGACGGAGTCTGGCATGGCTGAAAATACCCGCACCGAAACCGATTCGCTTGGGGCAGTCGAAGTCCCCGCCGCCGCCTATTGGGGCGCGCAGACGCAGCGCTCGATCGAGAATTTCCCCTTCCCCGCGACCGAGCGGATGCCGCTCGCGATCATCCACGCGCTCGCGTTAGTGAAACAGGCCGCCGCCCGCGTGAACCGCGCACACGGTCTCGCCCCCGACATCGCCGATGCGATCGAATCGGCCGCCGCAGAGGTCGCCGCGGGCAAGCTCGACGACCAGTTCCCGCTCGTCATCTGGCAGACCGGCAGCGGCACGCAGTCGAACATGAACGTCAACGAGGTCATCGCCGGCCGCGCCAACGAGGTGCTCACGGGCACCCGCGGCGGCAAGACCCCGGTCCACCCCAACGACCACGTCAACATGAGCCAGTCGTCGAACGACAGCTTCCCGACCGCGCTTCACGTCGCCGCCTCGCTCGCGGTGACGGAGCGCCTCTCGCCCGCGCACGGCCGGCTAAAGGGCGCGCTCGGCGCCAAGGCCGAGGCGTGGGCGGATCTCGTCAAGATCGGCCGTACGCACCTGCAGGACGCGACCCCGCTGACGCTCGGCCAGGAGTTTTCGGGCTATGAGCGCCAGGTCGCGACCGCCGGCTCGCGGATCTGGACGGCGCAGGCCGAGCTGTTCGCGCTCGCGCAGGGCGGCACCGCGGTCGGCACCGGGCTCAACGCGCCCGACGGCTTCGGCGCGGCCTTCGCGCACGAGATGGCCGAGATCACCGGCCTGCCGTTCGTCACTGCCGACAACAAGTTCGAAGCGCTCGCCTCGAACGATCCGATCGTCCAGCTGTCGGGCACGCTCAACACGCTCGCCGTCGCGCTGACCAAGATCGCCAACGACGTGCGCCTGCTCGGCTCGGGCCCGCGCTCCGGCCTAGGCGAACTGCACCTTCCCGAAAACGAGCCCGGCAGCTCGATCATGCCGGGCAAGGTCAACCCGACGCAGTGCGAGATGCTGACGATGGTTGCGGCACAAGTGATCGGCAACCACCAGGCGATCACGATCGGCGGCTTGCAGGGGCATCTCGAACTCAACGTGTTCAAGCCGATGCTCGGCGCCGCGCTGCTGCGCTCGATCGACCTGCTGAGCGTCGGCATGGCGAGCTTCGCCGAGCGTTGCGTCGAGGGGATCGAAGCGAATCGCGACCGAATCGCCGAGCTGGTCGATCGCTCGCTGATGCTCGTCACCGCGCTCGCCCCCGAGATCGGTTACGACAATGCCGCCAAGATCGCCAAGCATGCGCACAAGGAAGGGCTGACGCTCAAGGAAGCGGGGCTCGCGCTCGGCCTGGTCGACGCCGCTACTTTCGACCGGCTCGTCCGCCCCGAAAGCATGGTCTGACAGCGTCCGGAACCAACGCCCGTTTCGTGCGCTGAGCGTAACGAATTGGAGACAGACGATGAGTTTCACGACGATGATCGGCGCCGCGATCGGTGCGGCAATTGATGGCTCGAGCGGCGACGATAGCAGCGTCGATGGCGCGATCGAAGGTGCGATCGTCGCCAATGTCGTCAAGGCGGTGATCCCGCTCGCGCTGACCTTCGCGACCGGCTGGCTCGTGCTGCGCGGGCTCAGCGAGCTCAAGACGCGCGCCTTCGGTGAGGACCGGCCGGCCGCCTGACGCGACACCACGCCTTGACGGAGGGGCATGCCCGCGCCACTAGCGCGCATGGTCGATCATCGCTCCTCCCAGCCCAAGAACTTCAAGCGTCGCGGGCTGATGTTCGTGCTGTCCTCGCCGTCGGGCGCGGGCAAGTCCACGATTGCCAACCGCCTGCTCAAGGAAGAGCGCAACCGCATCAAGATGTCGGTGTCGTATACGACGCGCGCGCCGCGCAAGGGTGAGGTCGACGGCAAGGACTATCACTTCGTCGACAAGGAAACCTTCCGCGCGATGGCGGAGGACGACCAGTTCCTCGAATGGGCGCGCGTGTTCGACGAGCGCTACGGCACGCCGCGCGACACCGTGTTCAAGGATCTCGAGCACGGCCAGGACATTTTGTTCGATATCGACTGGCAGGGTGCGCAGCAGCTGTTCCAGCTCGCCGGCGGCGATGTCGTCCGCGTCTTCATCCTGCCGCCCGGCCTCAAGACGCTGCGCCAGCGACTCGAGGATCGCGCGACCGACACGCAGGAAGTGATCGACCGCCGCATGGACCGCGCGCTCGCCGAGGTGAGCCATTGGGACGGCTACGACTATGTGCTGGTCAACGACGATCTCGACGACTGCTACGAGTGCGTCGAGACGATCCTGACCGCCGAACGCCTCAAGCGCTCGCGCCAGCGCGGGATGATCGGGTTTATTCGGCGGCTTCCGGAGAAGTGAGAGTCAGTGCTTCTGCGAAGGCAGGAGCCCAGGATTGCGAAGCGAGCCGCTTCTGGCTCTGGGCTCCTGCCTTCGCAGGAGCACAAGGCGGTCAGCGCCGCAGCAATTCGAGCATCCGCACGCCAGCGCCATAATCGCGCCGCCGCGTCGCAATTCCAGCCTCGGCGAGCGGATCACGGCCCCAGCGCTCGGCCTGATACTCCTCATCGAGTGTCACCGCGTCCCACACCTGCTCGGGCGTCGTCGCCTGCTCGGCCAGTGCCAGCGCGGCGATTAGCGAGCCGCCGATCGTCACGATCGGCGACAGCGCCGCCAGTTCATACGCCCCGCGCGCCGCGATCGCATCGCCGAGTCGCGCGAGCGTCGCCGCCGGCTGCGCGCGATGCAGGATGCCGGTGACCACCTCGATATGCACGTCGTAGCGCAGCCGCGCCCAGTCGATCAGCGGGTCCCACGCCGCCGCCTGCCGCGCGACGAGATCCTCGGGCGAATCGGCGCGGTAACAGAGCAGGTCGCTCTCGGCATATGCGGCGAGGCCTTGCGCGAACAATGCCGGGTCGGGCGAGATCCGGTCGATCGCGGCATTGGCGAGCCCGGTCAGTGGCATCGTCCGCGGGTCGATCTCGCCCTCGACCGCGCGCCACTCGTCGGCGACGGCTTCGGCGAGCGCGTCGCTCGGCAAGGCCAGCGGCACGCGGCCGGGGGTGCGCACGGGCTTGCCGTCGAGGAAGACGGCGCGCGATGGGTCGAGGGTGACGCTGGTCCAGAAACGCTTCATGGCCGGAGCCCTAGCGCTTTTAGGGGCTGACTTGAAAGGAGCGAGCGCAGCGCAACCGCAAACGCTTCCCCGGCGAAGGCCAGGGCCCAGTCGTGATGGCCATGGTAACGAAGCGCAGTGGCCTGCACTCGGGCGTTGCGCTCCTGGGCCCCGGCCTTCGCCGGGGAAGCGCTCGAAGTGAGGGGGCCGCCCCTTACTTCCCCGGCGGCGTGCGCCAGCGGCGCGCCAGCGCGCGCGGGACGGTTGCGATCATCAGCATGGCCGACAGCACCAGCGCGGTGCCGATGATCTTCGGGACCAACGTTTCGGCGCGCGCGATCAGGATCAGGCCGAGCATCGCGCCCGCCGCGCCGAGCAGGCGCGTGCCGGCCAGCGCGAAATAGCGATTGCGGACGGTGGCGTCGGGGTCGCTCATGCACTCGGCTCCTGCATCAGGCGCGGCAGCGCCGCGACGGCATCGGCGATCGCATGCGCGCCCGCCGCGGTCAGTTCGTCGACCGGATGATAGCCCCACGCCACGCCGAGTGCCCGCGTGCCCGCCGCGCGCGCCATCAGCATGTCGTAGCTGGTGTCGCCAATCATCACCGTCGTCGCCGGAATCGCACCGGCATCGGCCATCGCGGTCTCGATCATCGAGGGATGCGGCTTCGACGGATGCCGATCGGCGGTCTGCAGCGTGATGAAGTGCGCGGCGATGCCGTGATGCGCGAGGATGTGCGCGAGGCCACGATCCGACTTGCCCGTTGCCACGCCGAGCATCCAGCCATCGGCGGCGAGCATGTCGAGCACCTCGAGGATCCCCTCGTACAGCGGCTCCTCGGCCATCGCGCCGGTGCTGCGCAACCGGAAGAACGCGTCCTTATAATCCTGCGCCAGCCTGCGGTGCAGCGCGTCGTCGCCGTCGGGCAGCAACATCTGCATCGCCTCGACCAGGCTCAGCCCGACGATCCGCCGGATCGCGGTGCGTGCCGGCGCGTCGATCCGCGCGATCGCGAAGGCTTCCTCGACCGAGCGGCAGATATTGGCCTGGCTGTCGACCAGCGTGCCGTCGCAATCGAATAGCGCGAGGCGGTTGGGGAGGGGGTTTAGCATCGTCCTAAATCCTCATCCCGATATTCCCTCTCGCTTCCCCCGCGAAGGCCGGGGCCCAGGAGCGAGCGGTTTGCCGTGGCAGCGCTGCGCGTGATGATCTCGACCTTCGCGACTGGGCCCCGGCCTTCGCCGGGGAAGAAGGGGAGGGGGGCGCAGGCAATAGAGGTTTGCTCCCCGTCACGCGTTGCGCATCCAGTAAGCGATCCCGCGCCGCCCGGCCGCCTCGACCCCGTCCGCCGCCGCCAACCGCGCCGCCGCAGGCTTGTTCTGCCCGAGCTTGCGCGTGCCGCGCCAGCCCTGCACCTCGAGCGTGAAGCCGACGATCCCGCGCGTCATCTGCTCGAACACCGACGGCGTCATCTTCGCGCGCGTCCAGGCGGGCTTGGGCGCGAGCCGCGCTTCCTGTTCGGCCGAGAGCTGATCGAGCTGTGCGACCAGCCCGGCCTGATCCATCCGCCGCATCCGCCCCTCGAGCTCGACCGCGACGTAATTCCATGTCGGCACCTGCTCGTTGCCCAGACCATACCAGTCGGGGCTGACATAGCCGTCGGGCCCCTGCGCGACGAACAGCCCGGTCGCACCATCGAGATGCCGCGTGATGCCATTGCCGCGCGCGACATGCAGCGCGAGCGTGCTGTCATCCAGCCACACCACCGGGAGGTGCACCACCCGCGGCCCGTCGGGCGTCGCCGCGAACAGCGTGCCGAAGCCGAGCGCGCGCACCAGATCGCGCATCGCCGCGCGATCTTCCCAGCGGAAGGTCGAATCGGGATGCATCAGCCGCGCATGGCGCTTACGTCGCCGCGCCGCGCCGCCGGCGCTCGCCCTTGCGGTCCTTGCGCACCGTCTTGGCATGCTGACGTGCCTGCTGCTTCTTGACCGCGCGGCTCGGGGGCGGGGGCTCCTCGAGCGGCATCGTGTTGCCGAGCATCTCGTCGAAGCCCAATTGCTTGAGGCTCTCGGCGAAATGCGTCGGCAGCTCGGCCTGGACGTCGATCTGACCGCCGTCGGGGTGATCGATCCGGATCCGCCGCGAATGCAGATGCATTTTGCGGCTGATGTTGCCGGTGAGGAACGCGGCCTGCCCGCCATACTTCCCGTCGCCGACGATCGGATGCCCGATCGCCGCGAGATGGACGCGGAGCTGATGCGTGCGCCCGGTATAGGGGATCAGCTCGACCCAGGCGGTGGTCGTGCCCGCCATCTCGATCACGCGGTAGCGCGTCCGTGCGGGGCTGCCTTCCTTCTCGTCGACGTGCATCTTCTCGCCGCCAGAGCCCGGCTGCTTGCCGATCGGCAGTTCGATCGTGCCGTCCTCGATCGAGGGAACGCCGACGACCAGCGCCCAATAGGTCTTCCGCGCGGTGCGCGACGAGAAGGATTTCGACAGAAACCCTGCCGCACGCGCGGTGCGCGCGATGACGAGCGCGCCCGACGTGTCCTTGTCGAGCCGGTGGACGAGCTTTGGACGACCCTCGAGATCGTCCTGCAGCGCGTCGAGCAGGCCGTCGACATGCTCGATCGTCTTGGTCCCGCCCTGCGTGGCGAGGCCGGGCGGCTTGTTGAGCACGATCACCTGCGCGTCGCGGTGGATCACCATCTCGCGCGCGAAGGTCATCTCATCGTCGCTCAGCGGCGGGCGCTCGCGCTTGACGGGGGCGTCGACGCGGACCGGCTCGGCCGGCGGTACGCGGATCGACTGGCCGGCGACGACATGATCGCCGGGTTTGGCGCGCGCGCCGTCGATGCGCAGCTGGCCGGTACGCGCCCATTTGGCGACCGTGGTGAAGCTGGTGTCGGGCAGATGCCGCTTGAACCAGCGATCCAGCCGGATCCCGTCATCGTCGGCGCCGACGTTGAACTGGCGGACGTCCGAGGTCGCCTTGGTGGTGGCGGTGGTGGGGGCCTTGCTCATGCTGCCACCCGTGTCAGCGAAAGGCCGAGGAAGACGGCCGCGATCGCGCCGATCACCGAGACGAGCGTATAGCCGAGCGCGGTGGTCAGGTCGCCGCGCTCGATCAGCGTGACGACGTCGAGCGAGAAGGCCGAGAAGGTGGTGAAGCCGCCGAGCACGCCGACGCCGAGCAGCAGCCGCCAATCCTCGGCGGCAGCGGTCCGCGCGAGGATCCCGACGAGCAGGCCCATCGCGAATCCGCCGACCAGGTTCACGGTCAGCGTGCCATAAGGGAAATTGGGGCCGAGACCGGCGAGCGTTGCGCGTCCGACGAGGAATCGCGCGCCCGAACCGAGCGCGCCTCCGGCCATGACTAGGATGAGTTGGTACATAGCGCGTGCGTTAGCGCTTATTGCGCGAAATGAGAACCTCGTGCGGCAGAAGGCGCGATCACGGGCACACCGTGCCCGAAATCGCTCAGCCGCCGTTGTTCGCCACCAGGTCGACGTCGGTCCCGCCATCGCGGCGTGCGGTGAGGAACAGCACATAGGCACCGTTGTCGCGGGCGCGCGTCCCGCCCAGCGTATGCTCGGCGCCATCGGACTGACGCTCGGCGCTGAAGCCGCCGTTGGTGACGCGCGTATAGTACCAGTCGATGACCGTCTTGAGCGGCGCGCCGGTGGCGAAGCTCACAGCGCGCAGGCGGCAATCGGCGCTGTTGGCGCCGGCCGCTTCGACCACACGGGCGCCGGGATAGAGCGGAACGTCGGCGGGGAGGCGGGTCGCCCAGTCGGCCGAATAGCGCAGCGCGCCCGCGCAGTTGCTGGTGCGGCGGTCGCTCTGGCGCTTGGCAAGCGCACCGAGGGTCAGCGATTCGCGCGCCGTCTTGCAGCTCGGGCAATCCTTGGACGCGGGCGCTGGGGCGGCTTTGATCGTCTGGCTGGTGGCGGTGCCCGCGCTGCCGTCGGCACTCGCCGTGCTGCCAGGTGTCTGCGCGATCGTCACCGGCGGCACCCCGCCCGAATAGGGTTCGGCCGGCGGGCGGACCGTGTCGGCATTGGAATGCTGGGCAAGCGCGGGATCGACCATGATCTGGTCGTGCAGCGCCGCGGTCATCGCCGGGTCGCTGGCGTTGCTCGATCCGGCGCCGGCGTCGACCAGCTCGTTGTCGAGCGTATCGAGATTGCGGTCATCGGCGCGCTTGCCGCACGCCACCAGGGCGAGCGGCAATATCAGCGCGGTCATCAGGCGCAGACGTGTGCGGTCCATCGAAGGTCGAACTCCCCTAGCAGCCCCATCTATACAGCGTTTTTCCTTAAAATTAGCTTTACCAGCCGCGACCGCTTGCGCGCCACCGCGATGTTGACCATGCTGAGCGTCATGGGACTTATTGTAAACCTGATCTCGATCTTCGTTGGCCTCGTCGCCCTGCCGGTGGCGCTGGTCGGCCTGGTGCCGTTCTTCGGCCTCGCCAACTATCTGGCGATCCCGCTCGCGGTGGTCGGCGCGGCGATCGGGATGCTGTCGGGCTACAAGTCCGGGCGCAATTTCAACCTGTTCGTGCTCGTCGTCGCCGTCGTCCGGCTGCTTCTTGGCGGCGGGCTGATCTGAGCCACGAAAAAGGCCCGACGCTTGCGCGCCGGGCCCTCCGTTCAACCAGCCGCAAGGCTTAGCGGCACTGCACCTGGCCACGATCGACCGACTGGCCGAGCAGGGCACCCGCGCCGCCACCGATCAGCGTGCCGAGCGTGCGCGAGCCGCCGCCTGCCAGCGTGTTGCCAAGCAGGCCGCCGGCGAGGCCGCCGATGATCAGGCCGGTCGTCCCGTCGCTGCGCCGGCAATAGTAACGGTTGTCGCTGCCGCGATAGATGCGGTCGTTGCGACCCAGGCGCCGCGGCTGGTAATAGCGGCCGTCGCGATAGTAGCGATCGGCATAATAGGTGCGCTGACCCGGCTCGTAGCGATTATAGTCGTAGCTGCGATACTGCTGCCAATTGCGCTGGCCGATCGCCTGGCGCCGATCCTGACGCGCGTCCTGCCGCATGTCCTGGCGGAAATCACGGCGGTCTTCGCGTCGATCCTCGCGGCGATCTTCACGGCGATCTTCTCGGCGGTCGGCGCGATCGTCACGACGATCGGCACGCTGGTCTTGCCGGTCGTCGCGATAGTCCTGTGCGACAGCGGGCATGGCGGAAAGCGTGGTCGCCGCGAGTGCCGCGGCCAGGAAAAACGTGCGCATTGGAAATGCTCCCTTGGGATAATCCATATCGGATTACAGATAGAACACACTGTCCCGCAGGAGGTTGCGTGAACGCGAAACTACGTCGCGTTCACGTCCCCGCAAGCAAGTCTCGTCGGCAGCTTTACGCGTTAAGTTTATGGGTCAACGTGATTTCTGCGTTGAGCACTTTGGAGACCGGGCAGTTTGCCTTGGCGTCTGCGGCGATCGTCTCGAATTGTTCTGCCGTAATGCCGTCGATCGTCGCGGTGAGGTCGAGCGCCGACTTGGTGATGGTGAAGCCGTCGCCATCCTTGTCGAGCGTGACCTTGGCGGTCGTCGCCAGCTTGCCGTCGGTGAAGCCTGCCCCAGCGAGCGCGAAGCTGAGCGCCATGGTGAAGCAGCTGGCGTGCGCTGCGGCGATCAGTTCTTCGGGGTTGGTGCCGGCGCCTTCCTCGAAGCGGCTGTTGAAGCCGTATTGCGTGTCGCTGAGCACGCCCGACTGGGTCGAGACATGGCCTTTGCCGTCCTTGCCGAGGCCGTCATAGCTGGCCGATCCGCTGCGTGTCGTCATGATGCTTCTCCAAAGAAAAAGGCGCGGACCGAACATGTCGGTCCGCGCCTGTACTACGCAGTCGCCGGGCGCTTAGTTGCAGCGGCGGTCCGCGGTGCTGGCGCGATCGAGCGCGCGGCCGCCGAAGGCACCGGCGACGCCACCGAGCACGGTACCCAGCGTCTTGTCGCCTCGCCCGGCGATCGAGTTGCCGAGCAACGCACCGCCGACGCCGCCGATCAGCAGGCCGGTCGTGCCGTCCGAATGGCGGCAATAGCGGCGGCCGTCGCGGCCCTCATAGACTCGCGGCGCATAGCGGCGATTGTGCTCGCGCGCTTCGGCCTGGGTGGCGGGCGCGACCATCGTTGCGGGGATGGTGACGGCAGCGGCGCTGAGGGCGAGGATCAAGGTACGCATGTTTCGGACTCCCATGTGGTTTTTACGAGCTTCGGTAAATCGTGAAGACGTAACGCGGTCGATTTAAGTGAGGTTGCATGAACCTGAAACAACCGTGCGTTCATGAAAAAGACGGCTCGCAAACCAAGGACGTGCCGGTGCCGATCTATCCCCGTTTTCCACACTATTCACAGCGACGGAGTCGCAATCTGGACTTGGTGCGACTCGAAACTCGTGAGACCCTTCATCCCGTAAGCAGCGGATGGTCGGACGGGAAACCGAAGGAGCATCAGAGGTTTATGGCACAAAGCGCGCCGGGGAAACCAGGCGCGGCGCGTGTCGGAGGGCTGACGAGGTCCCTGTGGCGATCGCCGCGTGAGCGGTGGATGGACCAGGGTGCGGAAGTGGCCGTCCAGACGCACTGATCGCGGCATCCCCAGAGATGCGGCGACACAGGCGGGCGTCGGACGATGCGAAGCGCCGATCCTTCTCGAAGGGGAGGCAAATCGTGGCAGACGATGCCGAGGCGCGGCGGGCGGGGAAATCCGGTCGCGACGCTGGCCACCAGGGCCGGGGTGCCAATGCTCGCAAGAGCGGAGGACCCGACCCTGGCGACCGAACCGCTTTCCTGCCGCCGTTCGCGGCGCAGGCAAAGCGAGCCGCCGAAGCGGGACGAACGCGGTGCTGCGCTTTCGAGCGCAACGTCGCGGCCCTCCAGGTCCGGCGACAGGGGGCCGGCAGCGATGCCGGCCCCTTTTTTTGTGGGCGGATGCCGCAGCTTAAATCGCAGCGCTTCCCCGGCGCCGTGCGGTTTACGGTAACAGGCCGAATCGAATAAGAACCCTAGCGCGGCGCGCTCGCCAGAATGTCGCGCGCCCGCGCGCAATCCGCGTCCATCTGCTGCATCAGCGCCTCGAGCGTATCGAACTTCGCCTCGGGGCGCAGATAGTCGATCAGCTCTACCTCGAGGGGCTGGCCATAGAGATCTTCCGAAAAGTCGAAGAAAAACGGCTCGAGCAATTCCTTCGGCGGATCGAAGCTCGGCCGGATCCCGAGATTGGCCGCGCCGTCGACCACGCGCCCATCCGCCAGCCGCCCGCGCACCGCGTAGATGCCGTAGGCCGGGCGGAGATATTTCCCCATGTCGAGATTGGCGGTCGGATAGCCGATCGTGCGGCCGAGCTTGTCGCCATGCTGCACCACGCCCTCGATCGCGAACGGGCGCGTCAGCAACCGCGCCGCGCCGCGCGGGTCGCCCGCCTGCAGCAGCTCGCGGATCCGGCTCGACGATACGGGCGCGCCGTCGAGCGCGACCGGCGCGACCGTCTCGACCGAGAAGCCGTTCTTCGCGCCAAGATCTGCGAGCACGTCGACATCGCCGCCCTTGGCCTTGCCGAAGGTAAAATCCGCCCCCGTGACGACACCGCCCGCGCCGATCTTGTCGAGCAAGCGATCGCCGACGAATTCGGTCGCTGTCTGTGCGGCGAGCGCGGCATCGAATTCGAAGACGACCATCGCATCGGCGCCGGCTTCGGCGAACAGCCGCTCGCGCTGGTCGAGCGTGGTCAGGCGGAAGGGTTCGGCATCGGGCCTGAAATAGCGCACCGGATGGGGATCGAAGGTGGCGACGAGCGCCGGGCGGTCCTCGGCGCGGGCACGCGCGACCGCGCGGCCGACCACCGCCTGGTGTCCCAGGTGAAATCCATCGAAATTGCCGAGCGCGACGATGCCCGAGCGCAACGCCGCCGGTATCGCCGAGCCGCCGTCGAGCCGCTTCATGACAGCGGCTATACGGCGGGGTTTTCGCGCACGCTAGAGGCTGCGGGCGGGTTCGGTACGCTCATGCTCTTTCCAGCGTGACGAAGCTGTAGGCGGGGCGGCCGCCCTCGGCGTCATTCGCTTCGCGCGCGGTTTCGCGCCATCCGACAAAGGCGGGAACGATCGCGTCGCCCTCGGGGGCAAGCGCCACTTCGGTCAGCTCGATCCGCTCGGCGCGGTCGAGCAACAAGGCGAACACCTCGGCGCCGCCGATCACCGCGATGTCGCCGGCACCGGCGAGCGTGAGCGCGTCCTCGACCGAATGCGCGATTTCGGCGCCATCCGAACGCCAGTTCGGGTCGCGCGTCAGCACGATGTGGCGGCGCCCGGGCAGCGGCGCGGGAAAGCTCTCGAAGGTCTTGCGCCCCATTACCATCGGCTTGCCCGTGGTGCGCGCCTTGAAGCGCTTGAGGTCGGCGGGGAGGTGCCACGGCAGCTTGCCGTCGACCCCGATGACGCCGTTTTCGGCGCGCGCGAGATGGAAAGTGATCATGCCACCGTCATGCCCGCGCGCGTCGCGATTGGCGAGAGGATCAGTCGGGACGGTCAGTCGGGCGCATGATCCTTGACCCACTGCTTGGGGTCCTTGTCGACCGGCTTCACCCCGGTGATGTTCTTGGCCTCGAAGGTCGCGAACTTCACGCCCAGATCGTGGCGCTCCTGCAGCGTGGCGTTGAGGCGGAAGTCGGTCAGGCCCTGGCGTTCTTCCTCCGCCATATGGTCGCTGTTCGCCTTGTTGCATTCGCCGAGCGCCTCGAACCACGCCTTGCTGCCGATCTTTTCCTTGTCGACCGCTGCGGCGGTGTCGCGAATCTCGTTATGATCCTCGATTGCGTCTTCGGTTTCCTCGGCGGCCGAGTCGGCATCGTTGCCGCCTTCGCCGACCTGCATCAGCCGCGGGTAGAAGAAGCGCTCCTCGGCTTCGGCATGCGAATCGAGCAGCGCGCGCAGCCGGTTCCACAACGCGCCGAGCGCGGCGGTATCCTTCGGGTCGATCTGCTCGATCTGGGCGAACAGCGCGCGCTGCTGGCCATGTTCTTCGAGAATGAGTTGCGTGATGTCCATGACGGGCCCCTGAGTGAAATTCAGGAGCTAAGCGCGCCGACGCCCGCGCGGTTCCGCCTCAGACCGCGACGGGCGCCTTGATATGCGGTTGCGCGACATAATCGTGCAGCGCGAAATCCTCATAGGCATAGCCGTCGATCGCATCGGGCTTGCGCAGGATCTCGAGCCGCGGGAGCGCGCCCGGCGTGCGGCCAAGCTGCTGGCGCGCTTGGTCGAGATGGTTCGAATAGAGATGGCAATCGCCGCCCGTCCAGATGAACTCGCCGGGCTCGAGCCCGCATTGCTGCGCGAGCAGCATCGTCAGCAGCGCGTAGCTCGCGATGTTGAACGGCACGCCGAGGAAGATGTCGGCGCTGCGCTGATAGAGCTGGAGCGAGAGCTTGCCGTTCGCGACGTGCGTCTGGAACAGGCAATGGCACGGCGCCAGCGCCATCGCGTGGAGATCGCCCGGGTTCCACGCGCTGACGATCTGGCGGCGCGAGGCGGGGTTGGTCTTGATCTGCTCGATGAGCTCGGCGATCTGGTCGATGTGGCGGCCGTCCGCCGTCTCCCAGTCGCGCCATTGCTTGCCGTAGACCGGGCCGAGATCGCCCTTCTCGTCGGCCCATTCGTCCCAGATGCTGACCTTGCGCTCGCGCAGCCATTCGACATTGGTGTCGCCGCGCAGGAACCACAGCAGCTCGATGACGATCGAGCGCAGATGCAGCTTCTTGGTGGTGAGCAAGGGAAAGCCGGCGGCGAGATCGAAGCGCATCTGGTGGCCGAACACCGACAGCGTCCCCGTGCCGGTCCGGTCCATCTGGGGCGTGCCATGGTCGAGCACGCGGCGCATCAATTCGAGATAGGCTTGCATGGCGAGCGGTGTAGCGCGCGGCGGCGGCGGCGCCAACCGCACACGACACTTGCACCGTTGCGGAGTGGGTTCGCCTCGCCTGCGCGCGCGGGGTGGTGAAGCATGCGGCATGGCGGTGCACCATTCCGGTCTGGACGCGTTTTCTGCGGTTGCCGACGATGCGGTGCCCGCCACGGTCCGCGCGCTGTTCGTTTCGATCGCGACCGAGGCGCACGAGGTCGCGGCGTTCGGCTATTTCGATCCGCAATGGCGGCTTCTCGCGATGCGCCATGTCGAGGCGGGACGGGCGGACAGCGTCGCGGTGCGGGTGCGCGACGTCATCGCCGATGCGCTGGCGTTCGACTGCGCGCTGATCGTCATGGCGCACAATCACCCCTGTGGCGATCCGACGCCGAGTGCTGCCGACTATGCCCTGACCCGGCAACTGGCGCGGACACTCGATGCGGTCGGAGTGCGGCTGGTCGAGCATCTCGTGCTCGCCCCCGGCCGCGTCGAGAGTTTCCGCGCGCGGGGCCTGCTCTGATGCTCAGCCGATCCGGCAGGCCTTGATCGCACCGGGGTCGGGACGAGCGCCTTCGGCGCGGAACGCGGCGAGATAGCCGCCGGCCGAGGGCATGTCGTAGGTCGCGACTTCGCGATAGCCGACTGCGGCGAATTCGCAGCGGAGCAGCGCGGGCGGGGTGCCGTGGTTGCGCGTCGCGCGGTTGGCATCGACGACGATAACGAGGCCGTCGGGCTTGAGCGAGGGCCGCATTCGCCACAGGAATTCGTAGGGCGCGCCGATCTCGTGATACATGTGGACCATCAGGATCCGGTCGAAACTGGCATCGGGCAACCGCGGGTCGGACGGCGTACCGAGCCGCACGCTGACCGTCTCGAGCCGCTCGCGCGCCACGCGCAAGGCGAGCGCGTCGCGGACGTCGGCGACGATATCTTCGGCAAGCACGCGGCCTTCCTTGCCGACGCGGTTGGCCAGGCGGATTGTGTAATAGCCCTCGCCAGCGCCGATGTCGGCGACGGTCATGCCGGGCTTGATCCCGGCCTTGGCCATCACTTCACCGGCCTCGTTGAGCCGGTCGCGATCCTCTTCGGTCGACCAGCGCGCCGAGACGATCGCGGCGACCGGACGGTCGGCGGCGGGGAAGGGGCCGACCTTCGGGCTGCGGTCGGGAACGCGGGCCGGGCCGCCGTCGCACGCAGCGAGCGTGAAGAGCGCAAGCGCAACCAGAGCGACCTTTCCCCTTCTCGCCGGGGAAGAAGAGAAGGCGGAGGTGCGCACTATTCGACGTCCTCGACCTCGACCGTCTCGCCGGTGACGCGCTGCGACAGCGCGGCGGCCATGAAGGCTTCGAGGTCGCCATCGAGCACGTCCGACGGGCTCGACGAGGTCACGCCGGTGCGCAGATCCTTCACCATCTGATACGGCTGGAGCACGTAGGAGCGGATCTGGTGGCCCCAGCCGATGTCGGTCTTGCCGGCATTCTCGGCATTGGCCGCAGCTTCGCGGATCGCCAGTTCACGCTCGTAAAGGCGCGCCCGGAGCTGGTTGTAGGCCTCGGCCTTGTTCTTGTGCTGGCTGCGCTGATTCTGGCACTGCACGACGATGCCGGTCGGGATGTGCGTGATGCGCACCGCCGAGTCGGTCGTGTTGATGTGCTGCCCGCCAGCGCCCGAGGCACGATAGGTGTCGATGCGCAGGTCGCTCTCGTTATATTCGACCTCGATATTGTCGTCGACGACCGGATAGACCCACACGCTCGCAAATGAGGTGTGGCGGCGTGCCGCGCTGTCATACGGGCTGATGCGGACCAGGCGGTGGACGCCGCTCTCGGTCTTGGCATAGCCGTAGGCGTTCTCGCCCTTGAGCAGCAACGTCGCCGACTTGATCCCGGCCTGCTCGCCCGAATGCTGGTCGATCAGCTCGACCTTCAAGCCGTGGCGCTCGCCCCAGCGCGAATACATCCGGCTGAGCATCCCGGCCCAATCCTGGCTCTCGGTCCCGCCGGCGCCGGCATTGACCTCGATATAGGTGTCGTTGCCATCGGCCTCGCCCGCGAGCAGCGCCTTGACCTTGTCCTTGTCGGCGCGCGCGGCGAGATCGGCGAGCGCGGAGACGCCCTCGGCCTCCATCTCGGTATCGCCTTCGGCTTCGGCCATCTCGATCAGCTCGGCGGTGTCGTTGAGCTCGCTCTCGATCGCGCGCGTCGCGGTGATCGCCTCCTCGAGCCGGCGACGCTCGCGCATCACGACCTGTGCCGCCTTGGGGTCGTTCCACAAGGCCTGGTCCTCGACGCGCGCGTTGAGCTCGTCGAGCCGGCGCAACGCGCGGTCCCAGTCGAGGAAGCGGCGGAGCAGCGCGAGCGCGTCCTTGATCGAATCGATATGAGCCTGCGCTTCAGCGCGCATCGGGGAACTCCAAACTTAAAATTCGTCGCCCCGGCGGAGGCCGGGGCCGCTATATAGGGTGCGCGGCGCCGATTGTCCCGCGACAACCCAGCGTCCCCGGCCCCACCTGAAATTGGCGCCGGGGCGACGGCTATCCATCGCTAGTAGATGCCGCCCTGCTTTTGCAAGAAGTCGCTGTCCTTGCGCGCTTCGCTCTGTGCCTGCGTCGCCGCGCGCGCGCGTGCCGCGGCGGCTGCCGCAGCGGTCGCGGCGGCGGCGGGATCGGGCACGATCGTACCGCGATGGATCACGCGGCGCGGCTCGCTCTCGGGCTTGAACGCTTCCCAGATCACCGATGCCTTGGGGTCGTCGGTCGGCCAGGCGCCGAATACCGGCTTACCGCTCTGCCGGTCGATGCGGACCATGCGGATGCCGGCGGGCGCGCGGAACGGGAGCTTGTCCATCCCTTCATACGCCTTGACCGCGAACGCCTTGAAGATCGGCGCGGCGAGCGTACCGCCCTGCGCGCCGCCGCCGAGCGAGTGCGGCGTGTCATAGCCGATATACAGGCCGCCGATCATCTGCGGCGTGCCGCCGATGAACCACACGTCGGTCGGCCCGGTGTTGGTGCCGGTCTTGCCGAACATCGGCCGGTCGAGATCACGCAGCACGGTCGCGGTGCCGCGCTGGATCACGCCCTCGGCGATGTGGATCATCTGGTAGGCGCTCATCGCATCGACGATCTGCTTGCCGCCGGCGACCGGGCGCGGCATCGGCCGGCCGTTCCAGTCGGGCGCGTTGCAGCGGTCGCAGGCGTGCCAATTCTCGGGCCAGACGACCTTGCCGTGGCGATCCTGGACGAAGTCGATCAGCGAGGACGGGTGCGAGCGGCCCTGGTTGGCGAGGATCGCATAGGCGTTGACCATCCGCGACACCGTCGTCTCGCCCGCGCCGAGCGCGAAGGAGAGGTAGGGCGGATATTTGCCGACGCCGATCCGGTCCATCAGCGACACGACGCGCGGCATGCCGGTGGTCGCCGCGGCGCGCACCGTCATCAGGTTGCGCGACTGCTCGACGCCCCAGCGCATCGTGTGCCCGCCCGATCCGCCGACCCCGCCGAAGTTGCGGAAGCATTTCTGCCCGAGCCGCGCGCCCTGATAGACGCAGAACGGCCCGTCGACGATGATCGAGGCCGGGGTCATCCCGCCCTCGAGTGCTGCGGCATAGACGATTGGCTTGATCGTCGATCCCGGCTGCCGCATCGCCTGCGTCGCGCGGTTGAACGCCTGGATGCGGAAGTCGAAGCCGCCCTGCATCGCCAGCACGCGGCCGGTCTGCGGCTGCTCGACGACGAACGCGCCCGAGATCTTGGGGACCGAGCGCAGCGCGAACTCGCTGCCGCTGGGGGCGACGGCAATGATGTCGCCGGCGGCGAGCGCGGCGAAGGCGGTGCCGCCCTTGCCGCGCACCGGCATCACCGCGGCCCAGCGCGGCAGCGTGCCGGTGCTGCCGTCGGAGAAACCGATCCGCGCCGCGCTGTCGTCGCGCGCGATCACGATCGCGGCGCGCCAGTCGTCATAATCGAGCCCGATATTGGTATTGAGCAACGCGCCCTGCCACGCTTCGCCGGTGATCTCGGCATGGCCAAGCGGCCCCGACCAGCCGCGCCCCTGGTCGAAGCGCAGCAGGCCCTCGCGCAGCGCGGTCTGCGCATAGTCCTGCATCTTCTCGTCGAGCGAGGTGCGCACCCACAGCCCGCCCGAATAGACGCTGTACGGCCCGGCGCGGGCATCCTCGCCGAACTTGTCGATCAGCTGGCGGCGCACTTCCTCGACAAAATAGCCCGAGCCCGCGGTCTCGGTCTTCGGCGTCTGGCGCGGCACGGTGCCGAGCGGCTCGGCGCTCGCGGCGTCGTGCTGCGCTTGCGTGATGAAGCCGTTCTTGAGCATCTCGCGCAGCACATAGGCGCGGCGTGCGAGTGCGCGGTCGGCGTGGCGGATCGGATCGTAGTTGGACGGACCCTTCGGCAGGATCGCGAGATAGGCGAGCTGCGCCAGGTCGAGCTGGTTGAGGTCCTTGCCGAAATAGGCATAGCTCGCCGCCTCGACGCCGAACGCGTTCCGCCCCAGCGCGATCTGGTTGAGATAGAGCTCGATGATCTGCTGCTTGGTCAGCGTATCCTCGATCCGGTAGGCGAGGATCGCCTCCTTGATCTTGCGCGCATAGCTCGTCTCGTTGCCGATCAGCAGGTTCTTGGCGACCTGCTGCGTGATCGTCGAGGCGCCCGCCGGGCGCTTGTGGCTGGTCAGGTTGTTGACCGCGGCGTTGGCGATGCCGAGATAGTCGATGCCGTGATGCTCGAAGAAATTCTTGTCCTCGGCGGCGAGGAAGGCGCGCACCAGCAGCGGCGGATATTCGTCGTAGCTCAGCTCGACGCGACGCTCGCGCGCATAGCTGTGGAGCGGCGTGCCATCGATGCCGCGCACGTTGGTCGGCAGGGGCGGCTCGTAGGTGCGTAACTTGTCGACCGAGGGCAGCCCGGCGGCAAAGGCGAAATAGAAGATCGCGACCGCCACCGCGAATAGCAAGGCGAGCACGGCGATCGTCTTGACCCACCAGCGCGCCCAGCTGCGGGCGAGGAAGCCGCCGAACCCGTCGATCTCACGGCGGATACGGAAATTCACGGTGGAGTCGGGTTCGGCCATATTGGGGGCAGGCTCTAGCAAGTTTCGCGGGGCTTGCCAGCCGCCTTAGCGTGCGCCGCGCCCGTCCGGTTCAGCGCGACGCCAGGCGGCGCGCGAAATGCACCTCGACCGCACGCTCGATGCTCTGCGCGATCCGCGCGCGGCCGTCGGCGCTGTCGATGAAGGCGGCGTCGCGCGGGTTCGAGATGTAGCCCGTCTCGAACAGGATCGAGGGCATGTCGGGCGCCTTCAGCACCATCAGTGAGGCCATGCGGTGGAAATTGGGCTTGAGCGGGATCAGCGGCTGCGCTTCGCGGCCGAGCAGCCGCGCGAAGCTCGCCGAACTGTTCATCGTCTCGCGCTGCGTCAGGTCGATCAGGATCGACGAGATGTCGGCCGAGGTCGACGCGAGATTGACCCCGGCGATGATGTCGGCCTTGTTCTCGCGCGCCGCCAGCTTGGCCGATTCCTTGTCCGAGGCGACTTCCGACAACGTGTAGACCGAGGCGCCGGTAGCCGTTCCCGAGCCGACGCTGTCGCAATGGATCGAGATGAACAGGTCGCCGCGCAACCGTCGCGCGATCCCGTAGCGTTCCTGCAGCACGAGGAAACGGTCGTCCTCGCGCGTCAAGGCGACCCGCGCACGCCCCGATTTGACCAGCGCATCGCGGATCGCGCGCGCGATCTTGAGCGTCACATCCTTTTCGCGCAGTCCGTCGATCGGCGAGATCGCACCGGGATCGACGCCGCCATGCCCGGCATCGATCACCACCAGCGGGCGGCTGTCGTCGTCGCCATAGATGCGCGGCAGCCGCCCGGCGTGCCGCGCCGGCTGGATCGGCACGCTGACCTGGTAGGTGGCCGAGTCTGCCGCCGCCGCCGTCTGCCCCATGGGGAACGGCGGCAGGAAGCGCATCCGCCGCTCGCCCGCGGCGCGCGCGAAGGTCGCATCGTCGACGGTGCGCAGCTCGAGCGTCAATTCGCGTCCGTCGCGGCCGAACACGCCTTCGGTGATCAGCGTCGGGCGGGCGAGATCGAACACGATCCGCGTTCCGCCCGTGCCACGCGGGGCCAGCCGTATGCCGGTGACCGCGCCACCGCTCGCAATGTCGCCGCCGGGTGTCGCCCCGCCCAGATCGAGCGCGATCCGGCGCGGCGCGGCCAGCACGAAGCTCGACGCGTCCGCGATCGGCTGGTCGAACCGCAGCACGATCCGGTCGCGATGCACCTCGACCTGTTCGACCGACGCGGCCCAGGCGGGGGCGCCGGCGAACCAGCAGGCCAGCAATGCGAGGAGGAACGACACCGCGCCGTAATGCAGCCGCGACCGGTGGCCGGTAAAGCGAAAAGGCGCCGCAGCCAGATGGGCAGCATTCGGCGAGGGGGAACGGGGGATCGCACTCATGCATCTTGGTTAAGGGGCCAGGCGAAAAGACCGCCTTGCCGGGCGCGGTTAATGCGCCGGTAGGCATAGAATTGCCGTGTGCCGGCAAAAACCTGCCAGTTGCTGCGCGCGACCGGGGGTGCTACGCAATAGACAGTACCGGATCGTTGCTGGGTTCAGCCAGCGTTCAGGGCTAGTCGGCCGCCTCGATATCCTTTGGCGCGGCCCATCCAGGTTGACGTTCGCATGCTGCATTTATCCCGTCCCTCGCTCCGCCCGGCTTTCGCCGGCGGAATCGCGAGCGCGCGGGGTGCTCCAGGCCGGAAGGCGGAGCGTGCAAAGCGAGCAGAGGCAGTTTTCGTAACAACCCAGGGCAGCGAACCAGGCGACCTTTTCGCCGGGACGAGCCCTTTCATTGATCGCGCGCGAGCAGCGCCACGGCGCGCAGCGCCCCTGGCCCCTGCGTCGCGCGACCGGAGAATATTACATGACCACGCGTATGCTGATCGACGCACGGCACCGGGAGGAAACCCGCGTTGCTGTCGTCAAGGGAAACCGAATCGAAGAGTTTGATTTCGAGAGTGCCGAGCGCAAGCAGCTCAAGGGGAATATCTATCTGGCCAAGGTGACGCGAGTCGAGCCGTCGCTGCAGGCCGCGTTCATCGATTATGGCGGCAACCGCCACGGCTTCCTCGCGTTCAGCGAAATCCATCCCGATTATTACCAGATCCCCAAGGAAGACCGCGACGCGCTCCTGCGCGAAGAGGCCGAGCATGCCGCTGAAGAAGCTGCATTGCGCGCCCAGCAGGATGCCGAAGACGATCTCCATGACGACGAGCATGGTGAAGATGACGGTTTCGAGCGCGATTCGGATATCGACGAAGCGTCGGTAGAGCGTTTCGACGATGACGGCGGGCAGGAGCCCGACACCGAAGTCGTCGCCGAGGGCGAAGCGCGTGGTGGTGAAGGCCGTGGCCGTCGCCGCAAGCGTTCGGCGTCGGACGATGCTGCCGACGATCTGCAGCAGCGCCGCACCTCGCTGCGCCATCGCTACAAGATCCAGGACGTCATCCGGCGCCGCCAGGTGCTGCTCGTCCAGGTCGTCAAGGAAGAGCGCGGCAACAAGGGCGCGGCGCTGACCACCTATCTGTCGCTCGCCGGTCGTTACTGCGTGCTGATGCCCAACACGTCGCATGGCGGCGGGATCAGCCGCAAGATTTCGAACGCGGGCGATCGCAAGCGCTTGAAGACGATCATGGCCGACATGAAGCTGCCCCCGTCGATGGGCTGCATCGTGCGCACCGCCGGCCTCCAGCGCACCCGCCAGGAGATCAAGCGCGACTTCGATTATCTCGCGCGCCTGTGGGACGGGATCCGCGAAACGACGCTGACGTCGTCGGCGCCGGCGCTCGTCTATGGCGACAGCGACCTGATGAAGCGCGCGATCCGCGACATCTACAATAAGGAGATCGACGAGGTCATCGTCGAGGGTACCGAGGGCTATCAGCACGCCCGGGAGTTCATGAAGCTCCTGATGCCGAGCCATGCCCGCAAGGTGAAGCATTACAGCGACCCCGTGCCGCTGTTCCAGCGCGCCGGTGTCGAGGAGCAATTGTCGGCGATGTACCACCCGGTGGTGCAGCTCAAGTCGGGCGGCTATCTCGTGATCAACCCGACCGAGGCGCTGGTGTCGATCGACATCAACTCGGGGCGTTCGACGCGCGAACATTCGATCGAGCAGACCGCGACCGCGACGAACCTCGAGGCCGCCGCCGAAATCGCCCGCCAGCTGCGCCTGCGCGACATGGCCGGGCTCGTCGTCATCGACTTCATCGACATGGACAACGGCTCGAACGTCCGCAAGGTCGAGAAGGCGATGAAGGAAGCGCTCAAGAACGATCGCGCGCGCATCCAGATCGGCCGCATCTCGTCGTTCGGGCTGATGGAAATGAGCCGCCAGCGCCTGCGTACCGGCGTGCTCGAAGCCTCGACCCGGCCGTGCCCGCATTGCGAAGGCTCGGGCTTCGTCCGTACCGCTTCGTCGTCGGGCCTTTCGGCGCTGCGTATGCTCGAGGATGAAGCCGCGCAGGGTCGTGGGTCGCAGCTGTTGCTGCGCGCGAGCCAGGAAGCCGCTTTCTACCTGCTCAACCGCAAGCGCGGTGAGCTGGCCGAGATCGAGGAGCGCTACGGCGTGCTGATCGAAGTCGCGCAGGATGGCGAGCAGGAAGGCGCGCGCATGTCGGTAGAGGTCTCCGGGCCACCGCCGGCCTATGCGCCGCGCTTCGAGCCGGTGATCGAGGAAATCGAGGAAGATTTCCTCGAGGACGAGATCGAAGACGAGATCGAGGAAGAAGCAGAGGAGCAGCCGCGCGCCCAGCGCGAGCCGCGGGCACCGCGCGAAGGCGGCGATCGTCCCGAGCGCGCTGCCGGAAGTGACGAGGACGCCGGCTCGCGCCGCAAGCGTCGCCGTCGCGGTCGTCGCGGTCGCGCGCGTCCCGAGGGCGAGGGTTCGGTCGAGGGCGAAGCGCTCGAGGCCGGCGACGAGCTCGAAGCCGGTGACGGCGCGGACGCCATCGACATGGACGCCGACGCCGATCGGGCAGATGGCAGCGAAACCGCCGGTGCCGTCGATGGCGATCCCGAAGCTGGGGGCGAAGGTGGCCGCCGCCGTCGTGGTCGTCGCGGTCGCCGTGGCGGACGCCGCAGCGAGGGCGAGCAGACCGCAGGCGAGGTGGCCGAAGCCGGTGATGCGGACGCCGTCCAGGCCGAAGCGCCCGTCGTCGCGGAACCGCTGGTCGAAGCCGATGCCGAGCCCGAAGCGGAGGCGCCCAAGAAGGGTCGCCGTCGCCCCAAGGCGCGCGATGTCGAGCCCAAGGCCAAGCCGGCTCGCGCCGCCAAGGCAGCGCCGGCCGTCGCGGCACCGGTCGTGGCGCAAGCAGCGGTCGAGGCCGAGGCGCCGGCCGATGCCCCGGTCGATGCCGACGCCAAGCCGAAGCGCGCGCGTCGCAAGAAGACGGTCGACGCCCCGGTCGCCGAGGCGGCGCCCGCCGATGCGAGCAGCGCGATGATGGACGTGCCGGTCTCGGAAGAGCCTGCGCCCAAGCCGAAGCGCACGCGCAAGCCCAAAGCGGCGGTCGCTCCGGCTGCGGCAGCGCCCGAGGCCGACGCACCAGCGACGCCGCTGGCAGACGGTCTCGACGGCGCGGCCCCGGCGGATGACGCCGCGGCCGGCCCGGATGCCGGCATCGATCCCGATCCGGGCGAAGCCGGCAGCCCGCGTCGCGGCTGGTGGCAGCGCACCTTCGGGGTGTGATGTGACGAGGTGATACAAGAGCCCCTCCCCTTCAGGGGAGGGGCATTGCGCTGACGGCCTACCGCATCGCCGTTGCCCCGCTGGCGAATCTCCGCGATACAGCGCGAATGAAGCGGCTCTTGGCAGGTCTTGCGGCCTCACTCCTTGTCTGGGCGCAACCGGCGGCTGCGCAGTCGATCCTGCGAGATGCCGAGACCGAGGCGATGTTCAACGACATGTCGCGCCCGCTGATCCTTGCGGCGGGCCTGTCGCCCAACAACGTCAAGGTCGTCTTGATCAACGACGATTCGATCAATGCCTTCACGGCCGGTGGGCAGACCATCTACGTCCATTCGGGCCTGATCCAGGCCGCCGACAATGCCAACCAGGTGCAGGGCGTGATCGCGCACGAACTCGGCCACGTCGCCGACGGGCATGTCGTGCTGATGGACGCCGGCGTGAAGCCTGCGCTCGGCATCTCGATCCTCAGCATGGTGCTCGGCGTCGCCGCGATCGCGGCGGGCGCGCCCGAGGCCGGCGCCGGCATCCTGTCGGCGGGCACGACCGCGGCGCAGGGCAAGTTCCTCGCCTTCAGCCGCGTCCAGGAATCGACCGCCGACGCGACCGGCGCCAAGTTCCTGCGCGAAGCCGGGGTGACCGGCAAGGGCATGCTGACCTTCTTCAAGAAGCTGCAGAACGAAGAATATGCCTATGGGCTGAAGAACATCGACCCCTTCGCTCAGAGCCATCCGCTGTCGGGCGAGCGCATCGCCAGCCTCACGGCCGACGTCATCGCCTCGCCGGCCTATGGCAATAAGTCCGACCAGGGGCTCGAGGAACAGTTCAAGCGCGTGAAGGCCAAGCTGCTCGGCTATGTCGCCGATCCCAAGACCACGCTCAACGTCTATCCCGACACGGATCAGAGCCTCTATGCGCATTATGCCCGTGCCTATGCGTGGCATAAGTCGGCCTATCCCGAAAAGGCCGATGCCGAGGCGGTGGCCTTGCTCAAGGCGGCGCCGCACGACCCCTATTTCCTCGAGATCCGCGGCCAGATCCTGCTCGAGGCGGGCAAGCCGCTCGAGGCGCTGGCGCCCTTACGCGAGGCAACCGACCTGTCGCGCAACGCGCCGTTGATCGCGACGACCTTCGGCCACGCGCTGATCGCGACCGAGGACAAGGCGAACTATCCCGAGGCGATGAAGGTGCTGCGCCAGGCGGTCGCGCGCGACGACGAGAATCCCTTTGCCTGGTACCAGCTCGGCACCGTCTACGAGGCGATGGGCGACCAGCCGCGCGCCATGCTCGCCAGTGCCGAACAAGCGAGCCTGACCGGCAACGTCCGCTTGGCCGCCTACAGCGCGCGCGGTGCGATGCAGGGGCTGCCGGCCAATTCGGTCGACTGGATCCGTGCGCAGGACATCGCGCTCGCTTCGCAGAACGAGATGGACGACAACCCCAAGAAATATAAGAAGAAACGGTGATGCGCGTCAGTTGGAATGTCTTCGCCCCGGCGCTCATCGCCGGGCTGGTCGGGGCTGCGGCCTTTGCCGGGATCGAGCGGCTCGTCCCCGCTACGGGTGGTGATCGCGCGCGGCTCGAAGGCGTGGTGCGCGATTACGTGCTGGCGCATCCCGAGATCATCCCGCAGGCGATGGACGCGCTGCGCGACCGCGGCCATGCCGAGACGATTGCCGCCAACCGCGATGCGATCCTAAAGCCGTTCGGCAGCGCGTGGGCGGGCAATCCGCAGGCCGACGTCACGCTGGTCGAATATTTCGATTACAATTGCGGTTATTGCCGCGCCAGCCTCCCGACGATCGCGGCGTTGCTGAAGAGCGACCCCAAGATCCGCATCGTCTATCGCGACTTTCCGATCCTCGCGCAGAGCAGCGTCGATGCCGCGCGGATGAGCCTCGCCGCGGCCGAGCAGGGTAAGTTTCAGGCATATCATGATGCGCTCTACGCGGGCGGCCAGGTCACGGCGCAGAGTATCGCCGCGGCGGCGCAGCGCGCGGGCGTCGATGCCACGCGCGCAGCGGCCTTTGCGCCGAAGGCCGATGCCGAGATCGCGTCGAACGAGACCGTCGCGCGCGCACTCGGGCTGACGGGCACGCCGAGCTGGGTGATCGGCAACAAGGTCGTCTCGTCCGCGCTGCCGCTCGAGGACTTGCAGAAGGCGATCGCAGAGGCGAGGGCGGGGGCGGCTAAGTAGCACCCGTCACCTCCGCACGAGGCAGGGATAAGCGCCGCGACTTTCATACCGAGCGGTTGTTATCTCTCCCCGGCACGCCTATCTGCGCGACAACAATCGGGGACAGCATGGACAGCATCTTATCGGTCGCAGGCGTGTCGAAGACATACGCCTCGGGACATCGTGCGCTCGAGCCGGTCGATCTCGATATTGCGCGCGGCGAGATCTTCGCGTTGCTCGGGCCTAACGGTGCGGGCAAGACGACGCTCATCTCGATCATCTGTGGCATCATCACGCCTTCGACCGGGACCGTCACCGTGCTCGGCCACGACGCGCAGAAGGACTTCCGCAGCGCGCGGCGCGCGATCGGCCTCGTGCCGCAGGAACTGTCGGTCGACATGTTCGAGACCGTGCTCGCCACCGTAAAGTTCAGCCGCCGCCTGTTCGGCAAGGCGCCGAACGACGCGCATATCGAGCAGGTGCTGCGCGACCTGTCGCTGTGGGACAAGCGCGGCGCCAAGATCATGGAGCTGTCGGGCGGGATGAAGCGCCGCGTGCTGATCGCCAAGGCGCTCTCGCACGAGCCCGAGATCCTGTTCCTCGACGAGCCGACCGCGGGTGTCGACGTCGCCCTGCGGCGCGACATGTGGAAGCTGGTGCACAAGCTGCGCGCCGCCGGCACTACGATCATCCTGACGACGCACTATATCGAGGAGGCCGAGGAAATGGCCGACCGCGTCGGCGTGATCGACAAGGGGCGGATCATCCTGGTCGAGCAGAAGGCCGCGCTGATGAAGAAGCTCGGCAAGCGCCGCATGCTGATCGCGCTGCAGGAGCCGATGACCGCGGTGCCCGCAGACCTTGGCGACTGGCACCTCGCGCTGGAGGATGAGGGCAAGACCCTGCACTACACCTTCGATTCCGAAAATGAGCATATCCCGAGCCTGCTCGCCAAGCTCGGCGCGCTCGGCATTGGCTATACCGACCTCGAAACGCACAAGAGTTCGCTAGAGGACATTTTCGTCGACCTCGTCGAACAGAAGGACGCGGCATGAGCGGTGCAACCAAGGCCCCCGCGATCAACTTTCACGGCATCTGGGCAATCTACCGCTTCGAGATGGCGCGCGCGCTGCGCACCTTGTGGCAGAGTCTCGTCACCCCCGTCATCACCACCTCGCTCTATTTCGTCGTGTTCGGCGGGGCGATCGGATCGAAGATCAGCACGGTTGGCGGGGTCGGCTATGGCAGCTTCATCGTGCCCGGGCTGATCATGCTGTCACTGCTGACGCAGAGCATCGCCAATGCCTCGATCGGCATCTATTTTCCCAAATTCACCGGCACGATGTTCGAACTGCTGTCGGCGCCGGTCTCGGCGATGGAGATGGTGGTCGGCTATGTCGGCGCGGCGGCGACCAAGTCTATCGTGCTCGGGCTGATCATCCTCGCCACCGCGTCGCTGTTCGTGCCGCTGGAGATCGTTCATCCGCTGGCGATGCTCACCTTCCTGGTGCTGACCAGCGTGACGTTCAGCCTGTTCGGCTTCATCATCGGCGTGTGGGCCAAGGGGTTCGAGCAGCTGAACTTCATCCCCGCGCTGCTGATCACGCCGCTGACCTTCCTCGGCGGCGCCTTCTATTCGATCGACATGCTGCCGCAGCCGTGGCGGACGGTGAGCCTGTTCAACCCGGTCGTCTATCTGGTGAGCGGCTTCCGCTGGGCGTTCTTCGACAAGGGCGACGTGTCGGTCGGGGTCAGCCTCGGCGTCACCGCTCTGTTCCTCCTCGTCTGCCTCGGCGTGATCTCGTGGATCTTCAAGACCGGCTGGCGGATGAAGAACTAACGCCGCGCGGTCGGCCGGTCGCCGAGCTGGTCGAGCGCGTCGGCATTGTCGCGCGCCCAGGCGTAGAGCGCCTCGACCGGTTCGACGAAGCGCTGCGCGAGCGGCGTCAGCGCATATTCGACCGCGGGCGGGCGCGTCTCATGGACGTGACGGGTAAGCAGACCGCTCGCCTCCATCTCACGCAGCGTCTGCGTCAGCATCTTCTTGGAAATGCCCGGCAGGCTGCGCTCAAGCACGCCGGTGCGCGCGATCCCGTCGTGCCGCGCGTGGAGCGTGTGCAGGATCATGCTCGTCCATTTGGTCGTGAACAGCGTCAGGATGCGGCGCGGTGCGCAATCTTCCCGCCATTCGTCGTCGGCACTGCCCGGCTGCATCTGGTCACCTCTTGGTGCCTATGTCCCCAAATGGTGCCGTCTTCAAGGCAACCACTCTGCTGCCTACCTGTTGGGTCGACAGTGAAAAGGAATGAACGATGGCCAAGACGGCATTGGTAGTGGGCGCGAGCGGGATCGTCGGCAGCGCGACGGCAGGCTTGCTGGTCGATCATGGCTGGACGGTGCACGGCCTCGCGCGGCGCCCGACGCAGCAGGACGGCGTGCTGCCGGTCGCGGCCGACTTGCAGGATGCCGCGGCGACCAAGGCTGCGCTCGACGGCTTGCGCCCCGACGCGGTGTTCATCACCACCTGGCTACGGCAGGACAGCGAGGCCGAGAACATCCGCGTCAACGCCGCGATGGTGCGCAACCTGCTCGACGGTCTGCGCCAATCGGAGGGCCCACGCCACGTCGCGCTGGTCACCGGCCTCAAGCATTATCTCGGGCCGTTCGAGGCCTATGGCAAAGGCGCGCTGCCGCAGACGCCGTTTCGCGAGGAGCAGGGCCGGCTCGACGTCGACAATTTCTATTATGCGCAGGAGGACGAAGTGTTCGCTGCCGCCACGCGCGACGGCTTCCGCTGGAGTGTCCACCGCCCGCACACCGTGATCGGCAAGGCGGTTGGCAATGCGATGAACATGGGGACGACGCTCGCCGTCTATGCGACGCTGTGCCGCGAGCTGGGTCGTCCGTTCCGCTTCCCGGGGTCGGCGGCGCAATGGGAAGGGCTCACCGACATGACCGATGCACGCCAGCTCGCGCGGCAATTGCTGTGGGCGGCGGAAACGCCCGAGGCGGCGAACCAGGACTTCAACATCGTCAATGGCGATGTCTTCCGCTGGAGCTGGATGTGGGCGCGGATCGCCGAATGGTTCGGCGTCGAAGCCGCGCCGTTCGATGGGACGGTCCAGCCGCTCGAAACGCAGATGGCCGACGACGCCGCCGTCTGGCGCAAGATCGCCGAGCGTGACGGACTGGTCGAGCCCGACCTGTCGCGGCTCGCCTCGCCGTGGCACACCGACGCCGATCTCGGTCGCCCGATCGAGGTGGTGACCGACATGTCGAAGAGCCGGCGGATGGGCTTCCTGGCGTATCAGCCGACCGACGACGCCTTCTTCGACCTGTTCCGCGATCTGCGCGCGGAGGGGTTGATTCCATAAAATCTCCCTCTCCCAGCGGGAGAGGGAAGGGTGAGGGCAGGCGCGGCGAGGCTCGCTTCCCCGGGGAAGTGACCGCAGGTTTTGCTACTGAATAACCGGCAGCACGATCTTCGAGCCGGCGCAAACACGCTGCGTCGCCTTTACGAAATCCTCCGCCTTTGCCCGCGCGATATTGGGCACGAAGCTCTGCGGGTTGCGGTCGATCACCGGGAACCAGCTCGACTGGACTTGTACCATCAGCCGATGGCCCTTCAGGAATACATGGTCGTGCTCGCGCAACGGCACCTCCCAGCGTGTCACCTTGCCCGGCACCAGCGGCTGCGGCGCGGTGTCGCTGGCGAGGAAACGCCCGCGGCGGACATCCATCGCGATCGGTAGCTGATAGCCGTTGAGCGAGCGAGCATAGTCGCCTGGCTTGAGCGCTTCGGGGTTCTGGACATAGCTGTCGGGGAAGACGTCGATGAGCTTGACGACGAAGTCGCTGTCGGTCCCGCTGGTCGAGGCAGCGAGCTGCGCCAGCACATGCCCCGTCACCGTCAAATCCTTCTCGAGCGGCGCACTCGTGTAGTTCAGAACGTCGGGCCGCCCGCCGAGGAAACGCTGGTCGGCCGCCTCCCACCACGACCAGTCGGGCGAGAGATACGTCCCCGACATCGGCCGCGCGCGGAACGGCACGGGATTCGCTGGGTCCGAGACATAGTCGCGGCACGTCTCGCCCGGCGCGGGCGCCTTGAACGACAGCGAGCCGTCGGCGTGGAGATACAGGTCGGTCGGCTTGGTGCCCGCCAACGGCCACGCCTTGTAACTCTTCCATGTCCAGCTGCCGCTCTGGAAGCTCTTCACCCCGGTCGTCGGCTTCGTGCCGGTGCCGTGGAGCCAGTAGGCGAAGAACGGCGCCTGGATCTGCTCCTGGAACTGCGTCCCGCTCGGAACACCGTAGGGAATCGCCCCGAGCGCGTTGGTCGGGCGCTGCCACCAGCCGTGCGCCCATGGCCCCGCGACCATCGTCGCGAGATGGTCGGGGTCGTTCTGCGCCTGCTTGAAATAGATCTGCCACGAGCCCGACGGATCCTCCTGATCCCAATAGCCCGCGACGTTGAGCGTCGGGACGGTCGTCTTGCCGAGCCGGTCGCTCCAGCGCTGGTCGGTGTAGAAGGCGTCGTGATTGGGATGGTCGAGCAGCGCGGTGAACATCGGCACGCGGCCCTTGAATTCGGTCGCGTCGATCTGCTCGACCGGCCCCTTGTTCAGGAACCAATCGTACGTGTCGTAGCGATCATATTGGAAGGTGGTGTCCTGCGTCTTGTCGAGCTGGAGCATCGCCAGCCAGTCGGTCGCATAGGACAGCCGCAGCGCGCCGTTGCGGTGGAGATCGTCGGACTGCCAGTAATCGACCCAGGCCGCCTGCGGGCTGACCGCCTTCAGCGCGGGATGTGGGCCGATCAGCGCGATCGCGGCGGCGAAGCCGGGGTAGGAGACGCCCCACATCCCGACCTTGCCAGTGTTCTGGGCGACGTTCTTCACCAGCCAGTCGATGCTGTCATAGGCGTCGGTCGATTCATCGACCTGCTTCGGATCGCCCGGATGCACCGCGGTCGACAGCGTGAAGACGCCGTCAGACTTGAAGCGCCCGCGCATTGATTGCTCGACATAGATATAGCCGTCGCGGTCAAGCGCGACCTGGTTGCCGGGGACCTTCTTCGGCGCGGACTCGGTGACGCCGTAGGGCGTGCGCGAGAACAGGATCGGCAGCGGCCCGGTCTGGTTGCGCGGACGCAGGATGATGGTCTGGAGCCGTGCGCCGTCGCGCATCGGGACCATCACTTCTTCGTAGGTGTAGGGCGAGAGCACGGGAGCAGGCGCGGCCGTCGGGGCCGTTGCCGCTTGTGGGCGCGCGGCGATCGGGCCGGCCAGCGCGACACCGGCAGCCAGCGCCGCCACAACTTTACGCATACCCAACCCCCAACCGTCACCCCGGCCTCGTGCCGGGGTCCACCGTGCCGCAAATGCTCACGCGGCAAGTGTGCGGCACGGTAGACCCCGGGACAAGCCCGGGGTAACGATTTGGCGCTTAGCCCCTCCCCTGAAGGGGGGGCTCTATCGCCTTAGATCCGGTGTTCGCCTTTGACCCAGCGCACCGTGCCCGAGCTCGCGCGCATCACGACGCTCTCGGTCGTCATGATGTGCCCCTTGCGCTTCACACCGGCGAGCAGCGAGCCGTCGGTCACGCCGGTCGCCGCGAAGATGCAGTCGCCGCGCGCGAGTTCGGTCAGGTCGTACTGCTTGTCGAGATCGGTCACGCCCCACTTCGCCGCGCGCGCGCGCTCGTCGTCGTTGCGGAACAGCAGTCGGCCCTTGAACTGGCCACCGACACAGCGGAGTGCCGCGCACGCGAGCACGCCCTCAGGGGCGCCGCCCGAGCCCATATAGATGTCGATCGTCGTGTCGGGGTTGGTCGTCGCGATCACGCCCGCCACGTCGCCGTCGCCGATCAGCATGATGCCGCAGCCGATCGCGCGCAGCTCGGCGATGATCTTGGCATGGCGCGGGCGGTCGAGCACGCAGGCGATGATCTCCGACGGCTTGACGCCCTTGGCAGCGGCCAGCGCGGTGACGTTTTCGGTCGGCGACTTGTCGAGGTCGATGATGCCCTCGGGATAGCCCGGGCCGCACGCGATCTTGTCCATATAGACGTCGGGCGCGTTGAGCAGTCCGCCCTCCTCGGCGATCGCCAGCACCGCGAGCGCGTTCGGCCCCGCGGTGGCGCAGATCGTCGTGCCCTCGAGCGGATCGAGCGCGATGTCGATCTTCGGCCCCTTGCCGATCGCCGAGCCGACCTTCTCGCCGATGAACAGCATCGGCGCCTCGTCGCGCTCGCCTTCACCGATCACCACGGTGCCGTCCATGTAGAGCGAGTTGAGCGCGGTGCGCATCGCGTCGACCGCCGCCGCATCCGCCGCCTTCTCGTCGCCGCGCCCGGTGAGCGTCGAGGCAGCGATCGCCGCCGCCTCGGTCACGCGGACCATTTCGAGCACGAGAACACGGTCGAGTGTCTTGGAAGCGGTGGTGGTCATTGACGAAGCATCCTCTTGTTTGGGGAGGGACTAGGCGGCGTGCGTTACGTTGTCGAGACTGCTTTCCCTCTCCCCTTGTGGGAGAGGGAGGGAGCCGCAAAGCGGCGGACGGGTGAGGGGGCGGTATCCTGTCGCGCGCCGGCCCCCTCACCCTTCCCACGCCTTCGGCGCGGGCCCCTTCCCTCTCCCACAAGGGGAGAGGGAGACGATCAGTCGCGCAGCAGTTCGTTGATGCTGGTCTTCGACCTCGTCTGCGCATCGACGCGCTTGACGATCACCGCGCAATACAGCGCCGGCTTGCCGTCTCCGCCACCGGTCGAGCCGGGGACGACCACCGAGTAAGGCGGCACTTCGCCGCGAAACACTTCGCCGGTCGCCCGGTCGATGATCTTGGTGGAGGCGCCGAGATACACCCCCATCGACAGCACCGCGCCCTCGCCGACGCGGACCCCCTCGGCCACCTCGGCGCGCGCACCGATGAACGCGCCGTCGCCGATGATCACCGGGTCCGCCTGGAGCGGCTCGAGCACGCCACCGATCCCCGCGCCGCCCGACAGATGCACGCCCTTGCCGATCTGTGCGCACGAACCGACCGTCGCCCAGGTGTCGACCATCGTGCCTTCACCGACATAGGCGCCGATATTGACGAAGCTCGGCATCAGGATCGCGCCCTTGCCGATGAACGCGCCCCGCCGCGCGACCGCGCCGGGAACGACGCGGAAGCCACCTGCGCGGAACTCGGCCTCGCCCCATCCGGCGAACTTCGACGGCACCTTGTCGAACGCGGGCGCGCCACCGGCGCCGCCCTCGACCAGGCTGTTGTCGTTGAGCCGGAACGACAGCAGCACTGCCTTCTTGAGCCACTGATTGACCTGCCAGCTGCCGTTACCGGTCGGCTCGGCGACGCGCATCGCGCCCGAATCGAGCTGGAGCAGCGCCTGCTCGACCGCGTCGCGCACATCGCCCTTGGTCGCGAAGCTGATCGTGTCGCGCGCGTCCCACGCGCCTTCGATGGTCTGTTGCAGGTCGCTCATATATCCCCCGTATGGTCGTGGAGCCACGCCGTGATGTCGGCGCAGGTGAAGTCGATGAAGGAGCGGTCTTCGCCGCCCGGAGTCTGTTCGGAGCCATTGTCGACCCACAAGGTCGTCATCCCGATCGCCTTGGCGGGCGCGAGGTTGCGCGCCATGTCCTCGGCGAACAGGCAGGTCGCGGGATCGAGATCGAACGCCGCGCACAGCCCGGCATAAGCGGATGCTTGCGGCTTGGGGATCAGGTCCATCGCATGGACGTCGTGGATCGCCTCGAAGCTCTCGCCGAGCCCGAGCTTGGCGAGCACCTTGCTGGCATAGGGCGTGTCGGCATTGGTGAAGACGAGCTTGCGTCCCGGCAGCTTCGCGATCGCGGCGGCGAGCGGGGCGTTTTCCTCGAGCACGTCCATCTCGATATCGTGGACATGGTCGAGAAAGGCGTGCGGGTCGACGTCATGCTCGGCCATCAGCCCGGCGAGCGTGGTGCCGTGGGCGTGGAAATAGCCCTTCTGGATGCGCCGCGCCTCGACCAGATCGACCGCGAACTTGTCGGCGATGAAGCCCGTCATCCGCGCATCGATCTGGTCGAACAGCCGTGCGCTCGACGGATAGAGCGTGTTGTCGAGATCGAAGATCCAGGTGCGGATATGGGCGAGGCGTGGGTCCATGCGGTGGCTCTAAGCGGGGTGGGCGAGGGGGGCAAGGTTCTCCTCCCCCGCACTTCTTGCCTCCCCTCCCTGGAAGGGAGGGGCCGGGGGTGGGTCGGCCCGTGGCTGGCGGACCGTTTCCCTTGAGAGCAACCCACCCCTCGATCCCCTCCCTTCCAGGGAGGGGAGGAGATTCGGGGGGAGGGCTGGACACACCCCCTAGCGCCGCCGCAAATCCTCCCCACATCCCTAACATGACCCAATATTCCCTGCTCGATCTCGTCCCCGTCATCGAAGGCGGCACCGTCTCCCAGGCGCTCGCCAACGCCCCCGATCTTGCGCGCCACGCCGAGGCCCACGGCTTCAACCGCTACTGGACCGCCGAGCATCACGGCATGACCGGCATCGCCAGCGCCGCCACTTCGGTCGTGCTCGGCCACATCGCCGCCGCCACCTCGACGATCCGCGTCGGTGCGGGCGGGATCATGCTCCCCAACCACGCCCCGCTCGCGATCGCCGAGCAGTTCGGCACGCTCGACGCGCTGTTCCCCGGCCGGATCGACCTCGGCCTCGGTCGCGCGCCGGGCTCGGACCAGATCGTCGCGCGCGCGATGCGCCGCAATCTCGAGACCGACGCCAACGCCTTCCCGCGCGACGTGGTCGAGCTGCAGAGCTATTTCGCCAATGACGGCCAGACCGGCATCGTCGCGACGCCGGGCGCCGGCGCCGACGTCTCGCTGTGGATCCTCGGGTCGAGCACCTTCGGCGCGCAGCTCGCCGCGATGCTCGGGCTACCCTACGCCTTCGCCTCGCACTTCGCACCTGATTCGCTGATGGCGGCGATCGACATCTACCGCCGCACCTTCCGCCCCTCGGCAGCACTCGCCCGGCCGCACGTCATGGCCGGCTTCAACGTCTTCGCCGCGGATACGGATGCGCAGGGCGAATTGCTCGCGAGTTCGCAGCAGCAGGCGTTCGTCGCCTTGCGCACGGGCAACCCGCGCCAGCTCCCGCCGCCCGTCGCGGGCTATCGTGACAGCCTCGGTGCGCAAGGTGCCGCGATCCTCGATCACGTCCTGTCGTGCTCGGCAGTCGGTGGCCCCGCCAAGGTCGCACGCGAGATCGCCGCGTTCGTCGCCCGCACCGGCGTCGACGAGCTGATGATCGCCAGCTCGATCTACGATCACGAAGCCCGCAAGCGCAGCCTGACGATTACCGCGCAGGTGATGCAGGACGTCGCCATCGCGGCGTAACGCCCCCCGTCACCCCGGCCTTGTGCCGGGCCCCACCGCGCCGCGCACGCTGCCGCCTTGATGCGCGCGGCACGGTGGACCCCGGGGTGACGAGGGGAGGGGCGCATATTCCATCCTTCCCCGAGCTGTGTTACGTCAGTGCACCACAGCAAGGGCTTCTCCAACCATGCGCTACGACATCGCCGGCACCGTAATGCAGACCGTCTCGATCGATCTCGATCGCGGCGAACGGATCGTCAGCCAGACGCACGCGATGGCGTGGATGAGCGACGGCATCCGCATGGACACGCACACCGGCGGCGGCCTCTTCGCCGGCCTCAAGCGCGCGATGTCGGGCGGCAGCATCTTCATCACCGAATATATCGCCGACGAGAGCGCGCACGTCGCCTTCGCGCCACGCTTCCCCGGCAAGATCATCGCGCGGAACCTGCGCGCCGGCGAATCGCTGATCTGCCGCAAGGAGACCTTCCTCTGCGCCGAATATTCGGTGTCGCTCGACATCGCCTTCCAGCAGCGGCTCGGCGCGGGCGTGTTCGCGGGCGAGGGCTTCATCCTCCAGCGCGTCACCGGCCCGGGCACGGTGTGGCTCGACCTGTCGGGCGAGGTGATCGAGAAGGACCTCGCGCCGGGCGAGCGCCTCCGCGTCCATGCCGGGCATATCGGCATCCAGGAGCCGACCGTCTCGACCGACATCCAGATGGTGCGCGGCTTTCGCAACATCCTGTTTGGCGGCGAGGGTCTATTTCTCGCGACGCTCACTGGGCCGGGCAAGGTCTGGCTGCAATCGATGCCGATCATGAATCTGGCGGAAGAGGTCGCGCGGCACCTGCCGGGGAATGAGGAGCGCGGCGCGGCAGCGGGCGCGGGGATCGGGCGTCTGGTCGGCGGCGGTGCGGCAGGCGCGGTGGTCGGCGGGCTGCTCGGCGGGTTGCTCGGGAACGAATGAGCGGCGGGTCGAAGGCGGGCGGACGGTCGGCACGCTTCGCCCGTTAGCGGTTGAATCGCATCGGCTTTGTCTGCCAAGGGCGGCCCCCATTTCGAGAAGGGCCGTAATGCAGAAAATCATCCAAGTCGTATGTGTCGTCCTCATCGCAGCCGCGGTGATGTTCGGCGGACGCTGGTATATGTACGTCGCGCGAGCGGAGAGCCCGTATGACGAGGTCGGCATCGCGCTCAACGGCTATATGCCCGCGCCGATCCGCACCTGGGGCTGCCACAAGATGCAACAGCGTTTCCCGGGACAGTTGCCGCCTTATGGCTGCGCCGGGGCGGACGGCCGTAGCTGGCGCTGAGCGAGTTGCGGGGGCGGGGTCGGCAGCCTGGGGTATGACGATGTCTTCGCGTCGATCGTGCTTAAAACCGGGATTGTCGCGAAGGTTTGCTGGTAGGCTGCCCGACGGCTATTAGACGTGAAGCCCGAAAGCAGCCAAAAACCTGCGCCCACGGGGAAAGCGCCGAGATGAGCTTTGAGACGATTGGTCCCTATGAGCTGACGCGCGGCGACTTGCTCGCTGCGGCATTCGTGATTTCGTTTTCGACCGGATCGCGCGCCACGCGGGTAAAAGCCGCGCTTTTTGTCCTGGTCGGGGTGATGATCATCGTTGGTGGTCTGGTCATCGGCGAACCCCTGACCGCCGCCTTCGGTTTGGTGTTCCTTCTCCTTGTGTTCGTGATCGCTCCGGCGTTCCGCACCCGCGCGGGGCGGACGGAAATCTATCTGGCTTACAGCGAAGAGGGCATCGTCGCAGATACACCGAACGCGAAAGTCACCTACAAATGGGCCACGGTCCGATCGGCAACGAAGGTTGGGTCGCGGCTGTTCATCATGATCAGTGACGGGTGGGCGCTCGTGGTTTCCGACCGTGTCACCAGCCAGGACAATATGGAGCGTTTGGCGGCGACGGTCGCACAGCATCAGAGTTTCGTCGCGCCTTGAACGTCCGGTTTCTGAAGCGCCACATTTAGACCGGCATCAACGCAGGAACGGAAACGATCGCCGTCGCGAATACCACGTCGTGGGGTTAATCGAGCCAAGCACCACTCGGTTCGTCGTAGCGCTCAGTTCGCCGCCGGCAACCGCAACCGCACCAGCAAGCCGCCGAGATCCTCGCTCTCCTCGAGGCTGACCGTGCCCTCGTAGATCTCCGCAACATCGCGCACGATCGCCATGCCGAGCCCGGTGCCCGGCTTCCCCGAATCGAGCCGCACGCCGCGGTCGAAGATGCGGATGCGCTGCTCCTCTGGGATGCCGACGCCGTCATCCTCGATCAGGAATTCAACGAAGCCGGAATGTTTCGATACCGTCACGAAAACCGAGCCCCCGCCATACTTCGCGGCGTTTTCGATCAGATTGCCGAGCATTTCGTCCAGATCCTGCCGTTCGACATGGACCTGCAGATCCTTCGGACCGTCGGTGTCGATCCGCACATGGCGGTACAGAATGCCGACCGCCCGCTCGACCGACTCGAGGCTCGGCCAGACGTCGGCGCGGCTGTGCGCCGATCCGCGCCGCCCCACGGCGCGCGCACGCGCGAGGTGATGGTCGACCTGCCGCCGCATCGTCCGCGCTTCGCGCACGACTGTCTCGCCGAGATCGTCGGCCTGCGCGGTGGCGGCGTTCATGATGACCGTCAGCGGCGTCTTCAGCGCATGCGCGAGATTGCCGGCGTGGCGGCGCGCTTCCTCGGCCTGGCGCTCGTTATGCGCGATCAGCGCGTTGAGTTCCTCGACCATCGGCGCGACCTCGATCGGCATCGGCCGCTCGATCTGCCGCGCCTTGCCCGCGCGCATCCGGGCGATCTCCTCGCGCACCTTGCGCAGCGGCCACAGCCCGTAGAAGGTCTGCAGCGCCGCCATCACGATCAGCCCGAATCCGAGCAAGGCGAAACTGCGAAGCAGCGTCTTGCGCAGCACCTTGATCTGCGCGTCGAGTCCGTCGCGGCTTTGCGCGACCTGGAAGCGCCAGCGGACCTTCGACCCCGGCAAGGTCGCGTCGCGCTCGACGATGCGCAGCCGCTCGGGATTCTCCGCCTTGGGGTCGACGAACTGGTTGCTGTCGTAAGAATGGACGCCAAGATCGTTGTGCGTGCCGCCATAGGCCAGCCGACGATCCCACAGCGAGCGCGACGGCAGCCAATCCTGGCCGGGCGCGCTGATCTGCCAGTAGAGCCCGGAGTTGGGCTCGAGGAAGCGCTGGTCGGCGGGCTCGCGGTTCGAGATCACCTCGCCCTGCGGCCCGATTTCGCCCGAGACGATCAGCGCGGTGAGCACGTCCTCGAGCTGGGCATCGGCGTTGCGCGTGATCGCGTCGGTCAGCACGCGGTCGAGCGCATAGCCGCCGCCCGCGAGCAGCAGCAGGATCCAGCCCGCCGCGATCAGGATCATCCGGCGCGACAGCGAGCCCGTGGTGCGCACGGGGATCGCCGGATGCGCGTCGCCTTCGAGCGGAGGGAGTGGGGGCGCGACCAGATCGGAGGCGTCGGCCTCGGCCATGGTCAGGCGTCCGGATCTTCGAGACTGTAGCCCAGGCCGCGGATCGTGGTGATCACGTCCTGCCCGAGCTTCTTGCGGATGCGCGTGACGAACACTTCGATCGTGTTCGAATCGCGGTCGAAATCCTGATCGTAGATATGCTCGATCAGCTCGGTGCGGCTGACCACCTTGCCCTTGTGGTGGAGCAGATAGCTGAGGAGCTTATATTCCTGCGCGGTCATCTTGACCGGGTCGCCGTTGAGCGTGACCTTGCCCGAGCGCGTATCGAGCCGAACGCCGCCCGCGGTCAGCTCGGACGAGGCATTGCCCGAGGCGCGGCGGATCAGCGCGCGCAGGCGGGCGATGAGTTCCTCCGACTGGAAGGGCTTGGCGACATAATCGTCGGCTCCGGCATCGAGCCCGGCAACCTTGTCCGACCAGCTGTCGCGCGCGGTGAGCACGAGCACCGGGGCGGTACGGCCTTCCTTGCGCCAGCGGTCCAGCACCGTCAGCCCGTCGATCTCGGGAAGCCCCAGATCGAGGATGATCGCGTCGTAATTCTCGGTCGAGCCCATGAAATGCCCTTCCTCGCCATCGGTGGCGAGGTCAATCGCATAGCCGGCACCTTCCAGCGTGGCCTTGAGCTGCTGACCCAGGCTGGGTTCGTCCTCGACGATCAATACGCGCATGTTATTTTCCCCTTCAGGACGGCGCTCAACTCAGGCGCTCAATTGCCGGTGCGGCCGATGATCGCGCCCGAACGGCCATCGACCTCGATCCAGATGACGGTTCCATCGCGCAGGAACTTGAGCGTGTAAATCCCGCGCTCCCCATCGAAGTCAACGCCGAGATACTGGCTGCCGCGCATCGTCGGCAGCACGCGGCCTTCGATATCCTTGAGCGGGAGAATGCGGCCCTCGCGTCGCGCCCGCCAGGCTTCGCGCTGGTCGACATGCTGCATCCACACGCCGCCCGGCGGTGGTGGTGCGGCGGCGGTGGCCAGGCCCAACAGCAAAGATACGAGCATCGACATTGGCTTCGCATAGGGACGAAGGCTTGAACAGCCTGTGAATGAGCCGAAGAGCGGCAGCCGGCTACGCCGGCTGACTCGCGCAAGGCCGGCCGGCGGGTTGCGCAAGCGAACCCGTCCGACGACGCGGCTTCGCCGCGGCGGGTATTCAAGGGTATCCCTAACCCGGTCCAATCGTCGTCACCCCGGCCTCGTGCCGGGGTCCGCCCCGCAGCGAGCCCTACGCGGACTTCATGGCACCGTGGCGGGGTGGGAGACTGGTCGCACGACTGTAGCATTCAGCAAGGGCGGCCGACGCCTACGCTTATCCCTCGATTTCGCGGCGCTAAACCGTTAGGGGCCCCACGTTATGGCTGCACCAATCTTAGCATATGAAAATCTCGGCGTTATCCAAGGCTCGGGCTGGCTCTTCCGCGGGCTCGACATTCACATCGGGCCGCGCGACCGGCTTGCGCTGATCGGGCGCAACGGCGCGGGCAAGACCACGTTGATGAAGCTGCTCGGCAACAAGATCGACAGCGACGAAGGGCGCCGCACGATCGTCCCCGGCACGCGCGTCATCCTGCTCGAACAGGAACCGGCGATGACCGGCTGCACGACGCTCGCCGATTACGTCCTCGGCGGCGATGACGCCCCGCGCCAGCACGAGGCCGAAGCGATCGCCGACCAGCTCGGCATCGATCTCACGCGCGAGGCCGCCAAGGCCTCGGGCGGCGAGCGCCGCCGCGCCGCGATCGTCCGTGCCTTCGCGCAGAACCCCGACGTGCTGCTGCTCGACGAGCCGACCAACCATCTCGACATCGGCGCGATCGAATGGATCGAGGAATGGCTCCAGCGCTTCCGCGGCGCCTTCGTCGTGATCAGCCATGACCGCACCTTCCTCACTAAGCTGACCAAGCAGACGCTGTGGATGGACCGCGGCAACCTTCGCCGCGCCGAGATCGGCTTCGGTGGCTTCGACGCGTGGACCGAGGCAGTCTATGCCGACGAGGCGCGCAACGCCGAGAAGCTCGACGCCAAGCTGAAGCTCGAGGAGCATTGGCTGCTGCGCGGCGTCACCGGGCGCCGCAAGCGCAACCAGGGCCGCCTGACCAAGCTGGTCGAGATGCGCGCCGAACGCGCCTCGATGGTCGGCCCGGCGGGCGCCGCCAACCTCTCCATCGGCACCGGCGACGCCAAGTCGAAGGTGGTGATCGACGCCAAGCACATCACCAAGGCGTTCGGCGACCGCACGATCATTGATGATCTGACGCTGCGCGTGACGCGCAAGGATCGCATCGGCATCGTCGGCGCGAACGGCGCGGGCAAGTCGACGCTGCTCAAGCTGCTGACCGGCGAACTCGCCCCCGATGCGGGCACGATCAAGATGGCGCAGGGGCTCGAGCGCATCGTGATCGACCAGCAGCGCAGCAAGATGGAGCCCGACAAGACGATCCGCGACGTGCTCGCCGATGGTGGCGACTGGGTCGAGGTGCAGGGGTCGCGCAAGCACGTCGTCGGGTACCTCAAGGACTTCCTGTTCGAACCCGGCGTGCTCGACGCCAAGATCGGCACGCTGTCGGGCGGCGAGCGCTCGCGACTGCTGCTCGCGCGCGAATTCGCCAAGCCGTCGAACCTGCTCATCCTCGACGAGCCGACCAACGATCTCGACCTCGAGACGCTCGACCTGCTGCAGGACGTGATCGGCGATTATGAAGGCACCGTGCTGATCGTCAGCCACGATCGCGACTTCCTCGATCGCACGGTGACGATCACGCTCGGGCTCGATGGGTCGGGCACGGTCGATGTCGTCGCGGGCGGCTACGAGGATTGGGAGCGTCGGCGCAAAGCCAAGGCGCCGACCAAGCGTGGCGCGATCGCCAAGAATGCGGTTTCGGTGGCGGCTCCGACGGCGCCGGGCGCCAAGGTCAAGCTGACCTACAAGGATCAGCGTGATTACGAGCTGCTGCCCAAGCGGATCGAGGCGCTCGACGCGGCGATCGCGCGCGACCAGACGCTACTCGAGGATCCCGATCTCTACACGCGCGACCCCGACGCCTTCGAGCGGCTGATGGAGGCGATCGGCCAGGCGCAGGAAGACAAGACGGTGGCCGAGCTGCGCTGGCTCGAACTGGCGGAAATGGTCGAGGGGCAGGGCTGAGCCGGGGGCTGGCGGCGCGCTCTGACACGAGCGCGTCCCGTTCCCTCGCTGCTTCTTCGCTCACGCTAGCCCCACGGCGTTGGGTCATCACGCCAAAACGAACATAAGCCTAGGCGCTTCCCCGGCGAAGGCCGGGGTCCAGTAGCGCCGCGCGGAGTGGCGCGCGATCGCGCTTAGGATCTTGCTCCCCGCGACTGGGCCCCGGCCTTCGCCGGGGAAGCGGGTTTAGAGGCTTCGTCGCGAAACGGTGGCGATCGCGCCTAAGCGCCTGCTATTTCTTCGGCGTGACCCACACCGACACCGGCACCACGAACTTGCCCGGCGCGGGCTTGCCGACGTCGACGCGGTCGGCGGTGACGAGTTCGCCCGTTTCGAGCGTGAAGGAGGCCCAGGGCTTGGGCATGCGGCCGAACACCATCTTCTGGATCGGCAGGCCGGTGGCGGAATTCATGATCGTTGCGGTGACACTCATGCGCGGGGCGTTAGCGAGGAACCGGCAAGGCTGTCCACCCGCGCTGCGGCGGGACGGCACTTTTCGCGACACGCCGCGTTCAATCGGGTGCGGCTCCGCCCGAAATCCGTTCAGTCCAATGGAAGATGCCCGATCCCGATGACGCGTCCCCCCAGCCAGACTGCCCGCGCATGAGCGACATCGCCGCCGCCGAACCTGCTGTCGAAGTGCCCGAACCCCGATCGCGCCGGCGCTGGCTGATCGCGCGCAACGTCGTGCTCGGTATCGTTGCGGTGCTGTTCGCGATCTGGCTGGTGCTCTATATCACCAAGGGCCGCTTCCTGAAGCCGACCTTCGAGCGGATCAGCGGCTCGCTGACGCACCGCGCGGTCAAGGTGCAGGGCGACTTCCAGCTGTTCTTCGATCCGTTCCAGATCAAGTTCCTCGCCGAAGGCCTGACGATCTCGAATCCGTCATGGGCGTCGAAACCCAATCTTTTCGAAGCCAAGAAGATCGATACGCGGATCGCGCCGCTGTCGCTGCTCTTCGGCAAACGCCGCTTCTACTGGCTCGACCTGGCCGATGGCGCGGTCGATCTCGAATGGAGCCCCGACCACAGCACCAACAGCTGGACCTTCAGCCAGGAAAAGGGCGGCAAGCGCCTCGAATTTCCGACGATCGACCGGGCGACGCTGGCCGGCACCACGGTGCGCTATCGCGACACGCGGATGCGGCTGCTGGCCGATCTCAAGTTCGACACGATCAAGTCGAGTGCGGCGAAGATCGGCGAGCAGGTCGATTTCACCGGCACCGGCACCGTGCGCGAGACGCCGTTCACGCTGACCGGCGCCTTGCTCTCGCCCGATGCGACCGTCGCGCGTGGCGCCAACAAGCTGACGCTGACCGCACGCGCGGCGCATAACGTCATCGATGTCGACGGCACGCTGCCGAGCCTCGCAGAGATCGAGAAGGTGCCGCTCGCGGTCAAGGCGCGCGGGCGCAACATGCAGGAACTGCTGCACATCATCGGCGTGACGATCCCGCAGTCGCGCACCTATGCGCTCAAAGCACAGCTGGTGAAGACCGGCGACACCTACGCCTTCACGCGGATGAGCGGCCATTTCGGCGACAGCGACCTGACCGGGCGCTTCACCGTCGAGAACAAGCTGCCCAAGATCTACATCGATGCCAAGCTGGCGAGCAAGAAGGTCGACATCATCGATCTCGCGCCGTTCATCGGCTACAATCCCGATCTGGTCGCGACCAAGGGCGTCCAGGCCGCCGCCGCCGCGACGGGGGCCGCGCCGGCGCGACTCCTGCCCGACGCCTCGCTCGACATTGCTGCGCTCCATGCTTTCGATGCCGACCTGAAATGGACGATCGGCGTGGTGCGCTCGAAGAACGTGCCGGTGTCGAACATCGACCTGACGCTCGCGCTCAAGGACAGCGTGCTCAAGTTGTCGCCGCTGACGATGTCGATGGCGCGCGGCAACGTCGCGTCGGACATCGTGCTCGACGCGCGCCAACGGCCGACCAAGGCGAGCTACGACATCCGCTTGGCGTCGACGCCGATGGGGCGGCTGCTCGCCGGGTTCGGCGTCGCCGAGGCGGGGACGACGGGGACGATCAAGGGCCGCCTGCAGCTTGCCGGATCGGGCGACAGCCTGCACGATTCGCTTGCCAACTCGAACGGGCGGATCGCATTGGTCATGCCGGCGGGCAGCTTCTGGACGCGCAACGTGCAATTGGCCGAGCTCGACATCGGCACCTTCGTACAGAAGATGTTCCAGGACAAACTCAAGGAACCGGTGCGGATCAATTGCGGGCTGATCGGCTTCACCGTGCGCAAGGGCGTCGCGGCGGCCGATCCGATCCTGATCGACACCAGCAAGAACGTCATCGCCGGGACCGGCGGCTTCAGCTTCGGCACCGAGAGCCTCGATCTCGCGTTCCGCGCCGACGGCAAGAAGTTCAGCCTGTTCTCGGCGCAGTCGCCGATCGGGCTGCAGGGATCGTTCGCCGGGCCCAAGATCAATCCGATCAGCCCGCAGCTGCTCAGCCGGGCTGGTGCGGGGCTTGGCCTTGCCTTGCTGGCGACCCCGCCGGCGGCGCTGATCGCGTTCGTCGACGTCGGCGATGCCAAGGCGGCGGCGTGCGGGCCGATCCTGGCGGCGCGCCCGGCCGCGGCGCAGAAGACTACCAAGGGCAAGGCGCGTGATGACGTTGGCGACGGATCGGCCAAGATCGAGGTGAGCAAAAAGAAGAAGTTCCTCGGGATCTTTTGAGAGAGAAGGGGGCTGCCGCCTTCGCCTATACGCTTCCATCGACCAAGCACTTCCCCGGCGAAGGCCCGGGCCCAGGCGGACGGGCGCTAATGGCGGGGGGCTGCGCGCGCCAAAAAACCTTCGCTACTGGACCCCGGCCTTCGCCGGGGAAGCGCTTGGTAGGATGATTCGCGATTTATAACGAGGCGGCGTTACCGCCCCTTACGCAACCGTTTCGCGTTCCCCGTCGCTGCCGCGTGCAGCGGCGCCAAGACGTCCTGTCCCATTCGCGCACCCGTTTCGAGCACGTGGAGCGCGTGCATGCTCGATCGTTCGGACAGTTCGGCCAGCTCGAACAGCGTCGGCGGGCGTCCGCGCAGCCACAGGGCGCCAAGCTCCTGCGCCTGCGCCAGATAGCCCGCCTGCAGCGCTGACAGCGCCTTCATCCCGGCATTGCCCGATTGCGAGAAAGCCGCGACCTTCTCAGGCACCATCCGGCCGAGCTCGGCATAATCACCGCTGAGCGGCGAGCGCATCGCCTCGCCGATCGTGTTGGTGCGTGATGCGATCACCGCGTGCGATGCGCTGGCGGTTTCGCCGAGCCGCTCACCGGTCGCCCCGACCGATCCCCACGCCGCCGCGACACGTGTCCAATAGGCGAAGGGATCGATCATCGGGGTCATCCAGTGACTGGCGACGCAGCCCTCGTGTTAGGCGAGGGTGCGCAGCTTGGGTTCGCGGGCATAGAAGCGCTTGGCCGCGGCGGCGGCGAAGCCGTCGTCGAGTCCGGTCACGCCCTCATCGGCCTCGACGCCGGCCTTGTCGAGCAAAGGCTGTGCGGCAGCACTCGCGCCGATCGCCTTGAGATGGCCGAACGCATCCATCACCCACTGCACGGCGGCGCCTTCCTTGAGCAGCATAGCAGTGCCCTCCTCCGACAGCACGACCGCGACCGCGTCGAAGATCTGCGACGGCGAGCCGGCAAGCTGGCCATCCGCCTTCTTCTGCGTCCCGTCGGACAGCTTGGCGCCGCCAACCTTGGGCGCGACCAGCACGGCCTTGCCCTTGGCCTTCTTGATCGCGGTGACGAGCGCGTCGAGCTCGGCGGCATCGGTCCCGTCGGCGATGAGGATGCCGACAGCACGACCCTCGAGCGTCGCCTTCATGTTCTTGTGGATCGACAGCGCGTCGGACGGCGCCATGTCGACCGGCTCGCGCGCGGCCTTGGCCTTCTTGGGCAAGGGGATGCCGAGCCCGTCGGCGACGCGCTTGGCGAACGCCTCGTCGACGTTGCGCAGGTTCGCCACCATCCGCGGCGGGACCTGGTCGAGCGTCCCGACCTTCGACAGCTCGAACACGAACGACGACGCGATATGTGACTGCTCGCTTTCGGTCTGCGACTTCAGGAACAGCCGCGCCTGGCTGTAATGGTCGCTGAACGTTTCCGAGCGGATGCGCAGCTTGTCGCCGGTTTCGTTCGGGCCGGTCGCGGCATTGACCGTCGCGAAACCCTTCGCGCTCTCGCGCGGGCCACCGTCTTCGCCATGTGCGCCGAGGCTGTTGGGCTCGTAATTCGCCCGGCCCTTGGGCACCTGCGTCTGCATCATCCCGTCGCGCTGGAAATTGCCGAACGGGCAGCGCGGCGCGTTGATCGGGATCTGGTGGAAGTTGGTCGTCCCGAGCCGCGACTTCTGCGTGTCGAGGTAGGAGAACAGCCGACCCTGCAGGAGGGGATCGTTCGAGAAATCGATGCCCGGGACGATGTTGGTCGGCAGGAAGGCAACCTGCTCGGTCTCGGCAAAGAAGTTGTCGACGTTGCGGTTTAGCACCATCCGCCCGATGATCCGCACGGGGATGTCGTCCTCGGGGATCAGCTTGGTCGAATCGAGCACGTCATAGGGCTGCGCGTCGGCGAATGCCTGGTCGAACACCTGGATGCCGAGCTCCCATTCGGGGAAGTTGCCGGTATCGATCGCCTCGAAAAGATCGCGACGGTGATAGTCGTTGTCGGCCGCCTGAAGCTTCAACGCCTCGTCCCAGATCGTCGACTGGATGCCGAGCTTGGGCTTCCAGTGGAACTTGACGAAGCTCGCCTTGCCCTCGGCATTGACCAGCTTGAAGGTGTGGATGCCGAAGCCCTCCATCATCCGCAGCGAACGCGGCAGCGTGCGGTCGGACATCGCCCAGAACAGCATATGCGTCGCTTCGGGGGTGAGCGAGGCCCAGTCCCAGAAGGTATCGTGCGCGCTGCCGGCCTGAGGATAGCCGCGATCGGCCTCCATCTTCACCGCATGGATCAGATCGGGGAACTTGATCGCGTCCTGGATGAAGAACACCGGGATGTTGTTGCCAACGAGATCCCAATTGCCCTCGCGCGTGTAGAGCTTGACCGCGAAGCCGCGCACGTCGCGCGGGGTGTCGACCGAGCCCGATCCGCCGGCGACGGTCGAGAAGCGGACGAACACTTCGGTCTTCTCGCCCTTGGTGAACACCGCGGCTTTCGACAGGTCCGAAATATCGTCGGTCGCTTCGAAATAGCCGTGCGCACCCGAACCGCGGGCGTGGACGATGCGCTCGGGGATTCGCTCATGGTCGAAGTGGAAGATTTTCTCGCGCAGCACGAAATCCTCGAGCAGCGTCGGTCCGCGCTCGCCCGAGCGCAGGCTGTTCTGATTGTCGGAGATCGGCACGCCGTGATTGGTGGTGAGCACGGCGTCGCCGTCACCGGCACGCTGGTGGGTTTCGCCGCCATTGCCAGCGGTGGTGGTCGGATTGGGTGCCATGGGATGTCTCCGAACTGGCGATCAAGGAGTGATGCGCACGGTAGCGGCACGGGAAAGTCCCCGAACCGCGTCACCCAAAGAACGAGCGACACGACAATTCTTTCCGGTCTTATCTGGTCTTTCCGGTCTTATCTGGTTGATGCAGGATAAGTCGGAATGCCGCTCAGCGCGACAGCACTTCGCGCATCGCCGCGACGAACGTGCAGGTACGGGCCGCCTCTGCGCTCGCTTCCTCGATCAACAGGGCGAGGCCTTCCGGGGCGGTCTGCTGGTCGAGGGTGATCCGGGCAGCGCCGAGGAAGTTGGTCAGCGCGGTCAGCGGCTGCGCGACGTCGTGGAGCAGCATGATGAGGGCATCGCGCTCGATCGCTGTGGTCGCGCCGCAGGGGGCGATTGCGACGGGGGGCGGGGCGTCGGTCAATCGACGAGTCCTGCGGCGTAGGCGATACGGAGGGCGTCGGGGAGCGAACGGACGCGCAACTTGGTCATCAGGTGCGCGCGATAGACCTCGACCGTGCGCGGGCTGATGTCGAGCTCGTGCGCGATCACCTTGTTGACCTTGCCCGCGATCAGCCCGCGCAGCACGTCGACCTCGCGCGGGGCGAGCCGTGCGATGCTGTCCTGAGCGGCGGCGATACGCGCCGCTTCGGCCCCGGCTTGCTCGAGCCGGTCGAAAGCACTGGCGATCGTTTCGATCAGGGTAAACTGGTCGTAGGGTTTTTGGAGCAGGTCGACCGCCCCGCTCTTCATCGCTTCGACCGCCAACGCGATATTGCCATGGCCCGTCAGGATGACGCACAGGAACGGTAGCGCGTCCTTGTTGATCGTCGCCAGCACCTCCAGCCCCGACATGCCGCCCATCTGGATGTCCAGCAACACGACACCGGGTTCGATCTCGCTTGTCCGCGCAAGGAAGTCTTCGCCCGATTCGAAACTCGTCGCGCGGAACTCGGTGTGCCGCGCGAGCAGCGCCATGAGCGATCGGCGGGTCGCCGGGTCGTCATCGACAATGTAGATCGGCTTGGTCATCGGGAGTCTCGCTCAAGGGGGTGCCATTCAGTGGCGGACGAGCCCGTCGGGTGGACCGGTGGCTTTCGCATGCCGTTGTTCGAGCGCCTCGAACAATTCGGTCATCTCGAACGGTTTGTTGAGGCAGACGTCGGCCCCGGCTGCGGTGGCGCGATGCAACAGGCTGGCGCCACCCAGGTCGAACCCGCCCGACATGGCGATGATCAGCACCTCGCTGCTCGCACGGCGGATCTGCTCGATCATCTCGATCGCAAGATCGCCCGAGAGGATGATGTCGGTGATTAGGACGTCGGGACGATGCGCTGCGAAGCTCGCGAGGCCCGTCGCGGCGTCGCGTGCGGTGAAAACGTCGTGGGACCGTGCCCGCAGCACCAGCGCCAGCGCGACGGTGATCGCTGCATCGTCGTCGATCACCAGGATCCGCAGGGGCTTCATGCGACCAGGCATTGCGAGCCTCCGGAGTCCGGGACGGGCAGCAGTATCGCGATTTCGATCCCGCCGACGGGAAGCGCGCGGGTCGAGATCGATCCGCCATGGCTGGTCGCGATCGCCTGCGCGACGGCGAGATCGCATGCGGCCGGGGCGAGCGACGCGCAATCGTCGCGGACGAACAGCTTCACGCTGCCCGCGGCGGTCCGGCCAGATGGCGCGCAGTGCGTGCCGATCGTGATCGCACCGCGCCGCTGCCCGATCGCGCGGGCGGCGCCGTCGACCATCGCGCGCACCGCCTCGCTAATGTGGCGCGCATTGCCCTGCACGGCCGGGACGCGATCGAGCGCAGCGACGATGGTGATCGCAGGGGGCAGGCTGGCGCGCAGCGTCGGCATCGCTTCGTGCACCAGCCGGTCGAGGTGGATCGGGTCGAGTGGGGGCGGCTCGGCGCGGCTCTGCGCGCGCACCTCGGTCAGCAGCTGCTTTGCCCGCCGTGCCGATTCGAGGATGAGGTGCAGGCTGTTCCGTTCGGCCTCGTCTTTATGTTTGTCGATCAGCAGCGGCACGATCATCGTGATCGGCGAGAGCATGTTGTTGAGATCATGGACAATGTGCCTCGCAAGCAGCTGGCGCGCGGCATCGTGCGGTGCGTCGCGCGACACCACGCGGACGACGCCCGTGATGCGGTTCGACGTGTCGTCCGCGCGGAAGCAGCGTACCGTCGCGGTGTCGATCATCGTCCCGTCGTCATCATAGATGCCATAGTCGAGCGTCACCGCCGGTTCGCCGCGCTGATCGCCTGCTGGCCTTCGGGCGCGAGCCGGGCTGCCATGAACGCCAGCCAATCGCGCTCGCCGCACGCGGGCGAGCGATGGATCTGGTCGAACAGTGCGGTGCCGGTGAACCGCAATGTCGCGAGATCGAGCTCGAAGCGGCCGGTCGCACCGAACTGTTCGACCGCCGTGAGCCGTTGCGCAAGGGTGTGCTGTCGTATGCGCGCGGTGCGATGCGACAGCGCCAGTGCCGCAAAGAACGCGATGCCGGCAGTCAAGCTTGCGACATCCCGCGCGAGCGCACCGACGCCCGAAGCTAGGGTGCCCAGCAATAGGAGGATTCCGATCGAGACCAGGACGATTTCGTACCGCCAAGCTGCAGTATCGGGAAATAGGTCGATCGACTCGAATCCTGTGAAAGCAGAGCGCGTAGGATGACCCGTTTCCACATGGTCGGACTCATTATGGTTCAAGAGCGGATTCAGTATTCGCAATATCCTTCGATCGCCCAAGCGCTGGATAACATTCAAGTATCGTTTTACCGCGGTGGACATTATGGCATGACCAAATGAATTGTTTTTTCGGATAGAGCTTACGGCATGATTACGAGAGGTGCGCGATAAAAAGAAAATACGTAATATTAGCATAAAAATTGAAACGAGACTTTGCAACATTATACCATTGTACAAATGAGACGTGGGTTGCTGCGTCGTCCGTGTAGCGCGGGTTTCGCTTTGCCCCGGGGTGCTGCTCGCCCGCCGTGGTCGCTTGCGGCCCTTGCCAGCATGGCTTTCGATCGGCCATGGCGCGCTCCGAGATGTCCGATCCGCCGGATTGCGACGTGGCCGCCGCTCGCGGTGGACGCGTCGGTCTGCGGCAGGTCTCACCCTCGGCAAGCAACGGGCCACGCAGCCCGGCGCTGCCAGGCGGTGCGACGGGACGCCTGCGACAAGGGGAATAGGCACATGGCACTTCATCACATCGTCCGATTGCAGCACCGTGCGCGATCGCTGGCGATCCTGCTGGCGTCGAGCGCCGGCCTCGCGCTCCTCGCGCCGGCTGCTGCACAGGCGGCGGCACCGCGCGCGGCGGACGCCGCTCCGCCCGCCGCCCAGCCGGCACCGCCCGAGACGGCGGCGCCCGATGCGCCGCCGGCCGACATCGTCGTCACCGCCAACCGCTCGGGCGCGCAATCGCTGCAGAAGGTGGCGATGGCGGTCTCGGTCGTGAACATCGATCAGGCGACCAAGGCGGGGCAGGGCAATCTGTCCGATCTGTCGCGCTACACGCCCTCGCTGTCGATCACCGAAGGCGCGCCCGGCTTCAACAAGTTCAACATGCGCGGCCTGTCGACCGGGGCCTATGCCACGTCGGACACGTCCGACCGCTCGCTCGTCGCGGTGTATCTCGACGACACGCCGATCTCGGTGCAGGGCCAGACCCCCGATCTCAAGGTCTACGATCTCGACCGGGTGGAAATCCTGCGCGGGCCGCAGGGCACCTTGTTCGGCGCGGGCTCGATGGCGGGCACGATCCGCTTCGTCACCGCCAAGCCCAATCTGACCAAGGCGTTCGGCACCGCCGAGGCCGGCGTCGCGACGACCGACCATGGCGCCGCGAGCTACAATCTGCGCGGCATGCTCAACCTGCCGCTCGTCTCGGACACGCTCGCTGTGCGCGCGAACTTCTATGTCGGGCGCGACGGCGGCTTCATCGACAATATCGGGCTGCGCAACACCGCCAACGCCAACAGCAACCGCACCTATCAGGGGCGCGTCGCGCTACGCTGGACGCCGACGCCCGATCTGACGGTCGACGGCAGCGTTACCTATGAGCGCAGCATCGCCAACGGCCTCAACACCGTGTTCAGCGGCCTCAAGCCCTACACCGTGCTGACCAACGGCCCCGAAGGCACTGACGACCGCTTCCGGCTGTATCAGCTCGGCGCGACGCAGGATGTCGGCTTTGCCAATCTGGTGGCGACCGCGGCCTATACCGATCGCGCAATCGGCTTCGACGCCAGCGTCGAGCCGCAGATCGGCTATTTCTTCGAAGGCGCCGGCACGCCGAGCAAGACCGCTTACCCCGTCTACGCATCGCCGACGGCGTATAGCGATGCGCTCGCGCGCTCGATCCCGGCCGAGCTCTATCAGATCGACCAGAAGCTCAAGGATTATATGGGCGAGCTGCGGCTCGTCTCGAAGAGCGGTGGCGCGGTCAGCTGGACGGTCGGCGCGTTCTACGAGCAGCAGGACCGCCATCTGCGGCAGGACATCCCAGTTGCCGGCTTCGACACGCTCTCCTATCTCAGCCTCGGCAGCTATGCGACGCCGACCGGCAAATATGATTCGAAGCTCGTCGACGGCGCGTTCCAGTCGAACGACATCTTTTCGGGGCTGCAGGACGTCAACGAGCATCAGTTCGCGGTCTACGCCGACGGCACGTGGCACGTCACGCCGCGGCTCGATCTGACCGCGGGCTTGCGCTACTTCAACTTCAAGGAACGCTATTATCTGTTCGAGGGCGGCACCTATGGTGCGCTCAACGGCGTGCCGCTGACGACCAATGCGACGCTGAAGTCGAACGGCGTCAACCCGCGCGGCAACGTCTCGTTCAAGGTGAGTGACGCCGTGATGGTCTATGGCGAGGTGGCGAAGGGCTTCCGCTACGGCGGCGGCAACCAGCCCGTGCCGCTCGCGACGAGCTATCCCGCGACCGGCGGCTCGGTCGCCGAACAGTGCACGCGCCAGCTCGCCGGTTACGGCTTCAGCGCGGCGCCGCTGACCTTCGGCCCCGACAAATTGTGGAACTACACGATCGGCGAAAAGGCCAAGTTCGCCGATGGGCGCGTCACGCTCAATGCCAGCGCTTATTATATCGACTGGCGCGACGTGCAGACGCGGCTGCGGCTCGACTGCTCCTATTTCTTCACATCGAACAAGGGGAAGATCACCAGCAAGGGCGTCGAGCTCGAGACGACGATCAAGGCCACGCCTGAGCTGACGCTGGTCGGCAGCGGATCGTATAACAGCTCGAAGGCGAACGGCGACATTCCGACGGTCGGGGCGTTCGACGGCGATCGAACGCCGTATTATCCCGAATGGACCGCGACGGCGTCGGCCTTCTACGACCGGTCGCTCGGGCGTGGCAGCGTGCATCTGCAGGCGAGCTACCAATATCAGTCGCAGCAGACGACCACCTTCAACGCCTTCTCGACGACGATCGTCGGCGGCGTGCTGACCCGCAACGGCGCGAACTCGACCTATGCGGTGATCCCCGAGACGCACAATCTCAGTGCGGCGGTCACCTACGACATCGGCCAGCTCGAGTTCGGGCTGTACGGCAACAATCTGGCGAACGGCGTCAAGGTCACCAATATCGCGCGGGCGACTTATTATCAGGTCTATCAGGCCGGAAGCCGCGACACCGTCGCGCGGCCGCGCACGATCGGGGTGCGCGCAAAAGTCAGCTTCTAGCATACGGTGGATTCGCGGGCACGAGTGCGGTAGCGCTTGCGCCATGCGGGAGATCAATTTCGACGGGCTGGTAGGGCCGAGCCACAATTATGCCGGGCTGTCGTTCGGCAACATCGCCTCGGCGAGCAATGCCGGGGCGGTGTCGTCGCCGCGCGCGGCGGCGCTGCAGGGGATCGCCAAGATGCGCCACATGCTGGCGCTCGGCCTGCCGCAGGGGCTGCTGCTGCCGCACGACCGGCCCGATGCAACGTGGTTGCGTACGCTGGGCTTTGCCGGCGACGACGATGCGGTGCTCGCCGCGGCGTGGCGCGAGACGCCCGACCTGTTGCGCAACGTCGCCGCTGCGTCGGCGATGTGGACCGCCAACGCTGCGACCGTCTCGCCCGCGCCCGACACCGGCGACGGGCGCTGCCACCTCTCGGTCGCCAATCTCTCGACGATGCTCCACCGCAGCCTCGAGGCGCCGCAGACCGCGCGGCAGCTGCGTCTCGCCTTTGGCGACACGCAGCATTTCGTCGTCCACGATGCGCTGCCGGCCGCGCTCGGCGACGAGGGCGCCGCCAATTTCATGCGGCTCGCGCCGACGCACGGCGCACGCGGGATCGAACTGTTCGTCTATGGCGTGCGGCGCGACACGGGATTCCCGGCGCGGCAGAACAAGCTCGCCAGCGCGGCGATCGCGCGGCGCCACGGCATCGATCCGGCCGACCTGCTGCTGGTCGAGCAGAGCGCCGCCGCGATCGCCGCGGGCGCCTTCCACAATGACGTGGTCGCGGTCGCCAACGAGACGGTGCTGTTCACGCACGAACAGGCGTTCGAGGATCCGAAGGTGGTCTACGCCTTCATCCGCGAGCGCCTGCCCGAGGCGATCATCGTCGAAGTCCCCGCCGCACGTGTCTCGCTCGAAGCGGCGATCGCCTCCTATCTGTTCAACTCGCAACTGGTGACGCTGCCGGATGGCGGGATGGCGCTGATCGTGCCGGGCGAATGTCGCGCACAGCCCGAGGTGTGGGCGTGGCTGCAGGAGCTCATCGCCGGCAATGGCCCGATCCGCTCGGTCGAGATCCTCAACCTGCGCGAATCGATGCGCAACGGCGGCGGTCCGGCCTGCCTGCGGCTGCGCGTCGCGGTCGATGATGCGGCGCACGCGGCGATCGATCCGCGCTTCCTGCTCGATCCCGCACGCTGCGATCAGATCGAGGCGCTGGTAGACCGCCACTGGCCCGAACGGATCGCGCCGGCCGATCTCGGCGATCCCGCATTGTGGCAGCAGTGCCGCAGCGCGCGGGCGGCGTTGCTCGCGTTGCTCGGCTTCGGACCCGGCGACCTTTGACGATTCCACAGGGGGTGCGCGCAGCCGGGCCGATGCTGGTCCTGCTGCTGCTCGCGCTGGCATTGCGCGCGCCCGATTTCGGCAACCCGATCATCCATACCGACGAGCAATATTATGTGCTGGTCGGCGCGCGGATGTGGCACGGCGCGCTGCCCTATATCGACCTGTGGGACCGCAAGCCGATCGGGCTGTTCCTGCTCTATGCGGCGACGCAAATGCTGCCGGTCGGCGCGATCCTGGCCTATCAGCTGGTCGCCTTGCTCTTCGCGGTGCTGACCGCCTGGACGATCGGCCGAGCTGCGCGGGCGATCGGGGCCAGCCCGGCGGGCGCGCTGATCGCGGGGGCGGCCTATCTCGTCTGGCTGCCCTTGCTCAGCGGACGCGCGGGGCAGGCGCCGGTCTTCTTCAACCTGTTCGTCGCGCTCGGCGCTGTGCTGATGCTGCGCCTGCCCGAACTCGCGCGGCGCGGGCAGATCGGCGCGATCGTACGTGGCGGGGCGGCGGCCTGTTTCCTCGCCGGGCTGGCGATCCAGACCAAATATACGCCCGCGGTCGAGGGCGCTTTGTTCGGGGTGGCGCATCTTTATTATCTGCGCCGCGCCGGTCCGAAATGGGGCGGGGTGCTCGGAGCCGGCGCGCTGTGGCTTGCGCTCGGGCTGGCGCCGACGCTCGCCGCTCTGGCCTTCTACTGGCAGCTCGGCCGGCCGGCCTTTGCTGCCTTCTGGTACGACAATTTTGCCTCGATCGTCGCGCGGGGCCACTATAGCTACCCGATCGACCTGACGCTGCGCCGGCTCGCTGGGATCAGTGCGCAGCTGCTGTTGCTTGCGCTGTGCGCCGGTGTCGCGATCCGCCGCGGCTGGGCGCGCGCCGAATTGCGGCTGGCGGCGGCGTGGCTGGCGGCGGCGCTGGTGCCGTTCCTCCTGCTCGGCGTCTATTTCGACCATTATGCGCTGCCGCTGTTGCCGCCGTTGCTGACCCTCGCGGCGGTCACGTTCGGGCGCCATCGGCGGCTCGCGCTGGCGATCGTCGCGGCGGGCCTGACGGTCTTCGCGGTCGAAGCCACGATCCGCCCCGACGACGCGCCCGGCGTGCGCGCGCTCGCCAGAGTGGTGCAGGCCAATAGCGGGCGCGAATGCCCCTATGTCTTCATCGGCGACGCGATCGTCTATCAGCTCGCGCACGCCTGCATCCCGACCGCCTATGCCTTCCCCTCGACGCTGGCCTATGCGCCCGAGCAGGGCGCGACCGGGATCGACGAGGCGGCCGAGGTCCGCCGCATTCTCGCGCGCCGTCCGCCGGTGATCGTCACCGCCAGCCGCCCGCTTGCCGAGTGGAACGTCCAGAGCCACGCCGCAGTCGCCGCGGCGCTGGCGCGCGACTATCGCGCGGTGTTCAGCGTGCCGCGCAATCACTATCGCGCGATCGTCTATTTGCGACGTGATCGGGCGCTACCGCGCTGAGCGCACGCGCGGTGCGAAAAAAAGTTCCGTAACAAAAGATTTCCCGTCCGGTTTTCGGCCGTCGGTATCGTTTCGTTAACGAGGAGATCTCGTTTGCCGAAGCCGACCGCGACCTACTTTACGGGTGTTAACCCCTGTTTCGCGCGTGTCGTCTGCGTGTGCCGATGGCTGGGGGGCCGTGTGCACTTTGTGAACTGAACGCGGGCCCTCGTGGCGATCCGCGCTCTCTCCTCGACCTTTCAAACCATAGGATCCGGCTGGATCACCTTAGGAAACGCGTATGTTGCTCGAATCGCAATATGATCCCCATTGGGTGTCGCCGTGGAAGCGTTCGCGTGCCGCCAGCCCCCCGCTGTGGACCGTGCTGGTGCCGTTCTTCAACGAGCGCGACTTCCTCGACGGCACGCTCGCCAGCCTGGCTGCGCAGGACATGCCGTTCGATCTGATCCTGATCGACAATGGCTCGACCGACGGCAGTGGCGCGGTTGCCGCGACGATCTGCGCGCGGCTCGGCCTCACCTTCACGCTGCTCGTCGAGAACCGTCCGGGCAAGGTCAATGCGCTGCGTGCCGGGGTCAAGCGCACGCGCACGCATCTCGTCGCGACGTGCGATGCCGATACGCTGTATCCGCGCGATTATCTGCGCCAGGCGGGCGCCTTGCTCGCGCGCAACGGGGCGGTTGCCGGTGGCGCCTATTTCGTTGCCCCCGACGCCGATGCCGCAGCGCATGCCGGCGCTGCCAAGCGGATGGCGCGCGCTGCGCTGTTGCTGCCCGGGCAATGCCATACCGGCGGGGCAGGGCAGGTATTCCGCACCGAAGCGCTGCGGCGCGCGGGGCAGTTCGATGCGCTGCGCTGGGGCTATGTGCTCGAGGATCATGAGATCATGCACCGCATGGCGAAGCTCGGCCCGCTCGCCTATGGCGGCGCGCTATGGTGCGCCCCGTCGCCGCGCGAGCGCGACCGGGACTCGATCCGCTGGACGCTTTCCGAGCGGCTTTTGTACCATGCCACCCCTGGTCCGGCCCGCGACTGGTTCTTCTACACCTATCTCGCGCGCCGCCTCGCCGCACGACGCCTGACCAGCGACCGGATCCGCGAACGGCAGGTCCAGGCAGCGCCGGACTGCGCGATGGCAGTATCGCAGGCGGCGTGAGCCGACTGTCTCCTTCTGCGACGCCGCCGGTGCCATTGGCCTTGCGGCGGGGCGTTTTCGACGCTCTAGTGTCTGGCATGCGGCGCTTTTTTCCGATTCCGTGACAGATAGCGGACTCAAGGCTGTCTTCCTGGCCGAGCAGCCGATGCTGTTGCGGCTGCTGACGGCGCGTCTCGGCAATCGCGCCGATGCGGAGGATGCGCTGCAGGACATGTGGCTCAAGCTCGACCAGCAGGCCGGCGCGCAACCGGTCGCGCAACCCGCCGCCTATCTCTATCGCATGGCCTCCAACCAGGCGTCGGACCGGCGGATTGCCGCGACGCGCGCCGGTGCGCGCGACACCGCCTGGCTCGAGGTCCAGCCCGCGGCCGACGAGCAGCCGACGATCGAGCAGGCGTTGCTGGCGCGCGAGCGGCTCGCCCGGCTCGAGGCGGCGCTCGCCGCGATGCCGGCGCGGGCGAGCGCGGCGCTGCGGATGTACCGGCTCGAGGACCTGCCGCAGAAGGAGATTGCCGAACGCCTGGGGATGACGCTGAGCGGCGTCGAGAAGCTCCTGCGGCGCGCGATCAAGGAGCTGCAATCGTATAAGATCGCGAGCGAGGCGGATTCGGACGACCCGCATCGTCTATCGATCGAAGGGGAATCGCATCGTGGCCGCTGAGGAAGCGCACATCGTGGATCGCGCCATCGACTGGCATTTGCGCCAGGCCGATATGGGCGATGCCGACTGGCACGCTTTCGTCGCGTGGCTCGAGGCCGACCCCGCGCATGCGCGCGCGTTCGACGCGGTCGCGCTCGATCTGGCGCTGCTGGGCGAGCGCGCTGATCTCTATCCGGCGGATGCGGTGCCCGAAATCGAAACCGTGGTGGACCAGCTCGTCGTGCCGGCGCGTCGTCGCCGTGTCTGGGCGTGGGCCGGCGCTGGGGTTGCGGTGGCCGCGGCGGCGAGCCTGACCTTGATCGTCACGCCGATCGGCGGCGCGCGCAGCGACCCCTATGCGGTCGAGACGAAGCCCGGCCAGCGTCGCGACATCGCCTTTGCCGACGGCACGCGGATCGAGCTCAATGGCGCGACGCGGCTGCTGCTCGATCATGGCAATGCCCGCATCGCGACGCTCGAGACGGGGGAGGCGACCTTCCACGTCCGCCACGATGCGCAAGATCCGTTCACCGTCCACTCGGGCGCGCTGGTCGTGCAGGATGTCGGGACGGTGTTCAATGTCGCGCGTGACGGCCCGCGGCTCGACGTGCAGGTTGCCGAAGGAGAGGTATTGTTCCAGCCGAAACGCGAGGCGGTCACGCTGCGCGCCGGCGGTTCGGTGGTCGTGCGCGAGGATCTCGGCAGCCTCGCGGTGGGCAAGATCGACATTGCCAAGGTCGGCGCGTGGCGCAACCGCACGCTGACCTCTTCGGGCGAGCCGTTCGGCCGGGTCGCCACCGCAGTGATGCGGATCGACGGCGTCATGCTTTCGATCGACTCCCGCTTGTCGCAGCAGCCCTTTACCGGCATGGTTCGCCTTTCGGGGACGGCGGCGCAGGATGTTCCGCATCTTGCGGCTTTGGTTGGGGCTGAGTGGCATTACGATGGCGAGCGGTGGTCTATCTCGCCCCGATGATCGATTCCGCACGATTGCGGCCGCTGCCTTCATCTTCTTCGCCACGCTACCCGGCATCGCCCGGGCCGAATCTGCACCGATCGCGATCGGCGCGCAGACGCTCGACCACGCGCTGACCGCGCTCGCCGCGCAGAGCGGCTTCGACATCATCAGCACCGAGCCGGGTCTGTCGCGCGTCCGCACCGGCGGCGTCCGCGGGGCGATGACGCCGCGCGACGCGCTCCGCCGGCTGCTCGACGGCACCGGCTATCGCGCGATTGCGGTCGATGCGCGCAGCTTCCGCATCGTTCGCGCGGTCGACGCCGCGCCGCGGCGGCACGTGCCCCGCCATCGCGTCGCGCCCGACGCCGAGCAGGACGACATCGTCGTCACCGCCAGCAAGCAGGGCTCGACGCTGCTGCGCTTCCCCGGCAGCGCGTTGCTGGTCGGTGGCTTCGCGCCGGGGGCGCTCGCGACCGGATCGGTCGACATGGACGACGTCGCCCGCGCGACGCCGGTGTTGCAGAACACCGAGCTCGGCGCGGGCCGCAACAAGATCTTCATCCGCGGCATCGCCGACAGCAGCTTCAATGGCCCGACGCAATCGACCGCGAGTCTCTATTTCGACGAGGTGCCGCTGGGCTTTGCCGGTCCCGAACCGAGCCTCAATCTCTACGACATGAAGAGCGTCGAAGTGCTCGAGGGGCCGCAAGGCACGCTCTACGGATCGGGCGCGATCGGCGGGATCATCCACCTCACGCCGAATTCGGTCGATCTCGTCGGCACCGCCGCGTCGCTCAGTGGCGGGCTGACCGCGACGCAGGGCAGCGCGGCGGGGTTCGATCTGGCGGGGATGGTCAACGTGCCCGTGCTGCGCGACAGGGTCGGGCTGCGGGTCGTCGCCTATCGCGACCGCGACGGCGGCTATATTGACGATCGCATGCGCAAGCTCGCCAACGTCAACCGCACCGATACGCTCGGCGGGCGGGCGACGCTGTCGATCGATCCCGGCGATGGCTGGAGCGTCGAGCTCGGCGCGCTCGGCCAGCAGATCGACGCCGCCGATGCGCAATATGCCGAGACGATCTTCAGCCGGCTCGAACGCGGATCGACGCTCGCGCAGCCGTACAGCAGCCACATCAAGCTGCTGCGCGGCGTCGTCCGCAAGACGTGGGACAGCGGGCTCAACCTTTTGTCGGCGACCGGCTATGTCGATCTGCGCACCGCCGATACGTTCGACGCGTCGCGCGCGATCGGCGTGACGATGCCGACGGTCTACACCACCGAGCAGGTCGACAAACTGTTCGTCCAGGAAACGCGCCTGTCGCGCGCGGTGCCGGGGCGGATCAGCTGGCTCGTCGGGCTCGCGGTGCTGCGCAACACCGACGTCCAGGCGCGCACGCTCGGCATGCCCAATCAACCGCGCGCGATCATCGGCGTCAGCAATCGCACCGACAGCGTGTCGGGCTTCGGCGAGGCGACCTGGCCGGCCTCGTCGGCGCTCTCGCTGACCGCCGGCGCGCGCCTCACCGCCGCGCGGACCGACGGCGAGCCGTCGGTCACGCCGCGCAGCAACAGCTTCGTCAAGGGCCGCGCGACACGCCGGATCGATCCGACGCTGGCGCTGTCGTGGCTGGTGGCGCCGCGCGTGGCGGTGTTCGCGCGGTTGCAGTCGGGCTATCGCACCGGCGGCCTCGCCGTCGCCGCCGGGATCGGCCGCGTGCAGGATTTCGGATCGGACTCGATCGTCGTCGGCGAGCTCGGTCTGCGCAAGCAGCGCATCGGCACGACCGGGCTCGAGCTCACGGTGGCGGGCTCCTACGCACGCTGGCGCGACATCCAGGCGGATCTCTACACGCGCCGCGGACAGCCCTACACCGCCAATATCGGCAATGCCGATATCGCGGGGATCGAGGCGTCGGGCGACTATGTCCCGCTGCGCGGGCTCCACGCCACCTTCGCCTTTCTCTACACCTACAACGTCGTCGATGGCCCGCTCGCGCAATCGTCGGTCAAGGCCAATCGGCGGCTGCCCGAAACCCCGGCATTCTTGGGCAATGCCGGGTTGAGCTATCGCTGGACGCATGGGCGCTCGTCGACCTTCAGCGTCGGCGCGTCGGGGCGCTATGTCGGGCGTTCGGTGCTCGGCACGGGCGACTTTCTCGACGTCAGCCAGGGCAAATATGGCATGCTCGATGCGCAGCTCGGCTGGCATTGGCGCAATGTCGACGTGACGCTCAGCGGCGACAATCTCGCCAATGCCAGCGCCAACCGCTTCGCGCTCGGCAATCCGACGATCCTCGCCTCGCGCGAGCAGACCACGCCGCTGCGGCCGCGAAACGTGCGGCTGGGGATGTCGGTCGGCTGGTGACCACGCGGGGCTCAGTGATGCGCGATCGGCATGATCTCGCCCGGATGGTAGCGGCCGAGCGCATGTGCCGCGACGTCTTCGGGATAGAAATAGACCGGGCGTAGCGCGCCCGCCGCATAGCGTTCGGCCTGGTCGGTAAAATGCGGCGAGGTCGGATTGCCGCTCTCGCCGCCCGCAGTCACCGCCCAGGCGCGCAGCCGCGGGCCGAATTCGACCACCGCGACGAAGCTGTTGCCGCTCGATCCGTAGAGCTTCCTGGTGCCCGGATACGGCCGCACGCCGAACGAGGCGAGGCTGCCCCATTGCGCCGAGGCGAAGGGCACGGGGATGCTCGGGGCGGCGTCATCGAAATGCGGCTCGATCGAATCGTCGAGCCGCTGGAAGCGGTTGATCGTGCCCCAGCCGATCCGCCAGTCGCCAAAGTCGCGCACCAGCTGGTCGGCCGCCTCGCCGAGCGCCTCGAGCTTGCGGGTGTCGGTCACGCTGGTCGCGATGTAGCGCGGGACGTTGATCTGCTCGGCCTGGACGAAGCTGCCGACGTCGCGCCACATCCGCCCGGCCCACAGTACGCCGAGCGTCGTGCCGACCGAATCGGCGCCCCAGCGATAGTCCCAGCCGCGCAGCACGCCGACCGGCCCGGCCAGTTTTCCGCGGCGCGGGTCGCCCGCCGGCAGCGCGTCATACGCCTTGAGCAAGGGCGGGATCAGCGTCGCGAAGGCGGGCATGTAGCTGTCATAGGCGGCGGCAATCAGCCGCTCGGGCGTGAAATCATGGCGTCCCTTCAGCAGCAGGTCGGCATGCACGCCGCGCTGATTCTCGCCGAACGTGTCCATGTAGCGCGGATAGTCCTTCGCCCGCGGGCTGTCGGGCCCGGCGGCGCCCCATGGCGAATCATTGGTGTTGCGTGCCCAGCCGACCCCGGGGTTGATCGCGTTGGGCAGCGACGCGACGCTGTGCAACCCCTTCCAGTCGGTCGCCGGATCGGCGCCGTCGACGGTCTGCGCATAATCGAAGCGATCGTCGCGGACCGGCACGAATTGCGGGTGGAGATAGGCGATCTCGCCCTTGGTATCGGCGAACAGCGTGTCGTTCGAAGAATTGGCCTTGCGTTCGGCGACCTGCATGTAGCTCGCCAGATCGTGCGCCTTGGTGCGCAGCCAGCTCTGCTCGAGCGCGGGGACGGGCTTCCACATCAGGCTCTGCGCGATCCACTTGCCGCCGCGCTCGGCGATGATCGGTCCGTGCGGCGAGGCATAGGTGGTGAAGCCGCGCGTCGCCATAGTGCCGTCGGGCTGGCGATAGGACAGCGTCACGCGCGACGGCGTGAGTGGGCGGATCGTGCGACCGTAGCGATACGAGGGAATGCCGCGCGGCCGGCTGATATCCTCGGCAAAGCTGTCGACATTGTCGACGCCCGACGAGGTGTGCATCCACCCGGCCTGCGCGTTGAAGCCCTGATAGATGAAGAACTGTCCCCAGGTGGAGGCGCCATAAGCGTTGAGCCCTTCGCCGCTCGTCATCTGCAGTTCGGCGCGGAAATAGAAGCTGGTGTGCGGGTTGATCAGCAGCAGCGCGTGGCCGTCGACGGTGTTCTTGGGCGCGATCGCGATGCCGTTCGATCCGCGCGGCTCGCGCGGGAGCGGCCCTGCATCCTCGCTTGCGACGACGACGCTCTTGCCGCCGTAGAATGCGGCGAGATCGGGCAGCGAGATCCGCTCGATGTCGCCGCCGATGCTACCCTCGGTAAAGGACAGCGCCATCCACGGCTCGAACCGCGTGAGCACCTTGGGATGCACGCCGGGGTGGCGCGCAAGATAGTAGTTCAGCCCGTCGGCCCACGCCGTCATCAGTTTCTGAAGGTAGACGGGGCTCTTGCGATACTGCGCCTGGAGCACCGCCGGGTCGACGAACAGCCGCTGGCGCAGATCGGCCCAAAGCGCCGCTTCGCCCTGCGCCTCGGCGGTGCGGCCGAGCGCGGTCAGATAGTTCGCCTCGATCCGGCTGAAATCATCCTCGGCCTGCGCATAGATTGCGCCGAACACCGCGTCGGCATCGCTCTTGCCGACGACATGCGCGATCCCCCACGTATCGCGCGTGATCGTGACGCGCGCCGCTGTGGCGCGCCAGCGGGCGGTCTCGTCGGCCACGGGGGCGGGCACCGGCGCGGCTGCGATCAGCAGCACGGCGGACAGAGCGAGCAGGTTGCGCGGGGAGCGGGTCAGTCTATCCATGCAGCGGAAGCTATCGGGCATCGTCGGTGGCGACAATCGCCCATGGAGACGCCGCGATGAAATCCGTGACTGCCCTTTTGCTGCTCGCGCTCGTCGCCGCCGCGCCGACGCCCGCACCGGTTCGCACCACGGTGCTGCGCCCGGCGGCGGTGTTCGACGGCGTCGATCCGGTCGCGCATCCCGGCTGGCAGGTGCTGGTGCGCGGCGATCGTATCGTCGCGGTCGGGCCTGATCTGGCCGTGCCCGCAGGCGCCGAAACGATCGACCTGCCCGGCGAAACGCTGATGCCGGGGATGATCGAGGGGCATGGCCACCTCTTTCTCCATCCCTATGACGAGACGAGCTGGGACGACCAGGTACTCCACGAGCCGCTCGCGCTGCGCACCGCGCGCGCGGTGGTGCAGGCGAAAGCGACGCTGCTCGCGGGCTTCACCACCGAGCGCGATCTCGGCACGGAGGGGGCGGGCTATGCCGATGTCGGCCTGCGCCAGGCGATCGCGAGCGGGATCGTGCCCGGTCCGCGGCTGATCGTCGCGACGCGCGCGATCGTTGCGAAGGGCGCTTATGGCCCCAAGGGGTTCGAGCCCGGACTCGCCATCCCGCAGGGCGCCGAGGAAGCGAGCGGCAGCGACGACCTCGTCCGCGTCGTCCGCGCGCAGATCGCGGCGGGGGCCGACGTGGTGAAGCTCTATGGCGACTATCGCTGGGGGCCGGGGGAGCCGAGCCGCCCGACCTTTTCGGCGGCGGAGATGAAGGCCGCGGTGGAGGCGGCGCACGATGCCGGGCGCACGGTCGCGGTCCACACCGCGACGCCCGAGGGGATGCGCCGTGCGATCGCTGCAGGCGTCGACACGATCGAGCATGGCTACGGCGGCACCGCCGAGATCTTCCGCACGATGGCGGCGCGCCATATCGCCTTGTGCCCGACGCTCGCCGCGTCGGATGCGGTCGCGCGTTATCGCGGCTGGAGCGGGAGTGCGCCGGTCCCCGAGGCCGTGGCGCAGAGCCGCACCGCCTTTGCGCTGGCGCGGGCCGCCGGCGTGCCGATCTGCATGGGCGGCGATGTCGGCGTCTTCGCGCATGGCGACAATGCGCGCGAGATGGTCCTGATGGTGGGGGCCGGCATGCCGGTCGCGCAGGTGGTGATCGCCGCCACCTCGGGCAATGCCGGCTATTTCCACCTTGCCGATCGCGGCGCGATCAAGGTCGGCCTGCTCGCCGATCTCATTGCCGTGCGCGGTGATCCGACGCGCGAGATCGCGGCGGTGCAAAAGGTCGGCTGGGTGATGAAGGGCGGGGCGGTGGTCCCGCGCTAGACGCCGCGGCGCAGCGTTTTTCGCAGACCCTCTTGCAATGCAGCATGAGCGATCGCATTTTGTCGGCAACACTGTGCAGACCAGTCGTGGCGAGCAGGGTCGCTGCGACGGAGTTGGCGTAAAGCCACGCAGTTCGTGGGGACTGACGCCGATGACGATGCTTCCGAGCCCGATGCGCTCGATCCTGATGGGTGGTGCTCTGCTCGTCCTTGCAGGGTGCTCCAAAAGCGCTCCGCCCGCGCCCCCACCGCCACAGGTCACCGTCGCCGCGCCGCTCCAGCGCAACGTCGTCGACTGGGACGAATATGTCGGGCGTTTCGAGGCGATCCAGGATGTCGAGCTGCGCCCGCGCGTCTCGGGCACGATTGAATCGGTGCTGTTCGCCAACGGCCAGCGCGTGCGCACCGGGCAGGCCTTGTTCACGATCGATCCGCGGCCCTACCAGGCCACACTCGCCCAGGCCCGCGCGCAGACCGCCAAGGCGCAGGCCGCGCTGACCAATGCGCGGTCCGAGCTGGCGCGGGCCGACAAGTTGCTGGCCGCCGAGGCGATCAGCAAGGAAGAATATGAGACCAAGCTGGCGACGGTGCGCAGCGCGCAGGCCGATCTCGGCGCGGCCAATGCCAATGTCGCGGCGGCGCAACTCAACCTCGGCTTCACCACGGTGCGCTCGCCGATCACCGGCGTCGTGTCGGACCGCCGCGTGAGCAAGGGCAATTACGCGACCGAGGCGACGACGATCCTGACGCGCGTCGTGTCGACCGACCCGATCTGGTTCTCGTTCGACGGCGCCGAAAGCTTCTACCTCAAATATCTGCGCCAGGCGAAGACCGGCGAGCGTGGCTCGTCGCGCAACACGCCCAATCCCGTCGACGTCCAGCTGGCCGACGAAAGCGGCTATCGCTGGCACGGGCGGATGGAATTCGTCGACAATGCGGTCGACCCCAATTCGGGCACGATCCGCGCGCATGCGGTGATCGCCAACCCCGACGGCTTCCTCACCCCCGGCCTGTTCGGCCGAGCGCGGCTGCTCGGTTCGGGCACCTATGCCGCGCTGCTGGTGCCCGACGAGGCGGTGATCACCGATCAGACGCGCAAGCTCGTCTATGTCGTCGGCAAGGACGGCAAGGCGATCCAGCGCCCGGTCGAGACCGGTCCGCAGGTCGAGGGCCTGCGCGTCATCAAGTCGGGGCTCGCCAAGACCGAGCATGTCGTGGTGGAAGGCATCACCACGCTCCAGCCGGGAATGCCGGTCAAGGCGGTGATGAGCGTGATGAAGCCGCGCGCGGCCAACACCGCGCCTGCCACGCAACCCGATTCCGCGCCGCCCGCATCCGATGCGACGGCGAAGTAACGGCGCGTGAAGTTCCCCCATTTCTTCATCGAGCGCCCGATCTTCGCGGCGGTCCTGTCGATCCTGATCGTCGTGTTCGGGGTCGTCGCCTATCCGGGGCTCCCGGTCGCACAATATCCCGAGATCGCGCCGCCGACCGTCGTCGTGACCGCGACCTATCCCGGCGCCAATGCCGAGACGCTCGCCGAAACGGTTGCCGCGCCGCTCGAGGAATCGATCAACGGCGTCGAGAACATGATCTACATGTCCTCCTCGTCGACCGGCGATGGCGCCTTGTCGATCACGGTGACCTTCAAGCAGGGCGTCAACGTCGACCAGGCGCAGGTGCTGGTGCAGAACCGCGTCTCGACCGCCGAGCCGCGTCTGCCCGACGACGTCCGCCGCGTCGGCGTGACGGTCGCCAAGAATTCGCCCGACATCCTGATGGTGATCGCGCTGACCTCGCCCGACGGGTCGCTGTCGCAGCAATATGTCTCCAACTATGCGACGACGCAGCTGATCGACCGGATGGCGCGAATCCCCGGCGTCGGCGGCGTGCGCGCGTTCGGTGGCCGCGACTACAATATGCGCGTGTGGATCAACCCCGATCTCGCCGCGTCGCGCAACCTGACGACCGACGAGATCGTCGCCGCGATCCGCGCGCAGAACGCGCAGGTCGCGGTCGGATCGGTCGGGCAGCCGCCGTTCAACCAGGGCGGCACCGCCTTCCAGCTCGGCATCCAGACCAAGGGACGACTCAGCAGCCCCGAGGAATTCGGCCAGATCATCGTCAAGCGCGATGACCAGGGGCGGCTGACGCGTCTGCGCGACGTCGCGCGGGTCGAGCTCGGCGCGCAGGATTACGGGATCAACGCGGTGCTCGGCGGCAAGCCGATGATCGGTCTCGCGATCACCCAGCTGCCCGGATCGAACGCGCTGACCACCGCCGACGCGGTCAAGTCGGTGATCGCCGAGGCCTCGAAAAGCTTCCCGCCGGGGATGCAATATCAGATCCCGTACAACCCGACCGAATATATCCAGGCGTCGATCGAGGCGGTGTATCACACGCTGGTCGAGGCGATCGTGCTGGTGGCGCTGGTCGTGCTGCTGTTCCTGCAGAGCTGGCGCGCGACGATCGTGCCGCTGATCGCGGTGCCGGTTTCGCTCGTTGGGTCGCTGGCGATGCTCGCGGCGTTCGGCTTCAGCCTCAACAACCTCTCGCTGTTCGGGCTGATCCTCGCGGTCGGCATCGTCGTCGACGACGCGATCGTCGTGGTCGAGAATATCGAGCGGTTAATGGAGGAAAAAGGCCTCAGCCCGCGCGAAGCGGCGCACGAGACGATGGACGAAGTGTCCGGCGCGCTGATCGCGATCTCGCTGGTGCTGTGCGGGGTGTTCATCCCGACCAGCTTCATTCCCGGCATTTCGGGGCAATTCTACCAGCAGTTCGCGCTGACGATCGTGTCGGCGGCAGTGATCTCGGCGTTCGTCTCGCTGACGCTGTCGCCCGCGCTCGCCGCGCTGCTGCTCAAGCCCAAGCACGATGCCGAGCCGCGCGCCGGCGTGCTCGGCTGGCCGACCAGGTTCGCGCGCGGCTTCAACCGCGGGTTCGAGAAGATCAGCCAGCGCTTCGGCAGGTTCACCGCACGCGCAGTGCGCGCGCTGGCGCTGGTCGGGATCGTCTATGCCTGCCTGATCGGGCTGGCCGGCTGGCGGCTCTATGCCACGCCGTCGGGCTTCATCCCGGCGCAGGACCAAGGCTATCTGATCGCGGTGATCCAGCTGCCGCCGGGCTCGTCGCTCCAGCGCACATCGGAGGTGATGGCCCAGGCCAATGCGATCGCGCTCAAGAATCCGGCGACGCTGACCACGGTCGCCTTCGCCGGGCTCGACGGCGCGACCTTCTCGACCGCGCCGAATGCCGGCGCGATGTTCATTCCGTTGAAGGCGTTCGGCGATCGCAAGAACGCCAACGAGATCGCCAACGAGATGCGCGGCGCGTTCAGTGCGATCCACGGCGGCAATCTGCTCGTCGTGCCGCCCCCGCCGGTGCGCGGGATCGGCACGGGCGGCGGCTTCAAGATGCTGATCGAGGACCGCTCGAACCTCGGCTACAAGGCGCTCGAGGGCGCGGCCTTCGCGATGATGATGAAGGCGAACCAGACGCCAGGGCTGATCAGCACCTTCACCACCTTCAACACGCGCACCCCGCGGCTGTCGGCCGACGTCGACCGCGAGCGCGCCGAACAGCTCGGCGTGCCGGTGGCGAACGTCTTCTCGACGCTCGGCACCTATCTCGGCGGGACCTACGTCAACGACTTCAACTATCTCGGCCGCACCTTCCGCGTGACGGCGCAGGCCGACGCGCCGTATCGCGACCAGACGTCGGACGTCGGGCACCTCAAGACGCGCTCGGCGGCGGGCAACATGGTGCCGCTCGATTCGGTGATGACGCTCAAGAACGACAGCGGGCCGTATCGCGTCGTGCGCTACAACCTCTATCCCTCGGCCGAACTGCAGGGCGACACCGCGCTCGGCTACTCGTCGGGCCAGTCGCTCCAGACGATGGCGCGGCTGGCGGGCGAGACGCTGCCCAAGGGGATGGCGTTCGAGTGGACCGAGCTCGCCTTCCAGCAGCAGCAGGCGGGCAACACCGCGGTGCTGGTGTTCGGGCTCGCCGTGCTGTTCGTCTTCCTGCTGCTCGCGGCGAATTACGAGAGCCTCGTGCTGCCGCTCGCGGTGATCCTGATCGTGCCGATGTGCCTGCTCGCCGCGATCGTCGGGGTGAACATCTTCGGCGGCGACAACAACATCCTGACGCAGATCGGCCTCGTCGTGCTGATCGGCCTTGCCGCGAAGAATGCGATCCTGATCGTCGAGTTCGCGCGCCAGAACGAGGATGCCGGGATGGAGATGCATGAGGCCGCGATCCACGCCGCCGAGCAGCGCCTGCGCCCGATCGTGATGACCTCGATCGCCTTCATCCTCGGCGTGCTGCCGCTGGTGATCGGCACCGGGCCGGGCGCCGAGATGCGCCAGGCGCTCGGCGTCGCTGTGTTCTTCGGAATGATCGGCGTGACGACCTTCGGCCTGCTGTTCACGCCGGCTTTCTATGTCATCAGCCGGACCTTCGGCGATTGGGTCGCGGCGAAGATGCCGCGCCGGAAGGAAACGGCGCCCAAGCGCCTTCCGCCGCCCGAGGAGACGCCGGCATGAAGCATATCGTGACCGTGTTGCCGGCGCTGGCGCTCTCGGGCTGCGTCGTCGGCCCGAACTATACCCCGCCGACGACCCCCGTCGCGGCGACCGGCGGCGGCTTCGTCGAGGGCGGCAAGAGCGCGGCGGTCGCGCTGACCCCGCTGCCCGACCATTGGTGGCGGCTCTACAACGATCCGGTCGTCGATCGGCTGGTCAGCGACGCGCTCGCGCACAATAGCGACATCCGCGTCGCCGCGGCCAACCTCGCGCGTGCGCGTGCCGTGCTCGACGAACAGCGCGGCGCGCGGCTGCCGACGACGGGGCCGAATGCGCAATATACGCGCGGGCAGGCCAATCTCGCCAGCGCGGGGCTCGGCGGCGCGGGTGTCGGCGCCGGCGCCGGCACGGGGACGGGGACGGGGACGGGGACGGGCACCGGCGCTGCTGCTACGCCGCAGACCTTCCAGTACAACAGCTTCAAGCTCGGCTTCGACGCCTCGTACGAGATCGACCTGTTCGGCGGCATCACGCGCGCGATCGAGGCGGCGCGCGGCGACGTGCAGGCGGCGCAGGCGCAGCTCGATGCGGCGCGCGTCTCGGTCGCCGCCGAGACCGCGCGCGCCTATGCCAGCGCGTGCGGCAATGCCTCGCAGCGGGCGGTCGCGCTCGAGACCGTCCAGCTACAGCAACGCACCTTCGCGCTGACCAATACGCTGTTCGATGCCGGCCGCGGCACGCGCCGCGACGTGCAGCGCGCTGACGTGCTGCTCGCGCAGACGCAGGCGACGATCCCCGGCTTCGAGGCCGAACGCCGCGCGTCGCTCTATGCGCTCGCCGTGCTGACCGGACTGCCGCCCGAGCAGGTCGACGCCGCCGCCGATGCCTGCAAGGCGCCGCCGCGGATCGCTGCGGTGCTGCCGGTCGGCGACGGTGCCGCGCTGATCGCGCGCCGCCCCGACGTGCGTGCGGCCGAGCGCACGCTCGCTGCCGATACCGCGCGGATCGGCATCGCGACCGCCGATCTCTATCCCAAGATCCAGTTGCTCGGCTCGATCGGCCTCAACGCCCAGCGCGGCAGCCAGTTGTTCAAGAGCAGCGCGGTGACCTATTCGGCCGGCCCGCTCATCTCGTGGAGCTTCCCCAACCAGACGATCGCGCGCGCGCGGATCCGCCAGGCGCGGGCCGGCGCCGATGGCAGCCTCGCGAGCTTCGACCGCGCCGTGTTGACTGCGCTGCAGGAGGTCGAGCAGGCGCTCGCACGCTATGCCGGCGCGCTCGATCGCAACACCGCGCTGCGCCGTGCCGAGGCGTCGAGCAGCGGTGCGGCCAAGCTGTCGCAATTGCGCTTCGATTATGGGGCGGACAGCTTCCTGCTGTTGATCGAGGCAGAGCGCGATCGCGCCAGCGCACGGGCCGCGCTTGCGCAATCCGATGCGGCGGTCACCGATGCGCAGATCAGCCTGTTCAAGGCGCTCGGCGGCGGCTGGGAAGATGCGCCGGTGCCGGTGCGGCGCGATCCGGTGACGCCCGCGCCGTGAGCGCGATCCGCAGCGCTCTGTTCATGCCCGCGTCGAACCTGCGCGCGATCGTCAAGGCGCGCGGGCTCGACTGCGATGCGGTGATCCTCGATCTCGAGGATTCGGTCGCCCCCGAGAGGAAGGCCGAGGCGCGCGAGCAGGCGATCGTCGTCGCGGCGGAGGGTGGCTTTGGCGACCGGCTGCTGGTGCTGCGCGTCAACGGGCTCGATACTGCGTGGGGCGCGGCGGATTGCCATGCGGCGGCCGATGCCGGCTTCGACGCGGTCCTGCTGCCCAAGGTTTCGGCGCCGGCCAATCTCGCGCTGGCGCGTGCGCTGTTGGGCGACGTACCGCTGTGGGCGATGATCGAGACGTGCGCGGCGATGCTCGCGCTGCCGGCGATCGTCGCGGCGCCTGGGCTGGCGGGTCTGGTCGCGGGGACCAACGATCTTGCCAAGGAGATGCGCTGCACGCCGGGTGCGGACCGGCTGCCGTTGCTGCCGCACCTGACTGCGATCGTCACCGCGGCGCGCGCGCATGGGCTGATCGCGCTCGACGGTGTTTCGAACGTGCTGGCCGATTCGCCCGAGCTCGCGGCGGAATGCGCGCAGGGCGCGGCGTTCGGCTTCGACGGCAAGACGCTGATCCACCCCGCGCAGATCGCGCCCGCCAACCGCGCCTTTGCGCCGTCGGCCGCGCGGGTGGCGTGGGCACAAGCGGTGATCGCGGCGTTCGCGCTGCCGGAGAATGCCGACAAAGGCGCGATCCGGGTTGACGGCGAGATGGTCGAGCGGCTGCATCTCGAAGAGGCCGAGCGGGTCGTCTCAATTTGATGGCGCCCCTCCCCTTCAGGGGAGGGGATGGGGGTGGGGGATGCCTCGCAGAGCGCGGCGTCCGTTACTTCCCCACCCCAACCCCTCCCCTGAAGGGGAGGGGCTTAGAAGCTCAGAGCACCCGCCCGGCCACGGCGTCCAGCATCGCCAGCACCGCTGGATCGCGCGCCTCGGGAGCGGTGATCAGCGCGTAATCGAGCACGGTGTCGAGCGGCGACGCGGTCCGCTCGGCCGGCAGCGCGGCGACCAAAGCGGCGATCGTCTTGCGCGCGATCGCGCCGTTCGCGCCCATCTGCTTGATCACTTCATGCACCTCGACGAAGGCGGCTTCCTCGCGCCAGCAATCATAATCGGTGACCATCCCGATCAGCGCGTAGGGCAGCTCCGCTTCGCGCGCGAGCTTGGCCTCTGGCATCGCAGTCATCCCGATCACGTCGGCGCCCCATTGCCGGTACAGCAGGCTCTCCGCGCGGCTCGAGAATTGCGGCCCCTCCATCGCCAGATAAGTCGCGCCCTTGGCGACCGTCCCGCCCGCGGCATGCACGGCTTCCGCGGCGAAGGCCGACAGGCGCGGGCAGACCGGCTCGGCCATCGAGACGTGCGCGACCATTCCCGTGCCGAAGAAGCTCGACGTCCGCGCGACGGTGCGGTCGATGAACTGGTCGACCACCACGAAATGCCCCGGCGGCAATTCCTCGCGCAGCGACCCGATCGACGAGATCGCGATCAGGTCGGTGCAGCCGCTGCGCTTCAGCGCGTCGATATTGGCGCGGAAGTTGAGCTCGGACGGGCTGATCCGGTGTCCGCGCCCGTGGCGCGGCAGGAAGACCAGCTCGACGTCGCCGATCGAGCCGAACAGCAATTCGTCGGACGGTTCGCCCCACGGCGTGTCGACGCGGCGCCATTCGGGATTCTGCAATGCATCGATCGCATACAGCCCCGAGCCGCCGATGATCCCCAATTTCCATTTGCCGCTCATGCGGGAGTCTCCGTCCATTGATCCAGCCAGGCCTGCGCCTGTTTCGGTTCGCCGACCGCATGTGCGCTGACCGCGCCGCGCGAGGCAAGGAAGCGCGCGTGCAGCGCGAAGGGCTCGATCTGCAACTGGTCGCGCAGCTGGTCGATCGTCTCGCCGAGCTCGGTCAGCTCGGCGACGATCGGCGCCGCCTTGGCGATCTGGGCCTTGTCCTTACCGTGCCCGAACAGCTTCAGCTGCCCGGCGGCGGTCTGCTGCAACGCGCTCAGCAGCAGTGCGTGATAGTCTGCCTCGGTCTCCAATCGGCGCTCGTCCATCCGGGCGAGGCGGTCTGCTTTGGCCATCAAATCACCTTCATGTTGCTCTGGTAGTGATACCACGCGAAGATCGCGGCCGCGCCGCGGTGCGGGCGCCACGGTTCGGCGAGTTCGCGCACCAGCTTCTCGCTCGGCCGCGCCTCGTGGCCGAGGATCCGCCCGATCTCGATCTGCACCGCGAGGTCGCCCGCCGGCCAGATGTCGAGCCGCCCCTCGGCGAACAGCAGATAGATTTCCGCCGACCAGCGCCCGATCCCCTTGACCGCGACGAGCTTGGCGATCGCTTCCTCGTCGTCGGCGGGCAAATTGGCCAAATTGAGTTCGCCGCTCGCCACCAATGCCGAGAGGCTGCGCGCATAGCCGGCTTTCTGCCGCGACAGCCCGGCCTCGCGCAATTGCTCGTCGCTCGCGCGCGTCACGTTGGCGGGGTCCTCGAGATCGCCGATGATCCCCTCGAGCTTGTGCCACACCGATTGCGCGGCCTTGGTGCTGACCTGCTGCCCGATGATCGTGCGCAGCAGCGTGCCATAGCCGCGCGGCGAAATCCGCGGCGCGGGATAGCCCACCGCCGCCATCGCTTTGGCAAAGGCGGGCTCGCGCTGCGCCAGCGCATCCATGGCGGTCTTCAACTGGTCGGCGCTCAGGCCCATGCGGTGATCCCTTGATCGGCGCCGCGTCTGGCGGCATGGCGGTTGAGAAATCGCTATCGCAAAGGACCGTCAATGCCCAAGCTTATCGTCGTGACCCGTGAGGGCGAAGAGCGCGAAATCGAGGGCGAAGCCGGCCTTTCGGTGATGGAAGTGATCCGCGACGCCGGGATCGACGAGATCCTGGCGCTGTGCGGCGGCTGCTGCTCGTGCGCCACCTGCCACGTCCATGTCGACCCGGAGTTTGCGGACAAACTCCCCAAGATGAGCGAAGACGAGAATGATCTGCTCGATTCGTCGGCCGATCGCACCGCGACCTCGCGCCTGTCGTGCCAGCTGCCGATGACCGATGCGCTTGATGGCCTCAAGGTCACGATCGCGGCGGAGGACTAAGCACTCCCCCCGTCATCCCCGCGAAAGCGGGGATCCCGCTGCCTCGCTCCGCAAGTCGAAGAAGCAGCGGGACCCTCGCTTTCGCGAGGGTGACGGGGCGATAGATCCAGCGGCGCGTTACCGCGTCGACACCGCATACAGCGCGATCGCCGCCGCGTTCGACACGTTGAGGCTCTCGATCTTGTCCGAGATCGGCAGCTTGGCGAGTTCGTCGCAATGCGCCGCGGTGTTCTGCCGCATCCCTTCGCCCTCGGCGCCGAGCACGAGCGCGATGCGCTGCGTCCCCATCGCCTTGGCGAGCGTCTGGTTCGAATCGCCGGTCAGCCCGATCCGCCAGAAGCCGGCCTCGGCAATCTCTTCGAGCGCGCGCGCCAGGTTGGTCACGCGCACCCACGGCACCGTCTCGAGCGCACCCGAGGCCGAGCGCGCGATCGTGCCCGATTCGGGCGGCGCGTTGCGGTCGGGCGTGACGATGCCGAGCGCATCGAACGCCGCGGCCGAACGCAGGATCGCGCCGACATTATGCGGATCGGTCACGCCGTCGAGGATCAGCAGCGGGCGCTGGTCGCCTTCACCCTGCTGGAGCAGGTCGGCGAGCCAGATGTCCTCGAGCGGATCGACCTCGATCACCAGCCCCTGATGCGGCGCGTCGCCGGGCACGAGGCGGGCGAGATCGGTCACCTGCGCGTAGACGATCGGGATGGCGGGATCGAAATCGATATTGGCGATCGCCTCGCGCGTCGCCCAGATCTTCCGCACGACGCGCTCGGGATTTTCGAGCGCGGCGGTGACGGCATGGCGGCCCCAGAAGCGGGGACGCCCCGCCGGAGCCTGCGACGGGCGATGTCCGCGACGGCCGGCCATCAGGCGTTTCCGCCGATAAAGCGCGTGGGGAGGGGGAGAGACTGCATTACGAGAACCTTCGGATCGACAAGGCCACTGGGGCGCGAATAGTGCCGCCACGGGTATGCGCCCGACGCCGCGCGTGCAAGCCTTGCGCGATTTGATCGCGAAAGCGACGCTATAGCCGTTGACACGCGCCGATGCGGTCGGCATTGGCACGCCTCGCTTTTCGGAGCGCACCTGGGGACAGGTGGCCGAGTGGTTAAAGGCAGCAGACTGTAAATCTGCCGGAGTTTCTCCTACGTAGGTTCGAACCCTACCCTGTCCACCACCCCTTAAGCTGCTGTTTTACGGCGCTTTATGGGGACAACTGACGTCGAGGCGTCAGGCACAACTTCGACCGCCGTGTGTAGTTCTGGTGTAACAGCGCCAGGAATACCGATGTTGAGCCCGCCGATCGCGTCGTCGATATGCTCGCCGAAAATATGGACGTAGTGGAGGACCATCGCCGCGGTTTTGTGCCCGCTGATCTTCTGGATCGTCGGGACGTCGACCTTCTGTTTCACCAGCGCCGTGATGGCGGTGTGGCGCATGACGTGCGGCGTGCAGAAGGCTGGGTCGAGCCCAGCGCGGATGACGGCACGGGTGAACTGACCGCGCATGTCGCCTCGGTGCGGCGTCTTGCCGCCGACGCGGGCCGCTGGGAAAATCCAGCCGTTCTTGTCCTTCTCCATTTTGCGCTGGCTTAGTAGCGCGTCCCGTAGTGCGACCGTGATGGGCTGCTCGCGTTCGCCGGCCTTGGCCTTGTCGATCCAGATGCGGCAGTGATCGAAGTCGATCTCGTCGTAGCGGCGGGCGACGATCTCGCTGTGCCGCATGGCACAGTTCATTCCGAACATCACGAATAGCCAAGTCCGGCCATCCTGGTCGGCAATAGCGCCCTGCAACAGACGAGCTTGCTGCTCAGGGGTGAGGATTCGGATCTTCTTCCGCTCTTCGCGTGCCTTTGGAATCTCCGGGACATCCTCCCTCTTGATCCACTTCCAACCCTTCGACGCGGCGCGGTTAAGCAGGTGCTGCAGCGTCGAGAACTCGCGGTTCACGGTCGCGTCCTTGGCGCCTGCCTCGACGCGCTTCTTCCGATAGATCTGGAGCCCGAAGGTGCTGAGCTTGTCGAGGCGTTCGGCACCGAGGAGAGGGACTAGGTACTGGTCGAGATGGCGGCGTTTGTTCTTCAGATCTTTGCCGCCGCTCTGCTCCATCTTTTCCAGATATTCAGTCGCGGCCTCCGCCACCGTCCTGTGCAGCTTGCGGCCGGTCGGCAGATCGAGTCGATCCTCGCGCGCCTCTGTGCGCAGCTTCTCGATCAGGCGCTCGGCCTGTTCGCGGGTGACGCCTTCGCTCTCGCGTCCGACGACGCGGTGGATGCGCTGGCGGTCCACCATGACGTTGACGCTATACCGGACGTCTCCGTTCGCCTGGCGCTCTGCCACGATTCCGTGCTCGGCGATCTTCTCGCCTGGCGCGAGTGTGCGAACCGCGGGACGAGTGAGCTTGGCAAACTTAAGGGCCACTAGGGGGCCTTTCCAAACCGAGCCATGGCCATGCCGACGATCGGCATTAACCTCCCCCACACCCGGCTACCGACCTGCTCTTGGCGTAAAAACTGCTGCCAGCCTTCCATGTCGGCATCCGACATATCCGGCAGGGGCGTTGCTCGGGGCGGATTTTCTAAGAGTTCATTTAGCCGCTTGCGCTCAATGCGAGACAGCCGACCAATCACTCTCTCCTTCAACATCAGATCTTCTGCTTCCCGCGCTTGCATGTGACCGACGCGCTGCTCGAGCCCTAGCTCGTTTTCCCAGCGCTTTATGATCTCAAGCCCGTCGTGTGACACGAGATCTTCTAACGTCGGCAGCGGATCAGGCTGTAAAGCGGACATGAGCAAGCCCACCGTCGATTTCACGTATTCCCAAGCTGTGTGGTCCTGATGCCATGCTGTGCCTACCGACTCGGATGCTGCGCTCATCAGGTGGACAATTACGCCCACGACGTCTGCTTGGTCTGCGCCGCCCATTGCCTCGTCCTCGCGAAACGTCCGTTCAAGACGCGCAACGATTTCTGAGTTCAATGATCGACCAGCCCTCTCGGCCGCTTCTTCGAGACTGATGCGCAACTCCTCGCGGAAGCGCAGCTTAAGTTGGACTACCTCTGTTGGCTCGCGGCTCATAAAAAACTCCCTGAACTTACCTAGACCTTCCCGGCGCATCCCGTCAACACCTATGGGGCCAAAAATGACCCCAAGCTATTGCATCTTGATTAGCGCCAGCATATCGTGGGGTCACATCTGGTTCCACGGAGACCGTCATGTTGATCGATCAAGTTCGCGTACGTGTGCTGCCCGACGGGAGAGTTTCTCGCGCTGACGCCGCCGCGTTCTTGGGCCGTAGCCCCAAGACGCTAGCTGAGTGGTTTTCTCGCGGGATCGGCCCGAAGGCTCGGAAAGTGGGAGGGCGCCAGTATTATTACCTGGCCGACCTCGAGGCTTTCACCTCCACCGGCGCGCGCGAGGCGGCGTAACGGTATGCCCGATCCCCATGCACGCTCGCCTAATACGCGAGCGCCCCACCCCACTCAGCAGGTAGGGCAGGGCACCGGATGTCACTTCGCGGGCGACGTCCTCCTCCATACAGAAAATTCCCTCGCAGCGCAATTCGTTGCGGAGCGCTACGCCCTCTCTCTGAGCCGGGCATCGCTGATCGCAGACCTTGCGTTCGAGGTGCGGTCATGACCGTTGCCCATGCGTGCAATCGAACCCAGGGGAACGCCGAAGCCGCCAAAGCGCGGCTCGCCTGTTCGGCACCATGGCGGGACCTTCTCCAGCGCGAGCAGGGCCGGCGTCGCCGGAGCAATCTCCGGCAAGCGGGCAACATAGTCTATCTGCCCGCGCCAATCGCGGCGTATCGCCTGCGCCACACCGCACGCCACACGATTGTCGAGATCGTCTCGCGCGGGGGCCACATCACCCACATCGACCGTAGCGCGACGGCGGCGGCTGCTCGGCAGCTTTTGAGCATGATCTGGGCGGATCACTCTCGACCAGTGCTGCCCGAAGTCGTCGACGGCGTCATGTTCGGCGGTGGCTCATGATCCCCGACGTCTACCTCGTCCTCGAGCAACTCAATCGTGGCCAGTGGCATTCCTATGGCCCGATGATCACCGGCGCGACCGGGGTCGAACCCTATCCGGCGGCTCTAAGCACGGCGCTCGATATCGCCGCCGACACAGGTGCGGGCATCATCAGCCTCGACCTTCATCGCACGCACTTCGTGCTCCTCCAGCCGACGACGGTGTTGCCATGAGCGCGCGGGTCGATTTGGTGTCGAACGAAACTCAGGCCAATCAGATTGCCACCGCCGTAGCGACATGCCGTCTGAAGGCCGACCTTTATTCCAGTCGCGAAGTCGAATTCCTTCGCAGCGTTGCGGGTCGGGATCGTCTTTCGGCCGCGCAGTTCGAATGGCTGTTGGCATTGGCCGAGCGCGAGAGATTGGACTTTCACGCGATCAACACCGCTGCCCTCGGACGGCTGCAGTCCATCTGCGAGCGCTGGCTGCCCGACGGCCTGGTGCGCGGTAATGAGTTCACCGCCCGGAACCCTACGCGGGCGGACGGTGATCTCGGTTCGTTCAAAATCAACTTGAGCACGGGCCGCTGGGCCGACTTCGCCGTGGCGGAGGCGCGGGGCGGGGACCCAATCAGCCTAGCAGCATACCTGTTTCACGCGGGCGACCAGCTCGCCGCGGCGAAAGACCTCAAGCGAATGGTCGGACAATGATGGCGCTCGCAGATCCTTTCGCGCCGATCGCCGAAACGGACACCGCACCGGCAACGAAGCATGTCGCTAAGGCGCAGAAGGTGCCGATTGTCCCGGTTCCCGACGACGCGCCGCCTTGCACGTTCAAGATTCCCGGAAAGGGCGGAGCGCCGACCCAGAAATGGGAATATCGCGATGCGGCGGGGTGCCTGCTCGGGTATGACGCCCGCTTCGAGTATCTCGAAGATGGCAAGCGTTGCAAGGACGTGATGCCGGTCACGTTCTGCCAGGAGGGTGACAAGCAAGCGTGGCGTTCGAAAGGACTGCCTGCTCCTCGACCCCTTTATGGTCTCGATCGACTGGCCCAGCGTCCCGACGCGCCGGTCGTAGTGGCGGAGGGTGCAAAGTCGGCGGATGCCGCAGGTTCGCTGTTGCCCGATCATGTCGCCGTGTCGTGGCAAGGTGGCGCGAATGCGATTAGCCAATCGCACTGGCGCACGCTTGCAGGACGGGATGTGCTGATCTGGCCGGATCGCGATCGGCAACTTGATGTCTTCGGGCAGGAGCGGGCCTATGAGGACCAGCCGGGCACAATTGCTGCCGAAAACATCATCGAGAAGCTGAAGGGCCACGCCGCCTCTATCCGCATATTGGACCTTCGCGAACTTGAGTGCTCCGATGGATGGGATGCTGCCGATGCAGTGGTTGAAGGCTGGGACGTGGAGCGGGCGAGCCATTTCGTTCAGGTACACTCCACGCTGATCGACACGGACGCCCCTGGCACGATCATGCCTTTCGGTTTCGAGAACACCCCGGAGGGTCTATTTTACACGGAGGGCGAGACGCGGCGCCTGTGGATCTGCGGTCGCCTGAAAGTGCTCGCGAAGACGCGGGACGTCGCGGGAACATCCTGGGGCCTGTTGCTCGAGTGGAATGACAGCGACGGGGTGCAGCACCGTTGGGCAATGCCGAAGGGCATGCTTGCCGGCGACGGATCTGCCATCCGAGAAGAACTGCTGTCCCGCGGTTTCGACGTCAGCACCGATTCAAGGGCGAAAGGCCGATTGCTAGAATTTCTCGCGCGCGTCGACACCCCTAGCCGGTCACGCGCTGTTACGCGTGTCGGATGGTCGAACGGCGTGTTCGCATTGCCCCACCTCACATTCGGCGACACCGCCGCGGACCGGGTTCTCTTCCAGAGCACTGACGCGGCGGCACATCAATATGCATCCGCCGGGACCCTGGAAGAGTGGCAAACACACGTCGCGCTGCCTGCGATCGGCAATAGCCGGCTTGTGTTTATGGTCTCAGCGGCGTTCGTCGGGCCAATCCTAGGGCCCGCAACCGAGGAGGGCGGTGGCGTCAACTTCGTCGGCGCATCCAGTTCTGGCAAGACGACAGCGCTAAAAGCCGCGGCAAGCGTGTGGGGGCCCTCGGCGTTTATGCGGACCTGGAAAGCGACCGGCAACGGTCTGGAGGGCGTCGCGGTCCAGCACTCTGAGACCCTTCTGTGCCTCGATGAGCTCGGGCAGCTCGAGCCGAAAGAGGCAGGACAGGTCGCCTACATGTTGGCCAATGGCCAAGGAAAGACCCGAGCCACACGCGCCGGCGGCAGTCGCAGCGCTGCCAGCTGGCGTATCATGTACCTAAGCACCGGTGAGGTTGGTCTGGCTGATCTGGCCCGCGAGGCGAAAGCGTCTCGCGCCCCGCAGGCTGGCCAGGAAGTCCGCATTCTCGACGTGCCGGCCGACGCGGGCCGTGGCATGGGCGTATTCGAGCGTATCAGCGGGGCCGAGACCCCGGAGGCGTTCGCGCGAATGATCAAATCGGCCGCCGCCGAATTCTACGGCACCGCCGCGCTCGCGTATCTCGAAGAGGTGACCGCACTGCGTGACCAGGTTGGCGATATTATCGCCGCCAGTGTGGCGGAGTTCGGCTCGACCTACGTCCCGGACGGCGCGGACGGTCAGGTCGAGCGCGGCGCTAGGCGCTTCGGCCTCGTTGCCGCGGCTGGTGAGCTGGCGATAGCGCTTGGCATCCTGCCTTGGCCGAAGGGTGAAGCGACCGGCGCCGCCGCCGTCATGTTCAAGTCGTGGATTCGGCGTCGCGGCGGGACGGGTGCTGCCGAGGACCGCAACATCATCGAGCGACTGCGCCTGTTCATTGAAGCGCACGGTGACTCGCGGTTCGCCCCGATGATCGAACCGGAGGACGGATTTCATCGCCAGATCCTGAACCGCGCAGGATTTTATAGGAACGCGGTCGATCAGCGCGGCGATGACGCCCGCACCGTGCGGGAATACCTGTTCATGACCGAGACCTGGAAGGAAGTGTTCGCCGGCCACGATATCACGCGGGTGAACAATGTCCTCGTAGACCAAGGCATTCTCGTGCCTGGCGCTTCGAAGCGGTCGCAGTCGATCAACCTGCCAGGTCTTCCGAAGACCCGCTGCTACGTCGTCAACGCGGGGGCCCTTGGCGATGGCGACTGATCTGTTCGCCTCGATCCGCAAGCACGACACCGGGGAATCCACTTCCTTCCGAGCACCTGAACACCTGGAACACCCGATTTTCGACGAGGTGTTCCCTGAAAAACGGCTGATTTCTGCGGCCGGAACACCAAGAACACGTGGAACACCGGAAATCTTTAATAAGCCCGAGACGGTGGCCCGCAGCGTGCTCCTCACCGTTCCCCAGATCCGCGACAGCGACTATCGATGGGTGCCGATCGCGTGGCGTGATGGCCTGGCCAGGCTCAACCGCGTGAATTGTCCGTCGGTCGCCGAGCCTGCCCGGTGGGCCCAGATCGTCCTCGACGCGCACAAGTTCGCATGGGGCTGGAACGACGACACGGCAATCGAGAGTTGGTCGATTGGGAGCTTGTTCGGGTTCGATCAGGCCGAGCCCGATGTTCACAGTCTGATACTCGACATTCGTGGCGGCAACGTGATTGCCTTCAACGTTGATGATCGCGGTCGCCAAATCGCCACGATCGCGCAGCCGGGGAAAGCGCGGTGGCACTACCGCCGCATGAGGGACGACGCCCCGCCGATCTGGACGGTCGGGGGCGAATCGTGAGCGCTTTGGTGAAAAGCACGATGCGCGGGCCTCTAGAATGGGGTGTTCCGGGTGTTCTGGGTGTTCCGTGGCAGAAAAGCGTGGGTTTGCTGGAACACCTGTATCGGTGTGAGGTGTTCTCATGTGTTCCACACATAAAGAGGGCTTCATTCTTGGTGGGGTCCAAGGCGGACTGCCACCGCCCGCCGCTGTCGGCCATGGACGTGCCGAGCTCTCGCCGCGTGCCCGCCGATCCTGCTGCGTGCCGTCCCGTCGGCGCCGCCGTCATCCCGCCGTCTACCGCCCCAATCGCATGCGTCATCCTTGCCCTGGTGACCTCAATGGACAAATCTTCATGACCGAACCCCGTAAACCCGCCGAAAAAACGGAGGACGGCCGCTTCAAGCCGGGCAACCCGGGGAAGCCGCGCGGCGCCAGATCGCGCGCGACGTTGGCTGCTGAAGCGCTGCTCGACGGCGAGGCAGAAGGCTTGACCCGCAAGGCGATTGAGATGGCGAAGGCGGGTGACATGATGGCATTGCGCCTCTGCCTCGAGCGCTTGGTGCCACCGCGGAAGGACCGGCCACTCATGTTCGAGCTGCCGCCGATCGCCAGCCCCCAAGACCATCCGGCGGTCCTCATCGCAGTGATCACGGCCATGGCCGGCGGCGAACTCACCCCGACGGAGGCGACGGCCTTCGCCGCTGTCATGGAGCAGCACCGTCGCGCCGTGGAGACGGGCGACTTGGCTGCGCGAATTGAGGCGCTGGAGAAGGGAACCGCGAAATGATGAGGATGCACGAACGCATAGCCCGCTTGGAGGAACGCCGCCGTGACCGGCCAGACCTTGCTGCCGCCTGCGTGGCCGCTGCAGAGCGTGTCGACGCGACACTCGCCAAATACGCAGCCGGCTTCGATGACGCGGCGGCTACGATGACCCAGGTCGAGCGGGTCAGCCGATTCAGCCCGGCCGAGCATGTCGCTTGGACAATGCGGTTCGCGCCGCGTCCTGCCAGCATCAAAAGGATCATGGATCTGCATTGCCGGCCACTACCCGCCGACCTTTCCGCGAAGTTGGAGATCCTCGATGCGAATTGCTGAACGCCTCGCCCGCCTCGAATCACGTGCTGGACAGGCTCAACCAGGCATGACGCCAGTTGAGATCGACGCCGCGGCGGTCGTGTACGAGCAACGTCTGCGCGAGGACGGCGTGCCCGGCGGTGGCACGATCGAAGCCAGCTTGGCGGGCTGGCGAACGCTGGTTGAGCGCGCGGCGCCCTCGATGCAACGAATTTGGGCCAATGTCGAGCCTTGGGACTTGTACGCGTGAGCGCGGCGCTCAACCGCCGGCTAGCCGCGCTCGAGGGACGCCGCGAGAGCAACATCCCGCGCTACGTCGTCATGTGGAACGAGCACGACGCTGCAGTCGATGCCGGCGACGACACGCACGTGATCCGGGTCGCTTGGGTGTCGCCCGGCCAACCAGCCTTGCTCGTGTTGCCGCATAATCGTCGCGACGAACTGCCAGCTAGGGAAGGGAGCCCAACATGAACCGCTACTTCACGCGCCGCATCGAAGAACTCGAGAAGCGGCAGCCCACGAAGCCCGGCAAGGTTTCGATCATTGGCGAGTTCGATCCAGCCCCGGAGGATGCCGGCTTCGTGATCCGGATCTGCGCGGCGCCGTTCCCAGCGAAGGAGGATTGTCATGCGTGATCTGGCGAAGCGAACCGCCGCGCTTGAGGCTCGGCCACGTCCTGTGTGCGACAGGACGCCTGCGGAACTGCGCCGGTCGGTCAACATTGTCTCCACCATCAAGGCGAGCCTAGTCGCGTTCTACCTTGGCGAATGGCAGCCGGGCGTGGATTCGATGGTGTCGCTCAAGCTGGGTCTCGCCAAGACCACACCGCAACATTGCAAGCCGAGCCTGTGTTCGGCGAGTCAGGCTGCCGAGTATCGATTCAGCGGTGAGCTCGGCATGTGGCATTCGACCGAGCGTCTGAACGCGGCCTATCTCGCCATCGGAGACGACCGTCACGACCTCGTGCGCGGATTTGGCGACCTGCTGTCGCGCGTGGACTTGTTTGACGACCCGGTGCTGGTCAACCTGGAGCGCGAGTATCTCCAGGAGACCACATCCTGCACGGTCGCGGCCGAGTGACCTCGATGCCGCACCTGAAATATGGCCGACGGAACGGCAGGACAGGGTTCTTCCATCGGCTCGGCATCCCCACGGCGCAGCTCGCGCCTATCTGGGTCGGGCCCTATCCGACATGCGAGCGGGCCTTGCGAGCTCACCGACGACTGTTCTGGCAACACCCGATAACGCGCGCGCTACCACAGGACGGGGGGTATACGGCATGAGCAGGATCAGCAAGCAGTACGGCTACACCGGCGGGTCTCAGCGCATCGTCGCCACCGTCGACGGAATCCGACGCCCGATCGCGTGGGGTGACGACATCACGGTGGAGGAACTTGGGTCATTCATGATGTGCGAAGAGTTCGTCGACATCGACATCGAGTGGGTGGACGATCCGGCTATGGAAGCTCGCCAATGGCCTCCACGCTACGGATTGCAATGACTCGGCCAATCCGCACCAAGCGCGGCCTATGGTCGGGCAACTTTACCCGGGGGCTACGGCGTGCGACCTGTTCGACATGACCCAGCGCAAGCGGACATTGAAGCGGAAGATCGCCGGTCTGGTGCCACTTGTTGCCCTGACGTTCGCATCATTCGGTGCGCTCGCGCTGATCGAGCGCGCGAGCGTAGTGATGGCGTGGATGATAGCCGTAGCCTGTGCGCTCGGGCTGACGCTGTATCTACTGCTCAGTCGGCAAAGCGAATGATGGCTGGCCTCGATCGCTAGGCTCGATCACGCGACTGACCGCCCGTTCCGTGACTTCCCATATTTCGCCGTGCAGTTCCTCGCGGCTCTGGACCTCGATCCGCATTGGCACCCCCGGGCGCATTGGCACCGACAACCTCCCAGCGTTGAGAGCCTCAAGGAAGGCGTGGTCCTTCATGGTTGCGCCGAACTCCGGCAACCCACCATGTTGGAAGCGCCACCGCCGTTCGGCATCCTTTAGCACGGGGCTGATCAAGATGACGTCGAGCTCGGAGACCACGGTCCGCCGCCGGTCGTCTTCGCTGCTCTCGACCGTCTCACCTGCGCGTTGCTTGAAATCGGCGCGGGGGACGATGTCGGCTGGCCTCTCGCCAGGTTGCGCGCTGGCGCCGACTCCACGGATCGCACCGTCTCGCTCAACCTCCCGAAATAGCGCCCGCTTGGGCCCCTCGGCGATGCTCGGCTTGAGTAATACGGCAACCCGTCGGGCAATGTCCTGCGCGTCCTCCTCAGCGATCTCCTGGCCGTTCGCAACTGTGCGGTGCTTCACGGCGTCGAGGATCTGATCGTAGGTCCATTCGAGACCGTGCTCCGTCAGCCAAAGCAAGATGCCGAAAAGCAGCGCCTTCGATGCCTTGCGGGTCGGGACCGCGCTGCGAACGAAGCGGAAGACAGCGTTGAGGCTCAGACTTCCTTCCGTGCCGCTGATTAGGTCAACGCGCAGTTCGCTCATCGGATCGAGATGAACAGCCATTTCCCGAATGGTTGCGGCCCATGCAAGTGCGGCCCGCGCGACCACCTCGATGTCGGCCCGCTGATCGGGCTCTAAGTCCAAGTACAGGCTGATTGTTTCTTCGTCTGCCATGCGTCCCCCGAAAACATCGCTAGAACGCATAACGGCTACGAGTCAAAGAGTGGCACCGTAAACGACCCGCACGTGATCCCGATGACCGTGCGTCATGTCGCATCGTCTGCCTGGCCCGAAACGCCCGATGCCGCCAGACTTTCCCACGATGTTCGTCATGCTTGGTTGGGAGGCGATCGAGGACCATTTCGAGACCGGGCAGACGGTCGTCCTACGGTGGATGCGTGAGGTGGGCGAGTTCCGGCTGATTGAACTTCGCCGCGCTTACATGCGAAAGATTCGCGCCGCAGCGGGATTCGCGACGATCACGGGATTGAAACCAGGCCGGAAGTTCGGCGGCATCCCCGAAATGCGCTCAGGCGATCCGGCGCTCGAATTCATGCCGATCCGGCGGATGCGTCGCCAATACGAGCGTGACGTATCGTTTCCGCCGCTTCTTTAAGGCAAGCGGCCGAAATTACGAAAGAAACCATCGGCTAAAGCGCGTCAATCAACGTGCTGGGCACTGCTCGTTGCGACAGATTTAGTCTTCTTTACACGCGAATAAACGCTCGGCCGCTTCCTTACTCGCGCATCTTTTCGCTCCGCAATCGGCGTCAGCTGGGTGTCACGCACGAGGGCGTCGAACAGACCCGCGATTGGAGCGACGAATGTACGCAAGGCTTGGTTTGCTTCGGTCACGATATACTGCCCATTCACCATGAACCGGCCGGCGTCGGTTTGACGCTTGCCCGCAGATCCTTTGATTTTGATGTGGGTCATTTCGACCGCTCCAAGAGTGGCGCTAAGGCCAGTTTATAGATCAACTTGAGGGCTTCCACGGCCAAAAACAATCCACCGAGGAAAAGGTCCAAAAAGAAAAGCGACTTCTCGGCCAGCTCAGCCGGCTCGGTAAACCAGGTAGGCTGGAAACCAAAATAACGGATCACGTGTACCACACCCGCGAGGCATGCGGCTACTACCATGATCGTCGCAACCACAACGGCTCCAACCACGACATGGACAGCGAAGTCGACAATCGGTTTAACTGATTCTGGAAGGGCGAATCCGCTCGCTTTTTTCGCAGGCTGTCCATCGTCCATACCGTTATCGCCACCCCAATAGCACTTCAATGGCACGAAAAGATGGGCGAACGCTAGGCTTGCAGAAACCCGACGTTCGATCCCCGACGAGATTTACCGCCGACAACGAGGCGCCGTGAGCCCCTGTCGCCGTAAATGCCACGCCCTGCGGCAATACCATCCGCCGCATACCCCCGCGATGACCACGCCGGGGTCGGGAGCCGGCAAATGCATCAGATTCACGAAATCCCGAGATCGTCGGCGCCTCGTCCCCGCCGGCGCGCCGAAGTCCAGGCACAGCTTTCCTCCCGGTGCGCCACCTGGGCTTCGGCAACCTATCCCTACCTGTACGGCGATAGATCGTGATCCGCCTGACCGACAACGCGTCGGCCCGCCTGCGTCGTATCGCGGCCATTCCGATCCTGCCCGCGCTCGGTGAGGAACTGCTCGCCGCAGCTGCGGCGACGGCGGAGGACGCGAAATTTAGCATCCACGATGGCGCAATCTCGGGCAGCGGGCATGTGCCATCGGCACCTTTCGATCCGCCTAACAACGACACCGGCGAGTTGGCTGACAGCATCGTGGTCGGCGATCTTATCGAGACACCCGGTCAGATCCAGACCAGCGTGATCGTCGGGGCCGAGCATGGTCTGTACCTTGAACTCGGCACGTCGCGGATGCTGCCTCGCCCCTTTCTCCAGCCGGCCACCGAGCGCCAGCGCATCCCCCTCTTCGAAGCACTTGTCGCGCGGGTTCGCCAGATCACCGGCGCTTAGCACCACCGCACCATCAAACAGGACGCCACACTATGACCGACACTCCTTCGATTGACCTGGACGTTGCCAATGGCACCTATCGATTTGCGCTGCCGAGCACGTCTCAGATGCAGATAGAGCGCAGATGCCGCGTGCCGTTCGGGGCGGTCGCCGCTCGCGTGATGCGCGGCCGCCTGCCGAACGGCGACACCTCGACCACGGGGCTCATCACCGAAGCCGAATTCGGCGCGTTCGACTTCGACGCGATCATTCGCGAAGGACTCATCGCCGGCGGCTGGGCCAGCCTGCCTGGGCACCCAGATTACGTCATGGAAATCGGCGACGTCGATGGCTGGTTCACGACGGAATACCTCAGCCAATGGACGATCGAGCAGAAGTGGGCGTTAGCGGCTGCGATAATCGGCACGATGTTCTTCGGCCACCCCGCCGCGGGCAACCTACCGCAGGCCGCGGCTGATGCTGAAGCCGGGGGCTAGGCCATGGGCGTGGTTGTCGATCAGATCGTATCGGAATACATCGCCAAGGTGCAGGGGCATAACCAGGACGTGCAGACCGCCGTCGCTGCCCTCGACGCATACACAGCGGCGATCGAGCGGAACAATCGCGCCGGCGCGAAGGCCGACGCCGAATCCACGACGAGCCGCAAACGTCGCACCAGCGCCGAAGTCCAGGCCGCGCGCGAACAGGCCACCATCCAGAAACAGGCCGCGAAAGAGATTGCCGAAGCCGAGAAATCTGCGGCCAAGGCAGCCGCCGACGCGGTGAAGGCATCCACGCGCGCGCAGGCCGCCGACGTTCGCGCCGCCGAGCGCGAAAAGCAGGCCGCGATTAAGGAAACACAGCGGGTCGCTGAGCAGGCGGCTGCGACGGAAGCCAGTTCCGCGCGGCGCATGGCGAATATCGACGCCACCATCGCCACGCAGGCCGGGCGCTCGTCTGGCACGCGTAGCGGCCCGCTTAATGGCACCGGCACCAATGATGGACCGCAGCGGCCGCTCGCGTCCAATGCGGCTGCATACATCAACGGAGCGGAGCCGAGCGCAGCAGCCGCACGCGAGATAAACCATGAAATTGCCGAGCGCGCTACGCTTCAAGCGGGCTTGGTCGCTTCCACGCGCGAAGAGACGGTCCTTATTCGAGACCAGCTTACCCAGCTCAATCTGGTCGCGCAGTACAAGCGGGCCGGATATACCGAAACCGAGGCGGCAATCCGTGCCGAGGAAACGCTCTCCGCGCTGGAAGCGCGACGCGTTCGGCAAGCTGAGGAGCTGGCTGCCGCTCAGGCCGCGACTGCCGCCAAGCAACAGGCCGCGCTGGAAAAGCAGATCGCGGCTAACGCAACGAAGGTGTCGAGCGGCATCAGCCTGTTCACCGGCGCGCTGGTGGGTGGCATCACGGTCGGCGAACTGTCTCACCTGAATGACGAATATATTAAATTCAGCAACTCGCTCAAGGTGGCGGGTGTCAGCGCTGCGGACTTCGCGAACGTCCAGGACCATCTGCTCAAGACCTCGACGCGCACCGGCGCGAATATCGGCGCCCTCGCCGACACATATCGGTCGATCGCGCTCGCCTCGCATGATCTGGGGGCGTCGCAATCCGACATCCTGAAAGTGACGGATGCCGTCGCGAACTCGCTGCGCATCACCGGCGCATCGGGCGGCGCGGCGCGCGCTGCAATCCTCCAGCTCGGTCACGCGTTTGAAACCGGCCGCGTCACGGCGCGCGAGTTTAACGGGCTGGCGCTCAACGCCTATCCGATCCTCCAGGCAGCGGCGGCGGGGTCGGATAAGTACGGCGGGTCGGTGTCAAAGCTGCGCGCGGCGCTTCTGGCCGGCGATCTGTCGAGCAAGGACCTGTTCGATAGCATCCTCAAGGGCTCTGACATGCTGGAGAGCCGCGCGAACAAGGCGGCTCTGACGACGGCTCAGGGGTTCACGGCGCTGCAAAACGCGCTCGTGGTGTATATCGGGTCGGCGGATCAGGCGAACGGCGTATCGGCGGCCCTTGGCCGAGGTTTGCAGCTGATCGCGCAGAACCTCGACACTTTGATCCCGGCTATCGCCGCGGTGGGCGTAGCACTCTCAGTGGGTTTCACCGCCCGTATGATCGGGGCAGCGGGATCCGCCGCGAAGTTGCGGTCTGCCATGCTGGCGGCGTTCGGCGGCCCCGTTGGGCTTGTGCTCACCGCCCTCGTCGTGTCCCTCGCATCATTTTCTATCACCGCCAGCGAAGCGTCCGACAGCGCCACGAAGTCGGCCGAATCATTGGCCTCGCTGAAAGACGAACTCGGCACCGCCGGGGCGATGGCGAAAACTGCGGCAGGCGGCGTCAGTGGCTTCGGTAAGGACGCACTCGGTGCCATCCCAAGCGTCAATTCGTTCGCAGGGGCGGTCGGCAATCTTGCGCAGCAGCTCTACAATCAGGCGCGCGCTGCGCGCGTCGCGCAGGTCGAGACGTTCAAGGCGCGCCTTGCGAGCGCGCAGAAGGATGAAGCGGACGCCAAGGCTAAGACGCCTTCGGGGCAGGAGGCGAGCGCCGACCAGGCGCGTGGGGCGTTACGACGGGGCAATCTGCTCGCGGGCATCCCCGGCGCATTGAAGGATGCGTACGGCAGGATCGCGAACACCCTCTCTGCGGGTGAAAACGACCAGAACAATATCGCAGCGTATCGCGACAAACTCCAAGCGCGCCTTCTGATCCAATCGCAATATCAGAAGCTCACCGACACCAAGAACAACCCGATCGGTATCGGCGATCTACCCCAGCACGACACGCCAACCGACCCCAAGACCGTCAAGGCGCTCGCTGGGCTCAATACCAAGCTCGACGGGCTTGAGAAGCTGGCCGGTGGCGCGACGGGAAAGCGGCTGGAGCGCATCAACAGTCAGATTGAGAACACCAAGAAGAAGATCGAGGACATCAATTCCGGCGTCTCGGTGTCGGCGGCGAATGCGGCCGAGGGCGGTGGCGGCGGGACCGGTCGGCGCGGTCCATCTGCCGAGACGCTGGCACACCGTGCCGAGTCCGCGCGCCTCAAGGCGGTGCGCGACGATGAGGGTTACACCACAGCGCTGAAGCAGGCGCACGACCAGGAATTGCAGGCCGCGATCGACCTGTCGCACGACGCGCAGGCTCGTGCCGATCTGGAACGCCAGCGCGTGCGCGATGCGGCGGACGAAACGGCGAAGAACATCCGCGCCAAGGGCCCCAAGGACGCCAAACTCAACGGTGGCGTGGCAGGCACCGGCGAGCGCAACGCGGAAGAGACTGGGAACCTGCTCGGCTACAATACCCGTCTTGCCGACCTCAATCTCGCCAAGATCGATCAGGCCGAACGCCGCCGCAACGCCGAGGATCTTCGCAGCCTCGACTTGGCCGAGATCGATGCACGCCGCGATACCTTGCAGTCGCAGCAGCAGCAGAACCTCACGCTGGCCCAGCGACGCAGGCTGGCCCTCGATCTGCTCGACCTCGACTATCAGCAGAAGGCGATTGAGCTACAGGCGATCAAGGACGACACGACGAAATCCGATGCCGAGCGCGTAATCGCGGGCGACAAGCTGCGCGCATTGCCGGATCGAAAGGCGGCGGACGAGAAGGGTCTCGATCGTCAGTACCAAGGTGCCGGCGCGTCTTATTTGGAGGGCCTGAAGCTCGACAAGCCGCAGTTCCTGCAGTCCGAAGAGGTGAAGGTTCTCGACGATTTCAACCGCGGCCTCGACGACTCGGTGAAGAAGGCACTCCACCTCCACGGCATCTTTGGAGACATCATTGGCGACCTGATCGATATGGCGATCCGGCAGGCGGTCATCAAGCCGATCGCGAATGCGTTGTTCGGCGGTAGTGGCGACTCGGGCAGTAGCGGTGGCGGCGGGATAGGCGGATTTCTGGGGACCATCCTAGGCGCATTCACCGGTGGGGGTGGCCAATCCACCGCTGCTACCAACGCCGCGGCGTTTAGCCTCCCCGGGTTTGCGTCCGGGGGCTCGTTCATGGTGGGCGGCACTCCTGGCACGGATAAGAACATGCTCTCGATCGGCGGCCAGCCGCGCGCGATGGTTGGCGCGCACGAGATGGTCACGGTGACCAATCCGAATGTTGCCGCGTCGAACCGGTCGGTCCAGGCCACGGCACCGCAGTACACCGTTCTCGCGCCGCGCCACTATGACCTGACCAACTCGTTGATCGATCGCAACACGCTGGCGCAGATGAATGCCGAGAACCGCGCCTATGCCGATGCAGTCGGCAAGGCGGCAGCGCAATACGCGCTCGGGCCCGGTCTCGCCATGGTCAGGCGGGAAGAACGCGGTCGCAGTTAAGCGTTTCGGTCAGCCGGGGCGTTTCAGCACGACGTCCCCCTTGCCGATCAACGTCAAGGTGATCCGATCGCCCGCGATGCCGATCAGGCGCGCGAACGTTGGGCGATCGACACCCTTGATCGACTCGCCGTTCAATTTCGCGATGACCATGCCGGGGACGATCCCGGCAGTGCCAGCGATAGACCCGGGCGTCACCGTTTTGACGTAGGCGCCCTCGCTGACCATATCGACGTCGAAGCCAAACCTCGGGGTAGGCGCTGGCACCGTGGGATTGCTCGACAAGGCAGCCGAGAGCCCATGATCGCGCCGATATGCGTCGACGACCTGTAGCATGCCGACGATCTCGGCGGGCAGCATGCCGTCCTGCCAGTCCTCGCCGGCCTTCGCTTTGTACTTGAAGCGCCAGCCCAGCGCGGCGCCCGGTTGGTATAGCGATGCGATCCGTCTCAGCAGGGACTCGGGGACCGAGAACCCAAACGCTTCATCATGCGTGCAACCACCATAGGCGCTGCACCCAACGACGTCCCGCGCGATGCTGGTGACCTCGGCCGCTTCCGGCCCGTCCGGTGTCTCGTAATTGACCTGCTGATAGAAGCGCCAGTCGCCGCTGTAGGCGATCCGCTGGTAGACTTGGAATGTCGCCGCGCCGGTCTTTTTGTCGATGAAGGCGCGCAGGAAATTGTCGTTCCAGACGATGCCGAGCAGACCCCGCTTGTCCTGGAAGCCCGCCTCGGTGGTAATGGTCGCCGTAGTGTCGAGGCTGTCGTCGCTAACCTTCGCCGTCGATTGGAAATGCTCAGGCGTGAGTGCCAGCGCGACCTTCGCCGCCTTATCGGAGTGGCTATCAGCGCCCGCCGGCGATGCCGCCACCAGCATCATCGTGATCACCGCCCCCGCCGGTCGCCAATGCCGCATTTTTATCTCCCCAAGAGGCGCTTACGTTGCTCCGAGTACCCTGCTCGCGCAAGATCGGGTGACACTTACTGGTGCGCCATTCGGTACACCTCTTTCCGCATCCGTCCGACTTCGTCGAAGGCGGCTTCGAAGGCGGCATATTTTTCGGCGTAGTCCCGGTGTGCTGTCATCGCTCCCATCACTCGACGCTGTGCCTCGATGAACGCTTGTTCCGCTTGGTTCAGCCGCAGCACGACAGCGCGACCCTCGGGCGATCGGCGCTCGAGGATTTCCGCCCAAGATTGCCCCGCCTCCTCGAAATCCTCTTCGTCATCGGACATCGTGCGACACCCCGCTATCGTGGCCAGGTGCGAAACGGCTGGCGGCGCGATATTATAGGCAATCCACGCGGTGCGCGAGATGAAGGGATCAGATCGGCGGTGAAACCAGCGCTGCACTTCGTCGGCTTCCGCGGCGACGAATATCACTCGGCCGTGCGGATTTGGGGCAAGCCAGATTTCATCCACCCGGCTTGGGATCGCTGGGCGCAGCAGGACATGCATCCTGTTGATACGGTGATCTTCGCCCGTGGGACTGAGGCGGATCCGGTAGCGCGCTTCAACCACTCGCCAGCGGTGCCGGGTTAGGGGAACAGGTGCAGACTACGTAGCCTTCAGATACCAGGCGGCATCGGTGTATTTTATGACGAGCACCCAAGGCGCCGGGACAGAGCCAGACGTCGATGCTTGATTGCTGATAGCTAACCGAAGATCGGCCGCGGATAGGCTGCTGGGGACAAGATACATCGCCGACGGGAGATTATATACGCTTCCGTCGCCAGCGGTTATCGTCCGTCTGGCTCCAATGCGAGCCATTTTGGTGTGGAGATCCGCATAGTCCGGGTGAAGGCCGTGAAGCTCGATACGCACCAAGTAATCGGTCATCGGTTCACCCCTTGCCTGGGTAAGGAAGGGCGCGGTTCGCTTCGCGCGAAGCCAGCGCTGCGAGAGCGTTGTTCGCGATTTGCGCCGGGAGCTTCTGTTGCGAGACCATTGACTTCAGATACGCAGGCATCTTGTGAGGCACATAGACCTCTCGCAGCCACCGCTTGAATGTCGGTTGGGCGTCTTCTGGGTAGCACCAGGCATCCTGCGGGTTCGACCAAGCCTGAGGGAAATAGCTGGGATAGTTGTGCGGAAACTTCATCCTGGGGCCAAAGGTGCTTTCCAGCCCTGATTTGGTCCAGTGTGGCCCCCAGCATCCGCCAACGCTCAGATCTAGGATCATTCGCGTTCCGAAATCGGCGCCGTTCGAGATCATCGACGCAAATAGGTCAGCAATCTGTGCGAAAACACAGAAGTATCCAACGGGCACGTTGTCATAGACTAGGGATACGCGGTCCTCGAATTGCGCCCAGATACGATCGCTCGGATGTCTTCCGGACATCCACTCGACCACCCACTCCGAAACGCGAACCGCGAATTGCGGAGAAGCCCATTGGGCAAGATGGATCGAAACCTGAGGATGAACCCAAGTCCCCTGTAGTGCGGCAACACCGCCGTTGACGGACTGCACCAAGGTCGTTGCGGGAATCCCCGTAACGCTCGCTAGCTCCGCTAGAAAGGCGACGGTGCTACTGAGGCGATGGTAATCATTGAAGCGCTTGCCCGCTGCTTGGCACATGGCGGTGGCGTTGATGTACCCATCCGCCGCACGTTGGTCGATCAACGACCCTTGATAGGTGTGAGGCACTAAGGTGATCTGGCTTTCGGTCATATAACGGCTTCCTTATATCCCGTAGGACGGAGCCTTGACCGACAGAGAGGTAAGGAATATACCCTTCAGCGAACCACGGCAGCGCTCCCATCCAACGGGTTTGTTGCTTCACCAAAAGCCGCGTTTGGGTCTCGACACCCTTGCGCGGCTTTTGCGTTACTTGGCAGTAACGGTTTGTTAGGTATCGCACATTAGGTTTTGGCGCAAGCTGGGCCGTGAGGGCTTGTTCGGGCGTATTACCCCTAGACACCCCACAACGCACGCCGATGTCATCCTCCGGGCTCCCTAGGGCGTTTTCGAGCGAAAGTTGTATCGAGGGGTTGCCCCCTTAGATTACGCGCCCGATTTTCGCTGGTTGGGGCGGGTCGTCGAAGCTACGAACCGACAATGTGCAACCGCGCCCGCAACAGCTATGAGCCCGAGACGCTCCACGCCCACTTCGGGACCGTATTCGGCGTCGATCGCCCGATGGACAATCGCTTCAACCCAGTCGAGCTGATGCCGCGCAGCCGGGCGTACGTCGTGCGCGAGACCAGCCGCGGCCGGTGCCTCGATGTCATGTCGTGGGACGTCCTCGGCGGCGGCGCGGCCTGGCCGATGACCAACGTGCGCAACCTAGGCCTGTCGCAATGGCGGACGCTCGCCGCGAAGCCCGAGAACCGATGCCTGATCCCGCTCAGCGAGTTCTGCGAGTGGACGCCAGCGGCTTTCGACCTTGGCGACGGCAAGAAGCCGCTAAAGGGCGAGATGTGGTTTCAGGTGACCGACCAGCCCCTGTTCGCGGTCGCGGGGTTTTGGCAGGCGACCGCCAGGGGCAACGGGTTTACGATGGTGACGTGCGACGCCAACGAGTTGGTCGCGCCAATCCACCCAAAGGCGATGATTACCGTGCTTGAGCCCGCCGACCACGAGCGTTGGTTACGCGGGAGCTACGAGGATGTGGTGGCGCTCCAGCGGCCTTATGCTGCCGAGCGAATGACTGTGCGGGGGCCGGTCTTTCCGACGCGGCGGGACGAGAAATAGCGACCCGCTTCTTTACCGCCCGCTCGCTGCCACTTTGCCGATGGGCAAAACACTCTCGGATAGGAGGGAGCGACAATCATTCGAGCGCTGTGCTCGTTCGATGAGCAACTTGGTCATGGCGTCTCGATCGATCGCATGCGAAAATAAGTAGCCTTGGCCAAGAGTGCAGCCGGCCGCCTGTAGAAGCGCGGCCTGATCCTCTGTCTCGATCCCCTCCGCAATTACACGGAGGTTTAGCTTTCGTGCGATGTGAAGAAGTCCCTCGACGATAGCCATGCTCGCGTTGTCGGGTGCAAGACGATCGACGAAGCTCTTGTCGATCTTGATGATGTCGACCGGCACCGTCAGCAGATGGGTCAACGAAGCGAAGCCTGTCCCGAAATCATCGAGCGCCACCCGAAATCCCTTCGCCCGAAGCGCCTCAACCGTGTTTCTTACAGTGTCGTCGCCGTCCTGCATGTAGACGGTCTCGGTCACTTCGATAATGACGTGTTTCAGGGCAACTCCGACCCGGTTGAACGCTGCGGTAAGCAGGGTGTCGAGTGTACCATCATGCATATCGGCCGATGAGACGTTTATGCCGACATGCTGAAACGGAATTCCCATATCCAGCCACTCCCGAAGATCTGCCGCAACAAGGGCCATCATGCGGGCTGTCATAGCTTTTGCGACGTGCACGTCCTTCGTCGCTTCCTGGAAGGCAGCGGCCGGTAACACCCGATCTCCCAACCGCATCCTGCACAGGGCTTCAAGTCCAACTATCTCCCGGGAATCCAGTCGGACAACTGGTTGGTAAAACGCATCTATCCGGTTGTCGCGAAGCGCGGCATCGACTTCGCGGATGTTGTCGAGACGCTTGGTAATGGCGGTTCCGAGCCCTGGCCAATACCGCACGAAACCGCCGCGGCCGGTCTCCTTAGCGTGGTACAGCGCAAAGTCCGCGTTCTGGCGGACCCGCTCGGGAACGCGATCGCCCGCTGACAGCACAGCCCCTCCCACGGTCGCGCGGGGAACGACTGTGTGGCCACCGCATTCCGCCGGCTCGACGAGTGCCCCCAATATGCGTTCTGCGGACCGTTCCAGATCGAGCGGCGTATCTCTGGCCTGCAGCAGTATCGCGAACTCGTCCCCGCCGATGCGAAAAGCACGATCTGCCCCTACCTCTGCGGCGATCCTGGTGCTGGCGGTTTGCAGCAGGCGGTCGCCCGCATGGTGACCGAAGGTATCATTGACCACTTTCAGGTTATCGAGATCGAGGACGAGGATCGCCCACTGACCGAGCACGTTGCAATCCAACTCTGCCAAGGCCGCGTCGAAAGCTGCGCGGTTTGCCATCCCGGTCAGAGCGTCGATGAAGGCTCGCCAAGGTCCGGCGCGCACGCGCAGCAGGCGGATGGCGACGTGTTCCAAGCAGTCGATGATGCGGAGAGCGCGTGGTCGAGCCTGTTGCTTACGCTCGTTGCTGGCTCTGCAGGGCGAATGAAGTCGATGCGCTGACCGAGGAACTTGCTGCCGAGCCGAGGGTGAGCAGCCGCCACGGCAGGTCGCGCCGGTAACGCAACGGCGTTGAAACTCACGAGAGTTTTTCTCACCGCCGGGCACTTGCCCACAACCGCCATCGCAGAATACCGGGTCAGAATACGAACCCAAGCGGGGTCAGATATTGATCGACGAATTACGTGAAGCCCGACGGTCGGCAGGCTGGTCGCAACGGACGCTGGCCAGTCGCATTGGGGTCGAGCCGCAAACCATCAAGAGACTAGAGGGTGGCGTCGGGTCGGTGCCAACCCTGATCGCGGTGATGGCGGCGTTAGACTTTCACCTCGCAGGCTTGGGACCCGGCAAGACATTGTCCGAGCAGTTGCGCACCCGCCGCCGCGCACGGACAATGACGCTGGAAGCAGCGGCGATGAGGACGGGCCTTTCACGGACGACCATCGCGAGTCTCGAGCGGGGCGGCGGATCGGTCGCCAGCCTGCTGCGCCTACTGGCGGTTCTGGCCCCCAGCGCTCGTCGCCGTGCGCCCGAGCGATCGTATTGGGGGCAAGGTGACAAGGATGATCGCGATAGCCGTTTCACCCCTCCCGACTTCATGGCGAGCATTTACGCGGCGTTCGGTGAGATCGACCTTGATCCCTGCGCCCATCTATTGAGCCCGGTCGTCGCGCGTCGCCGGATTTTGCGTAGCGAGGGCGGCGACGGCCTTGCCGATGCGTGGTCGGGGCGGGTCGCGTTCGTCAATCCGCCCTATTCCGAGCTGCTTAAGTGGCTGCGACGTGCTCACGATCAGTGGCGGGCTGGCACGGTGGAAACAGTGGTGTGCCTCATTCCGGTTCGAACCGACTCGGTCTGGTTCCACGATGTGTTGAGCACCGACGCGGACATTTACCTGCTGCGAGGGCGCGTGCGGTTTCTCGATCCACGTGGCAAAGGCCAACATACGCCGTTTTCTCTGATGCTCCTGACGCTCGGCGCCACCGCCGAGCAGAAGGAACGATACGAAAGCTCCACGCCGGGATTTTGGCTAATGCGCGGAGCCGCCGCGACGCGCTAGCGAAATGGTAACGCCGACAGAAAGCGTAATCGTCCGCGGACGAGCAGGAGCGGCGTTTCGGCCGGAACGATACTGCCGGATTAATCGACTGAGCGACTAGAAAGAAACCGCTTCGTCGGGACTCGCGCCCATCCTAAAAAGAGCTGTGAGCCTAACTATAGGAGCACGCTCGTGACGATTTTGAACCTCACCCCGGCCCAGCAGGATCTGGTCCACACCCGCTTTCGCTTAACCGGCATCCCCGCCGAATTCGCCCACCGCTTCGACCGCGACCAGTTCGACAACCTGGAGGGGTACGTCGACGGGCATGCCCTCAACACCCTGAAGTCGCTTCGCCACGACCTCGGGCGGTGGTTCCCTTGGTGCCTCGCCCGGTGCATCGATCCGTTCGCGCCTGCGGCCCGCGACGTTCGCGATTTCCTTCGCGCCTTTGGCAGTGGGCGGCACCCGGACTCGCTCCGGCGCATGCTTTCCAACATCAACGTGTTCCTCACGCGCATCGTTGGTGGCCCGAACGTCACGTCCTGCGAGATGGTCTACGCCGAGATTGCAAAGACGGCCCGCGCTTGGAGCGGCGACCACCACCAGATGCTCGCTATCCGTCGTCGCGGGAATGTCGCGCACATTGAAGATGAGCCGGAGCCGTTCTCGATCTCCCGCATGATTGACGCGCTGGAGCTGTTCAGCACGGTTCGCGAGATTCGCTCGCGTTTCATCCTTTCCCTCGGGGGAGACACTGGGCGTCGCGCCGCCGAATACATCGCCGCGAACATGGGCGACATCACCGAAGCCGGAAATGGAGAAGGCTGGTTCGTCGTGGTGCGCAGCAAGACCGATCAAGAGGGTGAGGGTATTACCAAGCTGCTCTCGGTGCGAACGATGCGATTCTACCGGCAGTGGCGTTCCGCGTTGGCAGAGCGAGGTATCGACCTCGGCCCGGCCAGCCCACTGCTGCGAGGGATCAACATGCACGGCACCGTCGGTACGCGGCTGTGGACATGCGGCTTCCGTTACGTCGTTCGCTGCGCCGTGCGCGAAGCGCTGCGTCTGATCGACGCCGGAGAAGGGGTGATCGACTATAACGCGATTGCGCTCCAAGTCGGCGGGCACAGCTTTCGCGTCGGTCTCGCGCAAGACTTGGCGCAGGCGGGCGAGGGGATGCCTGCCATCTGTCATGAGGGTGGCTGGAAGGACGATCGCTCAGTGATCAAGTACGTGCGCAATATCGCGCCCCAGTCGGGCGCTATGGCGAGGTTGCGCCGACGACTGGGTGACGAGTAGCCGCCGGCGATCGGGGGCAAGGGAAGATCAGGGAGGCGGGGCTGGTGGCTGGTAACCACCAGTGAAAGGAAAAATAGTGAGCAACACCCGTGCTTGGCGTGCGAAGCAGCGCACGTCGAAACCCAACGCGCGTCAGAAGCGAAATGGCCTGTTCCTCGACGCGCACCCGATTTGCCAGAGCTGCGGTGCGTCCCCGTCGGAAGAGGCGCACCACGACCTTCCCCATGGTCATCCTGATCGCAACCTCGACCGGTACATGCGGGCGCTGTGCATTCCGTGCCATGCTGCCGTCCATTGGCCAAAGGCGCGATATCAGAACCAGCGCTAGGCGCGGAGGCGCACTCCGGCTCCGCCCGGTGACGGGATTGCGCCGTCCTCGATGAACTCGACGCCGGCAGCCTCAAGCGCCGACTGGATCGCTCGTCGATTGTTCGCGATCGGCTCGTAACTGCCGGCTTCGAAATTCTTGATCGTCGACAAGCCCACGGAAGCTGCGGCGGCAAGCTGGGCTTGCGTTAGGCCGACGAGAGCGCGGCCGGCGCGGCAGGTTGCGGGCAATATCATGCCCTGCCGCTACCAACTATTTTAGCCAATGGCAACTGAAGGAGTTGACATAGACCAAGGGAGTAAGGATAACCATTTTAGTTAACCGACGACCCGACCGAATGCTACCAACACTCGGCCGGGCCTAACCTCAACGATCCTGTGGAGATCGAATAATGGCTTCGAATACCATACCGGCACCCGTGTGCCTGGCCAACAGGCTTCGTCGCCTGCTCGGCGCAATTGAGCCTTGGTACAACTGGGGCGAAGTCCACGTCGAACGCATGCAGGAAGTGCGTTTCGGCGACGGCAGTCATATCGAGGCGGGCGGCGAAGGCCCGGTCCGCTACGTCGAACTTCAGTGGCTCGGTATCCATCTCGCCGTCCAGTTTGGCCGCACGCCGAAGGCGGTGCGCTCGTGAGCGGCGCCCATGTGTCAGAGCGGGAGAAAGCCGCCGCTCCGATCTTGTCCGCCCCGCCCCTTGAACTGATTTCCAATCTCGCCCGTGTTCCCTCGAGCTACATTGTCCACGCTGCGACGAACAACCACAACGCGCCGCTGATCCGGCACGGTGAGATCGTCGTCGTCGACACCGGCGGTGGCAGCGTCACCGGCGGGTGGATCCCGGTCGAAGGTGGCCTATTCCTGATCGAATACACCTCGTCGCCGACTGCGAGCGAACGCTACGCTCGTCGCTCGCGCGAGATCGTGCAGACCTTCCTCGGCCATCGCGACCGTTGGTACGCCGGCCCACTGCGCCGCGGCGTTCAAGGGCGCGAGTTCATCTGCGTTGACGGTCCATATCGCGACGAGATGGCGCTTGCCGACAAGCTGATCGGCAAGGTGGTCGGGCTGTATTCGTCGCGCGCCCAGATCGGCGGTGACGCATGACCGCAACCTCGGCTGACATGCTAGCGTCTGGCGGCGTCGAGCGAGAACTTTGGGGCCCCGACCTCGATGCCCTGCCGAGCCTCGCGGACCAGATCAAGGTTCTCGATACCGCGGCGTCCTTCGACGACCTGGACCAATACGTGTTGGTGTGGCTGTCGATCTCCGACCAGAACGGCGGCGGTGCCTCGGCATTCTGGGGCAACAACGACGCGGCGGACGCGCCCGCTCAACTTACCGCTGGCGTGATCTGCGACCGGCAAGAGGGCGAACGGCGCGCTCGCTGGAAGGCGCTGCGCGACCATCACGAAGCTGTTCAGGGTTTCCGCCCGGCAATGCAGCGCGAGCTGGTGCGTCAGGGTCGCTTTGTCGACAACCGCAAGATTGAGCTGGTCGAGATCAAGGCGGTCGTCCGCGCGTTCCTCGCCACCGGTGGCCGGCTGCTGATCGCTCCAGAAGGTTCACGCCGACGTGGCGAACCGATCGAGGCAATGCCCGATACCAAGCGGTTCGCTCACGGCCCGTGGTCCGATGCTGACGCTGTCGCCGCCGTGGCGATGTTCCGCACAGCTCAGCGGTGGCGCGCTCGCGCCGCGTTGGATCGTATCGTTCGCACACTGGGCACCACCGAAAACGGATGGATCGTCCTTGAGGGAGCACGTTCATGACACAGATAAATATCTCTCGCCGGGCTGCGCTCGGCGGCTTGGCTGTCACTGCGTTCGCGACTTCAGTGCCGGCTTTCGCGGCGACCAGCGCGCCAAGCGTTTTTCAACGGCTGCTGGCACGATACCGGCAGCTTTGCGCCGATGAGCTTGCGTACGACACCGATCTGCTCGAGCCGATGGCGGAAGAGTATGCCCGTCGTGCTGCGCAGGTGCCGCACGTTTCGGCGACCTATGACAACGTCCTTGGTGGCGAGGCTCGTCTATCCACGTCCTGCGGCACCGATGTGGCGATAGCGATCAAGCACATTCGCGGCATGAAGACTGGCGGGTGGGATCGTAACGACCAGTTCAATCAAGCATGCCGCCGCATCCGAGCGGGTGATCTGCACCGTCGCCGCGAACTGCGTCGAATTCGCACGGCAATCGGCGCGCAAGTCATCGAAGCGCGCTCCGAGCAACTGAATGATCTCGCCTGGCGTGCCGGCTTGGCGGCGATCGAATGCCCGGTTCAAGCGGGCACCGACTTGGCCGCGAAGATCGAACTCATCACCGAAACCGACCGGTGGGAATGTGATGCCGCTATAGCCGCGATCCTCGCTGATGCCCGCCGGCTGGGAGGTGTCGCATGAAGGCGCTGCTCAACCGCCCGTTCATGGGCACCGACCTGACAATCGGCGGCGCAATTGCCACCGTCGCCGTCGCACCCGCTGCGTGGTCGATTTTCGCTCTCGCATTCGTGGCGATGCCGTCATGAGCGCCGCCCAGAATGAACAGTGCAGCCGTTGCCGGTTCTGGTTGCTCGATCCCAGCACGCATTTCGAGGACGGTCGCCCGGTGGAGGACGGGGACATTGCGTTCGGCCATTGCCGCCGCAACGCTCCCGTCGTGCTCGGCGAACTCGCCGCCTTAGGCGTCCCTCGTCAGGCGTGGGGACGTGACCCGGACAAAGATGAGGAACTTTGGACGACACAGCTTTGGCGCGCGTCAACTCAGCCGGTTAGCGAATCGGCCGACTGGTGCGGCGAGTTCAAGCTCAACTCGAAGGAGGGCCGCTGACATGGCGAGCCAATATGCGCCGACGACGTCTAACGCCCCGACCTTCGACCCCGCCGCGTGGCTATCCGCGTTGGTTGCGATCGGCGGCGGCTACGCCCTCGCGTCCGGCCGTAAGCTATGGTTCGTCGTGCAGGATTGCCCAGCCGACCAGCTGACCACCGTCATGTCGCAGATCGTCGGCAAGCCTGATCGCGTCGAGGCGGTGCGCTGGACGATCGAGCGTCGCCAAGCCGGTGAGGTGTTGTGATGGTCGAGACCCCGCAGCCGCCAATCCCGCCGGGCTTCGTCGACACCTTCAACGCTGGCGGATGGCGCGCGATCGAGCGCGAGTATCACGCCAGAACCGAGACGCTCGTACGCTGGCATCGGGCGGCATTCGAGGAGCCCGGGAGGCAGCCGGCAGGGTGATTTAGCACCACAGCGTTCAATCGCGTCCCCGGTCTGCTTCAACCGGGGACACAACGCCAGGACCTACGCGACCGCGTCGAACGCCTGAAGCGCCCGCTCATCGGGGATGTTCTCAACCCAGCTACCTGTGCCGTCCTCGCGAGTCGGCGCGTCGATGCTCAGGTTGCCCCACGGGTTGGCGAAAGCGCTGAACACTCGGCCGCGGACCTTCCGCATCCCCTCACGCAGATGCTTTGGGTCAAGCCGCCCTTCCAGCACCTCGAGATAGGCTTGGCTGATCATATCATCTCGCAATGCCGGGTCGATGCGACGAGAGACTGACTTCGCGATCTCAGCATAAAGGGGGTCGGCGGCGGGGTTCGTTGCGCGCGGGCGACTGATTGAGTCAGCGAGCTTCGAGGCGCGCCGACGGGCGGCGGCGACAAGAAATGTGTCGTTGCGGACGCGCCGGTCGTCAGAGCTGAGGGAGCGCAAGAATCCGCCAACTGACATTTTCGGCAGCCCGAAACGCTCAGCCACCGAACGCACGGTATCGCCTGCGAGGAGCCGATTTCGAACTTCGATCTGGTCCTCGTTGCTCAATGTTACTACCGAGCGGATGCCGCTATTCTTCATGTGCTGGCGGTGCCTTACCCAGCACATCCGAGCGTGATGGAGATCTTGGCCGCAGTCGCATTTTGGCAGCTCGCCGCCCGACTTAAGCACCTCGGCATTGAACCGGCGCCGGGACTTGTTGACGCTCTCCAGAGCAACACCAGTTTCCGCTACGATCGCTCGGTTCGACATCAACGTGGATCGAAAGAGATTGTGCAGCCGGGCTTCTCGTTCGGGGCTCAGACGGCTCGGCTTTCGCGTCTCGATCGCTACGCCATGGGCCCGAAGGGCTTTGATCGCTTTCTCGAGGGTTTTCGAATGCACCCCCATCGTTCTCCCGATGGAAGCCTGAGACTCGCGGTTGATCAAGCGAGCGCAGAGTTCGGCGACACGCGTGACGGTCATGTTCGATTTCGGCATTAAACGTCCTTCAGGTCGTATCGGATCGGCCTGATCGGGGTCGTCGGAAGGCGGCTCTCGATCCGGCCCCCGATGGTGCTGCGTGCGATCCACGCAACGCCTGTCTCTGCCTTTGAACTTCGCGCCGCGACCAGATTTAGATGAAACGAGCCGACGACGGGACGGCGATAGCGGTTGCGGCGTTGCGAGCTTGTCAGGCGCGTCCCTTCGGCCCCATTTCAATTGCCGAACTCAACACATCTGCGGTTGATACGAAGGTGCCGCCTTGGCCCTGCGAGAAAGCGTCGAACATCGCGTACAGGATGTTGTCGTCATCTGGAATCTGCGTCCTAAGATCCCGCCCGAAGGGCAGGCGCACCCGCGCCCCAGGTTCGACCTGACGGACTAGCACCTGCAACTGATGAAATAGGGGAACCTGTTGATTTCCGACTGCGCCGAAACTTTCTTTCTCGCCACCAATCATCGGCCTTAGCCGATGTGTCCTGGAAGGGTTCGCCGCAAACCAGTTGGCGTCGTCGGTCTTCCACTCGGTGGTCGACGTGTTCATTATCGCCGACTTGGGATCAATGCCGGCCCGCGCAGCAATCTTTCGACGCTCGCCTTCCCTCATTTTTCCAACCGAGCGGAACGCGTTTATCGCTTCGTTGACCTCCTCGGGGGAGCGCACCTCGTTCGGATCGGATTTCCTCGAATTCAGCGGGAAAGGGAAGTCAGGAGTAAGAAACACCCCTTTTATGATGCCGATTTTAAGGCGCTTAAGGCAGCATTCGCCGACGAGGGCAGGGGCTCCGGTATTTGTCGCGCCGCCGAAGGTTAGGTCATTCTGCTCGAACAAGCGGCGGCATATGGAACAATTATCGCCATCGTTGGCCATGACGTCCTGAAGTTCGCGCTCTAGGCGTCGGCGAGAGGATGGCTTCATGGCACTACACTATCGCAGTCTCACCGGTCCGCAACACGCTAAGCACAGGGCCCGCTTGGGAGCCAGCCTGTCATGCCGGAGTGGGGCGCCCAGCACGACTAATAACCTCGAAAAGGCGGATTGCTGCCTCGTAAGATGGTGCCTTTGCGAGGACGGTAATATCTTCGTTCGGATGATCCGCATCGACCTCGAATACGAAGTACCCGCGGTCGCCGCCGAGACCAGAACCTACGGAAGCCCTATAAGTTTGACGCGAGATCGCCGACACGCATACTCTCTTGGAATCGCCTACATTCGCCGAGAGGAAGATATCTTCCATGCCGTCGTCACCCAAACCGAAGTATCGTGAAGTTATCGAACCTGCCATCTCGGCCAACCAGCTCGCGCAGTATCTTAGTGCCGGACCGCACGCGCGCAAGAACATTATCAGGGCGGCGAGGTGGCAATCAACGGCCGTCGTAGCCCGATATAAGCACGCTAGAATGGCCATTGCCGAGTGCCTCTGCGATGCAACGAAGAGTCCCACGACCTTCCATAAGCATCGCGCGGACCTTGTGAAAAAGCTGGACGCCGCAGGCTTAAGCAGTTGGGTTAAGGGTGATCTGCAAGCCTCGCTTGAAGCCTTGGATCGATACGCAGCTACGCTGAACCAGACCGGCGTCAACAAGCTCGACTGTAAACCGGTGAACGGATCTGTGCCGCCCCTCCTGATCGGCGGCCTGCGGGTCCGGGTGACACCGGACGTTACCATTTTGAAGCCTGACCCGAAGGAGCTGGACCCGAAGGTGGGCGCGATTGTGACGATGATCGCCAAGAGCGAAAGCTCGACGACCAAGCGCAAAGAACAAGCGCGAACCGCTGCCGTGCTCGTCTGGCTTTTCGCAGAGAAGCATCTCTCCGCGAAAGGGTCACCGGACCGGAAGCTATGCTTTTCATTCGACGTGTTCGACGGCAGTCTCGTCCCTGCTGGGACTGGCATAGCCACGCGGGTGAACAACATCACGGCCGCATGCGAGGAAATCGCGCATGCCTGGTCTACCGCGGCACCGCCCGATGACCTCGATGCCTAGGACAGCGGAAAGAGCGGCGCTGCGCATCAGGACGACAGCATTGACTTCGCGTTGTGTGATTCGTGTGTAATCGCGTCGGGAACGTCTCGGAATGTTCCCGAACGTCTTTGGACGGAACAAGCCATGAAAATGACGATCTGTCAGGATGTTAAGGCAGTTCGAGAATGTTCGGGAATGTTGCTAAGCCGGACTGTAAATCTGCCGGAGTTTCTCCTACGTAGGTTCGAACCCTACCCTGTCCACCAACATCTTGGGCGATCACCGCCATGAATCCCCTCTTTGCCGGGCTCGGCACGACGATTTTCGAAGCGATGTCGGCCCGCGCCCGCGCGACCGGCGCGATCAATCTCGGCCAGGGCTTTCCCGACGGGCGCGGGCCCGAGGACGTGCTGGCCGAAGCGGCCCGCGCGCTGCTCGAAGACTCGAATCAGTATCCGCCGATGGCGGGCACGCCGGCACTGCGCCAGGCGGTGGCCGACCATTACCGCGTGCATCAGGGGCTCGATCTCGACGCGAGCGAGGTGATCGTCACGTCGGGGGCGACCGAGGCACTCGCCGCCGCGATCTTCGCGCTGGTGACGCCGGGCGACGAGGTGGTGATGTTTCAGCCGCTCTACGACGCCTATCTGCCGCTGGTGCAGCGGGCAGGGGGCATCGCCCGGCTGGTGCGGCTCGAGCCGCCCGCGTGGCGCATCACCGCGGAGGCGCTCGCCGCGGTCGCGAGCGATCGGACGCGGCTGATTATCCTCAATTCGCCGCTCAACCCGACAGGCACGATGATCGGCGGCGACGAACTCGCGCTGCTCGCCGATTTCTGCGTCGCGCACGACGCGATCGCGATCTGCGACGAGGTGTGGGAGCATGTCGTGTTCGACGGCGCGCGCCACCAGCCGCTGATGGCGCTGCCGGGGATGCGCGAGCGCACCGTCAAGATCGGCTCGGCGGGCAAGATCTTCTCGCTGACCGGGTGGAAGGTCGGCTGGATGTGCGCCGCGCCTGCCATCTCGTCGGTGCTCGCCAAGGCGCACCAGTTCCTCACCTTCACAACGCCGCCCAACTTTCAGTCGGCTGCGGCCTATGGGCTGGGCAAGGACGTGGCCTATTTCGAGGAGATGCGGGCTGGCTACCAGCGCTCGCGCGATCGGCTGGCAGCGGGGCTGAGCGGGCTCGGCTACAGCGTGCTGCCGAGCGCGGCGACCTATTTCCTCAACATCGACCTTGCCGCCTCTGGCATCGCGCTGGACGACGTCGCCTTCGCGCAGTGGCTGCTCGACGAGGCTGGCGTGGCGACGATCCCGGTGTCGGCTTTCTATGCGCAGGAGCCGGTGACGAGCGTGGTGCGGCTGTGTTTTGCCAAGCAGGACGCGACGCTCGACGCGGCGCTCGAGCGGATGGCGAAGCGGCCGTAGCCGACCATGGCTATTGCGGGCCCATCTCCACACCGTTCGTGCTGAGCTTGTCGAAGGGCTGTCTTTCCTTTCGACCTAGCTGAGAAGGACAGTGCTTCGACAAGCTCAGCACGAACGGGGATAGGGGTGCTCCCCGACAGCAGCGACGGGAATCCTCGACCTCTCAAAACGCCACCGTCGCGCTCAACCCGTGCCAGTGGATCGGCCCGATCTTCACGTCCATCGGCTTGGTCAGGAATCCCTTGTTCTCGGGCAGCGGGGGAAGCGGGCGGAGGCGGTATTGTTCAGTGTCGCGCTTGCCGCACACCACGATCTCGCCCGAACTGCTTGGCGCGCAGGCGCTTCGGTTGACCAACGCCAGAGGTGCGGCGGGCGGCGGCCCGGGCGCGGATTCGACCGCCGACTGCGCCAGCGCGAACGTGAGAGCCGTACCGACGATAACGGACATATCCGGCCCCCCAACCCAAGGAAGCGCGAGGCTAGACGATGGTCCGGTGCCCCCGCAAGCGCTCAGACCGAATCGAGCAGCCCGCGTTCGGTCAGATAGCCCGTCACCAGCCGCGCCGGCGTAACGTCGAACGCCGGGTTCGCCGCGGCCGAGGCGGTGATCCGCATCGATCCGCCTTCACCGCTGACATGCGTCACCTCCGCGCCCGAGCGCTCCTCGATCGGGATGTCCGCGCCGGTCGCGGTCTCCGCGTCGAAGGTCGTATAGGGCAGGGCGACGTAGAACGGCACGCCGGTGTCCTTGGCGGCGAGTGCCTTCAGATAGGTGCCGATCTTGTTGCAGACGTCGCCATTCGCGGTGACGCGGTCGGTGCCGACGATCACCGCGTCCACCTGCCCCGTCATCATCAGATGACCGCCGGCATTGTCGGCGATCACGGTGTGCGGCACGCCGTGCCCGGCCAGCTCGAACGCGGTGAGCAAAGCGCCCTGGTTGCGCGGGCGCGTCTCGTCGACCCAGACGTGGACCGGGATGCCGGCGTCATGCGCAAGATAGATCGGCGCGGTCGCAGTGCCGTAATCGACCGTCGCCAGCCAGCCTGCGTTGCAATGCGTCAGGATGTTGAGCGGGCGACCGGGGTTCTTCGCGTGGAGCGCACGAAACAGTTCGAGGCCATGCGCGCCGATCGCCTGGTTGAGCGCGACATCCTCGTCGCAGATCGCATCGGCCCGCGCGAAGGCGGCGGCGGCGCGATCGGCGGCGGGGAGCGGGCGGACCGCGGCGGCGACGATGTCGAGCGCCCATTTGAGATTGACCGCGGTCGGGCGCGATTCGAGCAACTGCGCGTAGGCGGCGTCGAGCGCGGCGTCCGATCCGTCCTCGGCAAGCGCCATGGCGAGCCCGTAGGCTGCCGTCGCGCCGATCAGCGGCGCACCGCGCGTCCACATCTCGCGGATCGCGACCTCGGCCTCGTGCGCGCTGCGCAGCTCGACCCACTTCACCGTCCAGGGAAGCTCGCGCTGATCGAGGATTCGCGCGCCCGCGCCATCGCTGGTGCGCGTGATCGAGCGTTGATGCGTGCCGTCGAGTTTCATCGCGCGAACCTTCTTATGTGTGTTGCGTCCTTCTTTCCTTCCCCGGCGAAGGCCGGGGAACAGGAGCGAAGGTCTTTGCGAGCGAAGCGCAGCGCTCGCCGTTCAGCCGCCCGCTACCGGGCCCCGGCCTTCGCCGGCGACGAGGGAGGGGGTGGGGAGGCAACGGGCGTGGGCACCTCGTCGAAAGTCGCAATATCCCCGCCGCCCCCGGCGCGATCGATCAGCAACGCGTCCATCCCCGCCGCACGTGCCGCCGCGACTTCCTCGGGTGTGTCCGACAGGAACAGCACCGCGTCCGCCTCGACCCCGATCGCCGCGGCGATCTTCGCATAGGCCGCCGCCTCGCGCTTCGGCCCCGTCCTCGTATCGAAATAGCCCGAAAAAAGCGGCGTCAGGTCGCCCGCATCGCTATGTCCGAACAGCAATTTCTGCGCCGCGACCGAGCCCGACGAGAAGACGTAGAGCGTCACCCCCGCCGCATGCCAGCGCCGCAGCCCCGCCACCGCATCGGCATAGACATGCCCGGTGAACGCGCCCGCGGCATACCCGTCCGCCCAGATCATCCCCTGCAGCGCCTTGAGCGGCGTGGCCTTGCGGTCCTCGTCGATCCAGCGCGTGAGCGTCGCCACCGGGTCACCCGGCTCGCTCGCCGCAACCTCGGCGAGGATCGGCGCGGTCTCCGCCGGATGCGCCGCGACATAGTTGGCCAGACGCGCGCGGGCATAGGGGAACAGCACCTCGGCGACGAACGCGATGCTCGACGTCGTCCCCTCGATATCGGTCAGGATCGCCTTCACGCGGGTTCGAGCCGCGGAAAGCGCTCGGCAATGTCGCTGCCGGTGAACTGCGCGATCCAGCCGTCGGGGTTCACGAACAGCCGGATCGCGGTGAAACGCGGGGACGCGCCCATGTCGAACCAGTGGCGCATCCCCGCGGGCACCGAAATCAGGTCTCCCGCGCTGCACAGCATGTTGAACACACGATCCTCGTGGTGGAGCGTGAACAGCCCCTCGCCCTCGACGAAGAAGCGCACCTCATCCTCGCCATGCGTGTGCTCGGACAGGAATTTCCCGCGCATCGCGTCGCGCTCGGGATGGTCGGGCGCGATCCGGGCGACGTCGATCGAGCGATAGCCCCCCTGTTCGGTCAGCCGCGCGACCTCCTCGGCATAGACCGCAAGGATGTCGCTGCCGGCATCGAGCGGCTTGAGCGGCCAGCGCTCTAACTGCACGCCGACCGCGCCGAGCGCCGCGGCGATCGCGGCGCCATCCTGCGTGTCGAGCAGCGGGGTCGTGCCGTCGGTTTCGGCGAACACCTGCAAGCGGCTCATCGAAAGCTCCTTTCAGCGAGTTCGGCGGCGATCATCCATTCGATCGCCTCGATCACGCGCTCGGCCTCGGCCATGTCGCGGCCCCAGCCATACAGACCATGGCTGCGAATGAGATAGGCGGGAATAGCCCCCGTTTCCAGCAGCCGCGGCGCGATCGCCGCCTCGACCGCCGTCATGTCCTGGCTGTTCTCGACGATCGGCAGCGTCGCCGTGGCGTCGTGCGTGGCGATCCCAGGCAGCGCCTTGAGCATCTCGTGCCCCGCGAGCCGATAGGCGTCACCCGCCACCGCACGGCTGAGGCCGACCGCGGCAGGCGAATGGCTGTGGAGCACCGCGCCGACGTCGGGAAAAGCGCGATACAAAGCGAGGTGGAGCGCCGTCTCGGCCGAGGGTTTCTTGCCGTCGAGCGCCGCGCCGTCGGCATCAACGCGCATCACGTCGTCAGGGGTGAGGCGCCCCTTATGCCGCCCCGACACCGTCACCGCAAAGCTGCCATCGTCGAGCCGCGCGGAATAATTGCCCGAGGTCGCGGGTGCCCAGCCCTTGGAGTCGAGCCACCGCCCGACTGCGACGATCGCGGTGCGCGCCGCTTCGAAGCTGCTGCTGGTCATCGGATGGCGGCTGGAGCGGGTAACGGGAATCGAACCCGTGTATTCAGCTTGGAAGGCTGCTGTACTACCATTGTACTATACCCGCTCGCCGGCTTCGCGCACGCGTGTGCGGCGATGGGCATCGGTTAGCGCGGTCGCGCGGCGGGCGCAAGATGCGGGCCTTGCGCTGCCTGTCTATCCGCGACAGGATGTTGCGCTTGTCCGCAAGGGAGTGCGCAAGTGTCCGACGATCCGACCGTGATCTGCCCCGGCGGCGACGGCACGAACGCGGTGACGCTTCCCGCGCGGCCCGAGGCGCTGCGGCTCGCGCCCGAGCAGACCGCGGTGATCGTGATCGACATGCAGAACGCCTATGCGAGCGACGGCGGTTACGTCGATCTCGCCGGCTTCGACATTTCGGGAGCGGCGGGGACGATCGGGAAGATCGCGCAGGTGCTCGATACCGCGCGCGCGGCGGGCGTGCAGGTGATCTTCCTGCAGAATGGCTGGGATGCCGAGTATCAGGAGGCGGGCGGGCCGCTGTCGCCCAATTTCCACAAGTCGAACGCGCTCAAGACGATGCGCGCGCGGCCCGAGCTTTCCGGGCAATTGCTCGCGCGCGGCGGGTGGGATTATGCGCTGGTCGATGCGCTGACGCCGCAGCCGGGCGATCTTTCGCTCCACAAGACGCGCTATTCGGCCTTCTTCAATTCGCAACTCGACAGCGTGTTGCGCGCGCGCGGCATCCGCAACCTGGTGTTCGTCGGGATCGCCACCAACGTCTGCGTCGAGAGCACGCTGCGCGACGGCTTCCACCTCGAATATTTCGGGGTGATGCTCGAGGATGCGACGCACCATCTCGGGCCGCCGACGATGCAGGCGGCAAGCGTGTACAATATCGAGAAGTTTTTCGGCTGGGTGAGCACGACCGCGGATTTCTGCGGCAGCTTCGGCCAGTCTCCCAAGGAGTGACCATGTCTTTCGAAGCGATCAATCCCCCGCAATTCCCGACCCCGATCGCGCCCTATTCGGCTGCGGCGAAGGCGGGCAACACGGTCTACGTCTCGGGCATGCTCGCGCTCGGCGAGGGCGGGGCGGTGCTGCATGTCGGCGATGCCGCCGCGCAGACGCGCCATATCCTCGATACGATCCAGACGACGCTCGAGGCGGCCGGCGCGACGCTCGAGGACGTGGCGATGAACCATATCTTCCTGAAGGACCTCGCCGATTATGCCGCGTTCAACGCGGTCTATGCCGAGTATTTTCCGGGCGCCAAGCCGGCACGCTATTGCATCCGTGCCGATCTGGTGAAGCCCGACTGCCTGGTCGAAATCGCCTCGGTCGCGCATCTTGGTTGAGGCGGCGGGGCTTTATTACGAGGTTCACGGTGCGGACGACGCGCCGCCGCTGCTGCTGTCCTCGGGGCTCGGCGGGTCGGCGCACTATTGGGCGCCCAACATCCCCGCGCTGGCCGAACGGTACCGGGTGATCGCCTATGATCATCGCGGTACGGGGCGTAGCGACCGGACGTTACCCGATACGGTCAGCGTCGACCATCTCGCCGCCGACATGCTGACGCTGCTCGACGTGCTCGCCATTCCGCGTGCGACCGTGGTCGGCCATGCCGCGGGCGGTGTCGCCGCGCTCGCGCTCGCGCTGATGGCGCCCGAGCGGGTCGACAAGCTCGTCGTGGTCAATGGCTGGGCCTCGCCCGATCCGCACTTCCTGCGCTGCTTCGCGGCAAGGCTCGCGCTGCTGCGCGGCAGCGGGGCCGAGGCGTATCTGCGCGCACAGCCGCTGTTCCTCTATCCGCCCAACTGGATCTCGGCGAACGACGCCTTGCTCGAGGCCGAACTGCCCGAGCAGCTCGCGCATTTTCCCGGCGCGGAAACGATGGAGAAGCGCATCGCCGCGCTCGCCGCGTTCGACGTGACCGAGCGGCTGCGCGACATCCACCGCCCGGTTTTAGTCGTGGTGTCGGACGACGACATGCTGGTCCCGCCCAATGCCGGCGTGGCGCTGGCCAACGGCTTGCCGATCGCCGGCTTCTGCCGCGCCGAACATGGCGGCCACGCGGTCAACGTGGTCGATCCGGATGCGTTCAACAGCTTCGTGCTCGCCTGGCTGGCGGGCGAAACCGTGCAAGGATAACGCGCATGCAGGTCGGCGTCTTCGTCCCCATCAACAACAATGGCTGGCTGATTTCGGAGACTGCGCCGCAATACATGCCGTCGTTCGATCTCAACAAGCAGATCGCGCAGAGCGCCGAGAAGCACGGGCTCGATTTCCTGCTGTCGATGATCAAGCTGCGCGGCTTCGGCGGCAAGACCGAGTTCTGGGAATATGGCCTCGAGAGCTTCACGCTGATGGCGGGGCTAGCCGCGGTGACGGAGAAGATCAAGATCTTTGCGACCTGCCCGACGCTCGTCATCCCGCCGGCGTTTGCGGCGCGGATGTGCAACACGATCGATTCGATCAGCCACGGGCGCTTCGGGCTCAACCTCATCACCGGTTGGCAGCCGCCCGAATATACGCAGATGGGGATGTGGCCCGGCGACGAGCATTTCCGCAACCGCTACAAGATGCTCGACGAATATGCCCACATCCTGCGCGAATTGTGGGCCGACGGCGTCAGCGACTTCAAGGGCGATTACTATCAGATGGAGGACTGCCGCGTCCGGCCCAAGCCGGAAGGCGACATGAAGATCATCTGCGCGGGCTCGTCCGACGAAGGCCTCGCTTTCTCGGCGAAATGGGCGGACTACGCCTTCTGCCTCGGCAAGGGCGTCAACACCCCGACGGCGTTTGCGTCCAACAACAGCCGCCTCGCCGCCGCCACCGCCAAGACCGGACGCGACGTGTCGATCTTCGTGCTGATCATGATCATCGCCGCCGAGACCGACGAAGAAGCGATGGCCAAATGGCAATCGTACAATGCCGGCGCCGATCTCGAGGCGATCGCCTGGCTCGCCGACCAGGGTGCCAAGGATACGCACAACAAGGACACCAACGTCCGCCAGCTTGCTGCACCCGAGGGAGCGGTCAACATCAACATGGGCACGCTGGTCGGGTCTTACGAAAGCGTCGCGCGGATGCTCGACGAGATGGCCGAGGTGCCCAATACGGGGGGCGTGCTGCTGACGTTCGATGATTTCGTCGAGGGCGTCGAGGCGTTCGGGACGCGGATCCAGCCGCTCATGCGGTGTCGGGCGGGCGTCAAGGGCTAGGCGAGACCCGCCGCCAACGCTTTCAGCCACTCCGCCACCGCCTGGATGCGCGGCGTCGCGTGGGTGTCTTCATGCGTCACCAGCCAGAAGGTCCGGGCAAGGCGGACGCTGTCGGCCAGCACCGGGACGATCGTCGCATCGCGCCGCGCGATGAAATCGGGCAGCACGCCGATCCCCGCGCCCGCGCGGATCATCGCATGCTGGACGTTGATGCTGGTGCTGCGCGCACGCGCGGCGAGGCCGTCCTGGATATCCGACAGATAGTTGAGCTCGGGCGCATGGACGTGTTCGGGAACGTAGCTGATCAGCGCGCGATCCTGCAGCTCGCCTGCGTCGGCGGGCGTACCGTGATCGGCGAGGTAGCCGGGCGTTGCATAGAGGTGCAGCGCATAATCGGCGAGACGGCTCGCGCGGAGCTGACGGTTACGCGGGCGCGCCAGCATCACCGCGATGTCGGCCTCGCGCTTCGAGGGGTTGAGGAAGCCGGAGGCGGTGATCAGGTCGAGCCGAAGATTGGGCTGGTCGCGCCGGAACGTGGCCAAGGCGGGCGCGACGACGTGCGTTGCGAGACCTTCGGCGAGGCTCAAGCGGACTTGCCCGGCCAAGGTCGCGCTGGCGGGGTCGACCTCGGTCGCGGCGAGCACCGCGGCCTCGATCGTCTCGCTGTGGATCAGCAGCGCGCGCCCGGTCTCGCTCAGGTGGCGCTCCCCGCCGATCGACTCGAACAGCGGCGCGCCGAGTGACGCCTCGAGCCGCGCAAGCCGCCGTGCGACGGTGGTGGTGTCGATCTCGAGCGTGCGTGCCGCCACCGCGAGCCGCTGCGCGCGCGCGACCGCGAGGAAAATGCGGAGATCGTCCCAATTGCCCATCATCGATCCTGCAAAAATGCAGCTTATAGCGGCAAGGATGAAGGGTTGAATGCAGAAATGCGCAGTGGGATAGAGCGTAAAAGCGTTTAGGAGAGTGTCATGCGGATCATCGACCATCACATCGTCGGCCTGTCGGGCGGCGGCGCGGCGCGGACCGGCGACGTGTTCGATCCCAACACCGGCCTCGTTCAGGCGAGCGTCAACCTCGGCACGCAGGCGACGCTCGACGCCGCCGTCGCCGCCGCGCTGAAGGCGCAGCCGGGCTGGGCGGCGACCAACCCGCAGCGCCGCGCGCGCGTGATGTTCAACTTCAAGGCGCTGGTCGAGGCGCATATGGACGAGCTCGCGCACCTGCTCTCGTCCGAGCATGGCAAGGTGATCGCCGACTCGAAGGGTGACATCCAGCGCGGGCTCGAGGTGATCGAATTCTGCTGCGGCATCCCGCACGTGTTGAAGGGCGAATATACCCAGGGCGCGGGCCCCGGCATCGACGTCTATTCGATGCGCCAGCCGCTCGGCATCGGCGCCGGCATCACCCCGTTCAACTTCCCGGCGATGATCCCGCTGTGGATGTCGGGCGTGGCGATCGCAACGGGCAACGCCTTCCTGCTCAAGCCTTCCGAGCGTGATCCGTCGGTGCCGGTACGGCTTGCCGAGCTGTTCGCCGAAGCCGGTCTGCCCGAGGGCATCCTTCAGGTCGTTCACGGCGACAAGGAAATGGTCGACGCGATCCTCGATCATCCCGCGATCAGCGCGGTCAGCTTCGTCGGCTCATCCGACATCGCGCATTATGTCTACAAGCGCGGCGTCGCGGCGGGCAAGCGCGTCCAGGCGATGGGCGGCGCGAAGAACCACGGGATCGTCATGCCCGACGCCGATCTCGACCAAGTCGTCGCCGATCTCTCGGGCGCTGCGTTCGGCTCGGCGGGTGAGCGCTGCATGGCGCTCCCGGTCGTCGTCCCGGTCGGCGAGAAGACCGCGGTCGCGCTCCGCGAGAAGCTGATCCCGGCGATCGCCGCGCTGCGCGTCGGCGTCTCGACCGACAACGACGCGCATTACGGCCCGGTGGTCAACGCCGCGCACCGCAGCCGGATCGAGCAGTGGATCCAGACCGGTGTCGACGAAGGCGCGGAACTGGTGGTCGATGGCCGCGGCTTCGAGCTGCAGGGCCATGAAAAGGGCTTCTTCATCGGGCCGAGCCTATTCGACCACGTCACGCCCGAAATGTCGGCGTACAAGGAAGAGATTTTCGGCCCCGTCCTCCAGATCGTCCGTGCCGACGATTTCGAGCACGCTTTGCGCCTGCCGAGCGAGCATCAATACGGCAACGGCGTCGCGATCTTCACGCGCAACGGCCACGCCGCGCGCGAATTCGCCGCGCGTGTGAACGTCGGCATGGTCGGCATCAACGTGCCGATCCCGGTGCCGGTCGCGTATCACACCTTTGGCGGGTGGAAGCGCTCGGCGTTCGGCGACACCAACCAGCACGGCATGGAAGGCGTCAAGTTCTGGACCAAGGTCAAGACCGTCACGCAACGCTGGCCCGACGGCGGGGTAGGGGACGGCGCCAACGCCTTCGTCATCCCGACGATGGGGTGAACCGATGAAGCGCCGCGTCAGCAGCGGTTCGCCGCTCGAGCCGATCCTCGGCTTTTCGCGCGCGGTGCGGACCGGCGGCCAGATCATGGTCGCCGGCACCGCGCCGATCGAACCCGACGGATCGACCACGCCGGGCGCCGCGGCGGCGCAGATGGAGCGGTGCTGCGCGATCGTCGCCAAGGCGATTGCCGATCTCGACGGCGACATTGCCGACACCGTGCGCACCTGCATCTATCTCACCGATCGCGCCGATTTCCCTGCGGTCGCGGCGGTGCATGGCCGCTGGTTCGGCACGGCGCGACCGGCCACCACCACGCTGATCGTAGCGGGTTTCATTCGCCCCGAGTGGCGTGTCGAAATCGAAGCCGAAGTGATGTGCGCGTGATGCAGATCGGCCGGCATAATCCTCCGAAGCTGGGGTGAGGCGCGGGGGACTCCTCTGGCGGCTGACCCGCAAGCGGCGTCGCGTGGCGCCCTCGAGGCGCGCGGCGCAGCTCTATCGCTTCCGCGTGGTGCTGCTGTCGGGCGCGATCGTCGTACTCGGCGTGCCGACCGCGTTCAGCGTCGGCCGTGCGCCGCCGTGGCAGGCGAGCGACAAGCGCATCGCGCTGACCTTCGACGATGTGCCGCGCGGGCCCGGCGCCTTCTACACGCCCGACCAGCGCGCCGCGCTCCTGATCGCCGGGCTGCGCGAGGCCGGCGTCGAACAGGCGGCGTTCTTCGCCAATCCCGGGCGGATCGGGCCCGCCAACCGCGCCGACGAACGGCTCGCCGCCTATGTCGCCGCGGGGCATGTCGTGGGCGATCACACCTTCTCGCACCGCGATCTCGCGTCGATGCCGGCGGCGGCGTTCCTCGACGATATCGACCGGGCGGAGGGATGGCTCAAGGGGCGGGCCGGTTATCGCCCGTGGTTCCGCTTTCCCGGCCTCAACCAAGGCGGTCGCGATGTCGCGAAGCGCCGCGCGGTGGTCGATGGCCTCACCGCGCGCGGGCTGCAGATCGCCTGGGTGTCGGTCGACGGCTCCGACTGGAACATCGAGGGGCAGGCGATCGCGGCGAAGCGCGCCGGGCTCGCGATTGACTATGCCGCTCTGCGCGACCTCTATGTCGAGACGATGGTACAATCGGCCGATTTCTCCGACGCGCTGATGCGCCGCACGATCCACCGCGCGCCGCCGCAGGTGCTGTTGCTCCACGAGACCGACATCGCCGCGCGCTATCTCTCCGCGCTCGTCGCCGCGCTGCGCAGCGATGGCTGGCAGATCGTCACCGCCGACGCCGCCTTCGCCGATCCGGTCTATCACGACACGAGTGACTTCGTCAGCGCGAACGGAACGCTGCCCGAGGCGCTGGCGTGGCGCGCCGGGCTTGCCGGCCGGCTCGATTACGAGCGGAACGGCCTGCCGCTCGCCAACCGCCTGTTCGCCGAGCGCGTGCTGCACCGCGTGCCGAGCGCGAATGTCCCCGCACTGTCGCGCGGTTGTCGGGTGAACCTTCACCCGGGGCGGCGCGTCTGTCCTTCGACGGCGCTTGTCGCGCCCCTTCATAGCCCCCTAGGGATTGCCGCATGACCGACCAGTTTGACCTCACGGACGACCAGCGAGAGATCCAGGATCTCGCGCGCAAGTTCACCGCCGACCGGATCACCCCGCACGCGGCGGAATGGGACGAGAAGCATATCTTCCCGCGCGAGACGATCAAGGCGGCGGCCGAGCTCGGGTTCGCGTCGATCTACGTGTCCGAGGAATCGGGCGGGATCGCGCTCGGGCGGCTCGAGGCGGCGCTGATCATGGAGGCGATGGCCTATGGTTGTCCCTCGACCTCGGCGTTCATCAGCATTCACAACATGGCGGCGTGGATGATCGACCGGTTCGGATCGCAGACGGTGAAGGACAAATATCTGCCCTCGCTCGTCACGATGGACCGGATCGCCAGCTATTGCCTGACCGAACCCGGCTCGGGCTCGGACGCCGCCGCGCTGAAGACCAAGGCGGTACGCGATGGCGACGATTACATCGTCACCGGCAGCAAGCAGTTCATCTCGGGCGCGGGCGAGAATGAGGTGTACGTCACGATGGTGCGCACCGGCGTCGAAGGGCCCAAGGGCATTTCGTGCCTGGTGATCGAGAAGGACATGCCCGGCGTCAGCTTCGGCGCGAACGAGCGCAAGCTCGGCTGGCACTCGCAGCCGACGCGGCAAGTGACCTTCGACGGCGTGCGCGTGCCCGCCGAGAACCTCGTCGGCGGCGAGGGCGAGGGGTTCCGCATCGCGATGATGGGGCTCGACGGCGGGCGGCTCAACATCGGCGCCTGCTCGCTCGGCGGGGCGCAGCGCTGCCTCGACGAGGCGATCGCCTACACCCGCGACCGCAAGCAGTTCGGCACCGCGATCGCCGATTTCCAGAACACGCAGTTCACCCTTGCCGACATGGCGACCGACTTGGAGGCGGCGCGCGCGCTGCTCTACGTGGCGGCGGCGAAGGTGACGGCGAACGCGCCCGACAAGACCAAGTTTGCCGCGATGGCCAAGCGCCTCGCGACCGACAGCGGGTCGGCGATCGCCGACCGCGCGCTGCAGCTCCACGGCGGCTACGGCTATCTGATGGACTATCCGATCGAACGCTTCTGGCGCGACCTGCGCGTGCATTCGATCCTCGAGGGGACCAACCAGGTGATGCGGATGATCGTCGGCCGCGAATTGACGCGGCAATGAGCCCGCGCAGCGGAAGACCCTGTCTTTCCTTTTGTGGCTTCGTGTCTTCGTGTGAGTCAGCTTTTCTCACACAAAGACACGAAGCCACGAAGCAAGAAGAGCGATCCTGGTCATGACGGACGAAGTCCTCGCTTTCATCGAAGGGCCGGTCGGCCGCATGCGCTTGAATCGGCCGAAGGCGCTCAACGCGCTGACGACGCCAATGTGTACCGCCATGCTCGAAGCGTTAGACACCTGGCGCACCAACCCCGCGATCGAAGTCATCCTCCTCGATCATGCGGAAGGCCGCGGCTTCTGCGCCGGCGGCGACATCCGCATGCTCGCCGAGAGCGGTGCGGATGACGGCGCGGAGGCGCGCGCGTTCTTCCACACCGAATACCGCCTGAACCACCGCCTGTTCACCTATGCCAAGCCGACCGTCGCCTTCATGGACGGCATCACGATGGGCGGCGGTGTCGGGCTTGCCTGCCCGTGCGACCATCGCATCGGGACCGAGAACACCAAGTTCGCGATGCCCGAGACGGAGATCGGCCTGTTCCCCGATGTCGGCGGCGGCTGGTTTCTGTCGCGGCTGCCGGGGCGGATCGGCCAGTACCTCGCGCTGACCGGCCACCGGCTCGACGGTGCGGAGTGCCTCGCGCTGGGCTTAGCCACGCACTATTTGCCGAGTTCTGCGCTCGAAGACGCCAAGGCACGGATCGCAACGGACCCCGCAGCGCTGGCCGCAACGCTCGCGGATCTGGCCACGTCTCCGCCCGAAGCGAGGATCCTCGCCCACCGCGATGACATCGACCAGCTGTTCGCCTCGGACGTACTCGAGGAGATCTACGCCGCGCTCGAGGCGGATGGCGGCGAATGGGCGCTCAAGCAGCTCGCCACGCTGAAAACCAAGTCGCCGCAGACGATGAAGGTGTCGCTCCGCCTGCTCCACGAAGGCGCGATGATGCCGACCTTCGAGGACGAGATGCGCCAGGAATATGCCGTCGGCGCGCATGTCGTGCAGCGCCATGACTTCCTCGAGGGCGTCCGCGCGGTGATCGTCGACAAGGACAATGCCCCGCGCTGGGAGCCGGCGACGCCCGAGGGCGTGAGCGATCACGTGATCGACCAGATTTTCGCGCCGCTGCCTGCGGCCGAGGAATGGACGCCCGGCTGATCGTCGCCCCGGCGCAGGCCGGGGCCGCTCTGTATTCGCGCGCGGCAGGCGTCGCGCGCACCACCCAACGGCCCCGGCCTTCGCCGGGGCGACGGAGAGAAGAATGACTTACCAAACCCTCCTCGTCGAACAGCGCGGCCGCGTGACGCTCGTGACGCTCAACCGGCCGCAGGCGCTCAACGCGCTCAACAGCCAGATCCTCGCCGACCTGCTCGCCGCGATGGCAGCGTTCGATGCCGACCCCGGGCAGGGCTGCGCGGTGATCACCGGCAGCGAAAAGGCGTTCGCCGCCGGGGCCGACATCAAGGAGATGCAGGCGCAAGGCTTCGCCGACATGTACGCGCATGATTTCTTCGCCGGCTGGGACCGCTTCACGCGCACCCGCAAGCCGATCATCGCCGCGGTATCGGGCTATGCGCTCGGCGGCGGGTGCGAGCTCGCGATGATGTGCGACTTCATCCTCGCCGCCGACAGCGCCAAGTTCGGCCAGCCCGAGATCAAGCTCGCGGTCTCGCCCGGCATGGGCGGCTCGCAGCGCCTCACCCGCGCGGTCGGCAAGGCGAAGGCGATGGAGATGTGCCTCACCGGCCGGATGATGGACGCCGCCGAAGCCGAGCGCGCCGGGCTCGTCTCGCGCGTCGTGCCCGCGGCCGAGCTGGTCGAGGAAGCGGTCAAGACCGCGACGACGATCGCCGGAATGGCGCCGCTCGCGGTGCTGGCGAACAAGGAGATGGTCAATGCGGCGTTCGAGACGAGCCTTGGCATGGGCGTGCAGTTCGAGCGGCGGCTGTTCCATGCGCTGTTCGGGACCGAGGACCAGAGCGAGGGGATGAGCGCTTTCGTCGAGAAGCGTGCGGGGACGTGGACGGGGAAGTGACCTTCTTCTCCCCTCCCGCTTGCGGGAGGGGTCGGGGGTGGGCGCGCGCTCTCGACCGTAGCTAACCTGATAGCGCGCGCCCACCCCCAGCCCCTCCCGCAAGCGGGAGGGGAGTAGGAAGGAAGACCATGACACGCATCGCTTTCATCGGCCTCGGCAACATGGGCGGCGGGATGGCCGCGAACCTCGCCAAGGCCGGCCACGACGTCCGCGCCTTCGATCTGTCGGCAGAGGCACTCGACCGCGCGAAAACCGATGGCTGCCTGCCCGCGACCTCCGCGGCCGAGGCCGCCGACGGCGCCGAGGCGATCGTCACGATGCTGCCCGCCGGCAGCCATGTCGAAGCCGTCTACAACGACCTGTTCGCCGCCGATGTCGCCCCCGCGACGCTGCTGATCGACTGCTCGACGATCGACGTCGCCACCGCCAAGCGTGTGGCCGAAGCCGCGCAGGCCAAGGGACTCACCGCGGTCGACGCGCCCGTCTCGGGCGGCATCGGCGCCGCCAATGCCGGCACGCTGACCTTCATGGTCGGCGGCAGCGCGGAAGCGTTCGAACGGGCGCAGCCGATCCTCGCGGCGATGGGCAAGGCCGTCATCCACGCAGGCGCCAACGGCACCGGTCAGGCCGCCAAGATCGCCAACAACATGCTGCTCGGCGCGACGATGGTCGCGACGTGCGAGGCGTTCCTGCTCGCCGAGAAGCTCGGACTCGACCCGCAGACCTTCTACGACATTTCGAGCGTCGCCTCGGGGCAGAGCTGGTCGATGACGAGCTATTGCCCGGTCCCCGGCGTCGGCCCCGATACGCCCGCCGACCACGACTATCAGGGCGGCTTCGCGACCGCGCTGATGCTCAAGGACCTCAAGCTTGCGGCGGCCGCTGCCGGCGATACCGGCGCCGACACGCCGATGGGGGCAAAGGCCGCCGAACTGTACCAGCGCTTCGCCGATGCCGGGCAGGGCGGGCTCGATTTCTCGGCGATCATCCGCATGTTGCGCGGCTGAGCGAGGGTGGCAACATCCTTAACCCGCTTCTAACGCTTGGGTGCTACCCCTGCCGGTGATGTTCCATGACACCGCCCTAGCGCGCGCCGCGCGTGCCGCCGATCCGCGACCCGCCTCGGCGGTGAGCACGGGCTGCGGGCTCGCCGGGCTGGCCGGGCTGCTCGCCTGGGTCGCGGTTGCGCGCATTGTCGGGATGGACGGCCCCTATGCCGCGCTCGTCAACATCGCGGCGTGCGCGCTGCCGATGGTGCTGTGGGCGGTGCTGGTCGACAAGGTTCATCGGCGTCCCTCGACCGGGATCGACTGGTCGGCGCCCAAACCGTGGCGCGAGACGCTCGACCTGTCGCTCACCAAGCTAGCCGGGCTGTGGCTGACCTGGGCCGGGATCGCGCTGATCTACGGCACCGGGCGCTTCTACTGGAGCAACCAGTGGGGCGGCTTCCCGTTCGCGATGCGCTGCTTCGGGGTCGCCGCGCCGATCCTGTTCGTCGCTTCGATCGCCTACATTCCGTGGATCGACCGCCGGCTCGAACAGCCCAAGGATGGCTGCTGGGCGCTCGGCGCGTGGCTGATGGGGCTCGACGAGCCGATCGACCGCGAGGCGATCTACAACCATCTGCGCAGCTGGGGGGTGAAGGCCTTCTTCCTCGCCTTCATGCTCGCGGTGGTGCCGCCGGGCTTCGCCGGCCTGATCCGCGGCAGCCTTGCCGAGGTGCTGCACGATCCGGTCGCGCTCGCCAACTGGCTGATCGGCTTCATGTTCGTGATCGACTGCGCGTTCGCGACGGCGGGCTATATCCTGACCTTCCGCCCGCTCGATTCGCACATCCGCAGCGCCAACCCGTTCGCCGCGGCATGGATGGCGGCGCTGATCTGCTATCCGCCCTTCACGCTGATGGCGGACAATGGCCCGCTCGATTATCATCCCGGCACCTACGGGTCGGATGGCTGGTCGACCTGGTTTGCCGGGCAACCGCTGCTGCTGATCCCGATCGGTGCGGTGCTGGTCTGGCTCACCGCGATCTACGCCTGGGCGACGCTGGCGTTCGGCTTCCGCTTCTCCAATCTCACCAATCGCGGCATCCTGACGCACGGGCCCTACGCCTTCTCGCGCCACCCGGCCTATCTGTCGAAGAACCTGTTCTGGTGGATCTCGACGATCCCGTTCCTGACGACCGGCTCGTTCGTCGACGCCGCGCGCGCGACGATCCTGATGGGAGTGGTCAGCGGGGTCTATTACTGGCGCGCGCGGACCGAGGAGCGGCATCTCGGGATGGACCCGGACTATCAGGCCTATACCGCATGGATGGCGCGCAACGGCGCGGTGCCGCGGTTTTTTGGCTGGGTGACGGGCCGCAAATAGTCGTCGCCCCGGCGGAGGCCGGGGCCGCTGGAGGGTATGCGCGCGGTGTGCCCAAAGCGCAGCGGCCCCGGCCTCCGCCGGGGCGACGCAAGATCAGAACCGCAGTTCGTCGTAGACCTTCGAAACATCACCGCCCCACACGCCGTGATATTTGTCGAGCAGCACCTGCGCCGGCACCTTGCCGCTGCGCACGATCTCGCGCAGCGGATCGAGGAAGCCCGTCTCGTTGCTGCCGCTCGCGTCGGTGCGGTTGCGCGCGCTGAGCCCCGCGCTCGAAATATCGACCACCTGGCCGGCAATGTCGCGCAGCGTCCGCCCACCGGCGACCGGCGCATCGAGCCCGAGCTTGGGCACCGCATCGCGCAGCGCCTGGCGCTCGTCGATCGTCCAGTCCTTGACCAGATCCCACGCCGCATCGAGCGCACCCTGATCGTACAGCAGGCCGACCCAGAACGCCGGCAGCGCGCAGATCTTGTTCCACGGTCCGCCATCGGCGCCGCGCATCTCGAGGAAGGTCTTCAGCCGCACCTCGGGGAAGGCGGTCGAAAGATGGTCGTTCCAGTCGTCGAGCGTCGGCTTCTCGCCCGGCAGCACCGACAGTTCGCCCTTGAGAAAGTCGCGGAACGAGAGGCCCGCGGCGTCGATATATGTGCCGTCGCGATAGACGAAGTACATCGGCACATCGAGCGCATAGTCGGTGTAGCGATCGTAGCCGAAGCCATCCTCGAACACGAACGGCAGCATGCCGGTGCGCGCCGGGTCGGTGTCCGACCAGATATGGCTGCGATACGACAGCATCCCGTTGGGCTTGCCTTCGGTGAAGGGCGAATTGGCGAACAGCGCCGTCGCCAGCGGCTGGAGCGCGAGGCCGACGCGGAACTTCTGCACCATATCGGCCTCGGACGCGTAATCGAGGTTCACCTGGATCGTGCAGGTGCGCAGCATCATGTCGAGCCCCATCGACCCGACGCGCGGCATATGGCGCAACATGATGGCATAGCGGCCCTTGGGCATGATCGGAAGTTCGGCGCGCGTCTTGTCGGGCCACATGCCGAGCCCAAGGAAGCCGATCCCGAACTTCTCGCCGATCGCCTTGACCTGCTCGAGGTGACGCCCGGTCTCGGCGCAGGTCTGATGGAGGTTTTCGAGCGGCGCGCCCGACAGCTCGAACTGGCCCGCGGGCTCGAGGCTGATCGACCCGTCGCTGCCCGACATCGCGATGACGTTGCCGCCTTCGGTGACGGGCGCCCAGCCGAATTGCTCGAGCTCTTTCAGGATGTCGCGGATGCCGCCCTGCTCGGTATAGCTCGGCGCGTGATGGTCGCTGTCGGCATAGACGAACTTCTCATGCTCGGTGCCGATCCGCCAGCGGTCGGCGGGCTTCTCGCCGCGCGCGAAGCTGGCGACGAGCTGGTCGCGCGATTCGATCAAGGGCGAGCTTTTGATGCTGTCTGGGCGCGTTGTCATGCTCGCGCCTTAGCGCTGCGATCGCCCGCCCGCCAGCAGGTTTCGAATGACTACCAATCCCCTCGGGATGCCATCCAGATCGCGACCGCCGCCGCCGCCGCCGTGTCGGCGCGAAGGATGCGGGGGCCAAGCCCGATCGCGACCGCGCCGGGCACCGCGCGGATCGCCGCGCGCTCGTCGTCGTCGAAGCCACCCTCGGGTCCGATCAGGATGGCAGCCGAGGCGGGGGCGCCGCGCATCGCCTCGAGCGCAGGCGCGCCGCCGGTCTCGTCGGCGAAGAACAGCGCGCGGCCCTGCGGCCAATCGCGCAGCAAGGCGTTGAGCTTTACCGGCTCGGCGAGTTCGGGGACGGCGGTGCGGCCGCATTGCTCGGCCGCCTCGATCATGTGCGCGCGCAGGCGTTCACCGTTGAGCCGATCGACTACGGTCCGCCGCGTCAGCACCGGCACCAGCCGCGCGACGCCGAGCTCGCACGCCTTCTCAGCGACCCAGTCGATCCGCCCCTTCTTGATCGGTGCCGCGCAGAGCCACAAATCGGGCACCGTCTCGGGTCCGCGCAGCTGCTCGGTAACGTCGAGCATCAGCTCGCGCTTCCCGACACTCGCCGCGATGCCGAGCCATTCGCCCGAATGGCCGTCGAACAGTTTGACGGGATCGCCCGGCTTCATCCGCATGACAGCGCCGAGATAATGCGCCTGCGGGCCATCGACGCGCAGCGGGCCGACGCCGAGCCCAGACCCGGGCGGAGTCTCGACGAACAGGCGCGGGGTCGATTGCGGGGGCCAGGCGGGGGTAGCGGGCATCGCCGTGTCCTAGGGGGTGGCGGGGCGGTTTGCTACCGGGATTGCGAGCTGGCCCGCCCGACAGCCAACCCGCGGCACGTTCGGTGAAACGTCGAGCGGCAGGATACGACCGACAGCGCAGGTTCGGGCCGCATCGCCAACCCATCGCTTGCGTCGCATCCGAGTGGGAAGACTGGCGGTCGCGCGATACGTCCACAACGATGCCAGTTACGCCTCGCCAGCATTAATGGAGCTGCTCGACAGGTCCTTTGTCGAGGTTTATTCTAATACATTGCGATAGATCATCGAGCCTATAGGGCTTGCCAACGAATCCATAGTCTAATGTCTCAATCTGCGCGAGCTGGTTCGTATAGCCGCTCGTGACGATCACCGGTATTTCCGGGAGCATGTCCCTCGCTCTTTTCGCAAATTCGAAACCGCTCATTCCCGGCATGATTATGTCGGTGATGATAATGTCAAATGAGCCTGGTTGCTTTGACAGTATGGCCAGGGCGGCATCGCCATCCTCGAGCCAGGAGACCTCATATCCAAGATCGACGAGTCCCCGGACGGCGCTCGCGCCGACGATCTTATTGTCTTCGACGAAAAGGATGGAAGCGTTCGGTGGGCCATCGCTCTTGGCTTGCAGCGCCGCGACAGCATCGGGCCTGACCTGTACTGGTGAAAGGGGTAGATAAAGCGTGATCGTGGTTCCGTGATGCGGTGCCGGGCTGATCGCGACGTTACCACCCGATTGTTTCGTGAAGCCGTAGACTTGGCTCAGACCCAGGCCGGTTCCATGCAAAAGCTCCTTTGTGGTGAAAAACGGTTCGAACACCTTGTCGCGAATATCGACCGGGATGCCAGAGCCAGTGTCGATGACGGACACGCCTACAAATCTTCCCACGATTGCGTGGTGCTTTCGGACGGCGGGCATCGCGGTAAAAATTTGGGTTCTTAGCTCGATGACGCCATCCGATTGGATCGCGTGTTTCGAATTGGTGACGAGGTTGAGGATCGCCGCCCGAAACTGGGTGAGGTCGATGTCCACGGTGCAGTCATCCGTCGCCAAATGAGCACTGAGCACGATTTTACCGCCGACGACGGCCTGCAGCAGCGGGAGGAGTTCCTTGATGCAGTTTCGCATCGAGAAGCGGGTGGGCTTGAGCGGCTGACTGCGCGCAAACGCGAGCAATTGTGATGTGAGCTGCGCGGCCTGTTCGGCTGCAAATTCTATTGTATCGATGTGGCGCGTCATGGCCGGGTCGGGGTATGCGGATTTCAGGTGATCGACCGATCCCATGATCGCCGTCAGCAGATTATTGAAGTCGTGTGCCACCCCGCCAGCGACCCGACCAAGGGACTCCATTTTCTGCACCTGCGCGATTTGCCCATTGGCCTCACGCAAAGAGTCGGCTGCAGCTCGCTTGTCCGAAATGTCGCGGGTAATCTTCACGAAGCCTTTGTGCGAACCGTCGGCTTCGAAAATCGGATTGATGACCACGCTCGCCCACAAGCGGCGTCCGTCAGCGCGTACGCGCCAACCCTCGTCCTCAAACCTGCCCTCGTGCAGGCTGGTCGCGAGGGCACGGGCCGGCACGCCGGCACCAATGTCTTCTTCGGTATAAAAGCAAGAAAAATGCCGTCCGATAATGTCCTTCGCCGAATATCCCTTGAAGCGCTGCGCGGGCGCATTCCAGCTACACACTATTCCATCAGCATCGAGTTGATAGATCGCGTAATCCGTGATGGCATCCAGCAACAGCTGAGCATCGGTTACTGCCCCTTCTGCTGTGGCTCGCGAAACGCTACTCTTCATTACGGCCTCCTCTTTCACGATCCGTGATAAATCGTAGCGCTATCGAAACGAATTCATGTGATGTACGAGGAGCGCCGCCGAATAATATTGGTCGGTCCGGTAACGGGAATAGCGCTGTATTTTTCCGGACAAACAACAGTGGCCTGCTTGTAATTCCGACATGCCGTACCCAAATAACGGTTATCTCCGCTACACGATCAAGGCAGCGGCGACAGAGAGACGATCGCGCTCCCGCCTCTGAGCAGGAGTGCATTGTGGCTGTCGAACCTTTGTGGTCGCGTAATCGCTTTCTGGATTCGCTGTCGTCCTCCGCCTTCGATTTTATAAAATTCTATCTCAGACCGGTCGATCTCGTGCAGGGCGACGTCCTGGTCGAAGGCGGCGAGAAGATTTCCAGCGTTTACTTTCCGCACAGTAGCGTCATCTCGCTGGCCGTCAGGCTCGAAAACGGCGCGACTGTCGAGGCTGCGATGATCGGCAACGATGGCATCTTTGGTGCTTTTTCCGCGCTTGATGGCAAGTTGTCGTTGAACACCGCCATCGTTCGGATCGGCGGCGGCGCGTCGATCCTTGACACCACGCAGCTTCGCGCAACCGCCCAGCACAGCGAATTGTTTCGCGCACTGTTGATGCGCTACGAACAGGTTATTTTCGGTCAAGCGGTACAATCGGCCGCCTGCAATGCGTCCCACAGCGTGGAGGCACGCCTCTCCCGCTGGTTGCTGCGAGCCCGCGATCTGTCGGCCAGGAGTACGCTGCCGCTTACCCAGGAATTTCTTGCCGACATGCTGGGAACGCGGCGGAACAGCGTTTCGGTTGTCGCCAATAGGCTGCAGCAGGCCGGCCTTATCCGCTATCGTCGCGGGCAAATTGAGATAACCGACGTGCCGGGCCTGCGCGCACGCGCGTGCGAGTGCTATGGAGTGGTGAAGAGCAATTATGAGAAATTGCTTCGCGGCCCGATAACGGATGTGATGAATCCAGACAGGGGCATCGAGCTCGCCTGAATCAACGCCGAGCGGCCGCCAGGGCGCGTGCCGCCCAGCAAAGCGTGCGGTTTCCACCAACACTCAGGCATTCTCGGTTGCGTCGTCCCGGCTCTCGCCAGAGCGACGGTCGCGGGTGAGGGCGGCAATCAACGCTCGTGCAACCTGTTGGCCGATCGGCCAGGATCGCAGTGCTATCGCCGCCGCCACACCGCGCGCACCCCCAGCGCGACCACCGCCAGCGCCAGCGCCGCGAGGATCGCCCAGCCGGCCATCACGCCGACGCCGCGCGCCAGCGCCCAGAGCAGCGCTTCGAAGAACCGTCCGATTGCGACGGAGAGATGTACCATACGCTCCGCCTTTGCTGTCCGGCCCGGAAATGGGTTGGCCCTGTATCGCGATCGACCGTGGCGAAGTCGAGGCGGCTGTCGTTGGACCGCCGCGCCGCGCCGCGCCGGAACGCTTGCGCTGTTTGCGCCGCGCGCAGAACAGCGTTTCCGCAATCTTTCCGCGCGGGTATGGCGGAGGGCATGAGCTCCCCTGACCGCATCCCCGCTGACCTGACCCCCGATACCGAGCATCGCGGCCTGGTCGGCTTGCTCCCGCGCCGCGCACGTCCCTTCGCATTGCTGGCGCGCTTCGATCGACCGATCGGCTGGTGGCTGCTGTTCTGGCCGGGCGCATGGGGCGTCGCGCTGGCGGGGAGCGCGGTGACGCACTGGGATCTGATCGTGTGGCTGCTGCTCGGCAGCATTGCGATGCGCGGGGCGGGGTGCGTGTTCAACGACATCGTCGATCGCGATCTCGACCGGCAGGTCGCGCGCACGCGCAGCCGCCCGCTGGCGAGCGGCGCGGTGACGCTCACGGCAGCGTGGGCGTGGCTGGTCGCGTTGTGCCTGATTGGGCTGATCGTGCTGCTCCAACTGCGGCTTTACGCAGCGTTGGTCGCACTCGCGAGCCTGGCGCCGGTCGCTGCCTATCCCTTCATGAAACGGATCACCTGGTGGCCGCAGATCTGGCTCGGGCTCGTCTTTTCCTGGGCTGCGCTGGTCGGGTGGAGCGATGTCACGGGATCGCTGAGCGTGCCGGGGCTGCTGCTCTATGCAGGGTCGATCTGCTGGGTAGTCGGCTACGACACGATCTATGCGCTGCAGGACCGCGAGGACGATGCGCTGATCGGCGTGCGCTCGTCGGCGCTGCGGATGGGCAGCCGGGTGCGGCTCGGGGTTGGGCTGTTCTACGCCGCGGCGCTGGTGCTGTGGGCGGCGGCGATCTGGACAGTACGGCCCGATGGACTCGCGCTCGTCGCGCTGCTGCCGGTGGCGGGACACTTCGTCTGGCAGGTCGCCACGCTGATGCCCGAGGACGGCGCGGGCGCGCTGCACCGCTTCCGCTCGAACCGTTTTGCCGGGCTGCTGGTGTTCATGGCGTGCGTCGTGGTCGGGACGCCCTGGCCGTATTGATCAAGCCCTCCCCTGAAGGGGAAGGGAGCAGGGATGGTTGCACCCCCGCCCGCCCGCACCTAAGTCCGCAGCTATGTTGACCCCAGACCAAGCCCGCGATCGCGCTGCCGATATCGTCACTCGTGCCAAGGCGGCGGGCGCCGATGCCGCCGATGCGGTCTATGCCGCCGATACCTCGCTCGACATCGCCGTGCGGCTTGGCGCGCTTGAGGATGTCGGGCGCTCGGAAAGCGCCGAACTGGGCCTGCGCGTGTTCGTCGGCAAGCGCTCGGCGAGCGTCTCGACCTCGGATCTCTCGGCCGACGCGCTCGCCGCTTTGGTCGAGCGTGCGGTGGCGATGGCGCGCGAGGCGCCTGAAGATGCCTGGGCTGGCCTCGCCCCGGCCGATCGCCTGATGCACGGCGCGCCGCCGCTGCTCGACCTCGACGATCTCGCGCACGGTGGCAGCGAGCCGAGCCCGACGGTGCTGCGCGACGCGGCGCAGGCGGCGGAAGACGCAGCGCGCGCGGTCCCCGGCGTCACCAACAGCGAAGGCGGCTCGGCCAGCGCCGCGCGCTCGATCTGGGCGCTCGCCACCAGCCACGGGTTCGCCGCGGCTTATGCCACGACCGGCTACGGCCTGTCGGCGAGCGTGCTGGCAGGCGAGGGCGGCGCGATGGTGCGCGATTATGCCTATAGCTCGAAGCGGCATCGCTCCGCGCTCGACGATCCCGCCGCAATCGGCACGCGCGCCGGCAATCGCGCGGTGGCGCGCGTCAATCCCGGGCGCCTCGCCAGCGGGCCGATGAGCGTGGTGTTCGATCCGCGCGTCGGGTCGAGCTTGCTCGGGCATCTGATCGGTGCGATCTCCGGCCAGGCGATCACGCGCAAGACCAGCTTCCTGCTCGATGCGCTCGGCACGCAGGTGTTCGCGAGCGGCGTGACCGTGCTCGACGATCCGCACCTCCCGCACGGCCTGCGTTCGCGCCCGTTCGACGGCGAGGGGCTTCCCGTCTCGCCATCGGCGATCATCGACGCCGGGATGCTCGAGACGTGGCTGCTCGACAGCGCGTCGGCCCGGCAATTGGGGCTCGAGCCGACCGGCCATGCCGCGCGCGGCGTCAATGGTGCGCCGGGGGTGTCGACCAGCAATCTCCACATGGCGGCGGGCGACGTACCGCCGACGACTCTGATCGCGGACATCGCGAACGGCGTGCTCGTCACCGAACTGATCGGCATGGGTGTCAACGGCGTGACCGGCGACTACAGCCGCGGTGCGGCTGGTTTCCGGATCGAGAATGGCCAGGTCACCGGCCCGGTCGCCGAATTCACCATCGCCGGCAATTTGAAGGACATGTTCCGCAACCTCACCCCCGCCAACGATCTCGAATTCCGCTACGGCATCAACGTGCCGACGATCCGGATCGACGGGATGACGGTGGCGAGTGGCTGACGCCGGCCCCGATCGGGCGCTGGTCGATGCGGTCGCGGCGATCGCCGCCGAGGCGGGCGCGCTCGCGCTGTCGCACTGGCGCACCGATTTTCACCGCTGGGAGAAAGCGCCGAACGATCCGGTCAGCCAGGTCGATCTCGACGTCAACATGCTGCTCCAGGCGCGCCTGACCGCGCTGCTGCCCGATGCCGGCTGGCTGTCGGAAGAGACTGCGGACAATGCCGACCGCCTCGCCTGCGGGCGGGTGTGGGTGGTCGATCCGATCGACGGCACGCGCGATTACATCCGCGGGCGCGACGGCTGGGCGATCTCGGTCGCGCTCGTCGAAAATGGCCGCGCGACGATCGGCGTGCTCGATGCGCCTGCGCGGGGGGACATCTTCCGCGCCGCGCTGGGGCAGGGGGCGACGCGCAACGGCGTGCCGGTGCGGGTGGGAAATCGCGCCGCCTTCAGCGGCGCACGCGTGCCGACCGACGGCCTGCCCAAGGTCGACAGCGATCTCGTCGTGGTGGCCAAGCCCAATTCGATCGCGTTGCGCATCGCGATGGTCGCGGCCGACGAGGCTGATCTCGTCGCGACGCTGCGCTGGGGATCGGAATGGGACATCGCCGCCGCCGCGCTGATCGCCGCGGAAGCCGGCGCGAGCGTGACCGACGCGCTCGGCGGCAAGCTCGCCTTCAACACGCCGACCGCCAAGGCGTTCGGCGTGTTGGTAACGACCCCCGGCATCCACGCCGCCGCGGTTGAGCGGCTGCGCGATCGCGCGCGGACGCTGTCGGCCTAGCTCACGCGCTGGCGAACGCCTTGGTGCCCACCACGCCGACGATGATCAGCGCGATGAAGCCGACCTGTGGCGCATTGAGCTTCTCGCCGAACAGCATCACCCCGAGGATCGTCACTCCGACCGCGCCGAGGCCGGTCCACACGGCATAGGCCGTACCCGCGGGCAGGCCGCGCATCGCCAGCGCGAGCAACCCCATGTTGACGAAGCTGAGCGTGACGGGCACCGCGCCGGCGAGCCAGCCGCCATGCATCGCTGCCCATTTGAGGCTGAGCGCCCAGATAATTTCGGTAACCACGGCAATGCCGAGGATGAGCCACGCCATGTGCGGGACCTCCTGCTGTAACGGGCTCGGCTGAAATGCGGCTGCCGGAAACCCGAAAGAGGCGCGCGCCGAGGGCAGATGGGGTTTCATGGCGCGATTGTCCAGCCCGTGCGGTCGGCGGTTTTGCGGATCGGATGAACGCGGCTTGTTGGGCTTTCGTCGCGCTGCTAGCCCAGGGCATGGATAGCACATACCGCCCGGTCCCGTTCGGACTGGCCCTCGTTGCGGCGCTCGCCGTCGCCGCCCCGCTCGCTGCCAAGGAGGCCGCTGGCCCGCCAAAGAGCGAACCGATGCTGGCGCTCGCACAGCTCAGCGAATCGGTCGACGACGTGACCGATCCCGCAGCGCTGGCGAAGCGGCTCGAGGCGTTTCGCGATGCCACGCAGAAGATCCGCAGCTGCAGCGAAGTCCCCGCGGTTGCCAAGGCGCTCAATGCCGAACTGACCACCAACCGCCAGGTCCCGCTGTCGGCGCTGCCGTCGGCGTTGCGCACCACGGTCGCGACGATGCCGATCGGCACAGCGACCCCGATCTTCGGCGAGCCCGGCAAATATATCCGCACCGTCGTGCTGTGCGGGCGCGACGTTTCGACGCCGCAAGATGGACGTTAGACCGAACCCTCGTCGCGATATTTGATCTCGAGGAACCGCCCGCGCGTCTCGAGCGAGTCGAGATCGCCCTGCGCGATCTGCGCCGACATCTGGCCGATCTCGTCGTCGATCAGCCGGAGCCCGTCGGCGAGTTGCGCGTCGGGGGTCTTGCCGTTGCGCGCCACACCGCGCAGCGACGCCGGGACCTTGGCATAGCCCTTGAGCAATTCGGGCAATTGCTCGCCGATCAGCTTGCGCACTTCGGCGGCGACCGGCTCGCTTTCGTCGAGCGCGGCGAGCTGCGGCGACAGCGTCTCGAGCCGCACGCCGATCCCGTCGACCAAGGTCTGCGCGGGCGCGGGGAGCAGCTTGCGCTGCGTGTCGAGCCACTGCTCGGTCTTCGCCGGCAATGCCTTGAGCGGCACCTGCGTCAATTGCTCGACGCGCACCGGCGCGCTCAGCGTCGCGAACAGCAGGATCGCGGTGACCACGATCAGCAACGCGCCGACCAGCAGCGCCCCGCCCATGCCGAGCGGGACGAACCAGCCAACCGCGATCGCCGCGACGATGATCGCGAGGTCGGCCGCACCCGCGAGCGCGACGCGCCGCCCGAGCCCGGTGCTGCGGCGCCGGCGCGCGCGCAGCGCCTCGCGGTCGCTGCGGGTCCGGTCCAGCAGCGCGCCGGCGCGTTCGATCTGGCGGTCGACATCGGTCACGGCGCTTACATCGCCTCCAGCTTGAAGGTGTCGCCGCCGGCGCCCTTATTTTCGATCGCGCCCTGCGCTCGCGCGATATAGCCCTTCGACTTCTCGACTTCGTTCGACAGCGTGCCGACGGTGGTCTTCATCGAATCGAGCGCCTTGAGCTTGAAGCTGTCGATCGCGTCCATCGTATCGTAGATGTTCTGGAACGCGCGCTGCAGCGTCTCGACGGGAATCGTCGAGGCCGCGGCCTGCTCGTGGATCGTCGCGGTCTGCGACTTGAGCAGCTTGCCGGTGGCATCGATGATGTTCGCGGTGGTCGAGTTGAGCGCGGTGATCTGGTCGAGCACGAGCTTCTGGTTGGCGAGCGCCTGCGCCACCGTCACCGCGGTGCGCAACGCCGAAACCGTCGTGGTCGAGGCGCGATCGACGCCCTTCACCAGCTCGACATTGTTCTTCTTGACCAGATCGAGCGCGAGATAGCCCTGCACCGTCACCGCCATCTGCGTCAGCAGGTCCTGCGTGCGCTGGCGCACGTAGAACAAAGCGCTCTCGCGCAGCGCCTTGGCTTTCGCGGGGTCGCTATGGTCGAGCTCGTTGGCCTTGTCCTCGAGCCGCGCGTCCATCTCCTTCGACAGCACGATCATCTGCTCGAGCCGCCCCATCGCCGACCACAGATTGGCGCGCTCGGTGTCGATCGCGGCATTGTCCATCAGCAGCTCGTCCTTGCCGCGCGCGAGCGTCTTGAGGATCGCCGAGATGTGCGACTGCGAGGAGCGATATTTGTCGAAATAGGTGTTGAGCCCGCCGCCGAACACCTTGCTGAGCAGGCCGCGGCCCGAGATCAGTTTGCTGTTGGTCGAGGGATCGAGCTTCTCGATCGTGCGGCGCAGCTCGGTGAGGTCGGCGCCGACGCCGGTCTCGCCGTCCATCGCCTTGACCGGGCGATCGAGGAAGCGGTTCGACTGCTCGGCCGCGGCGCGGATTTCCTTCTGGCCCATCGCCGCGATCGCGTCGACGCGCTTGCCGAATTCGGGGCTGTTGACGTCCTGCGCGACGAGATCGTCGACGAAGCCCGCAACCTTGGTCTGCAATTGCGTGCGCACGGCGTCGTCGACCGGCACCAGCCCGATCGCCTTTTCGGCGGGAACGACGGGGACGGGATCAGGCGGGGTCAGGACCAACGTGGTCGCTTCGGTATCGGCAGCGGTGGCCATGTCGTCACTCCAGGCAGATTGTGCACCCTAGATGACCGGGAACGCGCTGCGGTTCAAGTGTGTCACTCTACTAATACGCGAACTGTCACGCAACCTTCACGGAAATGACGCGCGTTCGACGCCGAGTGCCGATACCGCGCTGCAGCAACAGCATAAGTGTAAGGGGTTCCATCATGCGTCGTTCGTTTTCGCTGGCCACGGCCAGCGCCATTCTCTGTTCCGTTTCGTCGGCGGCGCTCGCCCAGGCGACCGTCCAGCCTGACGCGCCCGAGGAGAGCGGCGACATCGTGGTGACCGCGCAGAAGCGCGAACAGCGCATCCAGGACGTGCCGATGACGGTGTCGGCGGTGACCGGCGCGAAGATGGCCGAGCTCGGCGTCAATTCGCTCGCCGAAGTCGCGATGTACATTCCGGGCCTGCGCATTCAGGAGCAGAGCGCCAACAACCCCGGCTTCGTCATCCGCGGCATCACCTCGGACAGCGGCTCGTCGCAGCAGGGCGCGCGCGTTTCCTTCTATTACAATGGCATCGACATTTCGCGGACGCGCGGCGCCTATCAGGACCTGTACGATCTCGAGCGCATCGAAGTCGTCAAGGGCCCGCAGGCGACCTTGTTCGGCACCGCCTCGGCGGTCGGCGCGGTCAACATCATCTCGGCACAGCCGCGCGCCGGCACCTCGGCCGGGCTGACCGGGACGTACGGCAATTACAATCGCGGCCAGGTGTCGGGCTTCGTCAACGTCGGCAACGATACGCTGTCGGGGCGTCTCGCCTTTGCCTACAAATATCATGACGGCTTCGTCCGCAACATCGCCGGCGATCCCAACGTTCCCAACCAGAATCAGGGCAAGATCGACCAGGACGATCTCAACGGGCAGGACCAGCGCGGCATCCGCGGCTCGCTGCGCTGGGCGCCGACCGATGCGATCACGGCGAGCCTTGTCCTCACCTACGACGGCCAGCGCAACCCCGGCACCGCGTTTCGCTCGCGCGCGCAGGCGCCGACCGGGGGTAATGGCGGCGATTACAGCTATGCCGAACTGTCGGGTTCCCCGTTCAGCGCGCAAGTACTCGGCGCGGCCAAGCTCGGCCTCAAGCGCGACGTCTACGACGCCAACCTGACCGTAGCGTGGGAGCTGGCGCCGGGGGTGACCTTCACCACCGTCAATGGCTATCGCAAGTTCAACAGCAACGAAGTGTTCGATGCTGACGGCGGCCCGGCCTGGTTTCTCGAATTCGCAGAGGATGCGCGCGGCGACCAGTGGAGCCACGAAGGTCGCTTCAACTTCACGGGCGAGAAATATCGCGCGTCGTTCGGCTGGAACGGTTTCTTCGAGAACAACCTCCAGCGCGTTCCTTTCTCGACGGAAGAGGGCACCTATCTGACCTGCGCCGGGGCCCTGCCGGCGGCGACCCGCGCGGCGCTGCTGACGGCAGGTATCCCGAGCGGCCCGGGCTGCGTCCTTCCCAACGGCACCGTCGCGGCGGCGCGGACCACCGCGATTCTGACGCGCGGCGCCGCGACCGCGATCCCCTACGCGTCGGTCTTCACCAACTATGGCACCAACGACACCTATTCGGTGTTCGCCAACGGCACCTGGATCCCGACGCCGCGGCTCGAACTGACCGCGGGCGCGCGCGTCCTGATCGAGCAGCGCAAGTCGGGCTACAGCTCGGTCCAGCCCAATTCGGTGCTGGCGGGCGTCCCGCTGCTGCCGACGGTCAGCACCGACGGCGCGACGTATCGCGCACAGCGCAGCTTCACCGCGGTGCTGCCGCGCTTCAACGCGCTGTTCCGCGTGACCGACGCGATCAACCTTTACGCGACGATCAGCAAGGGGCGTCGTTCGCCCGTCGTACAGCTCGCTGCGCGGACCGTCGGCGGGGTCGCGATCCCCAACCTGCAGATCGTCCCCGACGAAGTCGTGTGGAACTACGAAGGTGGCATCAAGGGCAAGATCGGTCCGTTCAGCGGGTCGCTCGGCATATTCTACCAGGAATACAATCGCTTCCAGGTGTCGGTCACCAACAACGGCGTGACGACCACGGAGAGCGCGGGCAAGGCGACCAATCCGGGCGTCGAGTTCGAAGGCGATCTCCGCGTCAGCAAGATCCTCTCGCTGTTCGGCAACTTCGCCTATGTCGACGGCAAGATCGCCAACAATCCGAGCTACGGCGCCTATTCGGGCGACCAGTTCCGCCTGCAGCCGAAATACAGCGCCTCGGGCGGCGCCACGCTGCGCGTTCCCGCCGGCAGCCTGACGGTCTACGCCACCCCGTCGGCCACCTATCAGAGCAAGGTGTTCTTCGAGCTCCCGAACTCCGAGGCGATCAGCCAGGGCGGCTACACGCTGGTCAACCTGCGCGCCGGCGTCGAGCTCAAGGACGGCCAATATCGGATCGGCGGTTTCGCCCGCAACCTGCTGAACAAAAAGTATCTGATCGACGCCGGCAACACCGGCGGCGGCTTCGGCATCCCGACCTACATCCGCGGCGAGCCGCGCGTGTACGGCGTGGAGGTTGCGGGCAAGTTCTAAGGCCGCGCACATCCTCCCCCGCCAGGGGGAGGTGGCGCCGAAGGCGACGGAGGGGGAGGTAAGGGTGCCCTCCGTTGCCGAGGACACCGCTTCCGCCCCCTCCTTCACGCTGCGCGTGCCACCTCCCGCTGGCGGGGGAGGATTGGCGGCCCTCCCGAAAAACCACCCCCCCTTTCCGCGACGCACCATTTGCGCTAGGGGCCCAACGCAACCATTCCTCACTTCATCGAGCTATATTCATGAGCCTCCGCAATGTGGCCATCATCGCACACGTCGATCATGGTAAAACAACTCTGGTCGATCAGCTGTTCCGCCAGTCCGGCACCTTCCGCGACAACCAGCGCGTCGAAGAGCGTGCGATGGATTCGAACGATCTCGAAAAAGAGCGTGGCATCACCATTCTCGCCAAGCCGACCTCGGTCGACTGGACCCCGCCGGGCGAGTCCGAGAGCATCCGCATCAACATCGTCGACACCCCCGGCCACGCCGATTTCGGCGGCGAGGTCGAGCGCATCCTGAGCATGGTCGACGGCGTCGTCCTGCTGGTCGATTCGTCGGAAGGCGCGATGCCGCAGACCAAGTTCGTCACCGGCAAGGCGCTCGCGCTCGGCCTCAAGCCGATCGTCGTAGTCAACAAGGTCGATCGTAACGACGCGCGCATCCAGGAAGTGCTCGACGAAGTGTTCGACCTGTTCGTGTCGCTCGACGCCAATGACGAGCAGCTCGATTTCCCCGTGCTCTACGCCTCGGGCCGCAACGGCTACGCCTCGACCGACATGGACGCGCGCGAAGGCACGCTGATCCCGATGTTCGAGACGATCGTGAAGCACGTCCCCGCCCCGAAGGTCGAAGTCGCCGGCGTGCCGTTCACCTTCCTCGTCACGCTGCTCGATCGCGATCCGTTCCTCGGCCGCATCCTCACCGGCCGCGTCAACTCGGGCGTGGTCAAGCTCAACCAGCCGATCCACGCGCTCGATAACGACGGCAAGATCGTCGAGACCGGCCGTGCGTCGAAGATCATGTCGTTCCGCGGCCTCGACCGCGTTCCCGTCGACGAAGCCAAGGCCGGTGACATCATCAGCCTCGCCGGCCTGTCGGTGGCAACGGTCGCCGACACGATCGCCGACATCACGGTGAGCGAGCCGCTCCACGCCCAGCCGATCGATCCGCCCACGCTGTCGATGCGCTTTGCCGTCAACGATTCGCCGATGGCGGGCCGCGAGGGCAGCAAGGTGACGAGCCGCATGATCCGCGAGCGCCTGTTCCGCGAGGCCGAGTCGAACGTCGCCGTCAAGGTGACCGAAGCCTCGGACAAGGACAGCTTCGAAGTCGCCGGCCGCGGCGAGCTTCAGCTCGGCGTGCTGATCGAGACGATGCGCCGCGAAGGCTTCGAGCTCGGCATCAGCCGCCCGCGCGTGCTGTTCAGCGAAGACGAGCAGGGCAACAAGACCGAGCCGTACGAGACCGTCATCATCGACGTCGACGAGGAATATTCGGGCACGGTCGTCGAGAAGATGAACCTGCGCAAGGCCGAGATGACCGATATGCGGCCCTCGACCGGCGGCAAGACGCGCATCACCTTCTCTGCCCCCTCGCGCGGCATGATCGGCTATCACGGCGAGTTCCTGTCGGACACGCGCGGCACCGGCATCATGAACCGGCTGTTCGAGAAGTACGGCCCGCACAAGGGCAACATCGAAGGCCGCAAGAACGGCGTGCTGATCTCGAACGGGTCGGGCGAAGCGAATAACTATGCGCTGGGTCCGCTCGAAGAGCGCGGCATCCTGTTCGTCGGCCACGGCGAGGCGCTGTACGAGGGCATGATCGTCGGCGAGAACGCCAAGCCCGACGATCTCGAAGTCAACCCGATGAAGACCAAGGCGCTGACCAACTTCCGCGCGAGCGGCGGCAAGGACGACCAGGTCCGCCTGTCGCCCCCGAAGCGCGCGACGCTCGAGCAGGCGATCGCGTACATCGACGACGACGAAATGGTCGAAGTGACGCCGAAGTCGATCCGGCTGCGCAAGCGCTTCCTCGATGCGAACGAGCGCAAGCGGGCGAGCCGCGCGAAGCTTAGCTGAGGCGACTGCCTTAGGCGAAAGAAAAGAGGCCGGACGCAAAAGCGTCCGGCCTCTTCGTTATGGGGCGTTTGTCGCTAGGGTGTGCCGCATGGCGAAATCCTATGCGATGCTTTCCAGATTATATCGGTCGCGCGCTGCGGCGCTGCTGCTGGCATTCGGCGTCGCGTCGACTGCGTCGGCTTCCGCCGCGCCCGCGCCAGCGCCTGATTTCACGGTACAGCTTCTTGTCGGGGGCGCGGTCACTTCGGACACCCTCAAGGGGAAGGTAATTATTCTCAACTTCTGGGCGAGTTGGTGCGTGCCGTGCAAACGGGAATTGGCCGAGCTCGACGCCAGCTTCGTACGACACGGCTCCAACCGCCTCGCGATATTCGCGATCAACGCCGAGCAGTCGCCCAATCAGCGCGGGCTCGCGCAGCAGGCTGCGCGCATGACGATCCCGGTCGCGACGAGCGTTACCGGTGGCTATCGGCCTCGCAACAATGCGGTGCCGACCTCCTTCGTCATCGACGCCGACGGCAAGCTCGTCCTTACGAAGGCTGGCGCGTGGAAGCCAGGCGAAGTCGATGTACTTATCCAAACGTTGCTTGCGCCTAGCTCGGCATCTTATACGACACATTGACCGTTTGTCCGACACAGCCAAGCACCTGATTGCCAAGCGTAGGCGGCAGATAGCGGAACTGCCCAACGGCTCGTTCGGTCGCCGGGCCGAAAACAAACGGCGGATACGACAGGACCGTGCGGACGTTCTGGACCCTGCCGTCGGCCGCGATGTCAAAGGCCTCGCGCACCGTGCCCTCGAAATGCCAGCGCAATGCCTCCTCGGGAAAGGTCGAACTCGAAATGTCGGCATTGCGCGCGACAGGCCGCACGTCGAGCAGCGAGCATTGTTCTGCGTCGATTCCCGCATCGCTGATACGCTGATCCGCGACGGCCGGCGCTCCCGAGCGTTTGTCGATCAGCGCCAGATGCAGCACTGCCAGACTGCGGATCGGGTCGTCCGCCGGGAGCGTGCTGAGCGGCAGCGCCGCGACCGCTTGCAACGCGGTTTTTGCCGGAGCGAGCGCATAGCTGGCTTCGAGCGCGAGGCCGTATTCGGTTTGTAACCACGCGCGGGCATGCTCGGCACCGGCGACATTGTCGAGCGCGTGCGCCGCCGTCGCCAAGCTGCGCCCGCGTGCTGCCTGGTAGCCGCGGACTCCACGTGCGCTTTGCGGGGCCGCAGCGAGGTAAATCGCATAGGCGCGCACGTCGATCGGGGCGTTCGCGGCGATCAGGACAGCGTTCAGAGTGGCGCCGGCGGCGGCCACCGCGCGATCGCCGTCCGCCTTCCAAAAGGCGGTGAAGGCCGCGGGAACTGGCGCGACACCGGTCGCATGCGGATCGAAAATCCCCTTGGCCAGTTCGGGGTCGTACCCCGATTTCGCCAGCCAATCGCTGGTGGCGGTGCGGAACGAATCGTTCAGGCGGAGGAGGGGCGGACGCGTGACGCACCGCAGTTCGAGCCGAACCGACGCGCGCCAAAAAGGATTGAGCTTGGCGAGCGCATCGGGTTTCCAGCGCCAGGTGTTGACCGCCGCCGCGAACGTCGCGCCGATCTGTCCCGGTCGACTGGCATAGACGGTGTCCGCACCCCTCGCACGGCCATCGTCGCCGATCGCGAAATCGACCACCGCGAAGTCGTTCGGTCCAACGACCGAGTCGCACACGGGCAAATCCTTCTCGGCGGCGGAAAGCCAGCTGCCGTCGGGCAAGTGACCGGCCCCCGAATAGGTAAGATACTGGCGGACGTTTTCCTCGTCGCCGAGTTTGGCGTAGATCAGCGCGGCATTGCCGCGGATCTGCACCTGCGCGATATTGACCTTGGTTGTCGTACGGCCCGTGAGCGTCAGCGCCTTTTCAATATAGCTGGCCGCGAGCTTCGCTTGGCCGCGGTTGAGCTCGGCCATCGCTCGGGTGCTGAGGACATTGGCTTGATCGGTCTTGCTGATCGACGCAAAAACCGGCGCGTTGGTGATGATTGAATCAAGCGTACTTGCTGCGAGGTTCGGGTTTGCGGTCAGCGCTGCGCTCGCCAACCCATAGCGTGGCTCCAGTAAGGCTGCAGGAGAGTCGGTAGCCATGGTCGCAATGGCATTCTGATATTCGGTGATTGCGAGATCATTGTCGGACGCGCCCCGATGCAAGTTTGCCAAGAGCGCATAGGACAGGGCGAGGTCGTCATCCTTGCCGACCTCCCGTTCCTTGAAGCGTGCGATTGCGAGCCTTGCCTCGGTTTCTGCTTCGGCCCGCTGTCCGGAGCGCTGCAAGGCGGCGGCCAGGCGTGCATGGATCACCGGGATCGCCGCTGCGCTCGGCTTCAACGCGGAAAGTGCAGCACGATAGCCTGAGACTGCGGCCGGCCAGTCGCTGCGATCAAAGGCGGCCTGCGCGGCATTGAACAGCACTTGCGGACTCGGGCGCGCGTCGCTCGCCATTGCGCCGCCGTTCGCGAGCGACCCAATCATCGTCGCCATCACGGCTGTAGCGGTAAGTGCCCGTAGGTGCATGAAAGCTCCCCCTTTTGTGCTTGGAAGCGTATCATGACAATCGCAAACTGCGAAGTAAATCGGGGGTCGCGATGACAATGCTGGAGCTCCCCCTCATATCTGGCGCAACAGAACAAACCATAAGTAAACCCTGTCCTACACGCCCCGGAATCTGCCTACCCTCCGCGCACCCACCGCATCCGGAGGCCCCATGCAGAACCGCACCCCCGTCGCGCGCGAGGCGCGACCGGCTCTTCCCGAGTTCACCCCCGTCCCCCGCAAATATCGCCACGACGGTTGGACGCCCGAGCGGCAGAAGGCGTTCATCGCGGCGCTCGCCGATACCGGCAGCGTCTCCCGCGCCGCGGCGATGTGCAACATGGCGCAGGCCAACGCCTACACGCTGCGCCACGCGCCCGGCGCCGAGGCGTTTCGGCGCGCCTGGGATGCGGCGCTCGATTATGGTGTGCAGCGGCTCAAGGACATCGCCTCCGAAGCGCGCGACGCTTGAGCAGGCAATCGCCTATATCGACGACGACGAGATGGTCGAGGTGACGCCGAAGTCGATCCGGCTGCGCAAGCGCTTCCTCGATGCGAACGAGCGCAAGCGGGCGAGCCGCGCGAAGCTTTCGTAAGCACGCCCGAAGCGCAGGGGCGACCGAGGCGGGCGATCCAGCTCGCGGACGCGCCCGCTGCACAGACATCACCGAAGGGCGGGACCGCCCGCCCTTCGGTGAAGCCGCCGTTCAGAATTTGAACGCGGCGCTGATGCCCCATTCGCGTGGTCGGCCGTAGCTCGCCTCGGCCAACCCGAACGCACCCGAGGCATTGCCCGACACCTTGTACAGCGCGTTGGTCAGGTTCGACCCGAACACGGCGAGCGTGATCGCATCGCCGGGCAGGACGTAGCTGAGCCGTGCGTTCAGCAGGCCATAGCCCGGCTCGGTGATGATCGCGGTGTTGGCGACGTCGTTGTAGATCCGGCTGTACATCGAATAATCGACCCGCAGCGCGGCATTGCCGCCCTGGTCGAAATGGTGCGAGAGTTCGAGCCCGGTCGAGACGGTCCATTCCGGCGCCTTGACGAACTGCGTGGCCAGCGTGATCGGAAGGACCTGGGTCGGCCCCAATCCCTGGCCGATCGAGGTGTATTTCGCGTCGAGATACCCGACGGCGGCGTTGAAGCTCAGCCATTTCGCCGGCCGCATGACGGTTTCCAGCTCGAGCCCGTTGATCTCGCCGCCCGCGGCATTGGCGACGAAGTTGGTCGGTGTCTGGTTCACCGTCAGCTGGATGTCCTTGTAGATCGAATGGAAGGCGGCAAGGTTGGCGGTCAACTGCCCGTCGAGCCACTGCGATTTGATCCCGGCTTCGTAGCTCGTCAGCTCCTCGGGCGCATATTGCGTGACCTCGGCGTCGCTCACCAGCGGACGGCCGTTGAAGCCGCCCTGCTTGAACCCCTTCGAATAGGAGGCATAGATCAGCAGGTTGCGGTTCACCTTGAAATCGACGCCGAAGTGCGGGGTGAACTTGCTGAAGGTCGCTTGGCGCGTGACGTTGACGAACTGCACCAGGTCGCGCTGGCGCACGTTGATCGAGGTAAACAGCTTCTTGTCGTTGGTGTAGCGCCCGCCCGCGGTGAGGGTGAGGCGCGGGACGATCTCGAAGTCGATCTGTCCGTAGGCCGCAAGACTGCGGTTGTCGGTGTAGTTGCGAATGAACACCGCCGGGGTGAAGGGCGGCGGCGCGGCCGGGGCCTGCAACCCGATCGCCAGATCGGCGGTCGCGATGTCGGACGCCTTTTCCTTGAAATAGAAGCCGCCGAAGACGTAGCTCAGCCGATCGTCGAACGTCTTGCCGGTCAGCTGCACTTCCTGGCTGAACTGCCACTGCGTATCGCGATTGGTGGTCTGGCGGAAGACGAACGGCGTATTGTCGCCGTCGCGCGTGAAATAGGCCTTCATGTGGCGATAGGCGGTGATCGATTTCAGCGTCGCGCCGCCCATCTGGTAGGCGATGATGCCTTGCGCGCCCCACAGATCGAGATCGTTCGCATTGGGCCCGCCGGCCCAGGTCTCGAACGGGCTGGCGGTGATATAGCTCGGGTTGAGCGTCTTCTGCCCATTGGGCGCGGTGATCCCCTTCGAGGGCGCGACGAAGAGGTTGTAGTTGGTCAGGAAGGGCACGCCGGTGATGCCGGGGGCGTTGCCGACCGCGAGCAGATCCGAGGGTGCCGATGTCTCGCGGGCGCGCGTGTAATCGCCGCCGATGTCGATCGTGAGGCCACTGCCCTCCGGCGCGATCCGCAGCTTTGCGCGCAGCATCTGCGCCGAGCGGTCGCCTTGCGTGTCGCCGTCGAGGAGGCGCCTTACATAGCCGTCGCGGTTGAGGCTGGCGCCGGACAGGCGCAGCGCCGCCGTGCCCGGGACGATCGGAATATTGATCGCGCCCTTCACGTCGATGCGGTCGTAGCTGCCGTAGATCGCTTCGGCCTTCCCGCTGAAGGCATTCAGGTCGGGCTTGGCGGTGTTGATCAGCACCGCGCCGCCGATCGTGTTCTTGCCGAACAGCGTTCCCTGCGGTCCGCGCAGCACCTGAACGCTGTCGATGTCGACCGCATCCATCACCCCGCCGATCGAGCGGGCGTAATACACGTCGTCGACATAGAAACCGACGCCCGGATCGCTGAAGATCGCGAAGTCGTTCTGGCCCACGCCGCGGACGAACACCGTGGCGTTGTAATTGCCACCCGACAGCGCCGCCGCCCCGTCGAAGCGGATGTTGGGCGTGAATTTGGCGATTTCGTCGAGCGTGGCGACATTGCGCTGCGCCAGGGCATCGCCGCTGAACGCGGTCACGGCGACCGGCACGTCCTGCAGCCGTTCCGCGGTGCGGCGGGCGGTGACGACGATGTCGTTGGCGGTCTGATCCTGCGCAGCCGTCTCGGCTGGAACGGGGGCAGGGGCGGGCGCCTGATCTTGCGCCCAGGCCGTGCCCGTGGCGAGGGTCATCAGGCCCGCGCCGCTCAGCAGCTTGCTCCACACCTTCATTTGACTCTCCTCAATATTGCCCTGGTAGTCGACGATGCGGACCGTGCGGCCGTGCTGTGCGAAGCCCGGACTTTGACGAGCAGCCGGAACAGTTCGGCGCTTTCGTCGGGTGTCAGGGCTGCGAAGAAATTGGTGTTGTGCTGGTCGATCAGCTCGACCACCTCGTCATGGAGGCGTCGGCCCTGGTCGGTCAGGTGAAGCGCGTTGCTCCGGCGATCGCGTCCGGGCCGCCGCTCGACGGCCCCGAGCGCGACGAGGCCGTTGACCGCGGCCATCGTGCTCGCGGCGTTGATGCCGAGCACACGACCGAGCGCGGCCTGATCGGATCCGGGGTTCAAATGAATGAAGGACAGCGCGGTCGCCCTGCCGGGCGCGACGCCGAGTTTGGCGAGCTCTTCGCTCAGCGCTTCCATCGAGATCAGATCGACGCGGCGAAGCTGATACCCGATCTGCGACACCATCGCGCCAACGGCGCGTTCCTCACCCTTCATGCCGCCATCCCCCCCTCATCGGCGCTTGGGGTCTTTGCCCCTTATCGTTCCGACAATATCATATGGCAGGCGTACTATCTACCGATAATAGCTGTATGGTATTGCATTTTCTCCGGGGGCGAAGTTTGCCGTGTTCGAAGGGTGCGGGCGGGCAGGTGCCGCAGATCGTTGATCGGGAGCTACCGTTGCCTGCTGGGCAGGGTGGTCCGCAAACGGCGTGGGGCGGTGTTAGCGCCGCTCGGGGCGAAGGGCGGCGCCCGATTGGCTTGGGCGCCGCGCCTGGGCCCCGGCCTTCGCCGGGGAAGCGCTTGGCGGGGGCGTTTGGGGGGAAGCGTTCGTGGAGAAGGGGCGGGCGGTGGTGGGCCGCCCGCCCGCCCGGCCCTCAATAGGCGGCCGACACCGTCAGGAACCACTGGCGCGGTGCGATCGGGTAGGCCGAATAGCTGTTGGTGGCAGAGCCGATCGACAGCGTCGAGACGCCCGTGCGGTCGGTGAGGTTGGTCACGTTGAGCGAGACCTCGACCTTGCGCAGCGGCAGCGTGCCGTCGGGAACGCGCGCCGCGAGCCGCAGCGAGGTCAGGAAGTAGGAGGCGACGCTCGCATCGTTGCTGAAGGTGGCGAAGCGGCGGCCGACATAATCGCCGATCAGCTGCGCCTCGAACGGGCCGACCGCCAGCGTGGCGACGGTCTTGTTCATCCACTTCGGTGTGCCCGGCAGCTGCTTGCCGCAGGTCGGCACGACGCCGTTGGTGACGAGATAGCCGCCGATGCAGCTGTTCGTCGCGCCGCCGATGCCGGTCGCGGTCGAGGTGTAGTCGCTCTGATATTTCGACAGATTGTACGACGCCGCATTGTAGAGCGAGAAGGCACGGCCGAGGTGGAGCGTGAAGGCCGCGTCGACGCCGTCGGTCTTGACCGAGCCGACGTTGACCAGGATCGACGTGCCGCCGGTGATCGCACCGCCGGCGATGCCGCCGGGGTTGGTCGAGATGGCGAGCAGGCGGTTGTTGAACACGACGTGGTAGTAATTGACCTGCGCCTCGAGCCGGATGTCGCCGGCAAAGCTGCGTTTGGTGCGCAGGCCGCCTTCATAGGTCCAGCTGCTCTCGGGCTTGCCCTGCGCCGCGAACGCGTCGAACGCCGCCTGGCTGCCGGTGAACCACGGGCCGCCACCGCCCGCGAGATAGGCGGAATATTGCCGCAGATTCTTCTGGGCGTTGAAATAGACCTGTTCGTGGCCGTTGAAGTCGTAGGTCGCGCCGGCGGCGGGCAGGAACCAGCGCAGCGTGTTGATCTTGCCCTCGGGCAGGCCGCCGGTCAGCCCCGACAGCGAGCCGAGCCTGGGCTGCACCGGGAAGCGCCCGTCGGCCCATTGCGCGCTGGTCTTGAAGCCGGCCTGGAGCACCAGCCGGTCGAGCGCCTGCCACGTGTCCTGGACGTGGAGCTGGAGCGTGTTGATCCGCGCCTCGCCCTGATATTGCGTGAACAGCGGCGCGGCCGCCTCGAGCGGGCGGATGTAGGGCGTGCTCGACGCCGGATTGGCGACGTCGACGCCGTACCAGCGGCGCCACTGCGTCGTGCTGTTATGCTCGAACCAGCCGCCGAGTTCGATCTTGTGCGCGCCCGCGTCGATCGCGAGCGCCGAGATGACGCCCTCGCGGTCGATGCGATATTCGGTGGTGCGCGTGATCAGCCCCGATCCGCCGGTCGCCGCGACCAGCGCCGCGCCCGACGCGCTCGCCTGCGCGGCGGTCAGCGCGGTGCAGGCGGCAGGCTTGATGCCGTTGGCGTTGCTGGCGAAGCGGCAATTGCTCGGCAGCGTCGCATAGGCCGGGTCGAGATAGGCCTGGGCGGTGGTGATCGACTGGCCGAGCGGCCCGGCGACGACGCCGGCGCCGTCATTGTGGTGGAAATAGCCGGTGGTCGACCAGGTGACGTGCTGCGACAGATGCGCGTCGTAGCGGGCATAACCGAGATAATCGGTGCGCTGCGCGTCCGAATAGTAATTGCGATAGTTGCCGCCCTCGGCGCTCGGGCTGTTGCCGAGCGGGCTGAGGTAGCTGCTGCGGTAGGTGGTGAAGTCGGGATAGAAGAACGGCTTGGTGTAGGGCGTGTAGAGCTGCACCGCGGTCGCCGTGCCGCCGGCCGAGGGCTTGAAGAAGGTCGTCGCGTCCTCGTTCGGCTGGGTGAAGTCGTTATAGTCGAAATAGACGGTCAGTTTGCCGACGCTGTCGTCGTGGACGAACTTGGCATTGGCCTGGTAGCCGCCCTGGACGCCGTTGAAATCCCACGCGCGGGCATGCTGGCGCGCGGCGGAGATGTAGGCGCTGTTGTTGCCGCCGAAGGTGCCTGTGTCGATCCGCACGAAGCTGCGCGACGTGTCGTAGCTGCCGACGGTCTGCGTCGCCTGGATGCCAAATTTTGCGAGCGGGTTGGACGAGAAGGTCTCGACCGTCCCGCCGAGATTGCTGTTCGAGGCGGTGGCGAGATCGCCCGCGCCAGTCGCCACGACGATCCGCCCGACATTCTCCGAGATCACCGCGCGCTGTGGCGACAGGCCGTTATAGTTGCCGTAGCTCTGGTCGCCCAAGGGCAGGCCGTCCATCGTGTAGCCGAGCTGGTTGCCGGCAAAACCGTGGATGAAGATCTGCGCGTTCTGCTCGTTATAGCCCCACGGATCGGCGGTGATGTAGAGCACGCCGGGCAGCGTCTGGATCGCCTTCAGCGGCGAGATACCGGGCAGGATCTTCTGAATCTCGGCCTGTGCGATCGCGGTTGCCGAGCGCGTCGTCTTGGCGGTGACGACGATCGCCGAGGCTTCCTCGGGGGCCGCGACGGCGCTCGTCTGTGCGAAAGCGGGCGTGGTGGCGAGAAGCGCGGCGGCAAGCGCGAACAGGCTCGAAGTGTGTCGGATCATTGAGGGCCCCCCAGGTAATGGCACTGTTGCAATGCAGCAGGCCGTCCCTCTGGGCGCCAAGCATGACGCTCGCGCGACGCTTTTGTTGCGCGGGCGTGACGTTCGTGAAATTAGAGTAGGAGGCGGATAGCCACGCGATCCTCAGCGCTTCACCCCCCTCAACATCAACCACACCTTCATCCCGCCGGTCGGCTTGGCAACACCGTCGAGCCGCTCTGCGCGCAGGATCGTCACCGGCTTGGCCATCATCTGCCCCTTGAACGCGCCGTCGCCGCCGGGCAGCGTCGGCCGCGCGAGCATCTGCTTGACTACGTTCATCCCGATGATCACCCGCCCGAACGCGGCATAGCCGACGAAACCCGGCCGCGCATCGAGCGATGGATTGGCGCCGACCATGATCGAGAAATTGCCTGACCCCGAATCGCTGCGCTCGTAGCGGGCCAGCGACAGCGTGCCGTCGAGATGCTTGAGCCCGGTCTTGCTGGTCGGCTCGAGCGGGACGACGCCGAGCATGCGGTGCGAATCGGTGCCGATCCCGCCTTGCACGAAGCCGGTGGTGGGCGCGGTCTTGCGTCGCGTCGCACGGTAGAAGCTGGTGCCCTCGAAGCGGCCGTCGTCGACATAAGCGAGGAAATTGGCGACCGTGCCCGGCGCATGTCTGTAGTCGAGCGCGACGACGATCGGCCCGGCGGCGGTGACGAAGCGAACGCGCACGATCGGCGGCTCGGGCGCCGCTTTGGGGGCGGGGGGTGCCGCATTGCCCGCCGCGACGCAGGTGAGCGCCAATGCGCCTGCCATCACCGTCGCCCTCCATCCTCGCATCAATCCGTACCTTCACTCATCGCGAGCACCGTCGCCCACTCGTCGTCGCGCACCGGCGATACAGACAGGCGCGACTGGCGCAACAGCGCCATGCCGGCCAGCGCCGGAGCGGCCTTCATCTGCGCCAGGGTGACGGGGCGGGGGAGGGGCGCGCGCGGCGCGATCGCGACCGAGACCCAGCGCGGGTCGTCGCCGTCCTGCTGCGCGGCACGCACGATCTCGACCGTGCCGACGATCTCCCTGGGCTTGCCGCTATGGTAGAAGAAGGCATGATCGCCGGGCCGCATCGCCTTGAGGTGGAGCGCGGCCGCCGCGTTGCGCACGCCGGTCCATTCGGTCGTGCCCTCGGCGCGGAGGTCGTCCCAGCCATAGCTGTCATGTTCGGATTTCAGCAGCCAGTGGGCCATCGATTTCTCCTTGGTGAACGCTTGCTAAACGCGCCATTCCGGGGCCGTTCAGGGCGAATCGGATACGGCTTGCAACAAGCTAGCCCGCTGGTGCGTTATTTGGCGATGCACGGGGAAGGCTTTGGAATGAGGAGATACGAGATGAACAGCCTGATGAAGAAGATCGGTCTCGGCCTTGCCCTCGGCGCCACCGCCCTGACCGCAGCCGCGCCCGCCGAAGCACAGCGGTGGGGCGGGTATCGCGGCCATGGCTATTATCGCGGCGGTGGTGGCGCGGGGACGGCAGTGGTCGCCGGGATCGCCGGCTTGGCGGTCGGCGCGGCGCTCGCCTCGAACCGCGACCGGGGTTATTATCGCGATCCCTATTATCGCGGCTATTACAATGACGGCTACTACCGCGATCGCGGCTATTACCGGGGCTATTATGCCGAGCCCTATTACGAGCCGCGCTGCTTCATCGAGCGCCGCTGGGACAGCTATTACGATCGTCCGGTCAACGTCCGCGTCTGCCGCTAAGCCGGCGACTGTGTGACGGGAAGCGGCGCGGGACTTCGGTTCCGCGCCGTTTTCGTGTCTGGCGTGGAGGCGCATTTTGCGTCATGAGCCCGGGCCATGACCGATACAGATCAGACCCCAGACCGCCTGTCCTCCAACCCGCGCAGCCCGCATTATGACGAGGCTGCGCTCGCGCGCGGGATCGGCATCCGCTTCAAGGGCCAGCAGCGCCACGACGTCGAGGAATATAGCCGCTCCGAAGGCTGGATCCGCGTCGCGCTCGGCAAGAAGGTGGATCGGCATGGGCAGCCGTTGACGCTCAAGCTGTCGGGCGAGGTCGAGGCGTGGTTCGAGCGGCCGGCCGATAGCGCGGATACGGCTGAGGGTTGAGCGGGCGCTAAAAGCCCCGCCCCTTCAGGAGCGCCAGGTTAACCGCGCCCCGCGCGGTTCAGGTCAGGCCGGGGGCCTGACCGACCTGGCGCTGGGTTGGGGTGGGGAAGTGACTGCGGCCGTTGGTCTCGGTGAGACCCGCCCCACCCCCAACCCCTCCCCTAAAGGGGAGGGGAGTAGTAAATCAGTGAACGAACCGCGCGACCACGTCGCGATAGCTGCGCGACACCTTCACCTGCGCGTTCGACTGCAGCACCAGGAAGCACTCGCCATTGGTGTGCGGCTTCACTTCCTTGACCAGGTCGAGATTGACGATCGTCGAGCGATGCACGCGCTGGAAACGGCGCGGATCGAGGCGCTTTTCGAGATCCTTCATCGTCTCGCGCAGGATCAGCGTGTTGTCGCCGGTGTAGATGCACATGTAGTCGCCGGCGGCATCGATCCGCTCGATCGTGTCGACGTCGACGCGGAAGATCTGCCCGCGATCCTTGATGTTGATGAGCTTCTCGAAACGGTTGGCCGACACCTGGTCGCCCGCCTCGTGCAGGTTCTCGACCGAATCGGGCGCGATCTCGGCGATCACTTCCTTCAACCGGTCGACTTCCTCGACGCCGCGCTTCTCGGCGAGGCGCTGGCGCACGCGATCGAGCGTATCGGCGAGGCGCGATTCCTCGACCGGCTTCATCAGATAATCGACCGCGTCGGTCTCGAACGCCTTCAGCGCGTGGTCGGAATATGCGGTCACGAAGACGAACAAGGGGGGCTCGACCTCCATCAGCCCCTGGACGACCGAGAAGCCGTCGAACCCCGGCATCTGGATGTCGAGGAAGACCAGGTCGGGCTTGTGCGTCTTGATCGCGCGGATCGCCTCGCGACCGTTCATGCAGGTATCGACGATTTCGACGTCTTCATGGGCTGCGAGCCGGAGCGCGAGGCCCTGGGTAGCGAGTTTTTCGTCGTCGACGAGGATGGTGCGGATCGTCATGCAAACTCTTTCTTCGGTTCCTCGAGCTGGAACGGGATTTCAATCTCGACCCCGAAACCGCCCCCCGGGATCGATCGCGTCTCGAATCTGTGGTCCGGCCCGTAAGCCTGGGCCAGTCTCTCTCTAATATTGGCAAGGCCAACCCCGGTTGAAAGAGTCTGGCTTGGAGAAACGCTCTGCCGCGCCTTCGTTTCATTCAAGCCGGGGCCGGTGTCGGATACGACGATCTGCACCCGATCCCCGGTGAGCCGCGCGGTGACGGCGATTTCGGCGCCATCTTCCTGGGGGGTCACCGCGTATTTGATCGCGTTTTCGACGAGCGGCTGGAGCAGCAGCGAGGGCAGCCGCGCCTTGGCGACGCGCGGGTCGACGTCGAAGGTCGGGCGCAGCCGCTCTTCGAAGCGCATCTTCTCGATCTCGAGATAGAGTTTCAGCGTCTCGAACTCCTGCTGCACGGTGACGTGCGCGGTCGGTTCGTTGGCGAGCGTGTAGCGCAGGAACGACGACAGCCGCCCGAGCATCGCATTGGCGCGCTCGGTTTCCTTGAGCAGCACCAGCGTCGAGATCGAGTTGAGCGTGTTGAACAGGAAATGCGGGTTGAGCTGATAGCGCAGCATCGCCAGCTGCGCCGACGAGGCGGTGTTCTCGAGCGTGGCGAGCTGGTCGATCTGATCCTCGACGATCAGGTAGAAATTGATCCCGAAATAGAGCGCGGTCCACCCCGCCAGCACGGTGAAGTTGAGGAAGATCGTGCCGAGCACCAGGCTGACGTTGAGCCCCGGGCTCTGCAGCTTGATGAACGAGAAGGAGAAGGCGTCGAGCACCGCATAGAGCAGCGTCGCGGCGGCAAGCGTGATGATCGTCAGGATCGCCATCGCGAAGCGCGGCTGGCGCCGGTAATAATGGTACACCGTCGCGAGCAGCAGCGTGATGCTGTAGCCGACGATCGATTCGATCACGACCGGCACGACCACCGACACATCGGCGGCGTTCGACACGCTCGAGACGCCGCGCAGGATGAGATAGCCGGTCCACCCGGCCGCCTGCAGCGTCCAGAACGCCCGGCTCTTGTCCTCGAAAAAGGGCCGCGAGAAGATCGCGGGTCTGGTGAAGAGCGGCATGCGGGGGGTCTTAGCCCGGCTGGGCGCGATGCGCAAAGTGGGGTATCAAAGCGGCGCGCAACGACGCGGACCTCCCCTCCCTGGAAGGGAGGGGCTGGGGGTGGGTTGGTCTAAGGCGGGCGTCCCGCTCTCCTACGGGCCGACCCCACCCCCGACCCCTCCCTTTCAGGGAGGGGAGGAAGAGATAGGAGAGAGAGCATCATGAACGATCAGCCCGACCGCGCGCAGTTCACCGCGATGGAGCATGGCACGCAAGGCGACTGGAGCCTGATCGCCGGGCATTTCGGCCAGTTCGCCAAGACGCTGCCCAAGCGTGTGCTGACGCATCTGCGGCTGCTCGACGGTGATTATGGCGGCTTCCCGGTCGACCGGCTCGAACATTCGCTGCAGACCGCGACGCGCGCCCACCAGGACGGGCGCGACGAGGCCTATGTCGTGACGGCGCTGCTCCACGACATCGGCGACACGCTCGGCACCTACAACCATCCCGAGATCGCCGCGGCGATGCTGCGGCCGTTCGTGTCGGAGGAACTGCACTGGATCGCCAATACGCATGGCGTGTTCCAGGGCTATTATTTCTTCCACTACATCGGCGGCGATCGCGACATGCGCGAGGCGTATCGCGGGCACCCGCATTTCGAGGCGTGCGCCGAATTCTGCGAGAAATACGATCAGGCGGCGTTCGACCCGGCCTATGACAGCGCGCCGCTGAGCTTCTTCGAGCCAATGGTCGAACGCGTGTTCGCGCGACCGATCAATTCGATCTACGCCAAGGCTGCGGCCGAGGCGGGGGCTGAAGTTGGGGCCCCCACGCGCTAGCCGATACTTTAGCGGCGAAATGGTCGCTCTAACCCGTTCGGGCTGAGCTTGTCGAAGCCCTGCCCTCAACACGCGGGCCGGCGGTATGCTGACAGGTGCCCTTCGACAGGCTCAGGGCGAACGGGGGCTGCAGCGCGAGCCAGCCCCCCCAAAGCTTACGGCTTCGCAGGCACCGGGACCGGTGCCACGCCGGCGGCGGGCGCCTCGGGCGGGGTGACGTCGCCGGGCTTGCACTCGCCGCTGCGCGACGACTTGATGCGCATCTGCATCGTGCCTTCCTTGGTGCCGTTGGCGGCAAAGCCCTCGGTCTGCATCGTCATGTCCTGCGCGGTCGCGCTGTTGGTGCCGGTTATCGTCATCTTGACGGTGTTGCCGTTGGGCTGCTTGCAGGTCGCCGCGACGTTGATCGTGCCGCCCGACACGTCCTTCTTCTCGAAGGTGCAATTCTGGCCGCGCGACGCCATCTGCTCCATCGCCTTGCCGATATCCTCCTTGGCGGCCGCTTCGGGGGTGAGGCAGACCGACATGCCCGCCATCGAATCGAACATCTTCTGCATCTGGCCCTTGGTCTCGGGCGTCGCGCCGCGACCCTCGAATTTGAGGATCTCGATCTTCTGCGACCAGCTGCCGGCCTGGCGCTTGACCGGGCCCGAGGGCGAGCAGGCTGCCAGCGCGACCGCGCCGAGGACGGGTACGGCGATCAGCGTCGCCACAGTACGAAACGTCATGAAACTTCTCCCCCGGGGGCGCGTGCCGACAGAGTGCCGGCGCGCGTTGTCTGATGACGACTTCCTTCCCATATTGTTCGGCTATGGCAATCCAGATTCGCACCAGTCTCGACGAACCCGAAACCGGGGTCAGCTTCGTTCCGCATCGTCCGGCGCGACCGCCCAAGGCCGAAGGGGGCAAGCGCTTCACGCTCGTCTCGGACTATACCGCGGCAGGCGACCAGCCGACCGCGATCGCCGAGCTCGTCGCGCAGACCCAGGCGGGCGAGCGCGACCAGGTCCTGCTCGGCGTCACCGGCTCGGGCAAGACTTTCACGATGGCCAAAGTGATCGAGGCGGTGCAGCGCCCCGCGCTGATCCTCGCACCGAACAAGATCCTTGCGGCGCAGCTGTACGGCGAGATGAAGTCGTTCTTCCCCGACAATGCGGTCGAATATTTCGTCTCGTATTACGACTATTACCAGCCAGAGGCCTATGTCGCGCGCTCGGACACGTACATCGAGAAGGAAAGCTCGACCAACGAGGCGATCGACCGGATGCGGCATTCCGCCACCCGGTCTTTGCTCGAGCGCGACGACGTGATCATCGTCGCCTCGGTGTCGTGCCTGTACGGTATCGGCTCGGTCGAGACCTATTCGGCAATGATCTTCGACCTCAAGAAGGGGCAGACGGTCGACCAGCGCGAGATCGTGCGCAAGCTCGTCGCGCTCCAATACAAGCGCAACGATGCCGCCTTCCAGCGCGGCAATTTCCGCGTGCGCGGCGACAATCTCGAGCTGTTCCCGTCGCATTATGACGATACCGCGTGGCGGATCTCGTTCTTCGGCGACGAGATTGAGGAGATCGTCGAGTTCGATCCGCTGACCGGCAAGAAGATTGCCAGCCTCAATTCCGTGCGCGTCTATGCCAACAGCCACTATGTGACGCCGGGTCCGACGCTCAAGCAGGCGATGGAGGCGATCAAGTTCGAGCTGTCCGAGCGGCTCAAGGAGCTCGTGCCCGAGGGCAAGCTGCTCGAGGCGCAGCGGCTCGAGCAGCGCACCAATTTCGATCTCGAGATGATCGCGGCGACGGGATCGTGCGCTGGCATCGAGAATTATTCGCGCTTCCTCACCGGCCGGATGCCCGGCGAGCCGCCACCCACGCTGTTCGAATATCTGCCCGAGAATTCACTGCTGTTCGTCGACGAGAGCCATGTCACCGTCGGTCAGATCAACGGCATGTCGCGCGGCGATCACCGCCGCAAGCTAACGCTGGCGGAGTACGGGTTCCGCCTGCCGTCGGCAATCGACAACCGTCCCTTACGCTTCAACGAATGGGACGCGATGCGCCCGCAGACGACTTATGTCTCGGCGACGCCGGGGACGTGGGAGATGGAGCAGACCGGCGGCGTGTTCGCCGAACAGGTGATCCGCCCGACCGGGCTGATCGACCCGCCGATCGAGATCAAGCCGGTCGAGGAGCAGGTCCAGGACCTGATCGTCGAGGCGAAGAAGACCGCCGAGGCGGGCTATCGCACGCTGGTGACGACGCTGACAAAGCGGATGGCCGAGGATCTCACCGAGTTCATGCACGAGGCCGGCTTGCGCGTCCGCTACATGCACAGCGACGTCGAGACGCTCGAGCGCATCGAGCTGATCCGCGACCTGCGGCTCGGCGTATACGACGTGCTGGTCGGCATCAACCTACTGCGCGAGGGGCTCGACATCCCCGAATGCGGGCTGGTCGCGATCCTCGATGCCGACAAGGAGGGCTTCCTGCGCTCCGAGACGTCGCTGATCCAGACGATCGGCCGCGCGGCGCGCAACGTCGACGGGCGTGTGATCCTCTATGCCGATCGCATCACCGGCTCGATGGAGCGGGCGATGAACGAGACCGGGCGGCGCCGCGAGAAGCAGCTCGCCTACAATGCCGAGCATGGCATCACTCCCACGACGATCCGCCGCAATATCGGCGACATCATCCAGGACGTGTCACAGCGCGACCAGGTGACGGTGGAGATCGACGAGGACCGGCCGCACATGGTCGGCCACAATCTGCGCGCCTATATCGAGGATCTCGAAAAGCAGATGCGCACCGCGGCGGCCGACCTGGAATTCGAGACGGCCGGGCGGCTGCGCGACGAGATCCGCCAGCTCGAGCAGGAGGAGCTCGGCCTGCCGGTCGACCAGCAGAAGCTGCCGCAGATGGGCCGCTCGAACGAGGGCAAGCCGGGCACGCGCAAGACGCGCTACGGCAAGAGCCAGAAGATCCGCATGGGTGGAGCACGCAAGGGCCGGTAGCCGGGTGGGCTGCGGTCGTGCCGAGTGGTACGCCCGAACCAAAAAAAGGCCGCCGTCCGGGTTCGGACGGCGGCCTTTTTCCTGCAGCCTAGTTCAGATCAGAAGGCGACGTTGAGCGTTCCGATGAACGCGCGCGGGCTGCCGATCTGAACGAACGGCACGGCGTAGGCCGTGGTCGTTCCGCCCGAGAAACCACCAACATAATATTGGTTGAACAGGTTCTGGACGTTGAACTGGAAGTAGGTCTTGTCGTTCAGGCCAGCCCAACCCATCGAGACGCGAAGGTCGATATCGACCTGCGTATAGGCTGCGGCCTTGGCCGGAGCGACCTGATACTGGAAACCGCGGGTACCGTTGAAGGTCGCCGTGGTGTTCGCAGCGGTCGGGCAGATCTGGTTCACCAGTGCGGCGGTGCACTGGAGGTTGGCGAAGTTCTGATCGTTGACGTAGCGGGGACCGGTGCGCTTCGCCTGAACGCCCAGCGTGATCGGGCCGAAGTCGCCCTGAACACGGCCGCCGAAGGTGTAGACGGGCGAACCCGACTCACGCTTGCCGGCGGTGAGCGCGAAGATCTGCTGACCGATCGTCGAACAATTCACCGTCGTTGTGGTCGTGCAGGTGCCGAGGACCACGTTGTTCTTGATCTCCGACTTCAGATACGAGCCGTAAGCGTACAGCGTGATCTCGCGGATCGGACGATAGGTCACGCTGCCGTCGACGCCATACTTATCGACGCGGCCGAGGTTGCGGTAGAAGGTCGACTGCGTGTCGGGATCGAACGAGCTCGCCAGACGGTTGGTGAAGCGCGTGTACCACGGCCCAACTTGGGCCTGCAGTCGGCTTGACGTGTAGCGCAGGCCTGCGTCGAAATTGTCGGTCGTCTCCGGCACAGGGTTCGCCTGCGGGGCATTCTGCGGGAAGTAGAAGGCGTTGTAGAGGTTGTCGGTCCCGGGGACCTGGATACCCTTCGAATAGTTGGCATACATCGAGAAAGCCGTGTCGAACTTGTAGGTAAAGCCCGCGCTCGGCAGCACGCGGTTATACTTGTACACCCGGTTCTGCGGCGCGGCGAAGCCCGTCACGACTGCGGCGGTCGTGCCCGTCGCTGGGGTATAGCTGTATGGATTATAGCCCGCGATCGCACCCTGCAGCGCTGCATCGCGACCGAAGCATTCGACGAACCCGGACGCGTTGCTGGAGAAGCAGTAGTTGGTCAGGTCGCGCGTGAAGAACTTGGCGGTGACACCAAGATCGACGACGAGCTTCTTGTCGAAGAATTCGCCGCGATATTCGGCCGAACCCTGCTGCAGCGTCGCGTATGACAGACGATCACGCTTCTGGAGCGCCTGGCCGTTGCTGCCCACGATCGGGTTATTGACCGGGAACACGTCGTACGGCGTGCCGTTCACCTGGAGGGCGCCGATTTCGCCGGTCTGGCGATGGCGACCGCGATCGAGCGTGTAGCCGACGCGGACGGTGTGGTTGTCGCTCAAGTCGTAGCGCAGCGATGCGATGACGCCGTAGCGACGCGTCTGCGTCTGGCTGGGGGCCAGGACGTTGACGGTGTCGAGCAGGTCGCCGTCGCCGTTCAGATCCTTGCCGACATACGGGTTGCCCGCGAAATAGCCGACTTGGCAGTTGTTGGTCGCCGAGCTGGCTGCGGTGATGCAGGCTGCAGGCGTGGCGACACCGCCAGCCGGGTTGATGTCGCGCAGGCCTTCACGTGCCGTGACCGTGCCGCCGCCGTTCGCCTTGGTGTACTGGAAGCTCGGATCGACCGTCAGGACGAGGCCGGGTGCCAGCGTGAAGCGCGAATTAATGCGGATGCTGCCGGTGTTCGACGGGTTGTAGCGCTCATCGAACGAGGTGCCGCAGCCCGAGCCGTTGTTCGATGCGCCCGGCGCGACGACGTTGGCAGGCGCGTCGGCGACGCCTGCCGTGCCGGCGCCGATCTGGCAGCGCGCAACCGAATAGGGCAGCTCATCGCGGCTACCCGGGAAGCGATTGAGCGTGCCGGTGCCGGGCGTACGGAGCGCGCCGGTCACGAGCTGCGGGTTGAGCGGTGTCGCACCACCGGTCGTCGTGTTCTGCGTCAGAACGTTGGTGTCATAGCGCAGCGGGGCCGAGCCAAAGAAGTTGTTGCGGTTCTCGTTGTAATTACCCGAAACAGAGATGAAGTCGCCATTGCTGCCGATCGGCTGGTAGATCTTGGCGTTGTACTGCTGCTTCTTGATCTTGCCGAAATTGTTGAACACGACGTCGTTCACGGCTTGGCTGGCGGAAAACCAAGCCTTGGTGCCGAACGGCGTGAACACGCCGGTGTCGACCTTACCGAAGATGCGGAAGAAGCCATAGTCGCCGGCCGAGCCCTCGAGCCGCGCGCCGAAGGCGTCAGTCGGGTTGACGGTGCGATAGTTGACGGTCGAGCCGGTCGCCGAAGCCGACGGGCTGTCGACGTCGCCCGACCCGTAGTTGACGTTGACCTGCTCGATCAGCTCGGGGTCGAGCTGCTGGTTCGAATAGAGCGCGTAGTTGCCGGTGTCGTTGAGCGGGATGCCATCGAAGGTCAGCGAGATGCGCGACGCGTCGAAACCACGAATGGTGAGCGTGCCGCCGGCCGAACCGAACGGATCGTTATTCTGGAAGCTGACGCCGGGAAGGCTGTTGATCGTATCGAGAATCGAGTTGCCGGGGGTCTGCTTGGCGATGAACTCCTGCGTCAGAACGCCCTTTGCCTTGGTCGTGTCCGGCGACTGGATGCCTTCGATCCCTTTGCTCGCCCGAGCGGTCACAACGATGTCGGCAGCGCCTTCGTTGAAATCGACCGAACCCGTCGACTGCGCGTATGCCGCGCCCGGCACTAGGAGCGCGGCAAAGGCCACGCTCGTGAACAGCTTCATCTTCATGATACTTCCCCTGAGGATCTCGTGACTAGCAGTGACCGGATTCTGGCCCGCGAGACTGCGTCGCACCGAGCCCTTGCACGCGATATATTTCGCTTACGTGACAGTCGAGCGCAGCGTTCATGTCGGGTTAAAACAAGTTATTCTGCGTTGCACAAAAGCATCACTTCGCCGCAGCACGTTTTTCCCACCGATTAGCGCGCCGCCGCGACAATTTCCGCCCACGCCGCCTCGTCGATCACCCTAACTTTCAGATCTTCGGCCTTTTTCAGCTTCGATCCCGCGCCCGGGCCGGCGACGACGAGATCGGTCTTGGCCGACACCGATCCCGCCACGCGCGCCCCGAGCAGCTCGGCTTGCGCCTTGGCCTCGTCGCGACTCATCCTCTCGAGGCTGCCGGTAAACACCACGGTCTTGCCGCTGACCGGCGACTCGCGGGTCTGATGGACGACGTCGAGCGGGGTCACTTCGCGCAGCAGCGCATCGACCACGTCGCGATTGTGTGGCTCTGCGAAGAATTCGAGCAGCGCGTCCGCGACTTCGGGGCCGATCCCGGCGGTCTCGATCGCCGCCGCCAGCGCCTTGCCGCGGCGGACGACGAATTTCGCGTCCGACTCGCCGAGTGCGAGGACGATCTCGGCGCGCACCGCGAGGACGCGCTCGATCATCTCGGCAAACCCGGCATAGCTGACATAGCGGCGCGCAAGGTCCCGCGCGGTGATCTCGCCGACATGGCGGATGCCGAGCGCGAACAGGAAGCGGTCGAGCCCGATCTGGCGCCGCAGGTCGATCGCGGCGAGCAATTTGTCGACGACGAGCTCGGACATCCGCTCGCGCGTGACCAGCGCGGCGCGGTGTTCGTGCAAGCGGAAGATGTCGGCGGGCGAGCCGATCAGGCCGTCGCGGAAGAATTCCTCAATCCGCACCAGCCCGAGGCCGCTGATGTCATAGGCGTGGCGCGAGACGAAATGGATCAGCCGCTCGACGCGCTGTGCCGGGCAGATCAGCCCGCCGGTGCAGCGCACGACGACCTCGCCCTCGCCGCGCTCGGCGAGCGAGCCGCATTCGGGGCACGTCGTCGGGAATGCGAAGGCGGGGCGCTCCTCGTCGCGCGTGAGGACCTCGACGATCTGCGGGATGACGTCGCCCGCGCGCTGCAGCACGACGCGGTCGCCGACGCGCGCGCCGAGCCGCTCGATCTCGTCGGCATTGTGCAGCGTCGCGTTGGTGACGACGACGCCGCCGACGGTCACGGGGGCGAGCCGCGCGACCGGGGTCAGCGCGCCGGTGCGGCCGACCTGGATGTCGATCGCCGTAAGAGTCGTCTCAGCGCGCTCGGCGGGGAATTTGTGCGCGATCGCCCAGCGCGGGGTGCGCCCGACGGTGCCGAGCCGCGCCTGCCAGTCGAGCCGGTCGAGCTTGTAGACGACGCCGTCGATGTCGAAAGGGAGGTCGGCGCGCTGCTGCTCGATGCTGCGATAGACCGCGAGCGCGGCATCGGTCGTCGCAACATGCGCGAAGCCGCTCGCGACCTGGAAGCCCCAGTCGCGCAGCGCGGCGACGTTGGCGGCCTGCGTATCCCCGGGGAGCGCGCTGGTCTCGCCCCAACCCCAGGCGAAGAAGCGCAAGGGCCGTGTCGCGGTGACCGCCGCGTCCTTCTGGCGCAGCGACCCGGCGGCGGCGTTGCGCGGGTTGGCGAACTGGCGCGCGTCCTTGCCGGCAGCCTCGGCCTCGGCGAGCAGCCGGGCGTTGAGGCCGGCGAAATCGGCCTTTGCCATATAGACCTCGCCGCGCACTTCGAAAATGTCGGGCGCATCGGCGGGGAGCGTCTGCGGGATGTCGGGGATGTGCGCGACATTGGCGGTGACGTCCTCGCCGACTGCACCGTCGCCGCGGGTCAACGCCTGGACGAGGCGGCGCTGTTCGTAGCGCAGCGAGCAGGACAGGCCGTCGATCTTGGGCTCGGCGGTCATCTCGACGGTTGCATCGTCGGGCAGCGCGAGGAAGCGCCGCACGCGCGCGACGAACTCGGCGACGTCCTCGTCGGTGAAGGCATTGTCGAGGCTCGTCATCGCCCGCGCATGCGCGACCTTGGCGAGATGCGCGGCGGGCGCGGCGCCGACCTGGAGCGCGGGCGAATCGGCGCGGACGAGCTGCGGGTACGCCGCCTCGAGCGCGGTGTTGCGCGCGCGCAGGGCGTCGAAGTCGGCATCGCTGATCTCGGGCGCGTCCTCGGTGTGATAGCGCGCGTTGTGATAGGCGATCTGATCCGCCAGCCGCGCGAGTTCGGCGGCGGCTTCGGTTTCGGTGGCGGGGAGGGGGGCGCTCATGGCGTGGCGTTACCGGAGAGCGGGGGGCGGCATCAAGCTTTGGCGCGTTGTAGAGATGACGAAGGGCGGGGATTGGTTGTCAGCGGAACGGCAGCTTCTCGCTTTCGGTTGTCCTGCCTCACTGTCGGCGCACTCTCTGTCTGGTGTTCCGACCATTAGCTCACGAAGCCCGGCATATCGGGATGCGTTCGAAACTTTGAGCGTGTTCGACCAATGGCGACCGGCTGCACTAAAAGGTATGCCGAATTCGGAAGAATATCGCCCGGTTAGCGCTGGTCTGCTTTTCTCCGCTCGGTTTTCTCAACCGCCTAATCGCCGAATTTCTGCGAAAATAGTCGCCAGGCCCACGGGTTTTTCAAAAATTGCGGCGACGCCAGCGCTGACTGCTTCTTCCTCTAGCGCACGGCTTGCGTTTCCCGTCGTGAGAATAATAGACATGTTCGATCCGCGTTCACGAAGCAGGTTTGCCAACTCGATCCCATTCATACCCGGCATCCGCACATCGCAGATGAGGATACCGCGCTCGCATTGGCCGCGTTCCAAGAAGTCTTTCGCATCGAAATAGCTGGACGCATTAAAGCCGACTGCTTGTAACGCAAACTGAAGTGCGGTCCGCACTGCCTCGTCATCTTCGACAATCTGAATGACGGGTGAAACGCTCATGGTAAAACCCGGCCGACGGCTGGGAGCGTGAAGCGGAAGGTGGCGCCAATCGCCCCTTTTGGATCAGCCCAAAGCTTGCCCCCGTGACTTTCGATGATGGTGCGGCAGATGGAGAGGCCAATGCCCATACCTTTGACTCCCTTCGTACTCACAAACGCCTCAAAAATCCGGTCCACTACATCGGCGTTTATTCCCGGGCCGTTGTCGCTGACGGACAGAATGGCCATGCCTTCCGCATCGTAGCCGGTTTCGATTCGCAGCGTGCCGCCACGCGCACTCCCCATCGCATCCAGCGCGTTTCGAACGAGATTGACGATCACCTGTTCTATCTGGACGCTGTCCGCGAGAACCTCGAGGTCGGGCTCGTTGTGAACGAATTCGACAGCAACGCCGTTTTCACGCGCCCCTAAAAGCGCCAAACCGCACGCCTCCTCCACAATAACCGATAATCTTTCAGGGCGCCTCACATCCTCGCTGCCGGAAACGAAGGAACGCAGGCGACGGATAATCTCCCCTGCGCGTACAGCTTGAGACCTCGCAAGCGTAAGAGGCACGGTCAGTGGGCCATCATAATCTGCGCCAAGTAGGGCCAGGCTGCCGTCAATGGACAGCGTTACGGAAGCGAGGGGTTGATTGATCTCGTGAGCAATCGCGGTAGCCATTTCTCCCATCGCCGACCGCCGGGAAACGTGAAGTAATTCCCTCGCGAGACGTTTGCGTTCCGTAATGTCGATCGAAACACCCACCATCCCGCTGATCACACCATCAGCATGAGCAAAAGGAACTTTAGTCGATAGAAAAATGCGGGAACTCTTTTTGGGAAAGTCGACGATCTCTTCCAGCTCTTGGGTCATTCCCGTATCCATAACCCGCCGGTCGTTTTTCATGACGATCGCCGCCTGGCGAGGATCATCCAGAAATTCGTCGTCTCTTCGGCCATGAACTTGAGACCAATCCAATCCGATTGCCTCTAAAGTGGCTTTGTTCGCGAGCAGCATCCTGCCCGACCGATCTTTTGCATAGATCATTCCGGGCATAGCCTCGATCACCGTCGCCAATAACGCATTCGACTGATGTTGATGCTGTTCCGCGACCCGCAATTCCCCTTCGGTGAGATCGACCCTGATCGCAAGCGCGGCACGCGCTGCATCTAGTGCGATCATCGTTTCACGATGCGCAGCAATTTCAGCGCGCATCGACTCGTTTGACGGCAGCTTAAGGGCTTGCGGGACGAGCAGTGTCAGGCGGATTGCCGTCGCAACCGAAACGACAGCCGTCAGTACCTTAAGCCAGCCTTCGGTCACATAGACCGGCACCCAAATGACATAGATGCTTGCCACATGCGTCAACCCGCAAAAGGCGATGAACGCGGCGAACAGCAATGCCATCCGTCGATGCTTGGCCTCCAGATCTTCCCGACCTCGGACGAAGCGCAAGATCGCGAAAGGTATCGTAAAATAGGCAAGGGCGATGAGCGCATCTGATATGACGTGGAGAGCCATGAGCTCTGGGCGCCAGAGGAAGCACATCCCGTGCGGCATGAAGGCTTCGTATTCCAGGCGCCAATTCATAAAATACACCGCCTAAAAACAGGACACATTAGGCACATCTCACATATTAACTCCGGATAAGAATTTGAACGATTCTTTGGAGCAAATACGTAAACACCCTTAGTAAGCGCATCTTTTGCCAATGCCAACAGCGCTGCGGATGGTACGAACGCCCACTACGCGTGCACAGCGACCCGAACACTTCCCGAGCGATGTTGCCATCGATCGATTCTGCGCAAGTGCTTGGCGGACGTCGCTATTTTAGCCGGTGAATCGCCGCTCGTCGTTCCAGGTCCGATCACCTCGGGGCACGCCGCGTAACCGCGCACGTGTCTGGAAGTGGTGGCAAGCGGACATTCGTCACGCATACTCGTCACGCTTCTGCGACGGTCTCAACCGCCGTATTTTTCGGGCCGCAGCGTGCCAAAGGCGCGTTTCGAAATAGAGCAGCTCGGCTCTCGACTCGTCATCTCCAGCGGTCGCAGCTCGCCTAAGCCACTGCCGGTAGCCGATCATATCGTTGCGGTTGAAGCAGCCCATTGCCGCATTTCGCGCAGCACGTGCGTCGCCTTTCTTATAAGCCCGCCGATACAGTCCCGCTGCGCAAAACGGATCAGCGGACTTGCCGACCGACGAGATACTGTCGTCATCGGAAAACCAGTCGGCCAATTCGATCATCGCGCCGACGTGCCCGCGTAGCGCAAGATGCCACATGATTGGCTGCCACAAGCCGACACGTTGCCTGTCGCGAATGGCGAGCCCTTTTAGGTAAAGCCGATCTTCGGGCGTCTCGTCAGGTAAGGGCTGCATTTATCGATGCTCGCACGCGGGCTGAACGTCTGCAATTGGTCGAAAGCGGACGCGGCGCTGACCTACGCGTCGCGGTCACGATATGTACCGAAGCGCGCCCCGAAATCGTCGCATCCGCCCGAATGCGTTGATGCAAACACGGAGACAATCGCCGTTGTCCACACCACGTCTTGCGGTCAATCGAGCCAAGTTCTCGACACGTGATGCGCAAGTCGTGATGTCAGAACGGGGTCGCTAACGGCGATCCGCCGCTAGGATGTCACGACCTCGTCGTCATCCTCGTTCATCTCGGCCGCAAGTTTGGCTTCTTCGTTGACCGACTTGCGCTCGGCGGTCTTTTCGGCGCGGGTCGCCATTTCGTCCCAGGCCTTGGCGGCGCGCAGATGGCGCGTGCGGACGTTGTCTAGCGTCGCGGTGGCAGCGTCGGACTCGGCCTGGCGGGCACGGTCGCGATAGAAGATGGCGGTGGTGTTCGTCGGAGGTCTCCTGGCCGAGGGGGGGCAAAGGTAAAAGGGGTGCCGCCGGTTGGCGACACCCCGAAGCGCGTCAGGCCTGAGCGAGACGGACGGCCGAGACCTTGCCGCGGCGATCCTCTTCCAGCTCGTACGAAACGCGCTGGTCGCGATCGAGCGTCGCCATGCCGGCGGCTTCGACCGCGCTGATGTGGACGAACGCATCGCCGCCGCCGCCCTCGGGCGCAATGAAACCGTAACCCTTGTCGGCGTTGAAGAACTTAACGGTGCCGATAGCCATAGTGTATTCCTTAGTGCCGGATCGCCGCGCAACGTGTGCGAAAGCGCCGGAGTGGGGCCGAGATCAAAGACGGATGCGACGTCCGGCCCCGGCCGGCGCATCCGATGACGGTGTCACCCGCGCGCGGAAAGTCCGCAGCGGGCAGGGTGACGAAAGAGGAGCGAAGAGAGAAGCAAGACCACGCGTCCGATGCCAGGCAAGCGGGAGCGCAGGAGGTCTCTCAGTCGTGCGAAGCTTGGAAGCGGAGTCGCGCGATGCGCTCGCTCTAACAGGTTGCTTTGCAAATGTCGCCTGCTTTGCGCGGAGGCGGTACGGGGGCGGGGGGCGGCGCCGCGGTCAGGCCGTCTCGATCAACCGTTCGGCCTGCGCGCGGGCTTCGGGCGTGATCGTCGCGCCCGACAGCATCCGCGCGATTTCCTCGCGGCGTTGCGCGATGTCGAGCGCGGTCACGCCGGTGCGCGTGACGATCCCGTCGTGGCGCTTGGCGATCAGCAGGTGATGCCCGCCGCGCGCCGCGACCTGTGGGCTGTGCGTGACGACGAGCAATTGGGTGCTGGTCGCGAGCCGTGCGAGGCGCTCGCCGATCGCGCTCGCCACCGCGCCGCCGACGCCGCGGTCGATCTCGTCGAAGATCATCGTCGCAGCCCCACCCTGCTCGGCGAGCGCGACCTTCAGCGCGAGGATGAAGCGCGAGAGTTCGCCGCCCGACGCGATCTTGACGAGCGGCGCGAACGGCGCGCCGGGGTTGGTCGAAATCTCGAACTCGACGCGGTCTTTGCCCGCCGCCGACCAGTTTTCGGGGGACGCGGGCGCGACGACGGTGCGGAAGCGCGCGGCGTCGAGCTTGAGCGGGACGAGCTCGCCCTTCACCGCGGCGTCGAGCTGCAGCGCGGCGGCGGTGCGCGCCTTGGTCAGCGCGGCGGCGGCGCTGTCGTAGGCGGTGCGCGCCTTGGTCAGCTTCGCCTCGAGCGCGGCGAGGCCCTCTTCGCCCGCCTCGAGCGCGGCGAGCTTGGCTTCGAGCTCGCTCGCCAGATCGGCGAGCTCGTCGGGCTGGACGCGGTGCTTGCGCGCCATCGCGCGGAGTTCGAACAGCCGGGTCTCGTCGTCTTCGAGGCTGGCGGGATCGAACCACAGGTCGGTCTTCGCTTCGCGCAGCCGCTCCTCGGCGACGGCACCTTCGATCACCGCGCGATCGACCGCGGCGAGCGCATCGGCGAGCGCGGCATGATCGCCCGCGATCCGCTCGAGCACGCGCGCTGCCTGGCGCAACTGGGCGAGGCCGCCATCCGAGCCTTCGAGCCAATTCTCGATCGCGAGCAGATCCTCGGAAATCTTCTCCGAGCGTTGCATCGTGCGGCGGCGATCGGCGAGCGCTTCTTCCTCGCCCGGCTCGGGCGCGAGCGTGCGCAATTCGGCGACGGCATGTTCGAGCCATTCGCGGTCGCGCGCGGCGGTGTCGATCGTCGCGCGGGCCTCCGCCAGCGCGGCCTCGGCATCGCGCCACGCTTTGTAGGCGGTCGCGGTCGAGCCCGCCGCGACGCGCCCGAACGCGTCGAGCAAGGCGCGGTGGCCGCGCGCGTTGAGCAGGCCGCGATCGTCATGCTGGCCGTGGATCTCGACCAGAGCGGGGGCGAGCTCGCGCAGCAGCCCGGCCGAGGCGGGCTGATCGTTGACGAAGGCGCGGCTGCCGCCGTCGGCCTTGACGATGCGGCGGATCATCAGCGGCTCGCCGGGATCGAGTTCGAGCCCGTTTTCGCTCAGGAGCGCGACGACCGGGCCGTCGGGGGCGGGGGTGTCGAAGGTCGCGGTGACGACGGCCTGCGTCGCGCCCTGCCGCACCAGCGACGCTTCACCGCGGGCCCCGAGCGCGAGCCCTAGCGCATCGAGCAGGATCGACTTGCCCGCGCCGGTCTCGCCGGTCAGCACGCCGAGGCCCTGCCCGAATTGCAGGTCGAGCGCTTCTATCAGCACGACGTCACGGATGGCGAGAGAGATCAGCATAGGGTCGCGGCACCCTTTAGCTCAGCCGCGCGCGTTCCGGTATCGTTCTTTTTCGACCGGCCCGCGCATCGGCGGCGGATCAGCTACCCGGGTTCGGGTTGCCCGGATTGGTCGACGACCCGCCCGAGACCGGCGCGGCGCTCGGCTCGCGCTTGATCTCGTCGCTCTTCTTCGGGACCGAATCGAGCACCTTGTTCTTCTCGGGAACGATCAGCTGCCCCGGCGCGATCGCGGCGACCGCGACCGGCGGATGCTCGTTGGTCAGCTTGTACGCTCGCTCATACCATTGCGAGCCGGGATAGTTGGCTCCGAGCACGGCGGCGGACTTGCGTGCCTCGTCGGGCGTGCCGAGCGCGAGATAGGTCTCGGTCAGGCGCATCAGCGCCTCGGGGGTGTGCGTCGTCGTCTGATATTCCTCGACCACGCGGCGGAAGCGGCCGTTGGCGGCGAGCCACTGGCCGCGCACTTCGTAGAAGCGCCCGATTTCCATCTCCTTGCCGGCGAGATGGTCGCGGACCAGGTCGACCTTCAAGCGCGCATCGGCGGCGTAGCGGGTGTTGGGATAGCGGCGCATCAGCTCGCCGAGCGAATCGAGCGCTTGCTGCGTGATCTTCTGGTCACGCGTGACGTCGCTGATCTGCTCGTAATAGCCGAGCGAGACGAGATAATAGGCATAGGCCGCGTCGCGGTTGCCCGGGTGGACCGTGAGGAAGCGCTGCGCCGACTGGATCGAGGCGGTGTAATCATGCGCGAGATAGTAGCTGAACGCGCTCATCAGCTGCGCGCGGCGTGCCCACACCGAGTAAGGGTGCTGGCGCTCGACCTCGTCGAACAGTGCCGCGGCAATCTTGTAGTTGCGCTGGTCGAGCTGCTTCTTCGCCGCGGTGTACAGCGTGCCGACGTCGCGCGCGACATAGGGGATGTCGCCCTTGGTCTTGTTGCGTGCGCACCCCGTGGTGGTGAGCGCGGTCGCGGCGATCAGACCGATCGCGAGGCTGCGGAAAAAGGGCGAGCGGGGCAGGGGGGTGCGCATTGGCGCCAGCCTTAGCGCAACCCCCGTTGCGCGAACAATCCTTTTAACGCGAGATGGATCGCTTGGACGCGACGACGCGTTGGCGTTACAGGTCGCCCCGACAGGAGAGATAACGCCGTGACTGCCATTCTGCTCGCTACCAAACGCGTCGAAAAGCCCTGGGGCCGCCACAGCTTGTGGCCCGGTTTTGCCGATCCCGCGCCCGGCGGCGAAAAGATCGGCGAGGTGTGGTTCCAGACGCCGCACGCCGGCGAACCCGAACTGCTCATCAAATATCTTTTCACCAGCGAGAAATTGTCGGTGCAGGTGCACCCCGACGACGCCGCCGCGCAAGCCGCCGGCTACCCGCGCGGCAAGGACGAGGCGTGGCTGATCCTCGCCGCCGAGCCCGACTCGACGATCGCGATCGGCACCCTCGCGCCGATGACGCACGAGGAATTGCGTGCGGCCTCGCTCGACGGCTCGATCGAGCATCTGCTCGACTGGAAGCCGGTCAAGGCGGGCGATTTCTATTATAACGAGGCGGGCACGATCCACGCGATTGGTGCCGGCATTACCACGATCGAAGTCCAGCAGAATGTCGATCTGACCTATCGGCTCTACGATTACGGCAGCGACCGCGAGCTGCACCTCGATGCCGGGGTCAAGGTGTCGGATCCGGTGCCGTTCGTGCCGCTGCCGACGCCGGCAGCCGACGGCAAGGACCACCTGATCCTGTCCGAGGGGCCGAAATTCGTCACCGAGCGCTTCGCCGGTGGGCATCGTGTGATCGACCTGCCCGAGGGCAAGCCGGGCTGGTTCGTGCCCGTTGCCGGTGCCGGCACGGTCGACGGCGTCGCGTTCAAGGCGGGCGAGTGCCTGCTGTTGACCGGCCGCTGCGAGATCGCGTCCGACGCCGGCAGCGACCTGCTGCTCGCTTACCCGGGCGACAAGCGGATCTGAGTCGATCGTCTTCCCCTCCCGCCGCCGGGGGGGAAGACTTTTACCGTCTCGTGCTAGCAAGGTCGCCATGCTGCGCGTGCTGACCCTCTCGACCCTGTTCCCCGATGCCTCGCGGCCCAATTTCGGGGTGTTCGTCGAGCGCCAGACGTTGGGGCTGGCGGCACATCCGGAGGTAGAGCTCAGGCTGGTCGCGCCGATCGGGCTGCCACCGTGGCCGCTGTCGCGCCATGCGCATTATGCCGGGCTCGCCGCGCTGCCGACCCGCGAGAGCTGGAAAGGGCTGCCGACCTGGCGTCCGCGCTTCACCACGCTGCCGGGGACGGCGGGGCGCTTCCACGCTGCCGCCTTGACGCGGCGCCTGATCCCGCTGCTCACCGAGATTCGCCGCGACTTTGCGTTCGATGTGATCGATGCCGAATTCTTCTTTCCCGACGGCCCCGCCGCGGTCGCACTCGGGCGGCATTTCGGGGTGCCCGTCTCGATCAAGGCGCGCGGTGCCGACATCCACCATTGGGGCACCGCAGCCGCCACCGGCGCGCAGGTCGTTGCGGCCGGGCAGGCGGCCGATGGCGTGCTTGCGGTGTCGCAGGCGATGCGCGCCGACATGATCGCGCTCGGCATTCCGCAGGGATCGATCCGCGTCCACCATACCGGCGTCGATCTCGACCGCTTCGCGCCACGCGACCGCGCCGCGGGTAAGGGGGCGTTCGGCGTCACCGGGCCGTTGATCGTCTCGCTCGGCGCGCTTATCCCGCGCAAGGGGCATGATATCGTGATCGACGCGGTCGCTGCGCTGGCCGGCGCGACGCTGCTGATCGCGGGAGAGGGGCCGTCGCGGCCGGCGCTCGAAACGCAGATCGCGACATTGAAAGTGGGCGACCGCGTCCGGCTGCTCGGGTCGATCGCGCATGCCGAGCTCCCTGCGCTGCTCGCCGCCGCAGACGTGATGGCGCTCGCCTCGGCCTCCGAGGGCCTCGCCAATGCCTGGGTCGAGGCGCTGGCGTGTGGTACGCCGATCGTGATCACCGCGGCGGGCGGGGCCGGCGAGGTGGTGACCGAGCCCGCTTATGGCCGGATCGCCGACCGTACCGCGCCGGCCTTTGCCGCCGCAATCGCCCAATTGCTTGCCGATCCGCCCGCACCCGCCGCAGTGCGGCGCGGTGCGGAGCGCTTCACCTGGGCCGCCAACACCGCCGCGCTGTACGCGCATCTAAGCGGGCTGGTGTCACTGCCCGGTTGAGACGGGCTGCTTGGCCAGCCACGCCTTGGCCTGCGTGTCGCTGAGCTCGACCAGATCGCCCATCGCGACCGGCATGTCGATCAGGTGCAGCCCCCAATCCTTGAGCGTCACGCCGCGCACCACGACGTCGCCGACGATCGTCTGTGTCCGCTTGTCGGTCGGCTTGGCGTTGACGGTCACCGCGAGATACTGGGCGTTGCCGGTGCTGGTGCAGGCCGCGCTCAGCAGTCCCGGCACCTTGACGAACGGCGTCGTCACCGGTGCGGCGTCGGTCGTCCACGGGCCCATCGGCGCGCTCGCCAGCCCTGCACCGCGCGCGCCGAGATAGGCGTCGGTGACCGCCGATCCGCCGGCCAGCGCCGCGGGATTGACGCACGCCGCGACCATGCCGGGCTGCGGCACGACGCCGAAGCGGCTGCCCGGCGGGGGCGGGGCGTCGGCGCGGAAGCTGACATAGCTGACGACGCAGCCGCTCTGTTTCGCGCTGCGGCACAACGGCGTCGACTTGAAATCGCCGCCGACATCGGCGCCTGCCGGCACGGCGACGTTGGTGCCGGGAATCAGCGCCGAGATCAGCAGCGCCTGTTCGGGCTTGCCCTCGATCGCCTCGGCGATGAGCTGCTTGAGCACGCCCGAGCCCTGGCTGTGGCCGATCAACACCACGCCGCGGCCATGATTGTCGTACGCGAGATAGGACTCCCACGCCGCCTTGACGTCGCGATACGCCATCGCGCGATCGGCGACGACGGGCTTGCCCTGCAGGATCGCCTGCAATGCCGAGAGCGTGACCTGGCGGTAGAGTGGCGCGAAGACGCGGCAATGCTCTGCAAAGCGGCCCGCCTGCGCTGCGGCGACGCTGTTTTCCTCCGGGCCCGCGATCATGTCGCTGTTCGGCGTGGGGTCGAGCGAGACGGTCGGATAGACGTAGAAGCAGTCGAACTTTGGATCCTTGGTCGCCGAGAATTTCTCGGTGCTGCGCGATCCGTCGGCCTTGATGATTGTCGCGTCCTGGCTGGCGTCGCACGGATCGACCTTGCCGGGGCGGCACAGCCAGTTTTCGGGCTTGCCGTAATCGGGCGATGCGGCGGCCGGCGCGGTCTGCGCGGACGCGTCAGAGGGGAGGGCGGCGACCACGGCTACGGGCACGGCCACGGCCATCAACAGCGATTTCACCACGTCATTCTCCCCACACCCGGTTTGGCGCGAGAGTAGCAGCCGCAGCGCCTGCCTTCAAAGGGGATACAGCGCGCCCACGACCCAGCGCGTCTCACCGCGCAGCACGGCCCAGGCGCGCGCAGCGGCGCGGCTGTCCATCGCCTCGACGCCGATGCCGAGCGCTTCGCACGCGCGGACGAAAGCGGGGGGCGGGCGCTGCATCGTCGCGCCGGTGCCGAGCAGCAGAAATTCCGGCCGCGGATCGAGAGCGAGAAGCGGGCCGAGCGAGTCGACCATCAGCGCTTCGATCGGCGGCGGCGCCCATTCCTCCGACCCGTCGGGCCAGATCAGCAGCGCGCGGTAGACGCCGGTGAACTCACCCGCCTCGACCTTGTAGCCACCGCCCGAAAAGGCGGTGATCACCGGCCCGATGCCGCGCTCGCGCTCGACTCGCATCAGCGCGCCTTGGGCGTTCCCGCGGTGGCGGCGGGGACGTCCTCGATCCGCGGATCGGGCCGCAGGCCGAGCGTGATCAGCAGCGACGACGACACGTAGATCGACGAATAGGTGCCGACGAAGATGCCGAGGATCATCGCCGCGGTGAAGCCGCGCAGTACGTGGCCACCGAAGATCAGCAGCGCGAACAGCGCCAGCAGGATGGTCAGCGAGGTCATCACCGTGCGCGGCAGTGTCTCGTTGACAGAGAGATCGACGATCGCGGGCATGTCCATCTTGCGATAGCGGCGCATATTCTCGCGGATGCGGTCATCGATGACGATCTTGTCGTTGATCGAGTAACCGATGATCGTGAGCACGGCGGCGACGATGTTGAGGTCGAATTCGTACCAGGTCAGCGCGAAGAAACCGAGCGTCATCAGCACGTCGTGGACGATCGCGACGACGGTCGACACGCCGAACTGCCACTCGAAACGGAAGATCGCGAACAGGCCGATACCGACCACCGCGAGCACGACGGCGAGCACACCCTTCCAGATCAGCTCGTCGGACACCTTGCCGCTGACCGCATCCTGCTTGGAGAATTTGGCGTCGGGGAAGTCCTTGACGACGGCGGCCTGCACCTGCGCGACGACGCGATCGGTTGCGTCCTTGGCCTGGCTCTTGACCGGCGGGAGCTTGATCGAGATCGTCCTGCCGCCCTCGCCGACGGTCTGCAGGCGGACCTCGCCGAGGTTGAGCCGGTCGATCGTGGTGCGCAGCTTGTCGGTCGACGGCGGAGTCGAGAATTTCTCCTCGATCATCAGACCGCCGACGAAATCGACGCCGAGGTTGAGTCCGCGCGCAAACACCAGCCCGATCGCGGCGAGCGACAGCAGGATGGTCAGCCCGAACGCCCATTTGCGGAGCGACACGAAGGGCAGGTTGGTATTGTCGGGAACGAGTTTCAGCAGGCGCATGTCTCTGGCCGATCAAATATTGATTTCGGTCGGGCGGTTCTTGCGAATCCACAGCACGACCAGCATTCGCGTGAAGGTGACGGCGGTGAACACCGAGGTGGCGATGCCGATCAGCAGCACGACCGCGAAGCCCTTCACCGGACCCGAACCGAGCAGCAGCATGATGATCCCCGAGATCGCATGCGTCGCATTCGCCTCGAAAATCGTGCGGCTCGCTTCCTTATAGCCCAGCTCGACCGACTGGATCACGCTGCGCCCGCGACGGCGTTCCTCGCGGATGCGCTCGTTGATCAGCACGTTCGCGTCGACCGCGGTGCCGATCGTCAGCACGAAGCCGGCGATCCCTGGCAGCGTCAGCGTGCCGTTGAGAAGCGCGAGCACGCCCATGATCACCATGACGTTGATGACGACGGCATAGTCGGCATAGAAACCGAAGCGGCCGTAGGTCGCGATCATGAACAGGACGACGAGAGTGACCGCGATCCCCGAGGCGAGGATGCCGGCGTGGATCGAGTCGTTGCCGAGATCGGGACCGACGCTGCGCTCCTCGACCACCTTGAGGCTGATCGGCAACTTGCCCGAGCTGAGCGCGATCGCGAGGCTGTTCGCCGATTCGACGGTGAACGAGCCCTCAATATAGCCCGCGCCGCCGAGGATCGGCGTGTTGATGCGCGGCGCCGAGATGACCTTGTCGTCGACGATCACCGCGAAGCGCTTGCCGGTCTGCTCCTGCGTGATGCGGGCGAACTTCTTGCCGCCGTCATTGTTGAAGCCGAAATTGACGATCGGCTCGTTGGTGTCCTGCTTGAAGCCCTGGCTCGCGGTCAGCAGCTGGTCGCCGGTGAGGATCGCCTGGCGCTTGACGATGATCTTCGCAGCCGGGCCGGCCTCGGGATATGGCAACACCTGGCTGCCGACGGGGACGATGCCGCCGTCGATGTACGGCGTGTCGTCGACCATCTTGAATTCGAGCTTGGCGGTCTTGCCGAGCAGTTCGCGCAGCGCCTTGGGGTCCTTCAACCCCGGCACCTGCACGACGATGCGGTCGTTGCCCTGGCGGACGATCGTCGGCTCCTTGGTGCCGAGCTTGTCGATGCGCGTGCGCACGACGTCGGTCGCGGTGCCCATCGCGGTGTTGATCGCCGCCGCGATGCCGGCCTGCGTCGGGGTCATCACGACGCGCGACGAATCGACGACCTGCAGGTCCCAATCCCGCTGGCCGGTATAACCGACGCCGCCGGTCAGCTTGTTGAGCCGCTCGCGCGCGGTGTCGAGCTGCGTCACGTCGCGCAGCATGAAGCTCAATTTCCCGCCGTCGGTGGCGATGTCGCCGATCGAGATCGGCGGCCCCTTGGCCATCTCGGTGATGATCTGCTCGCGCATCGCCTCGAGCCGGTTCTTCACCAGCTCGTCAGTGTCCGCCTCGATCAGCATATAGCTGCCGCCGGCGAGATCGAGCCCGAGATTGACCTTGGGGTGCGGGAAGCCGCCCCACTTTTCGGTGACCGAATCGGGCAGGAAAGTGGGGACCGCCAGCGCCATTAGGCAGGCGAGGAACCCCAGGATCGAGACGACCTTCCAGCGCGGGAAATCGAGCATCGGATCAGTCGTTCGCGGGCTTGGAGCCGAGCGGGGTCACGTCGGCGAGCGTCGCCTTGACCACCTTGATCTTGATCGACGGTGCGATCTCGACCTCGACGAAGGCGTCCTCGACCTTGGTCACCTTGCCGACCACGCCGCCGGCCGTGACGACCGAATCGCCCTTCTTGACCGCGCCGATCGTCGCGGCCTGTTCGCGCGCGCGCTTCTGTTGCGGGCGCAGGATCAGGAAGTAGAAGACGACGAAGACGAGCAGCAGCGGCGCGAACTGGACGATCATCGCAAGAAAGCCGTCTGGTCCGGCGGTGGCGCCTGCGGTCTGGGCGAATGCTGGGGTGGCGAACATGGGCTACCTTGGTCAAAAACGGGACCCGCCTGCACGCTCGCGCACGCGGGATCGCGCACTCTTTCGGGCGCGCTACAAGCGGGGCGCGCTATCAGTTACTGCAAGGCTACGCAACGATATCTCGCGCGCGGTGCGCCCGTTGCCGCCTGTCGTGGGTTGATAGCCCAACGAAAGGTCGTAACATTTCGGCCCTTCCAGTCGAGTATCGAAGCCCATGCTGAAACCGCTCCCGACCGTGATCCTGTTCCTGGCGGCGCCCGGCATCGCGCATGCCGACAGCGGGCGCGAGACGCTGGTGCAGACCGCTTTCGTGGTCCGCGACCGCGGCGCAGCGCTGGCGCAGCTCGCCAGCGTCGAGGCCGCCGCCATGGCGACGCTCGCCCGGGCGCCGGGGGATAGCGAGGCGCTGCTCGCGCGCGCGATGGCGACCAGCTACCGCGCCAAGCTGACGCGCAGCCGCAGCGACGCGCTGTCGGCCAAGGCGCAGTTCGAGGCGCTGGTTGCGAAGAATCCGCGTGATGCCGAGGCGCAGGCGGCGCTCGGCGCGTGGCATCTCAGCGCAGTCAAATCGCTCGGCGCGCTGATGGCGCGCGGCGGGCTCGGCGCGCGCAAGGCGGTCGGGCTGGCGGCGATCGACCGCGCAATCGCGCTCGGCGGCGATCGCGCGCTGTTCCCCGGGATCGCCGGGCTGCTACGGTTGGCGCTCGACCCCACAGACCCCCGCGGCGTCGCGCTGATCGGGCAGGCGACCCACGCCACGACCGCGACGACGCTCGACCGGCTGATCCAGCGCCGCGCGGTGCAGCTCGACCTCGCGGTGAAGGGCGGCGACACAAAGCTGATCCAGGCGCTCGCCAACCGCCTGCTGCCGCTCGGCCAGTTCGGCTGAACCGCGCGAAGGGACTTGCATCTGCGCGCGGCTCAGCCTAACGCGCCTCCCTCGGTCGGGGCGTAGCGCAGCCTGGTAGCGCATCACACTGGGGGTGTGGGGGTCGCAGGTTCGAATCCTGTCGCCCCGACCAAGATTTCCAAGACATCTCGTTGGGGTTGGCGGGCGGCGGAAGCTGCCCCGATCCGATAGCGCGCGCCGTCCGAGGATGCTGCAAAAACCCGTCCGCACGGCATACCCGCCTGCAAGCCATTGCGAGCGGCTGCGATACGCCGCACTCTGCCGCCGTTGATCGTCAGATTCTCCCATCGCGGGGCGCCGCACACAATATTCGCAACAGCAGCTGCATCGAGGAACTGGGATGGAAGCGAGCGGCTTCATTGTGGTCGGCGAGTCGGCCAGCGCGATGGCCTATATCAAGGGCCGACGCGGCATCTCGCCGCGTTTGATGAAAGCCATTCTCTTTGCCTGCATGGCGGCGGTTGGCATCTCCGTGGGCGCATGGGCGTCGGAATCCTGGTTCGCAGCCACGGTGTCCGTCGAGTTCGCGTTTCTCGGTCTCGGCGTCGGGCTCGTCATCATTCAGACGCTGGCCGCACCTTCCCTGCGAAAGGCTCTCGCCGACCGCGGACAAGCCTCTGAGCAGGCGCTCACCTTTCGCCTCACGCCCGACGCCTTGGTGTATGATTTGGCGGAGCTGACGATGATTGCGCGCTGGCCGTGCGTCACGGACCTCTATCGAACGCGCAAATATTGGGTTTTCCTGGTGCAAAGCAGCGCCATGGTCTTGCCGCGCCGCTTCTTCGCAACCCCACAGGCCGAACGGGATTTCATCGGCGCGGCAATGTCGCGCATGAGCGATGCAGCACGGGCGAGGAGCCCCGACGCGGCAAAGATCGTCGGCGGGTGAAGCCCCGCGTCGGAAGCACCGCCCGCGATCACGCAGGCGATGCTCCCGATACCCTCACGCCGGCAAGGTACGCCCGAACAACGCGAGCATCTCGCTCCAGCCGCGCTCGGCGGCATCGTGGTCGTAGACCGGGAAATCGGTCTTCATCCAGCCATGCGCCGCGCCCGCGTAGATCTCGCTGCGATGCCGCACCCCCGCCTCGTTCAGCGCGCGCTCGAGGCGTTCGGCCATTTCGGGCGGGTAGCTGTGGTCGTTCTCGGCGCCGGCGACATAGACTTCCGCGGTGATCCTGGGGGCGAGCAAATGCGGGCTGGTCGGCGCGTCGGTCGCGAGGTTGCCGCCGTGGAAGCTCGCCGCCGCCGCGACGCGGTCGGGATAGGTGCCCGCCACGGTCAGCGCCATGCCGCCGCCCATGCAGAAGCCGACGGTGCCGATCTTGGTCCCCGCGACGTCATCCCGCGAATCGAGATAGGCGAGGAATGCCGCGCTGTCCTGCGCCGCCTTGTGATTGTCGGTCGTGGCCATCATCGGCCCGATCACCGCGCGGAAATCGCCCTTGAACACTTCCTTGGGCTCGAGCGTGGCGTAGCTGCCGAAGCGATAGAAGAGATCGGGCAGCAGCACGACATAGCCCGCATCGGCCAGCCGCCGTGCCATGCCGACCAGTGCCGGGCGGATCGCGAAGGCATCCATATAGACGATGATCGCCGGCCACGGCCCCCCTCCTTCTCGGGCGCCTTCGCGGGCGCCTTCGGGGGTGAGGATCGACGCGGGGCAGGTGCCGTCGGTCGTCTCGATGCGGATCTGTTCGAGGGGCATTGTCGTCTCCTTGCGCATCACGCGGAACTGGGGCGGCGGCAGCGCGGTCGCCCGCCGCGCCGCCTGTAAACGAGCCCCGCTATCCCGCAAGACCTGCCGCCCGCGGCGCCCGCATCGCTTGCCGCGCGAAAGAAACCGCTTATCGTTGCGCCGCTGCGGGCGAGCGCAGCACGGGGCAGGGGCAGCGACGATGGCGACGATATTGGCGAGCGATGTGGGACCGGACGCGCCCGCGACGCCGAGCCGCAAGGACATCCAGCTGATCATCACCGCCTCGTCGCTCGGCACGATCTTCGAATGGTATGATTTCTTCATCTACGGGACGCTCGCCGCCTCGGGGATCATCGGGCGGACCTTCTTCCCGGCGCAGAGCGAGTTGCTCCAGACGCTCTATGCCTGGGCGGGCTTCGCGGTCGGTTTCGGCTTCCGCCCGCTCGGCGCGATCCTGTTCGGCTATCTCGGCGACAAGCTCGGGCGCAAATACACCTTCCTCGTCACGATCACGCTGATGGGGCTGGCGACCGCGGGCGTCGGGCTGGTGCCGTCGGCGGCAACGATCGGGCTGGCCGCGCCGTTCGGGGTGATCGGGCTGCGCATCCTGCAGGGCCTCGCGCTCGGCGGCGAATATGGCGGCGCGGCGATCTATGTCGCCGAACATGCGCCGCCCGGGCGGCGCGGCTATTTCACCAGCTTCATCCAGGCGAGCGTCGCCGGCGGCTTCATCCTCAGCCTCGCGGTCGTCTTGCTCGCCAAGGCGGTGATGCCGGCGGGGGTGTGGGAGGCGTGGGGCTGGCGGATCCCGTTCGTCTTTTCGCTGGCGCTGCTCGCCATCTCGCTATGGATGCGGCTCAAGCTGTCCGAAAGCCCGGTGTTCAAGCAGATGAAGGCCGCTGGGACGACCGCGAACAATCCGTTCGTCGAGAGCTTTACCTATCCCGGCAATCTCAAGCGGTTGTTCGTCGCCTTGTTCGGCATCGCCGCCGGCCTGACGGTGATTTGGTACACCGCGATGTTCACCGTCCTGTCCTTCCTGCAGGGCACGATGCGCGTGCAGGAAACCGCGGCGCAGCTGATCGTCGGGTTCGGCGCGCTCGGCGGGCTCGGCTTCTTCATCCTGTTCGGCTGGCTGTCGGACCGGGTCGGGCGCAAGACGCCGATCATCGTCGGCTACGCGCTGACGCTGATCCTGCTCTTCCCGATCTTCTGGGTGATGGGCAGCGCCGCCAACCCTGAGTTGGCGCATGCCGCCAAGCGCGCACCGGTCGTCGTGTCGGGGCCGGCGTGCAGCTACGACCTGTTCCCCGCCAAGCCGACCGAATGCCGCCGCCTGCTCGATTATCTGTCGAAGAAGGGCGTGCCCTACACCAAGGCGCGCACGCCGGTGACGCTGGTGCTGGTCGGCGGGGTCGGGGTCGACGATCTGAGCGACGCCGGGATCGACACCGCGCTCGCCAAGGGTGGTTACGATCTGCGCCCGGTCATTCCGACGCCGGGCAACATCGCCTTGATCCTGCTCGCGATCCTCGCGCTGAGCGCGCTCGCCGGAGTCACCTACGGCCCGGTCGCCGCCTTGCTGTCGGAGATGTTCCCGCCGCGCATCCGCTACAGCTCGATGTCGATCCCCTATCATTTCGGCACGGGCTATTTCGGGGGGTTCCTGCCGCTGATCAGCCAGGTGATCGTCGCGCGGACCGGCAATCCCTATGCGGGCCTGTGGTACACCATTGCGGTGGTGGCGATGGCGCTGGTGGTGACGCTCTACGGGCTCGAAGAGGGCAAGCCGGGCACCGCCAGCGCCGATTGACCGCGCGGTGGGGTGGCGCGGCACGGGGCAGGGGGCTAACCGCGGGGGATGACCGTCGTTCCGCCCGCTGCTCCGCCCGCCGCACCTCTGCGCCTTAGCCTCGATACCGCTGCGCTCGTCGCCAATTGGCGCGCGCTCGATACGTTGAGCGGTGCGGCGGCGTGCGGCGCGGCGATCAAGGCCGACGGCTATGGCCTGGGCGCACGCGGTGTCGCGACGCGGCTGGCGGGCGCGGGTTGCCGCGATTTCTTCGTCGCGAACTGGGGCGAGGCGGCGGCGCTCGCCGATCTCGGGCTCGACGTCGCGGTGCTCCACGGCCTGCGCGCCGAGGATCTGGCGATCGCGGCGACCGGCATCGCGCGGCCGGTGCTGAGCAGCGCCGCGCAGGTCGCGCGCTGGCGCGCGGCTGGCGGCGGGCGCTGTGACGTGATGGTCGATACCGGCATGAACCGGCTCGGCGTCTCGGCTGCAGAGGTGCGGGACGGCCTGCTCGACGGGCTCGCGATCGAGACGCTGATGAGCCATCTCGCCTGCGCCGACGAGGACAGTGATATGAATGTGCGCCAGGCGTCGGCGCTGCGCGGCCTCGGCGGGCGCACCGCGGCGCGGCGTCTGAGCCTCGCCAATTCCGCCGGGATCGCGCTCGGCGCGGCCTATGCGTTCGACCTGACGCGCCCTGGCCTCGCGCTTTACGGCGGCGTGCCGCGGTGCGAGCTCGCGGGTGTGGTGCGCCAGGTAGCGACGCCCGAGGCGCAGATCCTCCAGCGCCGCACGCTCGGGGCGGGCGAGTCGATCGGCTACAACGCTTTGTTCACCGCGCGCGCGCCGCTCGAAGTGGCGATCCTCAACATCGGCTATGCCGACGGCTATTGGCGCGGGTTCACCAATGCCGGGATGGCGCGCGCCGGCGATGCCGCGCTGCCCGTGATCGGCCGCGTGTCGATGGACCTGACCGCGATTTCGGTCGAGGCCGCGCCCGGCCTGGGGGAGGGCGACTGGGTCGCGCTCGATTATGTGCTCCCGACGGCGGCGGCGGAATCGGGGATGTCGCAATATGAACTGCTAACCGGGCTGGGCGCGCGGTTCGCGCGGGTGTGGTCCGCATAAAAAAAGGGGCGAGATTTCTCTCGCCCCTTTCGTGAAGGTATTCGTGCTCGATCAGAACCGAGCGCGGAAGCCTGCATGGTAGGCCCGACCGTTGTACCGGTAGATCGCCGTGCCAGCGCCGTTCGCCAGTGTCCCGAGCGGCGGAAGCTGGTTGAACACGTTGTCGACGCCGGCATAGAGCTGGAACGCGTCCTTCTTGCCCTTGTTGCCGATGTCCCAGGTCATCTGGAGGTCGGAATAGGTGATCACCGGATATTTGATCGGCGCCGATGCATCGCTATTCGCCGGCGGGAACCCGTTGACCGAGTTGAAGTTGGCGTAAGAGGTCACATATTGCGGACCGATTAGATGGAGGCGGTAGCCGAAGGTGACCGGGCCGATGCCCAGATCGGTATCCCACTGGAATTCGTCAGTCGGGTTGCCGACGTTTTCGAGATTGTGCGTCTCGAAGTTCGGATTGGTCGGATCCTGATAGTCGCTGTTCGTCAGCGTTTTGACGTAGATCATGTTGGTGTTGAACTTGACGTTCGCCGACAGGTCCGTGTGGTACGCGACCTGGAAATCGATGCCCTTACGAACACGCTTTGCAAAGTTGAGCGGTGCCTGGACCAGCGAATTGGCGAGGATCTGGCCTGGCAGTTCGCCCGCCGGACCGGTGCCCGCGCCCAGGTAGCGCGAAAAGGCCGAGCAGAACACGTTGTTCAGCGTTGCCGAGTCGTAGCACTGGTTGACGATCGTCTGCGCGGCCACCGAGACGATGATGTCTTTCACCTGGATGTTGTAATAATCCACAGTGATCGACAGGCCCGGGATGAAGCTCGGCTGCAGGACCCCACCGAACGTCCACGAGTCCGAGGTTTCCGGCTGCAGGTTCGGGTTGCTACCGCTGACGATCGGGAGCGAAACGCCGTTTACGAGATTGGTCCGCTGTGCTGCGGTCAGGGCCGCGGTGCAGTTGGCCGTGCGATTGGCGCCGTTGGCGCCGATGTTGTTGGCCTGGCACGGATCCTGGAAGTTGTTCGCGAAGTTCGGGACCAGCGGGAAGCCGGTCTCCGAGACGTTCGGTGCACGCACCGCGCGACCATAGTTGGCGCGGAAGCGGATGTCGCGGATCGGCGCCCACTGCACGCCACCATTGTACGTCCAGGTCGAGCCGAGGCTCTTGCCGTAATCCGAATACCGGCCTGCACCGGTGGCGCTCAGTTCCTTGAAGAAGGGCACGTCCTTCAGGATCGGCACCTGGATTTCGCCAAAGGCTTCCTTCACCACGAAGGCGGGCGGGTCGAACAGGGGGATCGAGACGCCGTTGGTGTAGCCGTCCGTGACGAACGGATCCTGCCGGTAATAGGCCTTCTCGCGACGATATTCACCGCCGAGCGCGAAGCGGACAGGGCCACCGGGAAGTTCGAACAACTGGCTCGAATCGCCGTTGACGAAACCCTGGATGTCCAGCTGGGTGAGCTTGGCCTTCGCATCGAACGCACGCGAGAAGTAGGCGACCGAGGCGCTGTTGTCCGAGCCACCGAACGGATTGTAGGGCTTGCACGCCGCGATGTCCGCCGCCAGACGGGCCGCGTTGACCGCCGCGTCGCCCGAACCGGCGCGCTGGATCGCGATCGCCGAGGCCGGATCATATTGCGCACGGCACTGGATCTGGCCGTTGGCCGGGTTGCGGCCGGCATCCATCGCGAGCGAGAAGCGCTGGCGATCGATGAAGCCGTTGGTGTTGGTCGTCTGGTTGAACTCGCCATAGTTCGCCGAGATTTCGTACGACCAGTCGTCGTTGAACTTGCCGCGCAGACCACCGACGACACGGAAGGTGTCGCGCGTGAACTTCTCGTCGCGCAGACCGACGTCGAGCAGGTTGCGGGCGAGCTGGAAACGATACGACCCATCCGCGATCGCGGCGCGGTTGGCGGCGGTGAGGTTGCCCGGGATCAAATTGGGCACGGCCGCCGTGCCGATGTTCGTCGTGCTCGGGCAGGTCGCGGTCAAACTGGTGTTGCAGTTCGAGGCGAGAATGAGGCCCGCCAGCGTGGCGCGGTCGGCCGGATTGAGGAACGGGTTGTCGATGCGCGGACGCTCGCGTGCGTCGCCGACGTTGCCCGTGTTGCCCGAGCCGGTCTGAATGAAGGACGGTCCGGCATTGTTGCCGAGCGCCTTCACACGATCGAACTTGGCTTCGAGGAACACTTCGGCCGCCGGCGAGAATTCATAGTGCGACAGCAGGTTGAAATTGTACCGCTCGAGGAACGGCAGGATCGAGACAGTCTGGCCTTCGCGGCCGGTCGCGCCGTTGCCGCCGACGATGCCGCCCGTCGGACCCGAGCCGAAGCGCGCGCCGGTCTGCGGGGTCAGGCGGCCATCCTGCGTGAAGATGTAGGTGCAGTTATACGGCGTGCCGCTGCTGTTGGGGCCGCCGTTGGTCGGCAGCGTACCGGTTCCGCAGGCGGCGATGCCGGGGGTCTGCTGAATCGGTATCAGGCCGTACGGATTGTTCGTCGCGCTGCGGACATCGCGCACGAACACCGCGTCGGGGAATCCGTCGCTGCCGTTGGCCAAGCCGCTGGGATCGGTGTCGACGGTGAAGATGCCGTTGTTCTGGCGATCGAACGGAATGTCGGATGCGAACACGCGATCCTGATGCGAGAATTGGCCGCTGATCGTGATGTTGCCGCGGCCGTCCGCGAAGGTGTGGCCGGCGACGGCGGAAATGAACTGGTTCGCGCCGAAGCCGGGCTCGTTGACACTCGTCGAGCCGCGGACCTGAAGGCCATTATAGTCGCGCTTCAGGACGAAGTTGACGACGCCCGCGATCGCGTCCGAACCGTAGACGGCCGAGTTGCCGCCGGTCACGATGTCGACGCGCTCGATCAGGTCGTTCGGGATCGAGTTGACGTCGGGCGATACCGCGTTGACCAGGATGTCGGCCGCGACGTGGCGACGGCCGTTGACCAGAACGAGCGTGCGCGAGGTGCCGAGACTGCGGAGGTCGAGCAGGTTGAGGCCGCCGATGCCGATGCCCGAACCGGGATTCTGCTGCGAGAAGCTGCTGGCAAGCTGCGGCAGGTCGTTCAGGACCGAACCGATGTTGGTCTGGCCGTTGGCGAGCATGCTTTCGCCGCTGATCGACGTAACCGGGACGTCCGACACCAGGTTCGGGCTGCGAATACGCGAGCCGGTGACGACGATCGACTCGTCCTGGCTCCTGTCCTGCTGGTCCGTGGCGGCCTCAGGTGCTGTACCGCGTGGCGCGCTCGATTGGTCGGTCGGCGTCGTTTGCGCGAAGGCTGCGGTCGGAAGGGTGGCGACCAACGCTGCGCTGCTCAACGCCGTCGCGGATAGGAGTGCTCGAAGCTTCATGTACAATATCCCCGTTTCCGGGCGGCGATTGGGCCTGCCCGGTTGGGGGTAACAAATGAGAAATATAGGTCCGGCGCAACCCCTTCTTATCGGAAACATGAACCTAAGCTGACAGTTTGTTAAACCTGTGACCAATTCGTCACAGATCCGTTGCATTCACGGAATGAATGCAACGGCCCACCGCATCTGCCCGATTCCTATCGCTCGACGCAGACGGCAATCCCCATTCCGCCGCCAATACAAAGCGTTGCGAGTCCCTTCTTCGCGTCGCGCTTGGCCATCTCGTACAGCAAAGTCGTCAGCACGCGCGCGCCCGAGGCGCCGATCGGGTGGCCGATCGCGATCGCGCCGCCATTCACGTTCACGCGCTCGGGATCCCAGCCGAGCTCCTTGCCGACCGACAGCGCCTGCGCCGCGAACGCCTCGTTGGCCTCGATCAGGTCGAGGTCGGCAATGCTCCACCCGGCCTTTTCCAGTGCGCGGCGCGTCGCGGGAACCGGGCCAATCCCCATGATCGAAGGATCGACCCCGGCCGATGCCCAGCTCGCGAGCCGCGCGAGGATCGGCGCGCCGCGCTGCTCGGCCTCGGCGCGCGTCATCAGCACGAGCGCGGCGGCGCCGTCATTGAGGCCGCTGGCGTTGGCGGCGGTGACGGTGCCGTCCTTCTTGAACGCCGGACGCAGGCCCGCAACGCTCTCGAGCGTCGCACCGGCGCGGATATATTCGTCGTCCGAGACGATCGTGTCGCCCTTGCGGCCCTTGATGGTGACGGGCGCGATCTCGTCACGGAAGCGGCCGGCGGTGCGCGCGGCCTCGGCGAGGTTCTGCGAGCGGACCGCGAACACGTCCTGCGCCTCGCGCGAGATCTGGTACTGCTCGGCAAGGTTCTCGGCGGTGATGCCCATGTGATAATTGTTGAACACGTCGGTCAGCCCGTCGCTGATCATCGTGTCGACCATCGTGACGTTGCCCATCTTGGTGCCGCCGCGCAGGTTCTGTGCGTGTGCGCTGAGCGACATCGATTCCTGGCCGCCGGCGACCATGATCCGCGCATCGCCACACGCGATCGACTGCGCCGCCAGCGCCACCGCGCGCAGGCCCGATCCGCACACCTGGTTGACGCCCCAGGCGGGGATTTCCTTCGGCACGCCCGCCGCCATCGACGCCTGCCGCGCCGGATTTTGCCCCTGGCCCGCGGTCAGCACCTGACCGAGGATAACCTCGGACACTTCGTCGCCGGAAACGCCCGCCTGCGCCAATGCCGCCTCGATCGCGATCCGGCCGAGCTCGTGCGCGGGGGTGGCCGCGAATGCGCCGAGGAAGCTGCCGACGGGGGTCCGCTTGGCGGCGGTGATGACGATATCGTGCATGGCGCGTCTCCGGATAGGTTTGGCGGTTATCTAGCCGCGGGAAGGGCATTTAACCAGCCCGACAGTGGTTCCCACAGTTGCGCGCGCGCGCCGCGGCCGACGATCATGCCGACATGGCCCGCGCCCAGATCGCGCCGGTCGGCCAGGTTCGCGGCGCTTGCTGCGGGGACGATCCGATCGTTCATCGACACGAAGTCGATCGCCGCGCAGCGCAGCGCCGCCGGGGTGATCGCGGTGCCGCCGATCGTCCAGTCGCCGCTGCCGGGCCGGTCCTGCGCGATGCAATCCTCAAACAGTTGCCGCCCCGTCGCGAGCGGTAGCGGGGCGCCGGCATTGGCCCAATCTTCGAGCGCGACGAAGCTGCACGCCGCGGCGCTGTCGGGCGCGAGCGCGGCGAACGCCTCATATTTGGCGATCGTCCGAGCCGGGTCGAGCCTCCAGAACCCCGCCTGCAACACCTCCATCGGGACCAGCCCGAGCGCTTCGCACGCCGGTTTCGCGGTTGCCCACAAGGCCGCTATGTCGTCGCGCGCGCGCGCGCCATAGCCGGTGAAATGCCACGGCGCCGCGATCAGCGCGACCCCGGCGACCGGCGCGAGGCACGCCGCCGCCAGCGCCAGCGTCCCGCCCAGGCAATAGCCGACCAGCACCGGCGGTTCGGCAAACTTGGCGATCAGCGGCAGCAGGATGCGGGCAACGTGCGCATCGAGGTCGAGCGCGTGCGCGGCGGGCCCGTGTGTCCCCCAGTCGAGCAGGAACGGGCGATGGCCCTGGCTGGCGAGCCAGCGCAGCAGCGAGACGTCGGGCTGCAGGTCGAGAATATGCGCCGGGTTGATCAGCGACGGGATGACGATCACCGCGCGCCCGGTCGCACCCTTGGCGCCATAGTCGCGCAGCCGCGCCTGGCCCTTGCGATACCGCGCCGGCATCGCCTTGCGCGCGCGGCCGCGCGGCGCCGCCTGATAGGCGCGCAGGCCCGCCAATGCCGCAGCGCGGCGTTCGGGCGATGCTGCGGTTTCTTCGCGCAACATATCGAGAAACAAGGGAAGGGGGCGCGGGCCGTGTTGCGATGCGGTATCGAAAGATGATAGGTTCGCTACAAACATGGTACGGGGAGCCAATCTTCATGAAGAAGACCATCCCGGGCGACGGCCCGGTCACGATCAAGAAGTACGCGAACCGCCGACTCTACAACACCGAGACCTCCTCTTACATCACGCTAGAGCATCTTGCTGCGATGACGCGCGAGGGGCGGGATTTCAAGGTGCTCGATGCCAAGTCCGAAGAGGACATCACCCACAACATCCTGACGCAGATCATCATGGAAGAAGAGCAGCGTGGCCAGACCATGCTGCCGGTGAACTTCCTGCGCCAGCTGATTGCGATGTACGGCGATTCGATGCAGGCGATGGTGCCGGGTTATCTCGAAGCCTCGATGGACAGCTTCCGCCACAACCAGCGCCAGTTCAAGTCGGCGGTCGAGGGTGCGTTCGCGCAGTCGCCGTTCGCCAACACGCCGCTTGCCGAGATCGCCAAGCAGAACATGGCGATGTTCGAGGCGGCGACCGCCGCGTTCAAGCCCGGCGCGGTGCCCGGCGCGGTGCCCGGTGCGGAGGCGAAACCCGCCCCGGCGGCCGCGATGAGCAAGGATGACGAGATTGCGGCGCTCAAGGCCGAGCTCGGCCGGTTGAACGAGAAGATCGAGAAGCTCGGCGACTGAGGCATGGTCTGGTGGATTGCCGCGGGCGTCGCGGTCTTGGTGGCGGTGCTGGCCGGCGTCGCCGACTGGCGGCGCGACCGGCGCGATGATCTCGATCGCGTCGGCTGGGTCGATTGGCGCTCGACCCAGATGTTCGCGCTGATCGCGGCGGCGGGATGCGCGATCATCGCGCAGCACGGGTAGCGAACGGCTTCGGCCGCTTGCGCGGACCCTAATACCGTTCGCCCTAAGCCTGTCGAAGGGCCCTCCCCGCTGGCGAAGGGCCCGCGTGTGGCGCGTGGGGCTTCGACACGCTCAGCCCGAACAGAGATTGGCGTTCGCGTGCCCCTTACAGGCACGCCTCGAGATACGCCTGGTCGAAGCCGAACGTCCGCGCCTTTTCGAGCGTGTAGGGCCGCAACCCCATCGAACGATATTCGCCGATGATCTTCCCATCGGCCGATTCGTCGAGATATTCGAACTTGAACAGCTCCTGCGTGACGATCACCGGGCCTTCCATGCCGATCACCTCGGTGACGTTGGTCACGCGGCGCGAACCGTCGCGCAGGCGCTTCACCTGGATGATCATTTCGACCGAATCGGCGATCTGGCGCGAGATCGCTTCCTTGGGCACCTTGATGTCGGACATCATCACCATGTTCTCCATACGCGCCAGCGCCTCGCGCGGCGAGTTGGCGTGGAGCGTACACATCGAGCCGTCGTGACCGGTGTTCATCGCGGCGAGCATGTCGAAACACTCGCTGCCACGGATTTCGCCGAGGATGATGCGATCCGGGCGCATACGCAGCGCGTTCTTGACGAGATCGCGGATGCTGATCTCGCCCTGGCCTTCGAGGTTGGCGGGGCGCGTTTCGAGCGGGAGCCAGTGCGGCTGCTGCAGGCGGAGTTCGGCCGCGTCCTCGATCGTCAGCACGCGCTCGCCCGGGTCGATCATCTTCGACAGCGCGTTGAGCATCGTCGTCTTGCCCGAGCCGGTACCGCCCGAGATGACGACGTTGAAGCGGCACGCGCCGGCGATCTTCAGCGCGGTCGCCATCTTCGGGCTCATCGACCCGAAGCCCGCCATCATGTCGAGCGTGATCGGCTTGGCGGAAAATTTACGAATCGAGATCGCGGTGCCGCGCAAGGAGAGCGGCGGGACGATGACGTTGACGCGGGAACCGTCCTTGAGGCGGGCGTCGGCAAGCGGGGTGGTCTGGTCGACGCGACGGCCGACCGAGTTGCAGATGCGCTGTGCGATCTGGAAGAGATGCTCCTCGTCGCGGAACTGGATCTGCGCGAGCTCGAGCTTGCCCTTGCGCTCGACATAGGTCTGCTCGGGGCCGTTGACCATGATGTCGGTGATGTTCGGATCGGCGAGCAATTCTTCCAAGGGCCCGAGCCCGAGCAGTTCGTCGACCAGCACTTTTTCGAGCGCGAACTGCTCGCGCCGGTTGAGCGTCAGCTTCAGCTCGGCGAGCACTTCGCCGATGATCGGGCGGAATTCCTCGGCGAGCTCGTCCTTGTCGAGCGTCGCCGCCGCCTCTGGGTCGACGCGTTCGAGGAGGCGCGGAAGCACCTGCTCCTTGATCTTGTGGATCGAGCTTTCGAAACCCTCGACTTTCGAGCTGCCGGCATCGCCCGACAGCGCTTGGCGATCGGCCAGCCGCTGCATCGCATCCTGCTGCATGCCCGGCATGGTGCCGAGCGGATCGACGTCGAGCGACGGCATGCCGGGCAGCGGCGGGAATTGCTCGCCTGCGGCCGGCCCCGCTTCGCCATCTGCCGGACGCGATCCACCACCCTGCATCGGGCGCGCTACGCCGAACGCGGGACGCGTCCCCGCACCTGCCATGCCTGGTCGACGCCCAAATGCACTCATGCGGCCTGCTTCCTTCTCATCCGCACCGACGTAGCGTGCAAGCTTTTACAATCTCCTAACCACGCGAACGGGGGGCACAGGGACGGGAATTCACTATGTGTTGAAGGGCCGCCGCGGGCGTTTGCCGGGCTTGGCCGCGGATCCGCGGCGCACGCGGTATCGTTCGGGCATGGCATCGATGCCGGAGTGAGGAGCGCGGAGGTCGGTGCGGACCAGCGCGCACCTTTCTGGAGATTTGATCCGCCGGTACGCGCCGGCGCAGGCCTTGCGCAAGTAAGCAGTCGATGGCGGCGGCGCCTCGGCGTTGGGCGGAAGCGGCGACCGCTGCGTTTAAAGCGTGCGTTCGGCCAGAACGGTCAGGCCGCTGGTCGAGACCTCGGCGAAACCGCCTTCGATCGCGATCAGTTCGGGCTCGCCCTTTTCGGTGCGATAGACCGACAGCGCGCCGTCGCGGATCGTCGACATGACGGGCGCATGGCCCTCGAGCACGCCGAAATCGCCCTCGGTGCCGGGGACGACGACCATATAGACCTCTTCAGACCGGACGAGCGTTTCAGGGGTGACGAGTTCGAAGTGCAGCATGTCTTGTCCTTCTCCAGGCCCTCTCCCGCTTGCACGGGAGAGGCTACGGAGACTTGGGCCGCATTCTTCATGCGGGCCTAGTCGAAGTCGGTGAGGGTCTTCTTCTTGTCCGCAGCGCGGCGAAGAAGAAGACACTCACCCAACCCTCTCCCGCGAAGGCGGGAGAGGGCTAGTAAGGTAAGAAGCGTTACGCTTCCTTGGCCATCTTCTCGGCCTTGGCGATCACTTCGTCGATGCCGCCAACCATGTAGAAGGCGCTCTCGGGAAGGTGATCATACTCGCCGTCGACGACGGCCTTGAACGACTTCACGGTGTCTTCGACCTGGACGAACTTGCCGCTGATGCCGGTGAAGACTTCGGCGACGTGGAACGGCTGCGACAGGAACTTCTGGATTTTCCGCGCGCGCGACACGGTCGACTTATCTTCTTCCGACAGCTCGTCCATGCCGAGAATCGCGATGATGTCCTGCAGCGACTTGTAACGCTGAAGGGTTTCCTGAACCCGACGCGCCGTGTCGTAATGCTCCTGGCCGACGATCGCCGGGGTTAGCACGCGCGAGGTCGAGTCGAGCGGATCGACCGCCGGGTAGATGCCCAGCTCCGAAATCGCGCGGTTGAGGTTAGTCGTTGCGTCCAAATGGGCGAACGAGGTTGCCGGCGCCGGATCGGTGAGATCGTCTGCCGGAACGTAGATCGCCTGCACCGAAGTGATCGAGCCCTTGTTCGTGGACGTGATGCGCTCCTGCAGCGCGCCCATGTCGGTCGACAGCGTCGGCTGATAGCCCACCGCCGAAGGAATACGGCCGAGCAGTGCCGACACTTCCGAACCCGCCTGCGTGAAGCGGAAGATGTTGTCGACGAAGAACAGCACGTCCTGGCCTTCGACATCGCGGAAATATTCGGCGATCGTCAGGCCCGACAGCGCGACGCGGGCGCGCGCGCCTGGCGGCTCGTTCATCTGGCCGAACACGAGCGCGACCTTCGAGCCCTGGGGCGTCGGGTTGCCGTCGGCATCCTTGGCGATGACGCCTGCGTCGAGGAACTCGTGGTACAGATCGTTACCCTCACGGGTACGCTCGCCGACGCCGGCGAACACCGAGGTGCCGCCGTGGCCCTTGGCGATGTTGTTGATCAGTTCCTGGATCAGCACGGTCTTGCCGACGCCGGCGCCGCCGAACAGGCCGATCTTGCCGCCCTTTGCGTAAGGCGCGAGCAGATCGATGACCTTGATGCCGGTGACGAGAATCGCGCTCTCGGTCGACTGGTCGACGAAGAGGGGAGCCGGTGCGTGGATCGGCATCGTCTCGGTGTGGCCAACCGGACCGCGCTCGTCGATCGGCTCGCCGATGACGTTGAGGATGCGGCCGAGCGTCTGCGGGCCGACGGGGACGCGGATCTGCGAGCCGGTGTCGGTGACTTCCTGGCCGCGGGTCAGGCCCTCGGTCGAGTCCATCGCGATCGTGCGGACGGTATTCTCACCGAGATGCTGCGCGACTTCGAGCACCAGGCGGTTGCCGTTGTTCGACGTCTCGAGCGCGTTGAGAATCGCCGGCAGGCGATCCTGCTCGAAGGTCACGTCGACGACGGCGCCGATGACCTGGCTGATACGGCCAACGCTGTTCGTAAGCGCCGGGGCGAGTGTGTCTGGGGCGGTTGCCATGATGCTTTCCTCGTATCGACTACTTGAGCGCTTCGGCGCCGGAGATGATTTCCACCAGCTCGGTGGTGATCGCGGCCTGGCGGCTGCGGTTGTACTGGATCGTCAGGCGATTGATCATGTCGCCGGCATTGCGCGTCGCATTGTCCATCGCGGTCATGCGGCTGCCCTGCTCCGACGCGGCATTCTCGAGCAACGCGCCGAAGATCTGGATCGCGATGTTGCGCGGCAGCAGCTCGGCGAGGATAGATTCCTCGTCGGGCTCATATTCGACCGCGGCGGTTGCCGACGATGCGGCGACGTCGTTCGCGGCGGACGGCAGCGCGACCGGAATGATCTGGCGGCCGACCGGCTCCTGCACCAGCGCCGACTGGAAGCGGGCGTAGAACAGATGCGCGACGTCGAATTCGCCCGCCTCGTACCGCACGATCAGATCGTCGGTGATCGCCTTGGCATCGACGAAGGCGACGGTCTTGATGTGGCTCATCTCGTGATCGGTGAGGATCTGCGTCGGGAAGAAGCGCTTGATCACGCGGCCCTTCTTGCCGGCGATGTAGAACTTCACGGTCTTGCCGGCGCGCTCGAGCTCTTCGGCCTTGCGGCGCGCCGCACGGACGATGTTCGAGTTGAACGCACCTGCGAGGCCGCGCTCCGAGGTCGCGATCACCAGCAGATGGACCTGGTCCTTGCCGGTGCCGGCGAGCAGCTTGGGGCTCGATTCGCTGACGGTCACCTTCGATGCGAGGCTCGCCATCACCTGCTCGAGGCGCAAGGCGTAGGGACGCGCCGCGATCGCCGCTTCCTGCGCACGGCGCAGCTTGGCGGCTGCGACCATCTTCATCGCCTTGGTGATCTTCTGCGTCGACTTCACCGAGCCGATGCGGATCTTGAGGGCCTTTAGGCTTGCCAACTCGTTCTTCCCTTTTCCGTCATCCCGGCGAAGGCCGGGATCGCTCTGTTACTGAGCGGCCCCCGCCTGCGCCGGGGCGACGTGGTTGGTTTTACGCAAACGTCTTCGAAAACGCACCGAGCGCGGTCTTCAGCGCCTCGGTCGTCTCCTTCGACAGGTCGCGCTTGTCGCGGATGTCGGTGAGGAGATCGGCGTGGCTGCTGCGCATCTCGGCGAGCATCGCCTGCTCGTAGCGGACAACTGCGTTGACCGGCACGGTATCGAGGAAACCGTTGGTGCCAGCGAAGATCGACACGGTCTGCTCTTCGAACGGCATCGGCGCGAACTGCGCCTGCTTCAGCAACTCGGTAAGGCGAGCACCGCGGTTGAGCAGCTTCTGCGTCGAGGCATCGAGGTCCGAACCGAACTGCGCGAACGCCGCCATTTCACGATACTGCGCGAGCTCGAGCTTGATCGAGCCCGAGACCTTCTTCATCGCCTTGGTCTGGGCGGCCGAGCCGACGCGCGACACCGACAGACCGACGTTGATGGCGGGACGGATGCCCGCGAAGAACAGGTCGGTCTCGAGGAAGATCTGGCCGTCGGTGATCGAGATCACGTTGGTCGGAATGTAGGCCGACACGTCGCCTGCCTGCGTCTCGATGATCGGCAGCGCGGTGAGCGAGCCGCCCCCGTTGGCGTCGTTCATCTTCGCCGCGCGCTCGAGCAGGCGCGAGTGAAGATAGAACACGTCGCCGGGATAGGCTTCGCGGCCCGGCGGGCGGCGCAGCAACAGCGACATCTGGCGGTAGGCGACGGCCTGCTTCGACAGATCGTCATAGACGATGACGGCGTGCATGCCGTTGTCGCGGAAATATTCGCCCATCGCGCAACCGGTGTACGGTGCGAGGAACTGCAGCGGAGCAGGGTCCGACGCGGTTGCCGCGACGACGATCGAGTAATCCATCGCGCCCTGCTCGGTCAGCGTGCGGACGAGCTGAGCGACGGTCGAGCGCTTCTGGCCGACCGCGACGTAGATGCAATAGAGCTTCTTCGACTCGTCGTCGCCCTGATGCGCGGCCTTCTGGTTGATGAAGGTGTCGATCGCGACCGCCGACTTGCCGGTCTGGCGATCGCCGATGATCAGCTCGCGCTGGCCACGGCCGACGGGAACGAGCGCGTCGATCGCCTTGAGGCCGGTCTGGACCGGCTCGTTGACCGAGGTGCGCGGGATGATGCCCGGTGCCTTGACTTCGACGCGGCTACGCTGGGTCGTCTCGATCGGGCCCTTGCCGTCGATCGGGTTGCCGAGACCATCGACGACGCGGCCGAGCAGCGCCTTGCCGACGGGGACGTCGACGATCGTGCCGGTGCGCTTGACGACGTCACCTTCCTTGATCTGCGAGTCCGACCCGAAGATCACGACGCCGACATTGTCGGCCTCGAGGTTGAGCGCCATGCCCTGCACGCCGTTCGAGAATTCGACCATCTCGCCCGCCTGGACGTTGTCGAGCCCGAAGATGCGCGCGATGCCGTCACCGACGCTGAGCACCTGGCCGGTTTCCGAAACCTGCGCTTCGGTGCCGAAATTGGCGATCTGGTCCTTGATGACCTTCGAGATTTCTGCGGCGCGGATATCCATGACTTAACCTTTCATCGCGTGCGCGAGAGCATTGAGACGAGTGCGAATCGAGCTGTCGATCCGCTGCGAGCCGATCTGGACGACCAGACCGCCGAGGAGGGTGGGGTCGACCGAGAGATCGACCGAAACGTCGGTGCCGATGCGGGTGCGCAGCTGCTGCTTGAGCGCCTCGACCTGCTCTTCGGTGAGCGGATGCGCCGAAGTCACTTCCGCGGTCGTCTCGCCGCGGTGGCGCGCGGCCAGGTCGCGGAAGGCGCGGATGATCGCCGGGAGCTGCGACAGACGCCGGTTGTCGGCGAGCACGCCGAGAAACTTCGCCGTCGTATCGTCGACGTCGATCATCTCGGCAGCCGATGCGACGGCCTTCGCCGCCTGCTGGCGCGAGACGACCGGGCTGCCGATCAGCTGTGCGAACTCGCTCGACTGGGCGATCGCGGCGCGCACGCGGCCAAGGCTGGCCTCGACCGCGTCGATGCTTTTGGTGTCACGCGCGAGCTCGAACAAAGCGGTGGCATAGCGGCCGCTTAAGCTTGCTTGAATACCGCCGGATGCTTCCACGCGATTGAGGTCCTCTTGGGCACGAATGGTGGCCCCATGCAAAAAGAGGGCGCTGGGGAATGCGCCTTCAGATGGGATGGCGAGCGGTTAGCATCGGCGTGGACGGCTTGCAAGTCATGCGCACGGAGTGGCCCTATCGCCGCGAGTATTGGCCGCTCGGCTTGCTGAACGCCGCCTGAAGGACGCGCGCCCGTGCAGGTCTTTGAGCGCAAGGCGCGGGATGGCAGCGTGCGGTGACGCAGCTACACCATCAGCATGACAGACCCGCTCTCCCTCGACTCGCCGATCGATTCTCGCGCAGCCTGGGCGGCGTTCGAAGCGCGCGACCGCCATTCCGACGGGCGCTTCGTCGGCGCGGTGAAGACCACCGGCATCTATTGCAAGCCGAGCTGCCCGGCACGCCACCCCAAGCGCGAGAACGTCACTTTCTATCGCACGCCCGAGGCAGCGCGCACGGCCGGGTTCCGCGCCTGCCTGCGCTGCAACCCCGACGAGGTCGGGCGCGATCGCGTAGCCGTGGCGCGGGCGATCGCAATGCTCGAGGCGGCCGAGGCGCCCGTCGGGCTCGACGCGATCGCCGCCGCGGTCGGTTATGCGCCGCACCATTTCCACCGGCTGTTCAAGCGCGCGACCGGCGTGACGCCGGCGGCCTACGCCCGCGGGCTGCTGGCGCAACGCGCGGCGCGTGCGTTGACGCAGGAGCGCAGCGTGACCGAGGCGATCTACCAGGCGGGCTATTCCGCGCCGAGCCGATTCTACGAGACGGGCGCCAAGCGACTTGGGATGAGCCCGAGCGCGTGGGCGCGGGGCGGCGAGGGGGTGACGATCCGCTGGACGATCGCCGACACCAGCCTCGGCGCGATGCTGGTCGCGGCGACCGACAAGGGGCTGTGCCGCGTGTCGTTCGACGAAGACGAAGCGGCACTCCACGCGCGCTTCCCGCAGGCCGAGATCCTCCCCGGCGGTGCGGCGCTGGCCACGCTCGCAGCGCAGGTCGTCGCCAGCGTCGAATCGCCCGACCGCGACCGTGATCTGCCGCTCGATGTGCGCGGCACGGCGTTTCAGGAGGCGATCTGGCAGGCGTTGCGCGCCATCCCGCTCGGCGAAACGCGCAGCTATGCCGAACTCGCCGCCGCCGCGGGCAATCCCAAAGCGGTGCGCGCGGCGGGGACGGCGTGCGGCGCCAACCCCGTGTCGATCGTCGTGCCGTGCCACCGTGCGCAACGCGCCGACGGGACGCTCGGCGGCTATGCCTATGGGATCGATCGCAAGGTCGCGCTGCGCGACCGTGAAGGTGTGAAATGACGCGGTTCACGATCGACGGCCTCGATCCCGCGCCGTTCGTGCCGCTATACGGCCTGTCCGATGACGCACTGGCGGAGCGGGGCGCGCTGCGCATGACGGTCGATGCCACGCCGGGCTTCCCGTGCCGCATCTCGCTCGAGGATGCGGTGCCGGGCGAAACCGTCTTGCTGGTCAATTACGAGCATCTGCCCGTCGCCACGCCGTATCGCTCGCGCCACGCGATCTTCGTGCGCGAGGGCGCGCTCAAAGCTGCGCGCTTCGTCGACGAGGTGCCGCCGCAACTGGCGATTCGGCTGCTGTCGCTGCGCAGCTTCGATCGCGACGGCATGATGATCGAAGCCGATGTCGTCGAGGGCCGCGATCTCGCCGCGGCGATCGCGCGCTTCTTTGCCGATCCGCGCGCCGCCTATCTCCACGCGCACAATGCCAAGCCGGGCTGCTTCGCCGCCCGGATCGACCGGTTACCCGCCTGACGGCGGCGTGGCCGCAGCGCTGCCCGCCGCCGGGGTGCAGCTGTACACGATCTTCTCATTGGGTTGTGCCGGCAGGCTCGTGCGGATCGCGGCCTGTTGCGAGGCGAGGCTGGCGCGGCCCGCTTCGTCGGGCGAGCAGGCCTTGAGCGTCACCTGCGCGCGGATCTTGCGGATCGCGTCCATCTCGTCGGCGCCGAGGAAATAGCGCTTGGTGACATAGCTGCGCGTCGCCGGGTCGAATTGCAGCACCGACACCGTCTGCTCCTGCGCGGGGACGAGGATGCGGTCCCACTTGCTGCCATTCTCGGCATATTGCGTGCGGCCGTTCATGCAGCCGGCCTTGCCCCACTCGATCGTCGTGTCGGTGGTCGACGAGGACACGACGCGGCTGCGCTCGGGCACGAAGCGACATAGCAGCGTGCCGAGCGGCGCGGTTGACGACACGGCCGGTGCGGACGCCGCCTTGAGCGCCGCGCTGCTGCTCGGCAGCGCAACGCCGGTCGGGCGCAGCAGGAAGAGGACGACCGCACCGACCATCATCAGCCCGCCGAGCCCCCACGCCCAGATCGCCGCGCGCCGCAGCGCCTGCGCGTCGAGCAGGCCGCCCGCACCGACCGCGAGCGCGCCGAGCACCAGCACCAGCGTCGCGATCGCCATCACATTCTCGCGGTGCCGGTCGGCGGCATCGCGCGCGGCGACCAGGGCGGCCTCCTGCGCGAGCACGGCCTTGCCCGCGGCATCGCGCCGCGCGCTGTCGGCCAGCGCTGCGGCATTAGCGTCGGCCTGCGCCTCGACCTTGTCGATCTCGGCGATGCTCGTGCACGGCGTGCCAACCGCGGCATAGCTTTGCTTGGCGCGGATCAGGAAGGCGGTGAGCTCGCTATTGGCGATCGCGAAGCCGAAGCTCGAATCGCCCTCCTCGCCGCGCGTGATCGCGGAATTGACGCCGATCACGCGGCCGCACGGATCGAGCAGCGGCCCGCCCGAATTGCCGCGCGCGATCTGCGCGGTGTGGAGCATCACCGCGGTCCCCGACATCTGCCGCCGCCCCGAGAATACGCCCTCCGAGCGGATCGGCGAGAGCGGATGGATATAGTCGACCGCCGATTTCGCGGTGGCGAGATCGACATTGCCGGGATAGCCGAGCGCGGTGACCATCCCGCCTTCGTTGACTGGGCCGGTGTAGAGCGCGACGGTCGGCACCGGCTTGCCGGTGAATTCGATCAGCGCGAGATCGTGCACGGTGTCGAGCGCGATGATCTTGCCCTGATAGCTTTTCGAGCCCTCCGACGGGACGATCCCGATCACGACGTTGCCGGGATAGCGCGCGAGCAGTTCGACGACATGCGCGTTGGTGACGATGCGGTTGGGGCCGACCGCAAAGCCGCTGCCATGGCCGAAGCCGACCACTTCATCGTCGACGATCGCGATCGTGACGACGCGCACCACGCCGCGCGCGGTCGCCGAAATGTCGTCGGCGCGCGCCGGGGAGGCGGCGAGCATGGCAAAGCCGACGAGCGCGAGCATGGCGGCGAGGCCCGCGCGGAGCCGCGCGGCGAAGGAGCGAGTGAGCAGGATCATTCGCGCGATTCTGACAGGAAGCGCCCAGCGAGAATAGCGGAAAGTGGTTTTGCCGCCTGGCGCGATCTCGCGGGAGCGCTCTGGACCGCTCGCGGCGACTCCATCCTATAATAGACACAAGTTAATGCCGTAGTGGACCGCAAAGGGCGTTGTGGCAGTGTCACTTAGCGGTTGGCGATCCGGGGAAAGCAACGAAGGACCGACGATGTCGCTTGCCAGATCGTATCCCATACCCGCGAACGAGCCCGATCGGCTCGACGAGCTCGAGCGCTACGCTGTGCTCGACACGCCCGCGGAGACGGTGTTCGACGATGTCGTGCGGCTAGCGCGCAGCCTGTTCGGCGCCGAGTGCAGCCTGATCTCGTTCGTCGCCGACGATCGGCAGTGGTTCAAGGCGCGGTCGGGCTTCGGCTTGCAGGAGACGCGGCGCGAGGATGCCTTCTGCACGCATACGATCGCGGCGAATGCGGTGCTGGTCGTGCCCGACGCGCGCTGCGATTCGCGCTTCAGCAGCAACGCGCTGGTCGTCCGCGCGCCGTATATCCGCTTTTACGCCGGTGTGCCGCTGCGCACGCCGCGCGGGCTCAACATCGGCAGCGTGTGCGTGATCGATTCGGCGCCGCGCCGCGACTTCCGGGCGCATGAGTGCGAGCAACTGGAGCGGCTCGCCGCGATCGTCATGGCCGAGCTCACCAGGCGCGTGTCGCACTATCAGCGCCGGCTCGATGGCGACCAGCTCTCGCCGCTGCGCGGCCAGGTGAGCGGCTATGGGATCACGCCGCAGGAGGTCGAGATCGTCAGCATTTCGGCGCGCGGCGCGATGATCCGCGGGCCGAAGCCCGCGCTGCTCAAGGGCGACGAGCTGATCCTGACGATCGGCAAGATGGTGGTGGTGTCGAAGGTCACCTGGACGAAGGACACGCTCGAAGGGATCGCCTTCCATTGCCCGATCGACCCGCGGCTGGTCGCGCGCCTCAACGGCAAGATTACGCAAGCGTCCGGCGTGGCGCACTGAGCGCGCGCGGTCAGACGAAGCTGTAGGGATCGACGTCGACCACGACGCGCACCTTGCTCGGCCAGTCGAGCCCGCCGAGCCACTCGCGCACCACATCCTGCACCGCCAGCCCGCGCTTGGCGTGGATCAGCAGGCGGAAGCGGTGGCGCCCGCGCAACATCGCGAGCGGAGCGGGGGCGGGGCCATAGACTTCCATCGCCTCATGCACCGGCGCGCTGCGGCCGATCAGCCGCGCGGTTTCGAGCGCGGCCTGCTGGTCCTCGCTCGACACGACGATCCCGGCGAAGCGTCCGAATGGCGGGGCGTTGGCCTCGCGGCGATGCTCGGTCTCGGCACTGTAGAACGCCTCCGAATCGCCCGAGACGAGCGCCTTCATCACCGCGGCGTCGGGGCTGTGCGTCTGGATATAGACGTGCCCCGGCTTGGCGCCGCGGCCCGCGCGCCCGGCGACCTGGCAGATCTGCTGGAAGGTCCGCTCGCTCGCGCGCAGGTCGCCGCCGTCGAGACCGAGGTCGGCGTCGATCACGCCGACCAGCGTGAGGTTGGGGAAGTGGTAGCCCTTGGTGACGAGCTGCGTGCCGACGACGATGTCGATGTCGTGCGCCTCCATCCTTGCCACGAACTCGGCGGCCTTGGCGGGCGACCACATCGTGTCCGAGGTGACCACCGCGATCTTGGCGGCGGGGAACAGTTCGGTCACTTCGTCGGCGATCCGCTCGACCCCGGGGCCGACCGCGGCGAGCGTATCCTCGTTATGGCATTCGGGGCAGATCTTGGGGACCGGCTCGGTATGGCCGCAATGGTGGCACGCGAGCCGGCGGACGAGGCGGTGCTCGACCATCCACGCGGTGCAATTCGGGCATTGGAAGCGGTGGCCGCAGGTGCGGCACAGCGTCAGCGGCGCGTAGCCGCGGCGGTTGAGGAACAGGAGCGACTGCTCGCGCCGTTCGAGCGTCGCTTCCATCGCTTTCACGAGCCGCGGCGCGATCCAGCGGCCACGCTCGGGCGGTTCGGCGATCAGGTCGATCGCCTCGATCGCGGGCATCTCGGCGGCGCCCCAGCGGCCGGGGAGCTTGACCTCGGCATAGCGGCCGAGCGCGACCTGCTGGCGCGTCTCGATTGCGGGGGTAGCAGACGCGAGGATCACCGGGATCTCCTCGAACTTGCCGCGCATCACCGCGACGTCGCGGGCGTGATAATGCACGCCCTCTTCCTGCTTGAAGCTCGTCTCATGCGCTTCATCGACGACGATCAGGCCGAGGTTGGCGTAGGGCAGATACAGCGCAGAGCGCGCGCCGACGGTGACGAGCGCCTGCCCGCTGGCGATGCCGCGCCACGCGCGCCGCCGCTGCGACTGGCGCAGGCCCGAATGCCACGCGACCGGCTGGACGCCGAAGCGCGCGGCGAAGCGTTTGAGGAAGGGCTCGGTCAGCGCGATTTCGGGGAGCAGCACGAGGCACTGGCGGTTCTCGCGGATCGCCGCGGCGACCGCCTCGAAATAGACTTCGGTCTTGCCCGAGCCGGTGACGCCGTCGAGCAAGGTCGGCGCGAAGGCGCGCGCGGTGACGTCGGCGACGAGTGTGCTCGACGCAGCGCGCTGGTCGGGCGAGAGCGCCGGGATCGCGTGGTCGGGATCGGGGGCGGGGAAGGGGCTGTCGATATCGACCTCGATCGCCTCGAGTGCGCCGACTTTGACGAGCCCGCGGATCACCGCGTCGGACACGTCGCCGAGCGCGGCGAGCTCGCGGATCAGGCCCTGGAAGCTGCCGATCTTCTCGAGCGCCTGTTCGCGCTGCGGGGTGAGGCGTGCGGGGACGTCGCCGGTCGCGCGATATTCGGTGATCGTCTTGCTGCCCTCCAGCGCCGAGGTCGACGACAACGCCATCCGCACGACCGCCGCGGGCGACGCGAGGTAATAGTCCGCGGTCCATTCGATCAGCCGGCGCAGCGGTGCCGCGAGCGGTGGCACCGGGACGACGCCAACCAGGTTGCGCAGCCGGTTGTCGCCGACCTCGGCGTCGGAGGGCATGTTTTCGGGTTCCCAAACCACGCCGAGCAATTGTCGCGGCCCGAGCGGCGCGACGACGACCGAGCCCGGCTCGACGCTCATGCCATGCGGCACGCGGTAATCGAGCGGGCCAAGCGCGGAATTGAGGACGAGGACGCGGGCGCGGGACATGGAGCGCATATGGCGGGTCGCGGGGGCGGGTGCAAAGGGTTGAACTTCGGTCGCCCCTCCCCTTCAGGGGATGGGATGGGGGAGGTCTCGCAGAACGGGGCGCCGGTGACTTCCCCACCCCAACCCCTCCCCTGAAGGGGAGGGGCTTACGTGTGGCAAGCGCTGCGCTACACCCACAGCCATGTCCAACCTCCCCCGCCTCTACGCCGATCACCTCGCGCGCGACCGGCGTCGCTCGGTGCATACCGTGCGCGCCTATGAGGCGACCGCGACGCGGCTGTGCGGGTTTCTCACGCAGCATTGGGGCGAAGCCGTCGACCGCGCAGCGCTCTCCCAGACCGACACCGCCGATCTGCGCGCCTTCCTCGCCCAACGCCGCGGCGAGGGGCTGACCAATGCCTCCGCCGCGCGCGAACTCTCGGCGGTGCGCGGCTTCCTCGCCTTCGCGACGGGCGAGGGCACCACCCCGCGGCTCAAGGGCCCGCGCGTCAGGAAAGGCGTGCCGCGGCCGATCTCACCCGACGAGGCGGTCGCGCTTGCTGACGATGTGGCCGACGATGCCAGCGAGCCCTGGATCGGCGCACGCGATCTCGCGGTGTTGCTGCTGCTTTACGGCGCGGGCCTGCGCGTTGCCGAGGCGCTGTCGCTCACCGGCGCGGTGCTGCCGCTCGGCGCGACGCTCAGCGTGACGGGCAAGCGCGACAAGACGCGGATCGTCCCGCTGCTCCCGCAAGTGCGCGCGGCGGTCGAGGCCTATGTCGCGCTCAGCCCCTACGGCACCGCGCGCGACGCGCCGATCTTCCGCGGCGCGAAGGGCGGGCCGCTGTCCCCGCGGCTGGTGCGCCGCGCGGTGCAGGGCGCGCGCGTGCGGCTCGGGCTGCCCGACCGCACGACGCCGCATGCGCTGCGGCATTCGTTCGCGACGCACCTGCTCGGGCGCGGCGCCGATCTGCGCGCGCTGCAGGAATTGCTCGGCCATGCGAGCCTGAGTTCGACGCAAATCTACACACAGGTCGATGCGGCGCATCTCCTCGACGTTTACCGCAACGCGCATCCGCGGGCTTAGGCCGCTTCGACCTTCCCACCCGTTCGCCCTGAGCCTGTCGAAGGGCTGCTCTCCCCTGGCGCGCGGCGCGCAGGAGGAGGGCAGGGCTTCGACAAGCTCAGCCCGAACGGATGGGGGATCGCGCTCGAATTTAAGCGCTTCTAGGCGCGTGGCTTCCAGCGCAGCAGTCGCCAGACATAGCCGCCAATGATCGCCACCGTCAGCGCGATCGCGGCGGGGCCGATGAAGCGATCGAGCTCGCGGAAATTGGCGCCGAGGTAATAGCCGGCAAACGCCAGCCCGGTATTCCAGATCGCCGAGCCCGCCGCAGTCCACAGCAGGAAGCGCGCGTGCGACATCCGCGCCATCCCCGCGGGCAGCGACACCATCGTGCGAAAGGCGGGCATGAAGCGGAACACGAACACGACCCATTGCCCGCGCGACTGGAAGAAGCGCTCGAGCGCGACGACATGCTGCCAGTCCAGCGTCAGCCAGCGGCCATAGCGATCGACGAACGGCCGCAGCCGGTGATAACCGAGCCGATAGCCGATCGCGTACCAGAAATAATTGCCGACGACCGTCCCCACCGTGCCCGCAACGATCAGCGGGACGAGCGTCATCTGCCCGCGTGCGACCGCGATCCCGCCGAGCCCCATGATCACTTCGGACGGGATCGGCGGAAAGACGTTTTCGAGCACCATCAACACGAAGATGCCGAAATAGCCGCCCCACGCCGTGAGGTTGACGATGAAGTCGGTCACGCATTCCCCTCCCGCTTGCGAGCGGCAGGTGAAGGATGCCCCGCATCCTTCAGGTCAGGTCGTGGGCCTGACCGACCTGACGCTGGGTTAGGGGAGGGGCTGTACGCGAGATTGGCGGGGGCGGTGGAAAGGAGGACAGGCCCTCCCCCAGCCCCTCCCGCAAGCGGGAGAGGAGCTTTAGGCACGCACTTTGCGCTCGATCGCATCCCAGATCAGCCCGGCGACATCGGTGCCGTCGAAGCGCTCGATCGCGACGATCCCGGTCGGCGAGGTGACGTTGATCTCGGTCAGCCACTCCCCGCCGATCACGTCGATCCCGACGAACAGCAGCCCGCGCTTCTTGAGCTCGGGCCCAAGCACCGCGCAGATCTCTCGCTCTTTCTCGGTCAGTTCGGTCTTCACCGCCGACCCGCCGACCGCCAGGTTCGAGCGGATCTCGCCTTCGCCGGGCAATCGGTTGATCGCGCCGGCGACCTCGCCGTCGATCAGCACGATGCGCTTGTCACCCTTGGCGACGGCGGGAAGGAACGCCTGCACCATGTGCGGCTCGCGCCACATCGTGTTGAACACCTCGATCAGCGCCGAGAGGTTCGCGCCGTCCGCCCCGACCTTGAAGATCGCCTTGCCGCCATTGCCGTGGAGCGGCTTGATGACGATTTCGCCATGCTCGCTAAGGAAGGCGCGCGCTTCGTCGAGGCTGCGCGTGACGAGTGTCGGCGGCATGAACTGCGGGTAGTCGAGCACGAACACCTTTTCGGGCGCGTTGCGCACCGAGGCGGGGTTGTTCACGACGAGCGTCTTGTGCGCGATCCGCTCGAGCAAATGCGTCGCGGTGATATAGCCGAGGTCGAACGGCGGATCCTGCCGCATCAGCACGACGTCGGCCTCGTCGCCGAGATCGAGGCTGACGGGCTCGCCAAAGCTGTAATGATCGCCGACGACGCGCTGCACCGTGACCGGATCGGCCTTCGCCCAGACGCGGCCGTTCGAATAGTTCAGGTCTTCGGCGCTGTAGTGGAACAGTTTATGCCCGCGCTCCTGCGCGGTGAGCATCAGCGCGAAGGTCGAATCGCCCGCGATGTTGATATGCGCGATCGGGTCCATCTGGACGGCGACTGTCAGGCTCATCGATATTCTCCGTCCAAATGACGTGAGCGCAGATAGGGGGCGATGGCCGCGCTGTCACCCGCTCGGCCTCAGCCGATCCACGCATTCTCGATGTGGCGCGGCCGCGTGCCGGGCGCGAGGAGGATGACATCGACGCGGATGTCATCGCCTGGGCCGGCATATGTCGCCATGAGATATTCGGCGGCTGCGGCGACGCGGGCGAGTCGGCGCTCGTCGATCGCATAATCGAGTTCGGCCGAGGTGGCGCGCATTTTGACTTCGACGAAGGCGACGAGCGTGCCTTTGCGGGCGATCAGATCGACTTCGCCGGCGGGCGTGCGCACGCGGCGCGCGAGGATCTGCCAGCCCTTGAGGCGGAGCCACCAGCCGGCCAGGCGCTCGCCGCGGCGACCGGAGGCTTCGGCAGCTTGCCGCTTGGCATTCCCCTCCCGCTTGCGAGAGGGGCTAGGGGAGGGGATGTCGCGCGGCACGCTCTCAGAGTGCCCTCCCCCAGCCTCTCCCGCAAGCGGGAGGGGAGTAAGAAGAAGCCCCTCCCGGAAGCCGGAGGGGAGTCAGAAGTATCAGGCCTTCAACTCAAGCGCCCGCGCGTAGAGCGTCTTGCGATCGAGCCCCAGCGCCTTGGCCACTTCGCTCGCTGCCTGCCCGGTCGACAGCCGCGTCAGCGCCTCGGTCAGCGCGCTGTCGGCATCGGCCGCGCTCGCCGCCTCGGGTGCGCCGGGGCCGGCCACCACGACAACGATCTCGCCCTTGGGCGGCGCATCTGCATAGCGCGCGGCAAGCTCAGACAACGTCCCCGTCACCGCTTCCTCGAAATGCTTGCTGATCTCACGCGTCACCGCCGCCTCGCGATCCCCGAGCCCTTCGGCGAGTGCCGCGAGCATCACGCCCAAGCGCGGCCCCGATTCGTACAGCACCAACGTCGCGCGCACCGCCGCCACCTCGGCGATCGCGGCGGCGCGCGCCTGCGCCTTCGACGGCAGGAAGCCGAGGAACAGGAAGCGGTCGGTCGGCAAGCCGGCAAGCGTCAGCGCCGCCACCGCCGCGCACGGCCCCGGAATCGTCCACACCGTATGCCCCGCCGCGCGCGCATCACGCACCAGCTTGTAGCCCGGATCTGAGATCAGCGGCGTCCCCGCGTCCGACACCAGGGCCACCGCCTCGGTCCCCATCCGCGCGATCAGGCCGGGGCGGACGTCCTCGGCATTATGGTCGTGATACGGCGTCATCGGCCGCTTCACGCCGATATGGTTCAACAGCTTGCCCGTCACCCGGCTGTCCTCGACCGCGATGATCGCGGCGTGGCTGAGGATATGCGCCGCGCGCGGCGAGAGATCGCCGAGATTGCCGATCGGGGTGGCAACGATGTAGAGGCCGGGGGAAAGATCAGGGTTCATCAGGAGTGGTCATGGCAGAGCGGGATATGGGCGCGCAACGTCCCATCGGGTTTAAGCGACTGTTGCGCGGGGTGGCGCTGGTCGGCGCCGTCTTGCTCGCGGGTTGCCAAACCGTCGTGCCGGGGCCCGCGCCGACGCGGCGCCCGCCGGCGCAGCGCCCGTCGCAGAACCAGCAGCCAGCGGTCGAGCAGGGCATCCCGACCGACACGCAGCGCCACCGCGTCGCGTTGCTCGTGCCGCTGACCGGCCCCAATGCCGGCGTCGGGCAGAGCCTCGCCAACGCGACGCAGCTCGCGCTGCTCGATTCGCGCAACGAGCGCGTCCGCATCACCAGCTATGACACCGCTGCGGGCGCCGCGCAGGCGGCGCAGCGCGCGCTGGCGGACGGCAACCAGCTGATCCTCGGCCCGCTGCTCGCCGACGACGTCCGCGCGGTGACGCCGATCGCACACCGCGCCGGCGTTCCCGTGGTGAGCTTCTCGAACGACACCACCGCGGCGGGCAATGGCGCCTATCTGATGGGCTACGTCCCGGCGCAGTCGATCGTCCGCGTCGTCAATTATGCGCACGACCAGGGCGTGACGAGCTTCGGTGGGCTGGTGCCCAACGGCATGTATGGCGAGCGTGCGTCGACCGCCTTCCTTCGCGCGGTCGAATCGGCCGGCGGCCGGGTCGGCTCGCTGCAGACCTACGACCGCGTGTCGGGATCGATGAGCGCCGCGATCCAGCGGATGGGCAAGAGCGCACCCTATCAAGCGATCCTGATCGCCGATGGCGGCGGTGCAGCGGCGACGGGCGTGCCCGTGCTGCGCCGCACGGGGATGGGCGGCGCGCGCATCCTGGGCACCGAATTGTGGAATTCTGAAGCGTCGATCGCGAGCAAGCCCGCGCTCGAGGGCGCGTGGTTCGCCAGCGTGTCGGACGGGCTGTACCGCCAATATGCCGCGAAATACCGCGCGCGTTTCGGCTCGGCGCCGTTTCGTTTGTCGAGCCTCGGCTACGATTCGGTGCTGCTGACGATCCGTATCATGCGCGATTGGCCGATGGGGACGGCGTTCCCCGAGGATCGGCTGAAGGATCGCGGTGGTTTCGCCGGGATCGACGGCGCGTTCCGCTTCGGCCGCGACAATGTCGCCGAGCGTGCGCTCGAAGTGCAGGAAATTCGCGGCGGGACGACGGTGACGATCTCGCCTGCGCCGGGCGGGTTCTAAGGGCACTGCCACTTCGTCACCCCGGCCTTGTGCCGGGGCCCACTGCGCCGCGCGTGCTGCCAGGTCCGCTCGCGCGTCACGGTGGACCCCGGGACGAGCCCGGGGTGATGGTTTGCTGTCTTACCCTCGCACGATCAGCGGCAGGATCGCGTCGAGCAGCAGCATCCCCGCCTCGGTTACGCGCAGATGATCGCCTGCCCGCGCAAGCAGTCCCTGCGTTTCCAGCCTCGCCGCCGCCGTCCAGTCGATCAGCGCGTCGACCGAGGTCGCGCCCAGTCCGGCGATCCGCGCGAGATCGACGCCTTCGCGCAGCCGCAGCCCCATCAGCAGCGCTTCGGTCGCGCGCTCGCTCGGCACCAGCGGCGTCTCGATCTGCGCGCCGTGGCCATTGCGCGCGACCGCGCCGAGCCAATTCTCCGGCTTCTTGTGGCGCGCGGTGGCGAGCCCGCTGCGGCGCCCGTGCGCGCCGGGGCCGACCCCGGCATAATCGCGATAGCGCCAGTAGACGAGATTGTGCCGGCTCTCGGCGCCGAGCCGCGCATGGTTCGAAATCTCGTAGGCGGGCAGCCCGGCCGCGGTGGTCGTCGCGCGCGTCGCCTCGAACAGGTCGGCAGCGGCGTCGCCGTCGGGGATGACGATCCGCCCCGCCGCCGCTTCGGTCGCGAAGCGCGTGCCGGGCTCGATCGTCAGCTGGTAAAGCGAGAGATGCTCGGTGCCGAAGGCGAGCGCGCGGGTGAGTTCGGCATCCCACGCGGCAAGCGTCTGCCCGGGCCGCGCGTAGATCAGGTCGAAGCTGACGCGCGCGAAGGCGTTCTGCGCGGTTTCGAGCGCGGCGATCCCCTCGGCGACGCCGTGCGCGCGCCCGAGAAAGACCAATGCTTCGTCATCGAGCGCCTGCAACCCGAGCGACACGCGATTGACCCCGGCGCGCGCGATATCGGCGAAGCGCGCCGCCTCGACCGAGGAAGGATTGGCCTCGAGCGTGATCTCGATGTCGGGTTCGGGCGCCCAGTGCGTCGTCGCCGCGTCGATGATCGCCGCGACCGTAGCGGGCGGCATCAGCGAGGGCGTGCCGCCGCCGAAGAAGATCGAGCCGAGCCGCCGCCCGGGCAGCGCGGCAGCCTCATAGGCGAGGTCGGCGAGCAGCGCGTCGCGCCACGCCGCCTGGTCGACGCTCTCGCGGACATGGCTGTTGAAGTCGCAATAGGGGCATTTCGACACGCAGAACGGCCAATGGACATAAAGCGCGAGCGGGGGCATTTCGGCGGCGTTCATTCGGGCAGGCCTATGGGCGTATCGAGGAGATTGCGAAAGATGCGCGTTCGTTTGCCGGTGCTCGTGCCGATGCTGGTGCTCGCGCCGCTGGCACTGCTGGTCGGATGCACTGCCTCCGATCCCGAGCGTCCGCCGGTGGTGAAGGAGCCGCGGCTGAGCGACGTCCCCGCCGCGCGCGGCGACGCGCTGCTGCGCCGTGCGATGATCGCCGGGCACAACGCAGCGCGCGCCGCCGTCGGCGCGCCGCCTTTGACGTGGAACGACGAACTGGCGGCGGATGCAGCGCGCTATGCCGCGACGCTCGCCGCGACGCGCGATTTCAAGCATTCGACCGGGGTGCGCGGGCGGACACCCGAGGGCGAGAACCTCTTCATGGGCTCGCGCGGGGCGTATCGCTATGACGAGATGGTGCGGCTGTGGGTCGACGAAGGGCGGATGTACCGCCCCGGCGTGTTTCCCGACATCAGCACGACCGGGCGTTGGCAGGAGGTCGGGCATTACACCCAGATCGTCTGGCGCCGCACGCGCGAGGTCGGCTGCGGGCTCGCGAGCAGCCGCAGCGACGATTATCTGGTGTGCCGCTATACGCCGCCGGGGAATGTGGTGGGGAGTCGGGTGGAGGGGTGAGCCTCGGGACCGCACGCCCCGCCACCCCGGCGCCGCTACGCCAGCCCAGCCCTCCGCCGTCACCCCGGCCTTGTGCCGGGGTCCACTCAGCCGCGCGGATGCCGCACGATTTGACCGCAATTTGCGCCGCACGGTGGACCCCGGCACAAGGCCGGGTGACGGATTAGGGCTTAGAGCACCGCCGCAATCAGCTGCGCGAATGCATCCGCCCGGTGGCTGATCGCATGCTTCTGCGCGGGATCCATCTCGGCATAGGTCTGGTCGCCACCCGCGGGCACGAACACCGGATCATAACCGAACCCGACATCGCCGCGCGGCGGCCAGGTCAGCGTGCCCTCGGCACGGCCTTCGAACCATTGCACATGCCCGTCGGGCCAGGCGAGCGCGAGCACGCAAACGAAATGCGCCGCGCGGCTCGCATCAGGGCCCTTGGTGGCGAGCGCCTGCTCGACCTTGGTCATCGCCAGCGTCCAGTCGCGGCCGTTCGGCGTCTCCGCCCAATTGGCGGTGTAGACGCCGGGATCGCCGCCGAGCGCCTCGACGCAGAGCCCGCTATCGTCGGCGAGCGCAGGCAGGCCCGACAGATCCGCCGCCTGCAACGCCTTCAGTTCGGCGTTGGCGACGAAGGTCGTGCCGGTCTCCTCGGGCTCGGGCAGGTCGAGGTCGGCCGCCGAGATCGCCTCGATGCCATGCTCGGCGAGCAGGAAGCCGATCTCGCGCACCTTGCCGGCGTTGTGGCTGGCGATGACGAGCTTGCCCGGGCTGAGCTTGCGGATCGCCTGCGGCACGACCTCTTCGCTCATTTTGCAACCGCTTTGGCTTGTGCGGCGAAGATGTCGGTGCAGCCGATCCGCGCCAGACGGAGCAGGCGCAGCAGCGCTTCCTCGTCATAGGTCGCGCCCTCGGCCGTCGCCTGGACTTCGGCGATGTTGCCGTTTTCGAGCAGCACGAAGTTGGCGTCGGCGTCGGCGTTCGAATCCTCGTCATAGTCGAGGTCGAGCACCGGCGTGCCCTTGAAGATCCCGCACGAAATCGCCGCGACCTTCTGCGTCAGCGGGTCGGCGGTGAGCTTGCCGCTCGCCATCAGCCCGTCGATCGCCAGCCGCAGCGCGACCCACGCGCCCGAGATCGACGCGGTGCGCGTCCCGCCATCGGCCTGGATCACGTCGCAATCCAGCACGATCTGGCGCTCGCCGAGCAGCTTCAGGTCGGTCACGGCGCGCAGCGAACGGCCGATGAGGCGCTGGATTTCCTGCGTCCGGCCCGACTGCTTGCCCTTGGCGGCTTCGCGGCTGCCGCGCGTGTGCGTGGCGCGCGGGAGCATGCCATATTCGGCGGTGACCCAGCCTTCGCCCTTGCCGCGCAGGAACGGCGGGACCTTCTCCTCGATCGACGCCGTGACCAGCACCTTGGTGTCGCCGAAGCCGATCAGCACCGACCCTTCCGCATGTTTGGTGAAGCGCGGCTCGATCGTGATCGTGCGCATCTGGTCGGGGGTGCGGCCGCTTGGGCGCATGGGGAATCTCCTGGAAATGATCGAGTCGCCCTAGCTGTGCGTTGGGCGGGTGTCACCCCTTGGCTGGGGGCGGCGGATGCCCACATTCGGGGCCGAGGACGAAGCGCAGGACATGACGGGGTACGCAGCAACACGGCAGGACCGGATCATCGGAGCGGGCGGCGCGGCGGCGCTGGTCGGGCTGATCGGCTATGGGCTGGTGATGGGGCTCGGCGTCGATTTCCAGCGCCGCATCGCCGACGACCTGACGGTGATCTCGGTGCTGCCCGAATCGCCGCCACCCAAGCCCGATCCGGTGCCCGCGCGGGAAAAGGCCGAGAAGCGCAAGGAAGGCGCCGCCGCGCCGCCCAACCTCAAGTCGAAGGCGACCGAGATCGTCGCACCACCGCCGCCGATCGTGTTGCGGCAACCCCCGCCGGTGGTGGTCGCACCGATCGCCGGAGTCGGGTTCGAACGTTCGACCGGCGCCGCGCCCGTCGCCGGGCCGGGCACCGGCAGTGGCGGGCAGGGCAATGGCACCGGCAGCGGCGATGCTGGCGACGGCGATGGCGGGGGCGGGGGGACCGACGCCGAGCTCATCAGCAACGAGCTGCGCTATCGCGATCTGCCGCGCGACATCTATGATTCGCAGGCGGCCGGGATGGTGACCTATCATGCGACGATCGGCGTCGATGGTCGCCTGAGCGACTGTCGCGTGGTCAAGTCGAGCGGCAATCGCGCGCTCGACGCCGCGACCTGTGCGCTCGCGCTGAAAGATGTCCGCTTCCGCCCGGCGCGCGATGCGAGCGGGCGCAAGGTCGCCGATGCGGCGCTGTTCGAACAGGAATGGACCGTGACGCGCGATCCCGATCGCGCGAGCGACGAGGAGGGGAGGCGCTGAGGGCTGCCCAATCTCAAATCGCTTCCCCGGCGACGGGGGGCTAGACGCTGGCTCTGACCACCTCGCGCAACCAACCAGTTGAGCCTTTCGCACCTGCCCCCCATATACCCCCTATGCGGCTGCCCCCGATCACCGAGCTCAACGACCGCGCCCGCGACGTCTTCCGCGTCGTCGTGCAGAGCTATCTCGATACCGGCGCGCCGATCGGGTCGCGCACGATCGCGCATCTGTCGGGCCTCAACCTCTCACCTGCCTCGATCCGCAACGTGATGCAGGATCTCGAGGAACTCGGCCTGCTCGCCGCGCCGCATACCAGCGCGGGGCGGATGCCGACCGAGATCGGCCTGCGCCTGTTCGTCGACGGGATGATGCAGGCGCTCGAGCCCTCGCTCGAGGAGCGCGCCGCGATCGAGCGCCAGCTCGTCCAGAGCGGCCCGGTCGAGGAAGCGATCGCCGCCACCACCGCAGCGCTGTCGGGCCTGTCGGCCTGCGCCGGCATGGTGATGGTGGCCAAGCGCGAACTCGTGCTGCGGCAGATGAGTTTCGTGCCCTTGTCGGCAGATAAGGCGCTCGCGGTGCTCGTCGGCGAGGACGGCTCGATCGAAAATCGCGTGATCGACCTGCCGCCGGGCCTGCCGGTCTCGGCGCTGATCGAGGCCGGCAACTACATGAGCGCGATGCTCGGCGGCCTCACGCTGTTCGAGGCGCGCGCGAAGATCGAGCGCGAACTTCTGGCCGAACGCGCCGAGCTCGATGGCGCCGCACGGACGCTGATCGAACGCGGTCTGGCCATCTGGAGCGAGGATGGCGAGCGCCGCCCGGTGCTGATCGTGCGCGGCCAGGCGCGCCTGATCGACGATGCCGCCGCCGCCGATCTCGAACGTGTGCGCTTCCTGCTCGACGATCTCGAGGGCAAGCAGGACATCGCCCGGCTGCTCGACAACGCCAGCGCGGGCGACGCGACGCGGATCTTCATCGGCGCGGAGACCAAATTGTTCTCGCTGTCGGGCTCGTCGGTGATCGCCAAACCGTTCCGCGGATTGGACGGTCGCGTGGTCGGAGTCGTCGGCGTGATCGGCCCGACGCGGTTGAACTATGCGCGCGTCGTGCCCATGGTGGATTACACTGCCGCGACGCTTGCGCGGCTCATGGCTTGAATGGACTAGGGACGACATGATCGAAGACGAAAAGACCACCGTGGCAAACGACGCGGCCGAGCTGCGCGAGGAGACCGCCGCAGCGGCGCCCGAGGTTGCCGAGCATGACGAGACCGCCAAGCTGCGCGCCGAGCTCGCCGAATCGAAGGCGGCCGTGCTCTACGCACATGCCGAGGCACAGAACGTCCGCCGCCGCGCCGAGAAGGAAACCGCCGATGCGCGTGCGTACGCGTCTACCAACTTCGCGCGCGACCTGCTCTCGGTTGCCGACAATCTGTCGCGTGGGCTCGAGGCTATCCCCGCCGAGTTGCGCGCCGACGAGAAGATGAAGGGCCTCGTCGCCGGGCTCGAGGCGACCGGCCGCGAGCTCGAGGCGGTATTCCAGCGCCACGGCATCAAGAAGATGACGACGATCGGCGAGAAGCTCGACCCGAACTTCCACCAGGCGATGTTCGAGCTGCCGAGCGACCAGCCGGCGGGCACCGTCGTGCAGGAAATGCAGTCGGGCTACATGATCAAGGACCGCTTGCTGCGGCCGGCATTGGTGGGCGTGGCGAAGGCGGGCTGACCGCCGTTTCACGCCGCGGCGGGTATGGATTTGCCAGTCCCGCCGCCTAGCGTGGGGCTGTGCGTCCGGTAGCCACTGCCAGCCCCCTTATCGCGCCTTTCCTGGGCTTATCCCGCGCGACCCGTGCGAGTCGGAGATGCTTCATGTCGATCAACGCCAATCTGACCGCCGACCGCCAGACCTTCGTGACGCATCTCGAATGCTCGCTGACCGGCGAGCGCTACGAAGCCGACCAACTCCAAGGCCTGTCGCGCGTCGGGCGGCCGCTGCTTGTCCGCTATGATCTGGAGGCGGTCAAAGCCGCGCTTCCCAAGACCACGCTCGAGGCGCGGCAGACCGATCTGTGGCGCTGGCGCGAGCTGCTGCCAGTGCGGCGCACGGAGAACATCGTCAGCCTCGGCGAGATCGAGACGCCGCTGGTGGCCATCCCCAAGAGTTCGGGCAGCGCCAACGTGCTGGTCAAGGACGAAGGGCGCCTGCCGACGGGCAGCTTCAAGGCGCGCGGCCTGGTGATGGCGGTGGCGATGGCAAAGGAACTGGGCGTCACCCGGATCGCGATGCCGACCAACGGCAATGCCGGCGCCGCACTTGCCGCTTATGCGACGCGCTGCGGGATCGAGACGATCGTGCTCGCGCCGGAGGAAACGCCCGAGGTCAATATCCGCGAAATCGCCGCGCAGGGCGCCCGCGTCTACCGCGTCAACGGCCAGATCGATGACTGCGGCGCGATCGTCGGGCGCGGCGCCGCGGAAGGCCGCTGGTTCGACTTCTCGACGCTCAAGGAGCCGTACCGAATCGAGGGCAAGAAGACGATGGGGCTCGAGCTCGCCGCGCAGTTCGGCTGGAAACTGCCCGATGCGATCTTCTACCCGACCGGTGGCGGCACCGGGCTGATCGGCATGTGGAAGGCGTTCGACGAGCTCGAAAAGCTCGGCTGGATCGGCCCCGAGCGGCCGCGCATGTATGCCGTCCAGGCAAGCGGCTGTGCGCCGATCGTCCGCGCTTTCGAAGCGGGCGAAGAACATGCCGAGCGCTGGGAAGACGCCGCGACCGTCGCTGCTGGCATCCGCGTGCCCAGGGCGGTCGGCGATTTCCTGATCCTGCGTGCGGTCCGCGCGAGCGGCGGCAAGGCGCCGGGCGTCGGCGATCCCGCGATCCTGCAAGCAGTGGAGGATTGCGCCACGAAGGACGGGCTTTTGCTCTGCCCCGAAGGCGGCGCGACGCTGGCCGCCTATCGCGAGGCGCTGCGCACCGGCGAGGTCGACGAGGAGGAGCGCGTCGTGCTGTTCAACTGCGCGACCGGGCTCAAATATCCGATGCCCGCGGCGAATGCTTCGGTCGACCGGTTTGCGGAGATCGATCTCGGCGCGTTGTGATCGCGCGGGCGGCCGTGGGTGGGCCCGCGGTGCCGAGTTGACAGCGCATCGGCGAAACCGCACCATCGTCTCGCCGATGTTTGGCAAATGTGCGCGCGAGACCAGAAGCTTATGGCATCCCTAGATCCCGGAACCGCGGCTGGTCCCAGTGGGGCGGGATTGCGGTTTCTGGACGGCGGCGGGGCCGTCGCGCAGCTGCTGCGCGACCGCGATTGGACCGGACATCCGCTCGGCGCGCCGTGCGACTGGCCGGCCGCGCTCAAGTCGAGCGTCAGCCTGTGCCTGCGCTCCGCCTTTCCCGGCGCGATCTATTGGGGGCCGGATTATATCCTGCTCTACAATGATGCGTGGATCGAGATTGCCGATCGCCACCCCGCACAGCTCGGCCTCCCCGCGGCCCAGGCGCGCGCCGACATCTGGCCGGTCCTCGCGCCGCAGTTCGCCGCGGCCATGGCCAGCGGCGAGGGGGTGGTGTCGAGCGCGCAACGGCTGATGATGCAGCGCGCCGGCGTGCCGACCGAGACCTATTGGACCTATGCGATCACCCCGATCCAGGACGCGCATGGTGTGACCTGCGGGATATTCGGCCAGGGGATCGACGTGACCGCGCAAATCCTGTCCGAGCGCGCGCTGCGCAAGAGCAAGGCGGAGCGCGATTTCGTCCTCACCCTGGTCGAGCGACAGCGTACGCACAGCGATCCCGACGACGTGATGCAGGTTTCGGCCGAAGCGGTCGGTGCCTATCTCGGCGTCGATCGCTCGGGCTTCTTCGAGGTCACGCCCGACGGGATGATCGACTATGGCGCCTGCTGGATCAGCGGGGCATTGCCGCCACTGACCGGCTCGATGCCGTCCGCGCTGTTCGGCAAGCGCATGGGCGCCACCGTCGGCCGCGGCGCCACTTTGGTTTTCGCCACGCCGGACGACCCGGCGGCGCCCGACGGCGCGGCGCTCTCGGCGGTCGGCACGCAGGCTGGGGTCAGCGTTCCGCTGGTGCGCGGCGGCGCCTGGCAGGGGGCCTTCTACGTGAGCCAGGCGGTGCCGCGCGCCTGGACAGGCGACGAGATCGCGCTGATCGAGGAGGTCGCCGAACTCAGCTGGGATGCGGTCGCCCGCGTGCGCGCCACCGCGCGGCTGCGCGCGCACGCTATCGACCTGACCGACACCGTCGCCGCGCGCACCGCCGAGCGTGACCAGCTCTGGAACGTCAGCAACGATCTGCTCGGCATTGCGGATCGCGAAGGGCACTGGCTGTCGGTCAACCCGGCATGGGAGCGTCTGCTCGGCTGGACGCAGGCGGAAGTCCTCGGGCGTGGCACGCAGTGGATCCGCCATCCCGAGGATACCGGCGGCAGCGCCGCGGAAATTGCGCGGATCGCCGCGAGTGGCGTGACGCACCAGCTAGAGAAGCGGCTGCGGACGCGCGACGGCAGCTATCGCACCTTCGCATGGCAGACCACGCTGGTCGGCAACCGGCTCTACACGAATGCGCGCGACGTGACCGAGGAACGCCGCCAACAGGCCGCGGTACGCGCGGCAGATGCGCGAACGCGGATGGTGCTCGAGGCGATGGAGGGCGTCGGGGTGTGGACCTATGACGTCGCGCAGGATCGCTTCGCCAGCGAGAGCGGGTTCGGCGCGATCTACGGCTTTTCGAGCGCGCAGATGGACGAGGGCGTTTCGCTCGCCGATCTTGCGGCGCGGGTCCACCCCGACGATCTGCCGATCCTGCGCGGCGCGATCGATCATGCCCAGGCGACCGGACGCGACGGCGCGCACGAATATCGCCTGCTGCTGCCCGACGGCACGCTGCGCTGGGTGATGGCGCGCAACCACGTGCTGCACGATCTTGCGGGCAAACCGGAGACGGTGGTCGGCGTGGTGGTCGACGTCAGCCGCCAGCGTGAGCTCGAGGATCGGCTGCGCCAATCGCAGAAGATGGAAGCGGTCGGCCAGTTGACGGGCGGGCTGGCGCACGATTTCAACAATCTGCTGACCGGCATGTCGGGTGCGCTCGAACTGATGCAGCTGCGCTTGCAGCAACGCCGGCTCGACGATCTGCCGCGCTATATCGGCGCCGCGCAAGCCGGTGTCGCGCGCGCGGCGGCGCTGACGCACCGGCTGCTCGCCTTCTCGCGCCGCCAGCCGCTCGATCCGCGCCCGGTCGACGTGCCGCAGCTGATCGCAGGGATGACCGACCTGCTGCGCGGAACGCTCGGCCCCGCGATCACGCTCGATATCGCGACCGACGCGACGAGCTGGGCGGTGCTGGTCGACGGCAACCAGCTCGAAAATGCGCTGCTCAACCTGTGTATCAACGCCCGCGACGCCAGTCCGGCGGGCAGTACGGTCAGGATTGCGACGCACAATGCGACGCTCGATGCCGAAGCGGCCGCAGCGTCTGAGCTGGCGGCGGGCGAATATCTCGTGCTCAGCGTCACCGATACTGGCACCGGGATGAGCCCCGATGTGATCGCGCGCGCGTTCGACCCGTTCTTCACCACCAAGCCGATCGGGCAGGGGACGGGCCTGGGGCTGTCGATGATCTACGGCTTCGTGCGCCAGTCGGGCGGCGCGGTGCAGATCCGCTCGGCGCCCGGTGCCGGCACGACGATGGCGCTGTTCCTGCCGCGCACCGCGCTGGCGGCAGCGGTGCCGCGGGCAGCAGGGGCAGGCCTCGCCGCGCTCGATCGGGCGGCGGCGGGGCGCGTGGGCGCGACGGTGCTGATCGTCGACGACGAGCCGGCCGTCCGGATGATGCTGCGCGAGGGACTTTCGGAGCTGGGCTACCGCGTGGACGAGGCCGAGACCGGCGCTGGCGCGCTCGACCACCTCGCCACGGCCGGGCAGATCGATCTCTTGATCACCGATGTCGGCCTGCCCGGCGGGATGAACGGGCGCCAGGTCGCCGATGCGGCGCGGCGGCTGCGCCCCGACCTGCCGATCCTGTTCATCACCGGCTTTGCCGAGACTGCGGTGTTCGGCGACGGCCCGCGCGACTCGGGCACCGCGCTGCTCGCCAAACCCTTTGCGATCGAGACGCTCGCAACGCGGATTCGCGCGCTGCTCGACGCATAGCCGTCAGGCCGCGCGGGTGCGCGCGGTGTTCACATCGTCGCTGCGGCGAAGATACGGCGCGACGAGGTTGCGTGAGCGGAACCACTCCTGTCGCTCCGGGCTGAGCGTCGAGAAATTGCCGATCACGCGACGGCACTCGGGTGCGCGACACTGGCAGATCATGTGCCAGTTCGATTCGGCGAGCGTGGTCGAATAGTCCCAGCTGATCTCCTCGCCCGGCGCGATGTCGCGCACGGCGACCAGGGTCACGCTGCCGGCGGCGAAGCGCAGCCCGGCATTGGGCGCGCAGCTATGGTTGATCAGGTCGTCGATCTGCCCCGATGGACCCATGAAATGCTCGGGCGTCACCTGGACGAAGCGATCGCTCGATCCGCGCATCAGGCTCGGCACGCGATCGGCGCGGAAGCGGCGGCCGGTGAAGCGCACGATCGCGTCGCCCTCGGCAAAGCCCGCCGCGGCATAGACCGCCTTGCCGAGATGCGTCTCGCCGACCGCGAACAGGTTGGCGGTGGGGCGATAGGCATCGAGGATGTAGAGCCGCCCGGCACGAAAGCCGAGCGAGCGCAGCGGGTTGATCGTCGCCAGCCCGACCATGAACCAGACACTCGCATGGCAGCCGAGTTCGACCAGGATATAGGCATATTCGCTCGCCTGTTGGTCGCCACTGCGCGTCGCGACGAGCAGCGTGGCGAGATCGCCGATCGACCACAGCCCCCACGCGGGCGAGCGCTCGCGCGTGCGATCCTCGAGCACGCTCTGCCAGGTCGGCCAGAAGCTCACCGGCACCGCGACGACGACGAGCATGTGCGCCCAGAAAGCGTTGCGCGACACGATCCACAGGGTCAGCGCGGCGAGGCAGGCGGCGGTGCAGAGGATCTCGCCGCGCGATGGCGCGCTCCACACCGAGCGGCGCCAGATGCCGATCGTCACCGCGATACAGGCCAGCGTCGACAGCGCGAACACCCAGCCTTGCAGCGCACCCGGGTTGACCGCGGCATAGGTCGCCGCCTCGACCGCAGTCGCCGCACTCCAGATCAGCCAGGATGCGCGGTTGGGCTGGACGAGGTGTCGGCGCAGGCCAGCCAGATACAGTCCATAGCCCGCCAGGCTGCACGCGATCGCAACGAAGAACCAGGGATCGATCGGCATGCCCGCGCACCGTTAAGGATAAACCCAAGCCTACGCCAATCGGCGACTCGCGTCCATGAAAAGCTAGGAATCTCCGCGAGTCGCGGCGATTCCCGATCCATTGGAATCGGTTAAAGCCGGGCGATGTCGGCGATGAGCGTCGCGTAGATCGCGCTCAGCGCGACGAGATCGTCGAGTGCGACCGCCTCGTCGAGCTTGTGCATCGTCGCGTTGACCAGCCCGAACTCGACCGTCGGGCACAGCGTCGAAAGGAAGCGCGCGTCGGACGTTCCGCCGGTGGTCGAGAGGTCGGGGCGCAGACCGGTATGGCGTGCGATCGCGTCCCCGATCAGCGTCGAGAAAGCGCCGGGTGCGGTCAGGAACGCCTCGCCCGAGATACGGGCCGTCACCGAGGCGGCGGGATCGTGCCGCTGGACGAGCGTCGTGATCCGCTCGACCAGCGCGGCGCCATTCTGCTCGTCGTTGAAGCGGATGCTGAGCCGCGCCGAGGCGTGCGCCGGGATGATGTTGGTCGCAGGATTGCCGACGGTGATGTCGGTGGTCTCGATATTCGACGGCTGGAACCAGGCATTGCCGTGGTCGAGCACGATCGCCTCGATCTCGGCGAGTATCGCGACCAGCCGCGGGATCGGGTTGTCGGCGAGGTGGGGGTAGGCGACGTGGCCCTGCTTGCCGGGCACGTCGATCCACAGATTGACCGAGCCGCGCCGGCCGATCTTGATCATGTCGCCGAGCCTGGCTGCCGAGGTCGGTTCGCCGACCAGGCAGAAATCGGGGCGCACGTCGGTTTCGGCCATCCGCTCGATCAGCGCCCGGGTGCCGAAGGTGGCGGGGCCTTCCTCGTCACCGGTGATGATCAGGCTGAGCGGCGCGCCGGGGGCGCCCGGGTCGAGCGGCGGGATCGCCGCAACGAACGCGGCGATCGCGCCCTTCATGTCGACCGCGCCGCGTCCGTAGAGCAGATCGCCGCGGATCTCGGGCGCAAACGCGCCGCTCGTCCAGCCCTCGCCCGGCGGGACGACGTCGAGATGGCCAGCGAAGGCGAGATGCGGCCCGCTGCCGCCGCGCGTCGCGAGCAGATTTTCGACCGGGCCGTCGGGGGCTTCGCCCGCAACGAAGCGATCGACGCTGAAGCCGAGCGGCAGCAACGCCGCCTCCAGCACGTCGAACACCGCGCCGCGCGCCGGGGTAACGCTTTCGCAGCCGAGCAGCGCCTTGGCGAGGGCGACGGAAGCGGGCAAGATCGGGTCTCTATCCATGGAGGCGACATTGCCCAAGCTCGACCTCGATACAATCCCGCAGACCAATGCGACGGGCTATCCCCCGCCGTTCGACGCGGCGGTCGAGGGGCGATGGTATCGCCGGCTCGCGCCGCCATCGGGCCTGACGCATTTCGGGGCGAGCCATGTCACGCTCGCACCCGGCGGCTGGTCGTCGCAGCGCCACTGGCATGCCGATGAGGACGAACTGGTCGTGATACTGTCGGGCGAGGCGGTGCTGGTCGAGGAAGGCGGCGAGACGATCCTGCGGGCGGGCGACGTGGCGACCTTCGCGGCCGGGGTCGAGGACGGGCACCATCTGCAGAATCGCAGCGATGCGCCGTGCGTGTTCGTCGCGATCGGCGCCGGGCCGCGGCTGCTGGGGGGCGAATATTCCGATATCGATATGTGCTTCCTGCCCAGCGGCTATGAGCGGAAGGACGGGACGCCGTATCCCACCGAGCGGGTGCCGTAGCGCCGTTTCCACCCAGGCTGCACCATGTGCCGTTCGCCCTGAGCCTGCCGAAAGGCACCTCGCAGCAGGCTGGCGCTCAGCGTGCTGGGGGCAGGGCTGCGACAGGCTCAGTACGAACGGATCTGGGGTGTCAGGTCGTCGCCGCGGGCTGCTCGAACTGTTCGATCACCCATTCCTCTTCCTGTGCCGAGGCGATCCAGTCCTGCATGAAGGGGTGGTGGAGCACCGCGTCCATATAGGGTGCGGCGAAGCGCGCGATCGGCAGGCTGTAGGTGACGATGCGCGTCACCACCGGCGCATACATGATGTCGGCCGCGCCGAACGCGCCGAACAGGAAATCGCCCTCGCCGCCGAAGCGCGCGCGCGCCTGTGCCCACAATTCCATGATCCGCTCGAGATCGGCGAGCACGTCGGCGTCTGGCGCGACGGGCGGGAAGATCTGGCGGACGTTCATGCTGTGCTTGCGGCGCAGCGCGGTAAAGCTCGAATGCATTTCCGCCGCCATCGACCGCGCCATCGCGCGCGCGGCATCGTCGGCGGGCCAGAACAGGTCGCGCGACGTCTTCTCGGCGAGATATTCGACGATCGCCAGGCTGTCCCACACCACGGCGTCGCCGTCCCACAGGATCGGCACCTTGCCCGACGAGGGCGCGAATTCGTCGCCCTCGCGACGCTTGTCCCACTCGGCATCGTAGAGCGGCACGACCGCTTCTTCGAACAGCAGGCCCGATTGCTTGCAGGCGAGCCAGCCGCGCAGCGACCAGGAGGAATAGGCCTTGTTGCCGATGATCAGTTTCATAGGCCCTGCCTAAGCGAGCCGCCGACGCCGTGCAACCGCATCGACGGTGGCGCCGTGCGGCACAATCGCGCATGAGCGCGGCCATGAATCGTAACGCACCTTATGCCCTGCGGCTGGTCTCGATCGTGTGGCGGCGTCGCGGCGCGCGCCAGGCGGGGATGCAACTCGGGCGGCTGCGGCGGCGGCTCGCGACCGGGGTTGGCGCGGTGCTGCTCGGGCTGGTCGCCTTGCTGTTTGCGGGCGCGAGCGACCGCGCGCAGGCGCTGTTCGGCGGCTTCGTCGCGCGTTTCCCGTACGCGCCGATCGCGCTGACGCCGGCGCTGTTCGTGCTCGTCGTCTGGGTGACCCGCCGTGCCGCGCCGTATGCGCGCGGATCGGGCATCCCGCAGGTCATCGCTGCGAGCCGGGCCCCCGATACGCCGGCGAGCAACGCGCTCGTCTCGCTGTGGACGGCGAGCGTCAAGCTGGTGCTGACGATCGTGATGCTGCTCGGCGGCGCATCGGTCGGGCGCGAGGGGCCGACGGTGCAGATTAGCGCGGCGATCATGGTCCGGGTGCATCGCTACTTCCGCGTGCCGATCACCTCGGGCGTGCTGATCGCGGGCGGCGCGGCGGGTGTCGCGGCAGCGTTCAACACGCCGCTCGCCGGGGTCGCCTTCGCGATCGAGGAGCTTGCCGCCGCTTATGAGCAGCGCGTCGCGGTGCTGGTGATGGGCGCGGTGATGATCGCCGGCCTGGTGAGCCTCGGGATCGCCGGCGACTATGTCTATTTCGGGGTGATGCGCGAGACGCTCGGCGTTTCGGCGGTGTTGCTGATCACGCCGGTCGCGGGGGTGCTCGGCGGTGCGGCGGGCGGGCTGTTCTCGCGGCTGGTGCTCGGCTTTGCCGGCGCGCGCTGGCGGCCGATCGCGGCGGCGCGGGCGCATCCGATCCTGTTTGCCGGCGGCTGCGGGCTGGTGGTGGCGATCCTCGGTATCGCGACCGGCGGGGCGACCTGGGGGACGGGCTATGGCGCGACTCGCGCGCTGGTCGAGGGGCAGGGGCAGTCGGACTGGTTCGGGCCGGCCAAGTTCGTGGCGGCGCTCGCCACGACGCTCAGTGGCGCACCGGGCGGGATCTTCGCGCCGTCGCTCGCGGTGGGGGCCGGGTTCGGCAATCTGCTCACCGGGCTGTTCGCTGGCCAGCCGGCGGGTGCGGTCGTCCTGCTCGGCATGACCGCGTACTTCGTCGGCGTGGTGCGTGCGCCGCTGACCGCGGTGATCATCGTGATGGAGGCGACCGCGGCGCGCGGGCTGATCCTGCCGCTGTTCGCGACTGCGCTGATCGCCGATGCCGCGAGCACGCTGGTGTGTCGCGAGCGGCTTTATCACGGGCTCGCCAAACCGTTCCTCGCCTTGGTCGAACCCAAGGCGGCGTAAGTCCCGCTACCGGATTCGCTGTTCGCGCCGCCCCGCGCGCGGTAGAAGCGGTGCGAGAAGAGGGAAATAGCAGACCATGGCCAGCCGCAAGTTCGACCCGCGCCTTTTGCCGATGACGAGCGCGGTGGCGACCGCCTTGCTCGCCAGCGCGTGCAGCCCGTCCGCCGACGTCGCCAAATCCGACGTCGCGGTGTGCCGCGACGCGAACGGCCTGCGCACCGACGACGCCAAGTGCGCGCGCAGCGGCGGCGGGCACGGCATGAACGGCGCGATCCTCGGGGCGGCGACCTGGTATTATCTGTCGCGCGGCAGCATGGTTCCGCCGCGGGGGCAGGCGCTGGCGGGTGGCACCACCACGCCGCGCGCCGGCGTCGGCTATGCCCGCGCGTCGTCGGCGACCGTCTCGCGCGGCGGCTTCGGGATGAGCGCGCGCAGTGGCGGCGGCGGGGCGGGCGAGTGATGCGCCGCACAGACTGCACGCCGCGCGCCGACTGGCGCGCGCGGGTCGAGGCGCTCGGGCTCGTCTGGCACAGCGCCGGCGACAAGCCCTATTGGGACGAGAGCGCCTGCTATCGCTTCACCGCGCAGCAGATCGCGACGATCGAGGCGGCGAGTGCCGAGCTGTACGAGATGTTCCTCGCCGCCGGTCAGCATGTGATCGACCGCGACCTGCTCGGCGACTTCGGCATTCCCGCTTTCTGCCACACGGCGATCCGCGATTCGTGGAACGGCGAGCCGGCCGCGCTCAATTTCGGGCGCTTCGACCTCGGCTATGACGGCGCGGGGCCGCCCAAGCTGTTCGAGTTCAACTGCGACACGCCGACATCGCTGGTCGAGGCGGCGGTGATCCAGTGGGACTGGAAAGAGGCGGTCTTCCCCGCGCTCGACCAGTATAACGGGCTGCACGACGCGCTGATCGCCAAGTGGCGCGACATCGCGCCGCCGCCGGGCACCAGCGCGCTCTATCTGGCGCATGTCGCCGATGCCGCGGGCGAGGACAGCGTGACCACCGCCTATCTCGCCGACACCGCGCGCGCCGCGGGGATCGACACGCGGCTGATCGAGATGGCGCAGCTCGGCTGGGACGAAGCTGGGCGGCGATTCGTCGATCTCGACAACGCGCCGATCGACGCGATCTTCCATCTCTATCCGTGGGAATGGCTGGTGCATGAGCCGTTCGGCAAGGAACTGGTCGAGAGCCTGTCGACGACGCTGTGGATCGAGCCGATCTGGAAGATGCTGTGGAGCAACAAGGCGATCCTCGCGGTGCTGTGGGAGCTGTTTCCGGGGCATCCCAATTTGCTCGAGGCGCGGCGCAGTCCGCTTGTCGGCGATCATGTCCGCAAGCCATTGCTCGCCCGCGAGGGCGCCAACGTGACGCTGGTGAAAGCGGGCGCGACGCTGGCCGAGACCGGCGGCGATTATGGCGAGGAGGGGTTCGTCTATCAGGCGCTCTACGACCTGCCCGGCAGCGGCGAGCAGCGCCCGGTGATCGGCGCATGGATCGTCGACGGCGCGCCGGCGGGGATGGGGATTCGCGAGGACGGACCGATCACCGGCAACGGCGCGCGCTTCGTGCCCCATGTCATCGAGGGGTAGCATGGCCGGCCACGATTTCACCGCCCGGATCGCATGGACCGGCAACCGCGGCGACGGCACGCGCCGCTATCGCGGCTACGACCGGACGTGGGACATCGCGACGCCGGGCAAGCCGGTGGTGGCGTGCTCGAACGATCCCTCGCTCGGCGGCAATCCGGCGCTGCCCAACCCCGAGGACTTGCTGCTGGCGAGCTTGGCCGGGTGTCACATGCTCTGGTATCTGCACCTGGCGAGCAGCGCGGGGGTGGTGGTGACGGGCTACGCCGACGATCCGCTCGGCGTGGGCGAGAGCGAACCCGACGGGACCGGGCGCTTCGTGAAGGCGGTGTTGCGGCCCCGGATCGAGCTGGCGGCGGGGAGCGACCTGGCGGTGGCGGATGCGATCCATGCGCGGATCCACGCGCATTGTTTTATCGCGCGCTCGGTGGCGTTTCCGGTGGAGGTGGCGGCGACCTACGTCGAGGTCTGACGGCTCAGCGCACCGCCTCGATCACCGCCGCGCGCAGTTCGGGGATGCCGAGCCCGGTTTCGCTCGACGTCACGAGGATTTCGGGATGCGCCGCCGGGCGCTTGCGCGCTTCGACCGTGGTCGCTTCGGTGACCTCGGCCAGCTCCGACGCCTTGATCTTGTCGGCCTTGGTGATGACCATGCGGTAGCTCACCGCCGCCTTATCGAGCATCTCGAGGATGTCGCGATCGACCTCCTTGATGCCGTGGCGCGCGTCGATCAGCACAAGCGCGCGCTTGAGCACGTCGCGCCCGCGCAGGAAATCGTTGACCATGAAGCGCCACTTCTTGACCAGATCCTTCGGCGCCTTGGCGTAGCCGTAGCCCGGCATGTCGACGAGGCGGAACGCCAGCGGATTGCCGACGTCGAAGAAGTTCAGCTCCTGCGTGCGGCCCGGCGTGTTCGAGGTGCGCGCGAGCGAGTTGCGGTTGGTCAGCGCGTTGAGCAGCGACGACTTGCCGACGTTCGACCGGCCGGCGAAGGCCACTTCGTTGACCGTCGGCTCGGGGATGAACTCGAGCGTCGGGGCGGATTTCAGGAACGCGATCGGCCCGGCGAAGAGTTTCCGCGCGATCTCGATGTCTTCAGGTTCGAACGGCATCTTAAATCCTCCCTCGCGCAGCGGGGGAGGGGGACCATTTTGCTTCTTCAGCAAAATGGTGGAGGGGGCCGGAGCTGGGCGCGACAACCGCCGTCGCCCCCCTCCACCCCTCGGCTGAAGGAGCCGAGCGGTCCCCCTCCCCCGGTTTCCGGGGGAGGATTTTCAGGGTCATGCTCACTTCTTCACCGCCGGCTCTTTGAGGCCCGGGTGCCGCGCGTACAGCAAACGCTGCTGCGCGACGGTCCACAGGTTCGAGGTGATCCAGTAGACCTGCAGGCCGACCGCGAACGGCGCCATCACGAACATCAGCACCCATGGCATGATCGCGAACACCTGCTTCTGGGCATCGTCCATTGGCGCCGGGTTCAACTTGAACTGGAAGAACATCGAGATGCCGAGCAGTACCGGCACGATGCCGATCGCGAGGAACGGCGGCAAGTGGTACGGCAGGTAACCGAACAGGTTGAGGATCGTCGCCGGATCGGGCGCCGACAGATCGTGGATCCAGCCGACGAACGGCTGGTGGCGCATTTCGATCGTCAGCAGCAGCACCTTGTACAGCGAGTACATGATCGGGATCTGGATCAAGGTCGGCAGGCAGCCCGCGAGCGGATTGACCTTCTCGGCCTTGTACAGCGCCATCACTTCCTGCTGCGCGCGCGGCTTGTCGTCCTTATACTTTTCCTGGATCGCCTTCATCTTCGGCTGGATCGCCTTCATCGCGGCCATCGAGGCGAACTGGCGCTGCGCCACCGGGAAGATCAGCGTACGGATCGTGACGGTGAGCAGGATGATCGCGACACCAAAGTTGCCGATCATGCGGAACAGCCAGTCGAGATATTTGAAGATCGGCTTTTCGACGACCTCGAACCAGCCCCAGTCGATCGCCTTGCCGAAATGCTGGATGCCGAGGCGGTCCTCATAGCGGTCGAGCGTGTTGGTTTCCTTCGCGCCGGCGAAGAACTTTGCGGTCGAGACGAGCGCCTTGCCCGGCGCGACGACGCGCGGGGCTTGCGTGAAGTCGCCCTGGAAGGTGTCGCCCTTGGCGGCGTGGAAGCCGGCATGGACCTGGGCCTTGGGGTCGGGGATGACGGCGGCGAGGAAATATTTGTCGCCGAAGCCGAGCCAGCCACCCTTGGCGTCGAAGAAGTTGTCGCCGGCCTTGGCGTTGCTCCCCCAGATCTTGCCCATGAAGGTCGCGTCCTTGCCCTTCAGATTGTCGAAGGTGATGTCGTAGGTCGCGCCTTTGTCGAACACGCCGATCGGGCCGATATGGTTGGTCCAGGTGTCGGGCTCGGTGCCGACGCCCGAGCGCGAGACGAGCGCATAGGGGCTCAGCGAAATCGGTGCGGGGCCGGCATTGGCGACGCTCTGGCGGACGGTGAACATGTACTTCGCATCGATCGCGAACGTCAGCGCGAAGACCTGGCCCTGGCCGTTCGCCCAGCGCAGCGTGACCGGCGTCGTCGGGGTCAGCGCGGTGCCGCTGGCGGTGAAGACCGTGTCGCCATTGGGAACGGTGACGCCGTCGCCGTTCCAGCCGAAGCCGGCGAAATAGGCGTCCTTGGTGCCGCGCGGCGAGAGCAAGCGGATCGGCGGCGAATTCTTGTCGATCGTCTGCTTGTACTTGGTCAGCGTGAGATCATCGATCCGCCCGCCCTTGAGGTTGATCGAGCCCTGCAGGTCGGCGGTGCGGATCGCGACGCGCGGGCTCTCGGCCTGGACGATCTTGAGATCGCGCACGGCGGCGGCACCTGTCGCGGCGGGGCCGGTCGGCGTGTTGACGACCTGGCTCTTGCCGTCGACCATCTTCGTGGCGGGGGGATTGGCGGCACGCGGGAAGAAGCGCGCAGACAGGAAATTCCCGCCGAACAGGATGATCGCGGCGAGCACCGCGAACAGGATGAAATTGCGGGTGTCTTGTTTCACGCTGGCGTTATCCGTTCGTCACTCGCGGGAGTCTTCAGGGCACGGGATCGGGTCCGAACCCGCCCCAGGGATGGCATCGCGCGATTCGCTTGGCCGCCAACCACCCACCTTTGACCGCGCCATAGCGGCGTAAGGCGGTGATTGCATAGGCGGAACAGCTTGGCTGATAGCGACAGGAGGGCGGGAGGATCGCGGAGGGGCCGACCTGCCAGCCGCGTACGAGCAGGACGAGGAGGCGGGTCAGCATGGGCGCAACCCGTCACCAAGCGCCAACCCGTCACCCCGGCCTTGTGCCGGGGCCCACCACGCGGCTTGCGCAGCGTTTGCAGTCCGGGCGTTGCGCGGGATGCCGAGTGGGCCCCGGCACAAGGCCGGCGTGACGGTAGGGAGCATGGGGCTCACCGCGCCACCTTCGCCAGCGCCTTGGTCAGTTCGGCGCGCAGCACGGCATAGTCGCGCTCGATTCCGCCATTGCGGCCGATCAGCACATGGTCCGCGCCGCGCACGCCCGAATCGGGGAGCACATCACGCGCCAAAGCCCGCAACCGCCGTTTCATGCGGTTCCGGACCACGGCATTGCCGATCTTCTTGGTGACGGTGAAGCCGACACGCATGTCGGGCGAACCATCATTGCGCGCGCGCACCTGCAGGACGAAGCCCGGCATCGGCGCGCGCTTGCCGCCGTTCGCCGCGAGAAAATCGCGGCGAACCTGCAAAGTCCGTATGTCGGCTCCGCCGACGGGGTTGCTTAGGCCGACAGCTTCTTGCGGCCGCGATTGCGGCGCGCGCGAATCACGTTGCGGCCGCCCGGCGTCGCCATGCGCGAGCGGAACCCGTGGCGGCGTGCGCGCACCAGATTGCTCGGCTGAAAGGTCCGCTTCATCGTTCATTCCCTGTAATTCTGCCCGGGGCACGTCTAAATAGAAAACGGCCGCCACGAGGACGGCCTTGGTGGGCTGCGCTTAAAGGTGAGCCCTGCGAAAGTCAACGTGTGCGATCGCTGGACGGCGGCGCGAGAATCTCGGCGAGGCGCGTACGAAACGAGGGCGGCGGGCCGTCGTCCGCCACGACCTTGTCGCGCGCGCGCCGCCGCGCGGCACTTTGGCGACGCAGCCCCATGTCGGCATAATGGCCGACCTTGGGCCAGCGGCGCTTGGTATCGACGAAGACGCGTTTGGCGCGGTGCGAATTCTGCAGCATCAGCGCGAGCCCGGCGGCGAAGACGAAAATCCCGCCTGGCCCGGGAATCGCGCCGACGACCGGCGAGACGACCACCAGCACGATGCCGGTGGAGAACCACAGGGTACGGACGACACGGTTGCGGGGAGCCTTCATCGTCGACCGATGTGGGTCCCGCAGCGGCTCTGCACAAGGCGCGACGCGCGCACGCCATCGACGCGCGGTTTCCCGAAGCCAAAAAAGCGTTATGCTGCCGCGACTTCCGGGGGGGATGGGCAATGGTCGCGAGCGTATCGACGGTGGCGTATCTGGGGCTCGAGGCGCGCGCGGTCGAGGTGCAGGTGCAGCTCATTCCGGGCCTGCCCGCCTTCCACGTCGTCGGCCTGGGCGACAAGGCGGTCGGTGAGAGCCGCGAGCGCGTGCGCGGGGCGATCGCGGCAATGGGGCTGGCGCTGCCGCCCAAGCGAATCGTCGTCAACCTGTCGCCGGCGGACCTGCCCAAGGAAGGCTCGCACTTCGACCTGCCGATCGCGCTGGCACTGCTCGGCGCGATGGGGATCGTCGATGCCGAGACGCTGAGCGACTATGTCATCGTCGGCGAACTGGGGCTCGACGCGCGGATCGCGCCGTCGCCGGGCGTGCTGCTCGCGGCGCTGCATGCCTCCGAACGCGGGCTCGGGCTGGTCTGCCCTGCCGCGCAGGGAGCAGAGGCGGCGTGGGCCGGGCAGGCGGTGCTGGCGGCGCCCGACATCCTGTCGCTGATCAACCACTTCAAGGGACACAGCCTGCTCGGCGCGCCGCTGCCGGGCGAGATCGACGCGCCGGTGGCGGGGCCCGACCTGCGGCAGGTGAAGGGCCAGGAAACCGCCAAGCGCGCGCTCGAGATCGCCGCGGCCGGCGCGCACAATCTGCTGATGGTCGGGCCGCCGGGCTCGGGCAAGTCGCTGATGGCGGCGTGCCTGCCGGGCATCCTGCCGCCGCTCGACCCGGCCGAGGCGCTCGAAGTGTCGATGGTCGCCAGCGTCGCCGGGACACTGGTGAACGGCCGGATGACGCGCGCGCGGCCGTATCGCGCGCCGCACCATTCGGCGTCGATGGCGGCCTTGGTCGGCGGCGGACTGAAAGTGCGGCCGGGCGAGGTCAGCCTCGCGCATCTCGGCGTGCTGTTCCTCGACGAACTGCCCGAATTCCAGCGCGCGGTGCTCGATTCGCTGCGCCAGCCGCTCGAGACGGGGACGGTCAGCGTCGCGCGCGCCAATGCACATGTCACCTTCCCGGCGCGCGTCCAGCTGATCGCGGCGATGAACCCGTGCCGCTGCGGGCATCTCGGCGATGCCGCGCTGGCGTGCAGCCGCGCGCCGCGCTGTGCGGCGGATTATCAGGCGAAGGTGTCGGGGCCGCTGCTCGACCGGATCGACCTGCATATCGAGGTGCAGGCGGTGAGCGCGGCCGACCTGGTGCTGCCGCCGCCGGCCGAAGGATCGACCGAGATCGCGGCGCGCGTCGCCGCCGCGCGCGATCTCCAGACCGCGCGCTACGCGGCGCATCCGGTGCGGACCAATGCCGAGATCGATGGTGAACTGCTCGACGCGGTCGCCACCCCCGACGAGGCCGGGCGCGCCTTGCTGGCACAGGCGTCGGCGGCGATGCGGCTGTCGGCGCGCGGCTATACGCGGATCCTCCGCGTCGCGCGCACGATCGCAGATCTTGCGGGTGTCGAGCAGGTCGGGCGGCTCCACGTCGCCGAGGCGCTGAGCTATCGCCGGCAGGCGCCGCGCGCCTGAGCTCAGCTATAGGCGATCAAGGGTGGCTTGCCGTCGAGATAGCAGCGTGCGGGGTCGTCGAAACGGAAGCCGCCGGGTCTCAGCCGCTGCAAGACCTGCGAGGTCCGCTCGGTTGCCAATTGCCCGCCGCGCGCGATCGTCGGGCTGCGCAGGAAGGCTTCGGACGCGATCACGCCGCCGGGCACGCGCTTGAGATAGCCCAGCCCGATCGCACGCTCGATCTCGCGCCGGACGGTCGAATCGCTTGTCCGCACGGCACGCGCAATCGCGCTGACCGTGACGGCGGCGCGCAAAGCCTCGGGCGGGATGGTATCGGCATCCGAATAGCGCCGCGCCAACACCGGATCGAGGGTGATGCGCCGGCTCGAGGCGATCACCACCGCGCTGACGGTGACCATCCCGAGCCAGCTGCGGTAACGGCTTCCGGCATATTCGAACGGCGAAAGGATCAGGTCGGTCGCCGCCGCGATGGTCGCATCGGGATCATAGGGTTGGCCGACGCGCGTCGCGGGAAGCGCGACGTCGAAATCCGCCAGCTGCTCGATCAGCGCCACCATGCGATCGTGCAGCAGGGTCAGCAACGTCGCGAAGCGTGGTCGCTCGAGCATGTCGGGGCAGGCGATCACCCCTGTCGGGGTCCGCACACAGACGCCCAGGCCGATCAGCGCGTTGATGTGGCGGCGGACGGTTTCGAACGGACGCCCCAGCGACATCGCGATCGCGTTGATGCTGATCCCCTCGCCACAGGCGGTGAGATGCGAGGCGACCCCGGTCGAGGAGCCGCGGAACCGCGCACCCTCGCGCAGCACCACCAGCAGGAACATCGCGCGATCGATGCCGACGCGGGTGCCGAGATGGTCCTCGAGCGCCCGGATCACGTCGGTGCCCCCCGCCAACTGCATCTCGGCGACCAGACGGACCACGAGACGGCTGCCCGGCCGCGGTGGAACCGTCTCGGCATCCTGTTCGTAAAATTGCTTCACGGCTCGGCTCCCCCGTCCCGATCCCATCCTACTCGCTTCAAAAGCAGTGTCTGGAGGTTCACACCATATCGGGTATTGACGCATTTGTCAGGGTCGGTGCGTATCCGCAACGATACTGTCCCTTATAGGATGAAACGGTCACAGGATGGCGGGTTGGTGCCACCGGGCTGCGCGCGCGGGCTTGAAGTCCGGCGTCCACGCGGGTAACAGCGCCGCTCCGCATGCGGGTGTGGTGAAATTGGTAGACGCGCGGGACTCAAAATCCCGTTCCGCAAGGAGTGTCGGTTCGACCCCGACCACCCGCACCATCGGTCTCAGGCGGCGTCCCGCATCGGGGCGGTTCAGGCCGCCGCCAATTCCAGCGACTCACTGATCTCGAACCAGGCCGCCTCTGCGGTGTCGAGCTTCTTCGAAATCTGCGCATGCTGCTTGACGAGGTCGGCTGGGGACAGTCGCGCGAGCCACGCCTCGGCGGTGCTCGGGTCGAGCATCGCGCGGTCGATCGCGTCGCGCTGCTTGGTCAGCTTGGCGACGAGCGCCTCCGCCTCGTGCGCGCGCTTCTGCAGCGCGACTGCGGCGGCGCTCAGCTGCGGCTTGTCGTCCTTCTTGGCGGCCTTGGTCTTGGCGCCTTCGCCCCCGCCGTCGCCCGAAAGCACGAAGGCGATGTAATCCTCCATGCTGCCGGCATACTCCTTCGCGGTGCCGTTATCGACCAGCACGAGCCGGTCGGCGGTGAGCTCGACCATGTGGCGATCATGGCTGACGAGGATGACGGCGCCGTCATAGGCGTTGAGCGCCTGCACCAGCGCTTCGCGCGCATCGACGTCGAGATGGTTGGTCGGCTCGTCGAGGATCAGCATGTGCGGCGCGTCGCGCGTGATCAGTGCGAGCGCGAGCCGCGCGCGCTCGCCGCCCGAGAGCTTGCCGACCTTCTGCGTCGCCTTGACGCCCGAGAAGCCGAAACGGCCGAGCTGCGCGCGGACCGCGCCGGGGGTCTTGCCCGACATCATCCGCGTCATGTGCTCGAGCGGAGTGTCATCGCCGTCGAGTTCCTCGACCTGATACTGCGTGAAATAGCCGACGCGCATCTTACCGCTGGCGTTCATCGCGCCGTCCATCGTCGGCAGCTGCGCGGCGAGCAGGCGGGCGAGCGTGGTCTTGCCGTTGCCGTTGCGGCCGAGCAGCGCGACGCGGTCGTCGGGGTCGAGCCGCAGGTTGAGCCGCTGGAGGATCGGCTTTTCCGCGTAACCGACGGCGGCCATGTCGAGCGTGATCAGCGGCGGGCGCAGCTCTTCGGGGCTCGGGAATTCGAACGACAGCGTCGGATCCTCGGCCATCGAGGCGATCGGCTGCATCTTGGCGAGCATCTTCTGGCGGCTCTGCGCCTGCTTGGCGGTCGAGGCGCGGGCCGAGTTCTTGGCGATATATTCGCTGAGCTTTGCCCTTTGCGTGTCCTGCGCGGCCTTGGCGGCGGCGAGCTGCGCGACGCGCTCGGCGCGCTGGCGCTCGAAGCTGTCGTAGCCGCCGGTGTAGAGATGGACCTTGCCGCCCTCGAGATGGAGGATCGTGTCGACCACATTGTTGAGCAGATCGCGCTCGTGGCTGATGACGACCATCATCGCGGGGTAGGACTTGAGGAAGTTCTCGAGCCACAAAGTCGCTTCGAGATCGAGATGGTTCGAGGGCTCGTCGAGCAGCAGCAGGTCTGGCTCGGAGAAGAGCAAGGCGGCGAGCGCGACGCGCATCTTCCAGCCGCCCGAATAGGAATCGAGCGGGCGACCCTGCATTTCCTCGTCGAAGCCGAGGCCGACGAGAATGCGCGCGGCCCGGGCAGGGGCGGTGTAGGCGTCGATCGCGGTGAGGCGCTCGTAGATCACGCCCATGCGGTCGGGATCCTGGCAGGTCTCGGCCTCGACCAGCAGCGACGCACGCTCGGTATCGGCAGCGAGCACGGCCTCGACCGGGGTGGTGGTGCCCGAGGGCGCTTCCTGCGCGATATAGCCGATGCGCGTGCCGCGCGGCATCTCGATCTCGCCGAGATCGGGCTCGAGCTGGCCGATCATCACCTTCATCAGCGTCGACTTGCCGGCGCCGTTGCGCCCGATCAGGCCGACGCGGCTCTTGGGCGGCAACGCCGCGCTCGCACCGTCGAGGATCGCGCGCCCACCGAGGCGCACCGTGATACCATTGATATTCAGCATCGGCGGGCCGTAGCAGATTGTTGCGTTGCACCCAAGTGTCCGCCACGACGTTGTGCAACAAAGCCTGTGGAGAGCCTGAATGAGCGTCGCCTTCCGCCGCGAGAGCGACGAAGAACATCTGGAACCCAAGTTCGAACGGCCGATCGCGCCGGGGCCGAACCTGGTCACGCCGCGCGGGTTGGCGCTGATCGGGGCGAAGGTTCTGGAGCTCGAGGCGGCGGCTGATGGCGCAGGGCCCGAGGAGCGCGAAGCGGTGCTGCGCGAGCTGCGCTATTGGCACACGCGCCAGACCACCGCCGAGGTGGTCGCGGCACCGGCGGAGGGCGAGGTCGGGATCGGAAGCTGCGTGACCTATCGTCTGAACGGCGCCGAGCGCAGTGTCGAGATCGTCGGCGGCGACGAGGCCGATCCGGCGGCGGGCAAGATCGGCTATCAGGCGCCGCTGGCGCGTGCGCTGATCGGCGCGGAGGTCGGCGAGCGCGTCGATTTCGCGGGGAAGGATGAGGCGATCGAGGTGCTCGCGACTTCGCTCCCGCATTGACCGCCGGCCGCGCGCACGCGTTGGGATCAAACCCCATTCGCCCTGAGCCTGTCGAAGGGCTGGTCTCCGCTTGCGAACGGTCCGTGGCAGGAGAGGGGGCTTCGACAGGCTCAGCCCGAACGGGTTGAGTGGGCGGGTCGGCCAACAGTGAAGGCCTGTAACCCGGCTTCCGCATCCGCCATATACCCCCGCGTCAGCGGCAGCGCGCGGCGGTCGCGGATCAATTGCACCTGGTAGTTGCACATCACGCCGTGCTTGAACGCGGCCATCGCGCCGGCGAGATAGAACACCCACATTCGATAGAAACGCGCGTCGAACATCGCCTCGATCTTGGCGCGATTGGCGACGGCGCGGTCGTACCAGTGGCGGATCGTCAGCGCATAATGGACGCGCAAGGTCTCGACGTCGGCAGCGATCAGCCGGACCGACTCGCTCGCGCCGACGATCTCCGACAGCGCCGGGTTGTAGCCGCCGGGGAAGATATACTTGGCCGTGAACGGGTCGGTCTGCCCCGGGCCGCCCATCCGCCCGATCGTGTGGAGCAGCATCACGCCGTCCTCCTCAAGCAGCGCGCGGCATTTGTGGAAGAAGGTGCGGTAATTGGGCACGCCGACATGCTCGAACATCCCGACCGAGACGATCCGGTCGAACCGGCCGGTCAGCTCGCGATAGTCGATCAGCTCGAACGTGACGCGATCGGCGACGCCGGCTTCCTCGGCGCGGCGGCGGGCGGTCTTGAGCTGTTCTTCGGACAGCGTGATGCCGAGCACGTCCACGTCGGCGACGCGGTTGAGATACAGCGCCATCCCGCCCCAGCCACAGCCGATATCGAGCACGCGCTGCCCCGGCCGCAACTGTAGCTTGGCGGCGATATGCGCCTTCTTGTCGAGCTGCGCTTGCTCGAGCGTATTGTCCTCGTCGGTGAAATAGGCGCAGCTGTATTGGCGGTCGGCGTCGAGGAAGAGATCGTAGAGCCGGTCGCCGATATCGTAATGGTGCGCGACGTTCTGCTTCGATTTGGCGATGCGGTTGAGCTGCCGCAGCCGCGCGGTGCTTGCCGCCCAGGCGAGCTTGACCGGGTTCTTGGTGCCGATCGTGCTGCGCCCGTCCTCCCAGCGGCCGTTGCCGCGGATCAGATCGATCATCCCGGCAATGTCGTCATCGTCGACGAGCAGCCGCCCGTCCATCCACGCCAGCGCCGCGCCGAGCCGCGGGTGGCGTGCGATATAGGTCGCGACGTTCTTGTCGGCGAAGCGCAGCGTGACGGGGCGGAAGGCGGGATCGGGCGTGCCGTACTGATAGCGCGTGCCATCGGCATCGATGATCGTGAGTTCGCCGCGCTTGACGAGGTTTTTCGCGAACCGGTCGAACAGCCACATCGGACATAGGCTCCATCGTCGCTGCTCCGTGGCGGGCAGCCGCACGGCATATCGCGTCGATCGTGCCTGTCTCGATCGCACCACGCAAGTCCGCCCTGATCGAGAGGTCGCGCTTTTGAATTCACACGGTCCAAAAAAATTTCCGGTGTGATGGTGATGCTGAAATCAGTCCTCGGAATCCTGTTCCCAAGTCTTCTGAACTATAACGCTTGCGAAACGATCACGTTTTTCGGCGGTTCTTCGTTCGGATGAGCCAGATCAAGTATCAATTCGTCAATATGTTGTGGTTATTTATCTGGTACGTCGAACAGGGCGGCGCTCGAATCGCGTCTATAAAGAGCGTGTGGAGGTATCATGACGAAAATGTACGGGATTATTTTGGCGGCTGCAGGCCTGTCGCTGTCGGCATACCCTGCCTATGCGCAGGTCGGCCCGGTGCAGGACAGCGCGCAGGAGCATCCGTCGGAGCAGAGCGGGAGCGCACGGGACGGCCGGTTCCGGTTCGGCATCACCGCGGGCACGCTCGGCATCGGTCCGGAGATCGGCTATCGCGTCAATCGCACGATCGGGGCACGAGCGAATGCGACCTTCCTGTCGGTCAGCCACAGCATCAAATCGAACGACGTCCGCTACGATGGCAAGGTCAACCTCAAGTCGGGCGGGGTGATGCTCGATCTCTATCCGTTCGGCGGTGGCTTCTTCCTGTCGGCCGGCGCGCGCACCAACGGCAATGACGGTCGGCTGCGCGCCACGCCGCAAAATATGACGAAGATCGGCAACATGGCCTTCACGCCGGCGCAGATCGGTACGATCAGCGGGCGAGCCGAAGTGAAGAGCGTCGCGCCGCAGTTGACGCTCGGCTACGGCGGTGGCCTGCGCCGCGGCCTCAGCTTCAATGTCGAGGCAGGTGCGCTGTTCCAGGGCGCGGTGCGGGTTCGCGACTTCGCCTCGAACGGCACGCTGTCGAGCGACCCGCGCTTCATCGTCGAGCTCGAGAAGGAGCGCGTCAACATCCAGAAAAAGGTCGACGACTATCAGGTCTATCCGATCCTGCAGTTCGGGCTGAAGTACCGCTTCTGATGGCCATGGCGCGGCGCGGGGGGCCTTGCCTCCCGCGCCGCGCTCAGCGTGCCAGCGTGATCCGCGCGACCAGGCCGCCGCCGTCGCGATTTTCCAGCGTGATGTCCCCGCCGGCATCGCGCACGATTGTCCGCGCGAGCGCCAGGCCGAGGCCGATCCCGCCGGTCTCCTTGTTGCGCGACGTTTCGAGCCGGGTGAACGCCTCGAAGACGTCGCCCAGCCGGTCGGCCGGAATGCCGGGGCCGCGATCGCACACCAGGATCGCAACCGCATGCGCGCCCGGCAGCACGCTGACCTCGACCGCGCCGGCATATTTCAGTGCATTCTCGATCAAATTGCGCAGCGCGCGGCGCATCAGGCCGGGGCGCAACCGCATCTGGATGCGCGGGCTCTCCTCGAACACGACCTCGCTGCCCATGTCGCGGAAATCCTCGACCACGGCGTCGACCAGCGCGGCCAGGTCGACCTCGGTCGGTGGTTCGCTCGGGCGGCCGAGGCGGGCGAGCGAGAGGATGTCGTCGAGCGTGCGGTTCATCTCGGCGATCGTCTCGGCCATCTTCGCGCGATCGGCATCGTCCTCGACCGATTCGACGCGCACGCGGAGCGAGGCGAGCGGGGTACGCAGATCATGGCCGATCGCGCCGAGCATCCGATCCTTCTCGTCGAGCATGGCGGTCACGCGCAGCCGCAGCGCGTTGAACGCGGCGATCACGTCGCGCACGTCCTGCGGCCCGGCGGCGGGAACGGGGTCGGCGGCGGCGCCGGGGTGGAAGCTGCGCGCGGCCTCGGCGAGTCCGCGCAGCGGGCGCGAGATGCGTCGCCCCGCCCACAGCAGCGGCACCAGCACGACGATGTACAGGATCGCGGTCTGCGCCATCAGCCGCCAGAAGATGTCCGAATTGTCACGCGTCCACGGCAGGTTGAGAACCAGCCATTGCCCACCCGGCCGCTCGACCGCGACCTGCAACTCGGCACCGCCGCGCAGCAGTCGCTCGACGCGCTGCGCGCTGACGTAGCGCAGCCGCGGGTCATTGCGCTGGATCGGCAGGACCTCGGTCTCGATCCGGGCAACCTTTACGCCCGCCTCCGCCAATGCGGCGTGGAGCGCCGTCTCGACCTCGCGCACATGCTCGGCGCCCGGCTTGATCGGCGATGCAGGTGCCAGATGCAGGCGGCTCCAGCCGCGCCCGGCGCCGATGTGCCGGCCCGCGGCGATCCGTTCGTCGGCATCGATGATCCGCGTGACGACCGGTCCGGTCGCCTGGTCGAGCCGCGCGCGCCGACGATCCTGCAGCGCGAGCGTGAAATTGATCGCCTGCGCGACGAACAGCGCCACCGCGATAAGCAGCGCCATCTGCCCCGACAGGCTGCGCGGGATCGTCTGCAGGCGCGAAAGTCTCAAAGGCGCGTCACTTCGGCGGCGAGCGTGTAGCCGCCGCCCCACACCGTCTTGATCAGCTCGGGGGCCTTGACGTCGGCCTCGATCTTGCGGCGCAGGCGGCTGACCTGATTGTCGATCGCGCGGTCGAACGCGGCGGCCTCGCGCCCTTGCGTCAGGTCGAGCAGTTGGTCGCGCGTCAGCACCTGGCGCGGGCGCGTGACGAGCGCGTGGAGCAAATTATACTCGCCGGTCGACAGCGGCACCGACACGCCCTCGCGGTCGACCAGCGTGCGCTCGCCCGATTTGAGCACCCAGCCGGCAAAGGCGAACGATCCGCTCTCGGGCGCATGCTGGCGCGTGCCGCCCGCCGCCGCGCGCCGCAGGATGACCTTGACGCGCGCCGCCAGTTCGCGCGGGGAGAAGGGCTTCACGACATAATCGTCGGCGCCCATCTCCAGGCCGACGATACGGTCGGTCTCCTCGGTGCGCGCGGTGAGCAGGATGACCGGCACCTCGCCGCTCTCGCGGATATGGCGGGTGAGCGACAGCCCGTCCTCGCCCGGCATCATGATGTCGAGGATGACGAGATCGATCGCATAGGCCGTCATCCGCGCGCGCGCGCCCTCGGCGTCGCCCGCCTGCGTCACGCGGAAGCCCTGCCGCGTCAGATACTGCGCGAGCGGCTCTCGGATCGAGCGTTCGTCGTCGACGAGCAAGAGATGCGGCGTGTCGGCCATCGGTTCGGTGCTTAGCATGGCGTGGCGCTCTTGAAAGGGGCTGCCGGGCGAGCCGGGGGAAGCTCGCCCGGCGTCCGGGCCGGGGAAGGGCCCGGATCAGTGACCCGGCGTGGTCGGCGCCGGGGGTGGGGGTGTCGTCGCCGGCGCCGGCGCGATCGCGTCGGCGGGGTCGGCGCGGCCACCCCCGCCGGGGCGCATCGCGCGGGCGCGGTCCATCCAGGCGGTCAGCTCCTCGCGCGAGATCTGCCCGTCCTTGTTGGCGTCGATCCGCGCGAAGCGCGTATCGGCCTGGGCAAGGAATTCGGCGCGCGAAATCTTGCCGTCGCTGTCGCCGTCGGCGCGCGCCATCATGCGACCGCCGGGCCCCTTCATCTCGTCGGCGGTGAGGAAGCCGTCCTTGTTGGCGTCCAGCCTGGTGAAGCGGGCATCGGCTTCGGCCCGCGCTTCGGCCTGCGAGATCATCCCGTCGCCATTGGTATCCGCCGAGCGGAACATGCCGCCGCCGCCCTGCGCGACCGCGGCGGCAGTGGCGAGCGCGGCGACTGTCGTGGCGACGAGAAAGCGCGTGATCGACATAACGGAAACTCCTGTGCTGGCTGGGCGGGGCGCCGTTCCTTCTGCCCCCTTTCATAGCGGGAAACCTGTCGCGCGACTGTGCCGCGGACGCGAAGAAGTGTCGCAATCTGTCGCAACGGCCGCTCCCGATCAAACCCGGTCCTTGCGCCTATGGCCGTCCGATACGATAAGCGGACACCGTGGGCGCGGAGGTGGCGGCATGGTCAGTGGTCTGGTGAGCGTGGCGGCGGCCCTGTGCGGGGTCGGTCTCATCCTGGCGATGGTGATACGCTCCAGACAGCTCCCGCCCCTGGCGCGATATGCCGTCATCGGCTCGTCTTTCGGCCTGTTCCTGTCGAGCCGCTATATGGAAGTCGATCACAGTTTCGGGGCCATCATCTTCACCATCGGCGTCGCTGCGCTCATGATGACGGTGGCGATCCGACATCTTCGGGCCTTTCCTCCGGCGTACTGATCCCCGTCCTGATCCGGCAGCGACAGCTATCGCGTTTGATCGTCCGAAAGCGGTCAAACCGCGCGTCACCCCAATCGCACCCGGGCCGTTTGGTGCCCCCCGCGCGGCTGCTAGCCGAAGATCGCGACGCTCTGCATGCCCTGCGCGATCGGCACGCCGTCGGAGTTCCACAGCATCATCGTCTGGCTAGATCCGCCGTTGATCGCGTGCTGCGACTCTGCCGAGAGCAGCCACCAGCCGTCGGTCGTGGCGGGCGCAGGCGTGAGCAGATTGACGATCCACGTCACCGAGCTCAGCGGCACGAACTCCTTGCCGAACAACTTGAATGCCGCGGGCGGGAGCGCGTCGGCGAGCGCGAGCACCTCGACCATCGGGTCGATCCCCGCATAATCGCGCAGCCGGGCCCAGCGCAGCCATTCGGCCTCGCCCGGCGCTTCGGCCTTGAGATCGAGGAAGTTGAAGTTGCCGGTGAAGAATTCGTCGGGGCCGGTGTAGAGTTTCGCATCCGCTGCAGGCGGCGGAAGCGTGGCGGCGAGCCCGCCCTGCAGCTCGACCCGCGACGGCTGCTCGGCCATGAACACGAACACCGCGCGATAGCCGAGTCCGGCGTCCGAGACGATGTCGGCCTGGATGAAGGCGGCGGTGCGGCCGCGGCGCAGCTTGGTTGCTGTGACGCGCACGTCGCCCGACAGCGGGCCGATGAACGACACTTGCGCCGATCGCAGCGGTGGCAGGTCGGGCTCGATCCCCTGCGCGGCGTGGAGCGCGAGCGCGCTCGACAGGCCGCCATAAGCGGTGCGGCCCTGCAGCCAGTCGCTGGGGATCTGCGCGCGGAAGCCGCCGTCGATCGGCGTGGCGGCAGCTAGGATCTCGCGGATCGGGGTCATGCTGCGGTCTCCGCCAGACGATCGCGCAAGTCGCGCTTGAGCACCTTGCCGATCGCGCTGCGCGGCAACTCGTCGATCGCGTGGAGCGCCGACAGCCGCTGCGTCTTGCCGAGCTGGGCGTTGGTCCAGTCGAGGATTTCCGTGATGCTCGCATCGACCCCGGTATGGGGTACGTAGAAGCCGACCGGCGTCTCGCCCCACGCCTCGGACGGCACGCCGATCACGCTGCAATCGGCGACCGCGGGATGCGTTCGCAGCACCCCCTCGAGATCGGTCGGATAGATGTTGAACCCGCCCGAGATGATCAGATCCTTCTTGCGGTCGAGCAGGGTGAGGAAGCCGTCGGCGTCGAAGCGCCCGACATCGCCGTGGCGGATGTAGCGGTTGCCTTCGGCATCGTGCCATTCGGCCGCCGCGGTCGCATCGCTGCGGCCGTGATAGCCAGTCATCATCGCCGGCGAGCGGCCGACGACTTCGCCCATCTCGCCTTGGGGCACTTCGTTGCCGTCGTCGTCGATCAGGCGGATGTCATGGCCCTCGACCGGGCGGCCGACGGTGTGGAGCTTGTCGGGAAAGCCGTTGGCGACGAGCAGGCAGGTGCCGCCTCCCTCGGTCATGCCGTAATATTCGACGAGCAACCCGGGCCAGCGCGCGAGGATGTCGGCCTTCAGCGCGGCGGAGAAGGGCGCCGAGGTGCAGGTCTTGAAGCGGAAGCTCGCGAGGTCGAAGGTGTCGAAATCGGGGAGCGCCATCAGCCGCTGATATTGCACCGGCACGAGCATGGTGTGCGTCGCGCGGTGGCGCTCGGCGAGGGTCAGATAACCGCGCGCATCGAACTTCTTCATCAACACGACGGTGCCGCCCCAGCCGAGCGTCGGGAGGAAGCTGACGAGCGTGGTGTTCGAATAGAGCGGGGTGGCGATCATCGTCACCGCGGTCGCGAAGCCCGCGGCTTCGTTGCGGCTGATATGCGCCCAGCGCATCGCGTGGCTCTGCACGATGCCCTTTGGCGTGCCGGTGGTACCCGACGAATAGATGATGTTGAAGCCGTCGTCGGGGCGGATCGTGACGGGCGCGGGGTTCGCACCATCGGGCGCGAGCCAAGTGCCGAGCGACTTTAGGCGGACGAGTTTGCCGGGGATGTGCTGCCCGGCGAGCGCGCTCGCGGCGTCGGCATCGACGAAGGTGATCGGCGCGGCGCAATCGGCGATCATCGCGACGATGCTCTCGGGCGTGCCCGAAGGCGCGAGCGGGGTGGCTAGGCAGCCGGCGCGCAGCGCGCCGAGGAATACCGCGGCATAATCGATGCTGGCCGAGGCGACGATCGCGACTGCCTGGCCCTGCGCCACGCCGTCGCGCTGGAGGGCGGTGGCGATGCGGTCCATCAGCGCGTCGAGGCTGGCATAATCGAGCTCACCGTCGGCCTCGGCCAGTGCGACCTTGTCGCCGTGCTCGGCGGCGTGCGCACGGATCAGGTCGGGGAGGGTGGCGAAGTCGCCGGCAAGCATCTCGGCAGCGGTCATCGTGTCTCTTTGTGCAAGTCCATGGGTTCGATTCGCTAGTCTAGCTGACGGAAAAATGCCATACGCGATCTTCGAAAATACATTTTAGGGGGATGCCATCATGCTGTTCTACGACGCGGCCAACCCCGCGCCCAATCCGCGGCGCGTGCGGATCTATCTTGCCGAAAAGGGCTTGAGCGTGCCCAGCACGACGCTGTCGATTCGCGACATGGAGCATAAGGGTGCGGCGTTCCTCAAGGTCAATCCACTTGGGCAGATCCCTGCGCTGCACCTCGACGACGGCAGCGTGATCACCGAAAGCGTCGCGATCTGCCGCTACTTCGAATGCCTTCATCCCGAGCCCGCCCTGTTCGGCCAAGGCGCGCGCGGCGTCGCCGAGGTCGAGCAGGCGTTGCGGCGCGTCGAATTGCGGATGGGGTCGCCGTTGACGCAGGTGTGGCTGCACACCCACCCCTTCACCGCGCGCGTCATCAAGCCGCAATTTCCCGATTATGGCGAGACGCAGCGGCCGCGCGTGCTCGAGGCGATGCGCGAGTTCGATACGACGCTGAGCGGGCGCGAATGGCTCGACGGAGCGGGCTATTCGATCGCGGATATCGTGCTGCTGACGACGATCGATTTCGCGGGGTTCGTGGGGATCGCGGTGCCCGAGGAACTGGGCGCGTTGCGCGACTGGCATGCCCGGGCGAGTGCCCGCCCGAGCGCCAGCGCGTAACGCTTCCGGCCCCCCCCCCCGGCTTGAGGTCGGGGGGATCGCCTTACCCGAGCACCTTCGCCGTCTGTCCGAACAGCACTTTCTTGGCTTCCTCGGTCATCGGCTTGTTCTCGCTGATCGCTGCGCCCTTGGCATAAGCGGCGACGGTCGCGGGCCGCGCGGCGATCGCGTCGAACCAGCGCTTGAGATTGGGCGTGTCCTCGAGCTTCTGGCCCTGCCGCTCATACGGGACGATCCACGGGTAACAGGCCATGTCGGCGATCGAATAGCTGCCGGTGATGAAGTCGCGGCCCTCGAGCCGGCGATCGAGCACGCCGTACAGCCGGTTGGTCTCGTTGACGTAGCGGTCGATCGCGTAGGGGATCTTCTCGGGCGCGTAGCCGCTGAAATGGTGGTTCTGCCCGAGCATCGGCCCGAGGCCACCCATCTGCCACATCAGCCACTGCACCGTCTCGGTGCGGCTCCGCAGGTCGGTGCCGATGAATTTGCCGTATTTGTCGGCGAGATAGAGCAGGATCGCGCCCGATTCGAAGATCGCGATCGGCTCTCCGCCACCGACCGGATCATGGTCGACGATCGCGGGCATGCGGTTGTTGGGGGCGATCTTGAGGAAATCGGGCTGGAACTGCGCGCCCGAGCCGATGTTGACGGGCACGATGCGATACTCGACCCCGGCTTCCTCGAGGAACAGCGTGATCTTGTGGCCGTTCGGCGTGGGCCAATAATGCAGGTCGATCATGCGCTTGCTCCTGTGGTGTCGCGCCCCAGATGGGAGAGCCGTTACGCCTCCGCAACTGCTGCTGTCGCAGCGGGCGCACGGTTGGACACTTTCCACGCGACGACGCCGAGCGCTGTTGCCGCAAGCACCGCGGCGAGCAGGAACGCCGCGCCCGGAAACCCGTGCTCGACCCCGGCGGCGAGCGTTTGCGTCATCAGCAGCGGGCTGACGATCGCTGCGACGCTGCCGAGGCTCGCGAGGCCGCCCTGCAACGCGCCCTGCCGATCGGGCCCCGCCATTCGCGACAGCAGGCCGTTGATCGCCGGGCCAATGAAGCCCGACAGCGCGGCGAGCAGCATGATCGCATAGGCCTGCCACCCCGCAGTGATGAAGGCGAAGGCGAGGAAGCCGCTCGCCCCCGTCGCGAGGCCGATCACCAGCGCGCGCCGGTCGCCGATCCGCCCGATCACCGGCGCGACGAGCAGGCCTTGGACCAGCGCCATCACCAGCCCGACATACGCCAGGCTCAGCCCGATCGCGGCTGGGCTCCACGCGAAACGGATCGTCGCCCAGAACGCCCAGGTCGCGGGGTAGACCATATGCGCGAGCTGCCACAGGACGCAGACGATCAGCAGCGGGATCGCGCTGCGATTCTCGAACAAGGGTTTGAACGCGCCGACGATGTGCGCGTCGCGCCAGCGGAACGGGCGGCGATGCTCGCGCGCGAGCGATTCGGGCATCGCCACCGCCATGATCGCGGCGTTGGCCAGGGCGAGCGCGGCGGCGGCGATGAACGGCGCGCGTGGGCCGAGTCCGGCTATCAGCCCGCCGAGCGCGGGGCCGATTACGAAGCCGATGCCAAACGCGGCGCTGACATAACCAAACGCCGCGCTGCGCTTTTCGGGCGGGGTGACGTCGGCGATCACCGACGACGCCGGGCCATAGACCGCGCCGGCCACCCCTGCGATCGCGCGGCCGAGGAACAGCCAGGCGAGCGTCGGGGCGAGCGCCATCAGCGCATAGTCGGCGCCGAACGCCAGCATCGAGGCGATCAGCACCGGGCGGCGGCCGAACCGGTCGCTCAAATTGCCGAGCACCGGCCCCGCGACGAATTGCGCGAGCGCGAACGCGACGAGCATATAGCCCGCGATCCGGGTGGCATCGTCGATCCCGACATGACCAAGCCGGGTGATCAGCGCTGGCAGCACTGGGAGCACGATGCCAAAGCCGATCGTGTCGATCAGCACGGCAGCGAGCACGATCGGCACGGCGCGGTTGGCGAACGGCATCGGATGGGGCCCCTTTGGACAAAGCTTACCGCGATTTGGGGCCGGGTAAACATCGGTTCTCGCGTCGGTCTCCGTTGCCCCGCGGTAGCCCTCTCCCGCTTGCGGGAGAGGGTTGGGTGAGGGCCTTCTTCTGCTTGCGTGTCCTTGGGGGTCGAAAAGAAGGGCCCTCACCGACTGCGACTAGGGCCGCGCTGAAGGAGCGCGACCCAAGTCTCCGTTGCCTCTCCCGCTTGCGGGAGAGGATATGCGCGTCGAGATCGCATCAATCGCTCTTCCCATCGCCGGCATTCTGTCGTATCGCGCCGCCATACCCGATCTTCAGATTCGATCTGAAAGGACAGCTTTCATGGCAACTGCGCCCGAACTCGACGCTCCAGCAGCCCCGCTCGACGGGTTTCGCGCAGAAGTGCGTGCCTGGCTTGCGGATCACTTCCCGGCGTCGCTCAAGGGCAAGGACAATGCGCTGTCGGCGCTCGAAGGCCCGACTGAGCTCTCGCCCGATCAGGCCGCGTGGCAGGCCGCGATGGGCGAGAAGGGCTGGGGCGTGCCGAGCTGGCCCGCGGCGTATGGCGGCGGCGGGCTCGACAAGGCGCAGATCCGTGTCCTGAACGAGGAAATGGCGCGCGCCGGCGCGTGGAACCCGATCGGCGGGATGGGCGTGATGATGTTCGGGCCGACGCTGCTCGAATATGGCAATGAGGCGCAGAAGCAGGAGCATATCCCGGCGATCGCCAAGGGGCTGGTGCGCTGGTGCCAGGGCTATAGCGAGCCTAACGCCGGCTCCGATCTCGCCAACGTCCAGACCTTCGCCGAAGATGCCGGCGATCATTACATCGTCAACGGCCAGAAGACCTGGACCTCGGGCGGGCAATGGGCCGACAAATGCTTCGCGCTCGTCCGCACCGACAAGAGCCAGAAGCATGGCGGCATCAGCTTCCTGCTGCTCGACATGACCGCGCCCGGCGTAGACGTCCGGCCGATCGCGATGATCTCGGGCCAGTCGCCCTTCTGCGAGACCTTCTTCACCAACGTGAAGGTGCCCAAGGAAAATCTGGTCGGGCGCGAGGGGCAGGGCTGGGAAATCGGCACGCGCCTGCTCCAGCATGAGCGCAACAGCCTGTCGGGCGGCGGCGGCGCATCGCGCCTTTTTGCGGGCAAGCCGATGGGGAAGTTGGCCAAGGAATATCGCGGCGAAGACGAGCGCGGCCGCGTTCCCGACAGCGATCTTCGGATGCGGATCGTGCGGCACGAGATGGACAGCCGCGCCTTCGCGCTGACGCTGCGCCGCGCAGCACTCGAGGCCAAGTCGAACCAGGGTCCGTCGGCCGCCACCTCGATCATGAAGAATGTCGGCGCGCGCATCACGCAGGATCGCGCAGAACTGTCGATCGAGATCATGGGGATGGCCGGGCTCGGCTGGGAAGGCGAGGGCTTCAGCGAGGACGAGCTGACGCAGACGCGGACTTGGCTGTGGGGCAAGGCGGTCTCGATCTATGGCGGATCGACCGAGATCCAGAACAACGTGATTTCCAAGCGCATCCTCGGGATGCTCGACCACCAGTAATTCAAGGATAGGCTGCCACGTGTGACGCGCGGCGGGCCGGAGAGGGGCGGGGTGAAGGATGGCTAAAGCCATCCTCCCCCGTTTTCCATTCAGACGAGGGGATAGCGCGATGGCCGTACTCAACGACGAACAGACGATGCTCCGCGACATGGTGCGCGAATGGTCGGACGAGCAATCGCCCGTCAGCGCGTTCCGCAAGATGCGCGCGGTGGCGCCGGCCGAGGGGTATGATCCCGCTGCCTGGGCGACGCTTGGCGAAATGGGCCTGCCGGGGATCGTCATCCCCGAAGAGCATGGCGGCACGGCGTTCGGCTATCTCTCGCTCGGGTTGGTGCTCGAACAGCTCGGACGCAATCTCGCGGCGTCGCCCCTCGCGTCGACCTCGGCGGCGGCGACCGCGATCCTGATGGGCGGATCGGACGCGCTGAAGGCGCGGTGGCTGCCGCAGATCGCCAGCGGCGCGGTCGTCGCGACGCTCGCGATCGACGAGGGCCCCGTCCATGATCCCGCGAAGATCGCGACGAGCGTCGTCGACGGCAAACTCAGCGGCACCAAGGCGTTCGTCGCCGAGGGCGACAGCGCGGGCGTGTTCGTCGTGGCTGCCGTCGATGGCCTGTATCTTGTCTCGAGCGATGCGGGCGTCACGCGTTCGCCGCGCCATATGGCCGACTCGCGCAGCCACGCGCAGGTGACGTTCGACGCTGCGCCCGCCGAGAAACTGGGCGATGCGTCGCTGACCGCGCAGGTGATCGACCGCGCGACCGCCGCGGTGTGCGCCGAGATGCTCGGCATGGCCGAACAGGCGTTCGCCACCACCAACGATTATCTCAAGACGCGCGTCCAGTTCGGCCAGCAGCTCTCGACCTTCCAGGCGCTGCAGCACCGCATGGCGAAGATGTTCACCGAGCTCGAGCTGATGCGCTCGGCGGTCGAGGGGGCGCTCGAGGCGATCGATGCCGGGCGGTCCGACATCGACCAGGCGGTCAGCCTCGCCAAGGCGGTCGCGAGCGACACGCTCCACCTCGTCAGCCGCGAAATGATCCAACTCCACGGCGGGATCGGCATGACCGACGATTACGACGCCGGCTTCTACATCAAGCGCGCGCGCGTGCTCGAGACGATGTGGGGCAATGCGGCGTTCCACCGCGAGCGTTTCGCGCGGTTGAACGGCTACTGAGCCGCTCCGTTCCCTGCACGCAGTCCGGTTGCGCGCCGTCGCATCTTCGCCCCGAAATCTCGCTCCCTCGCGCTGATTAGAAGATCCGTTCTGGCCAATTCGGGGCCACCTCTCCGCAAGCCGCTGAACCGCCACGTACATTTACGTAGCGGATCGCGCTGTGCGCCCGCTTGACATTAGGACCGTATCGGCGTCAATTCGAGCTTAGGGTATGGAGCCGACAAGCGCTCTGGTCCGCAGGGGAGAGATATGATGCGCGCGCGCTATGTGACGTCCTGTGCCTTGTTCGCCTTGACGATGGGGCTAGCGCAGCCAGCGCTCGCGCAAGTCGCCGTCCCCGCGCCGCAGACGCCACCCGACGATGCCTCCGGACCCGATATCGTCGTCACCGGATCGCTGATCCGCGGCACGCCCGAGGACGCCGCGATCCCGGTCGACGTCATTTCGAGCGAGGAACTCGCGCGCCAGGGCACGCCGACCGCGGTCGACCTGCTCAAGAATTTGCCGACGTCGAGCGGGGTGATCGGCGATGCCAACCAGTTCGACAGCCGCAGCCAGGGCAATGAGGGCGTCGCCTCGGTCAATCTGCGCGGTCTCGGTCCGCAGCGCACGCTCGTCCTGCTCAACGGCAAGCGCCTCGTCGCGGTCGGCGGCGGCATCCCGATCGTCGACGTCAATCTGATCCCGTCGGCCGCGATCGGCCGCGTCGAAGTGCTCAAGGACGGCGCGGCGGCGACCTACGGCTCGGACGCGATCGCCGGCGTCGTCAACTTCATCACGCGTACCGATCAGAAGGGTTTCCTCGCCTCGGGCGATTATCGCTACATCCGCGGGTCGAAGGGCGATTACACCGCCAATCTCAGCTTCGGCCACAATGGCGACGGGCTGCATTTCCTCGCCTCGATCGGCTACCAGCATCGCTCAGAACTGCGCACCACCGACCGCGACTTCACGATCCAGCCCTATGCCAACAATCCCCAAGGCGGCTATACCGGCGGCGGCAACCCGGGGAATTTCGGCTTTGCCGGCTCGGCCAATTTCGTCCGCGATCTCGGCTGCGAAGGGCTCGGTGGGTTCCGCAGCCAGGCGGGCTCGACGACCGATCGCTGCTTCAACAATTACGGCCAGTTCGGCAATCTGGTCGAGCCCGAGGATCGCATCCAGGCCTTTGTCGACACCTCGATCCAGCTGACCGATACGCTCAAATTCTCGGCCAGTGCGCTCTACGGCTACAGCTCGACGCGGATCACCACCTCGCCCACCTATCTACCGACGCTGCCGCCGTCGGCCAATGCCGCGAGCGGCGGGGCGGGGCTGTTCATCATCCCGACCTATGCGCCCGCTTTGCGCGATTATTGCACGCTGTACGGCGCTGCATCGGGCTGCATCACCGCCGGCGGCGTTCCGCTCGCGCCGGCAATTGCGTTCCCGGTGCTGTTCCGCCCGGCCTTGCTCGGCGGCAACCCGCTGTTCCGCGGCAACAATGGCGACGATCGCGGCTCGGCCTATTCGAAGCGCGTGTCGGAGGAGATGCGCTTCACCGCCGACCTGTCGTATGACGTGACGCCCGGCCTCAATCTGACCGGCAGTTTTACTTATTCGCAATATAATCGCGAGGGTGAGGGGACCGACACCTTCGGGGATCTCCTGCAGAATGCGCTGGCGGGCTTCGGCGGGGCGAATTGCGCTTTTGCCACGCCGCAATCGCGCGCCGGGCTGACCGCCGCGCAGGTCGCGGCGCTGGCCGGGACCAACGGCTGCACCTTCTTCAACCCCTTCTCGACCGCGGTCGCCTCGAATGGCGTCAGCGGGGCGGCCAACGCCAATTTTGCCGGGACGCGCAACCCCGCCGGGTTCAGCCTGACGCCCGGTGCCGGCCTGATCAACGACCTGGCGACCTTCGACAATTTCTTCCGCACCACCAACACGCGCTACAATACCCGGCTGCTGGTCGGGGATCTCGTGCTGAGCGGCAAGACCGGGCTGCGGCTGCCCGGCGGCGACCTGAGCTTCGCGATCGGTGCGCAATATCGCAAGAACGACTATTCGGTGCTCTACAACAACGACAGCAACATCGCGATCAACCCGTGCCCGGGCTCGCCGCTCAACCCGGCCGCGACCTGCACGCAAAAGACCGGGGCACTCGGCTTCCTCGGTACCAATGCCAATCTGTCGACGAGCAACGACATCAAGGCCTTCTTCGGCGAATTGCAGGTGCCGTTGCTCGACCGGCTCAACCTGCAGCTGTCGGCGCGCTACGAGGATTATGGCGGCCGGGTCGGCTCGACCTTCAATCCGCAAGGCCGCGTGCGATTGCAGGTGACCGACTGGCTCGCGCTGCGCGGCGGGGCGGGGACGACCTTCCGCGGGCCGCCGGCGCAGCAATTGTCGGGCAACCTGACCGCACTGCAGATCATCGGCACGTCATTCCGCGCGGTCGACATCAACGGCAATGCCGACCTCTCGCCCGAGAAGGCGACGACCTATAGCGGCGGGATCCTGCTCAACAGCGGCGGCTTCAGCGCGAGCCTCGATTATTATCGCTACGAGCTGAAAGGGCCGATCGAGGGAGAGCCGATCCAGGGGATGGTCAACGCACTGTTCGGCGCGAGCGGCACCGCCAATTGCGGCAATGCGGCGTTCGCTGCGTTGCAGGCGCGCTTCACCTTCACGGGCGCCGGCTGCGGCATCGCCAACGTCCAGCGGCTGCGCACCCAGACGATCAACAGCGCCAACGTCACGACGTCGGGGCTCGATCTGCAGGCGGCGTATCGCTTCGGGCTGGGGGCCGCGAACCTCGAGTTCGGCGGCAGCGGCACCTATGTGATCGACTACAAGACCAAGGACATCACGGTCGAGGGGGTCGTCGTCCAGCCGGCGTTCGACGGGGTCGGCCTGCTCAACTATCAGACGACGGCATATCCGATCCCGCGGATCAAGGGCACCGCCTATGTCCAGGGTGCGGTCGGCGGGCACAGCCTGCGCGTCCAGTACAACTATATCGACGGCTATACCGACCAGCGCGGCGCGGCGATCTTCGGGCCCAATGCCGGGGCGCTGGCGGGCGCATCGGTGACCGGGGGCAAGAACATCAAGCCGTTCGGGACCTTCGATGCGACCTTCCGATTCTTCCTGCGCAGCACGGGATCGACGCTGACGCTGTCGGCGCTCAACATATTCGACAAGGCGCCGCCGTTCGCGCGGCTCGACCAGAATTACGATCCGTTCACGGCGAACCCGCTCGGCTTCACCGCGAAGATCGGTATTTCGCAGCGGTTCTGAAGTCCCGCCGTTCGCCCCGGCCCTGTCGAAGGGCACCGCTCCGCGAGCGATTGCGTCGCTTGTGGAGAGCGGGGCTTCGACAGGCTCAGCCCGAACGGCAATGGCGACGCAAATGCCGCGCCCTTTGCCGTTTGGACGCCAGTCGCGTATCGCTGTCCCGATGCCCAAGCCAGTCAAGCGCACCCCCGGTCTGCCCAGCCGCGACCAGATCCTCGCCTTCATCGCCGAAAGCGACGTGCCAGCGGGCAAGCGCGAGATTGCGCGCGCCTTCGGGCTGACCGCGCAGGACAAGATTTTGCTCAAAGCCTTGCTCAAGGACATGGCCGACGAAGGGCTGATCGACAGCGCTCCGGGCCGCGCCTTCCACAAGATGGGCGGGGTGCCCAAGGTGACCGTGCTCCGGATCGTCGACGTCGATGACAGCGGCAATGTCTGGGCGGTGCCCGAGCGCTGGGAAGCGACGACGCCGGCGCCGAAGCTGCGCGTGCGCGAGAAGAAGAATGGCGCACTCGGCGTCGGCGACCGCGTGCTGGCGCGCACCGAGGAGGCCGGGCAGGGCCTGATCGCGCACCCGATGAAGACCTTGCCCAAGGGCGAGGAACTCGTGCTCGGCGTGCTGCGCCAGGAGGGCAAGACGCTGTGGCTGCAGGGCGTCGAGAAGAAGGAGCGGCGCGAGTTCCAGGTGTCCGACGCGGGCGAGGCGCAGGTGGGGGATCTGGTGCTCGCCGAGATGGCGGGGCGCCCGCCGCGGATGACGGTGCGCGTGACGCAGGTGCTCGGCGATCCGTTCGCGCCGCGCAGCTTCTCGCTGATCGCGATCCACAAGCTTGGTATCCCCGATGTGTTCTCGTCCGAGACGCTCGACGAGGCGGTGCGTGTCGCCGCGCAGCCGCTCGGCGAGAAGCGCGAGGATTTACGCCATTTGCCGATCGTCGCGATCGACCCGGCCGATGCGCGCGACCATGACGATGCGGTGTGGGCGGCGCCCGACGATGATCCTTCTAACGATGGCGGCTGGAAGGCGATCGTCGCGATTGCCGATGTGTCCTTCTATGTTCGGCCGGGGGCGAGCCTCGACCGCGAGGCGCGGCGGCGTGGCAACAGCGTGTATTTTCCCGATCGGGTCGTGCCGATGCTGCCGGAGAGTTTGTCGGCGGAGATGTGTTCGCTGAAGGAGGGCGTCGATCGGGCGGCGCTCGCGTGCCATTTGCGGATCGGCAAGGATGGGGCGCTGAAGTCGTGGCGATTCACGCGTGCGGTGGTGCGGATTGCGGCGAATCTGGCGTATGAGGATGCGCAGGCGATGGTGGATGCGCACCACGCGTCTTCTTCCCCTCCTGCTCCTTCTGCTCCCCTCCCGCTCGCGAGTTCGGGGTCGACAGCGCCCCGCGCTGTCGAGGATGTGCCGGGGGCACATCCGACCCCGAACTGGGCTGGGGGAGGGGCTGTCCACGCGACGGACGATGCGATTGAGGCACGCCCCTCCCCTAACCCCTCCCGCAAGCGGGAGGGGGATTTGGACAGCGAAGGCATCCTCGCCGCTCTCCTCCCCCTCTGGTCGTGCTGGCACGCGCTCAACAAAGCCCGCACCGCGCGGGCACCGCTCGATCTCGACCTCCCCGAGCGCCGCGTCATGCTCGACGAGAAGGGCCGCATCCTCTCGGTCGCGCCGCGCGAGCGGCTCGATGCGCACAAGTTGATCGAGGATTACATGATCGCCGCCAACGTCGCCGCCGCCAAGGCGCTCGAGGCGAAGAAGGCACCCGTCATGTACCGCGTCCATGAGCAGCCAGGCCGCGAGAAGCTTGTCGCGCTGAAAGACTATCTCAAGACCTTCGGGATCGAGTTCGCGCTCGGCCAGGTCGTCCAGCCGCGCACCTTCAACCACATCCTCGACAAGGTGATCGACCGCGACGAGCGGCCGCAGATCATGGAGCAAGTGCTGCGCACGCAGACGCAGGCCTATTACAGCCCCGCCAACATGGGCCATTTCGGGCTCGCGCTCGGCAGCTACGGGCACTTCACCTCACCGATCCGGCGCTATGCCGATCTGCTCGTCCACCGCGCGCTGGTCGCGGCGTATGATCTGGGGCCCGGCGGGCTGACCGAGGGCGAGGCTGCGGCGATGGAGAAGATCGGCGAGAGCATCTCGATGCTCGAACGCCGCGCGATGGAGGCCGAGCGCGACACGATCGACCGCTATGTCGCGGCCTATCTGTCGGAGAAGGTCGGCGAGGTGCTCGAGACGCGGATCACCGGCGTGACCAATTTCGGTTTCTTCGCGACGGTCGAGGGCATTGGCGGCGACGGCCTGATGCCGGTGCGCGATATCGGCGGCGAATATTTCCGCTTCGACGAAGCGAGCCGCACCCTGATCGGGGACCAGAGCGGGACGGTCTATGCCAGCGGACAGAAGCTCCAGCTGCGGCTGGCCGAGGCCAACCCGGTCTCGGGGGCGCTACGCTTCGAGATGGTCGAGGGCAGGGGCGCGCGCGTCGACAGCGACGACCGGCGGCCCAAGCGCGTGATCAAGCATCGCGGGCGCCCGACGAACATCCGGCATCAGGGCAAGAAGCGCTGAACCCCGCTTGACGTCCTCCTGATCCCCTATTTGGCGCTCCGCGCCCGCCGATCGTCGAGGCAGCCTATAATATGGGTCTGGACTCTTTTCGGCGTCTCGGAATGGGGAGGGCGAGTGTGCGCGGTTGCATGCACGAACGCAGCACGGAATGGCGGGTGGAGCGTGCTCTGCGCAGCAGTGGCTCGCCCGTGACGACGCGCCGCGGGCGGGGCTCGGCGGGGTTGCCCTGATGCCGAGCGCTTTTCGCAGGCAGGCCTTCGCAGGCGAGCCGGTGCCGACCCCAAGTGCGACCGCGCCGTCGCGCTGGTGGTCGCATTTCAATCATGCCGAGCGCCTGTCGGATACGGGATCGTGGCGGCTCGACCTCGCAACGACGACGATGGAATGGACGCCGCAAGCCTTTTGCATCTTCGGCCTGGATCCGCACGGCGGAGTCCCTACGCTGGACCGCGCGCTGGAATTCTATCCGCCAAAGGATCGCGAGCTGTTGATGCAGGCCATCGATCGCGCGATCGACAGCGGCAAGCCCTACGAGATCGAGACCTATATCGTCAGCGCTCGCGGCGAGCATCGCCGGATCCGCAACATCGGCGAGGTCGAGCGGATCAACGGAGCGCCGGCCTATCTGATCGGGGTCTGCCAGGACGTGACCGCGCAGCATCATATCGAGAAGGCGCTCGAGCGCACCGCGCTGTCCGACGAGCTGACCGGCCTGGCAAACCGCGCTGCGCTCAACCGGTTTCTCGCGCAGCATATCGAACGCGGCAATCGCGACAGGGCGTTCGCGGTGCTCCTGCTCGACCTCGACAATTTCAAGGCGGTCAACGACACCTTTGGCCATCATGCCGGGGATGACGTGTTGCAGCGCGTCGCGGCCGTGTTGGCGGCGCATGCCGATCGGATCGGCTTTGCGGCACGGCTCGGCGGCGACGAGTTCGTCCTGTGCATCACCGACCCTGCGACCGTCGACGCGCTGCGGGCCTATCTCGAGACGTTGCTGCGCGACCTGGTCCTGCCGGTCGACGGCGAGGCCTCGACGATCGTTGTCGGCGCGACGGTCGGGGCCTGCCGGCTGGACGAGGAGATCATGACCCGCAGCGAGATTCTCCAACGCGCCGATCTCTCGCTCTACAATGCCAAGGCGCTCGGCAAGGGGCGGGCGATGGTGGCCGGCGATCTCCGCCCGATCCTGCCGGGACAGGGTGGCGAACCGTAAGCGGCGTGAGGGCGGTCATCCCACCTGAAACGTCAGCCCCGCCTTGGCCTGCAGCCGATCCTTCAGCCCGGCGCCCATCAGCGCGCCCGGCGTCCAGATTCCGCCCCCCTTGTCCTTGGCGCCCGCGATCTGCTCGACCAGGCACAGCGCGGTCTCGGCGATGATCTTGCTCGTCGAGCCATAGCCCGGATCCTTGTCGCCGGTGACGACGCAATCGATCCGCGCATCGTTGGCGCCTTCGCCGATGAACAGCAGGTCGTAGAAGCCGGCGTCGCGTTCCTCGGGCGAGGGGCCTTCGCCAGGCTTGGGGCCCTTGTCGCTGGCGAGCGGGTTCATCCGCGCGATCGCCTCGGCGGCGGCCTTGCCCATTTCGCCGAGGCCGGGCGCGACCATCATCTCGTCGTAGACGAAGTCGGCGCCATATGCCTCGCCGAGCAGGAAGTTGGTGCGATGGACGTTCTTGGTGTTGATCGGCGCCATGATGAACGGCGCGACCCACGCCTCGATCGTCCGGTCATATTCGGGCAGCAGGCCGGTCGGCTGATGCGGCCCGGTAAAGCCGGGGGTCAGCGCGAAGGGGTTGGTGAGCAGGCCGAGGATCGAGGGATGCCTGGCCGCGGCGGCGAGCGTCGCCTTGAGACTCGCCACCGTGCCGCCCGAGGCGCCGCCCTGCATCTTTCGCACGCGGCCTTTCACGCGCGGCATCGGATGACCGAACTTGGCCTTGGCGGCGTCCTGCAGCGCGAGCACGCCGAGATCGAACGGGATCGAATCGAACCCGCACGAGAAGACGATGCGCGCGCCGGTGCGCTTGGCGGTTTCGTGATGTGCGTCGATCATCTGGCGCATCCAGGCGGGCTCGCCGCACAGGTCGACATAGGCGGTGCCGGTTTCGGCGCAGGCAGCGACGAGGTCGCTGCCATAGAGCTGGTAGGGGCCGACCGTGGTGAGCACGAGCTGGGTGCGCTCGCACAAGCTCCGCAGGCTGGCGGGGTCATCGGAATTGGCGGTGACGAGCGGAGTGTCGGCGGGCGCGCCGATCAGGTCGCGGACTTCCTGCAGCTTGGACAGCGACCGGCCCGCCATGCCCCAGCGCTGCGCGCCGATCTGGGTCAGATATTCGGCGACGAGGCGGCCGGTGAAGCCGGTCGCGCCGTACACGATGATGTCGAAGTCGCGCATTGTTCTCCCCTCCCGCTTGCGTGGGGGGTCGGGGGAGGGCCCTTCCATCCGCGCGGTGGGGGGGATCATGCCCTCCCCCAGCCCCTCCCGCAAGCGGGAGGGGAGGAAGAAGCCCTACGCCGCTTCGTTGAACTGCAGGCTCGCCAGCCGCGCGTACAGGCCGCTTTCGCCGATCAGCGCGGCGTGGTTGCCTTGCTCGACGATCCGGCCCTCGCGCATCACGATGATCCGCTCGGCGGCGCGCACGGTGGCGAGGCGGTGCGCGATGACGAGCGTGGTGCGCTCGGCCATCAGGCGCTCGAGCGCTTCCTGGACGAGCCGCTCGCTCTCGGCATCGAGCGCGCTGGTCGCTTCGTCGAGCAGCAGGATCGGCGCGTCGCGCAGCAGCGCGCGCGCGATCGCGACACGCTGGCGCTGGCCGCCCGACAGCCGCGCGCCGCCCTCGCCGAGGAAGGTGTCGAGACCTTCGGGAAGCTTGTGGAGGAATTCGGCGGCATTGGCGGCCTCGGCGGCGGCCCACAGCGCGTCGTCGGGCGCGTCCCAGCGGCCGTAGCGCAGATTGTCGCGTGCCGACGCGCCGAAGATCACGGTCTCCTGCGGCACCATTGCGATCCGCGCGCGGACTTCGGCCGGGTCGGCGTTGCGCAGGTCGACGCCGTCGATCCGCACGCTGCCCGCCTCGGGATCGTAGAAGCGCTGGATCAGCTGGAACAAGGTGGTCTTGCCCGCGCCCGACGGCCCGACGATCGCGACGGTTTCGCCGGGACGCACCGACAGCGAGAAATCGTGCAGTGCGGCGACGTCGCGGCGGCTCGGATAGCGGAACTCGACATGGTCGAACTCGAGCGTGCCGCGCGCGGGCACGGGGAGCGCGGCGGGTTGCGCCGGCGCGCGGATCTCGGGCACTTCGGCGAGCAGTTCGGACAGTCGCTCGGCCGCACCCGAGGCGCGCAGCAGGTCGCCATAGACTTCGGTCAGCGAGCCGAACGATCCCGTCACCAGCGTCGCGGTGACGAGGAAGCCCGCGAGCGACCCCGCCGACAGCCGCCCGGCGGCGACGTCGCCGACGGTCGACCACATCAGCAGCGTGACCGCGCCGAACAGCAGGCCCATCACCAGCGCGGTCATGATCGCGCGCGTCGCGATGCGGCGCTTGGCGGCGTCGAGGCTGCGATCGACCGCATCGCCGAAGCGCTTCGCCTCGCGCTCCTCCTGGCCGAACGCCTGGACGATCTTCATCGCGGTGAAGGTCTCGACCGCCATCGACCCGATATCGGCGATACGGTCCTGGCTCGCGCGCGACTGGCTGCGCACGCGGCGGCCGAGCAGCATGATCGGCAGGATGATCAGCGGCACGCCGATCACGATCGACAGCGCCATTTTAGGCGCGAAGACGAACAGCAGGATCACGCCGCCGATTCCGGTCAGCCCGTTGCGCAGCGCGACCGACACCGTCGTGCCGACGGCGCCTTCGATCAGCGCGGTGTCCGAGGTCAGCCGCGAGGCGACTTCGGACGGGCGGTTCTCCTCGAACCAGCGCGGCGCGAGCCGCAAGAGGTTGGCCTGCACCGCGATGCGAATGTCGGCGACTGTGCGTTCGCCGAGCCACGACACGAAATAGAAGCGGATCGCCGTTGCGATCGCGAGGACGAAAACCAAACCGAGCAGATCGTAGAAGACATGGTCGATATGCGCGACATCGCCCGCACCGTGCGTAAAACCGCGGTCGATCACCGACTTGATGCTCCACGACGTCGCGAGCGTCGTGGTCGAGGTGACGAACAACGCCATTAGCGCGATCGTAAGCTGGATCGGATACCGCGACGTGTAGCGCCACACCATCGCCAGGCTGGCAAGCTTGCGCCCACTGGGTCGAGGTGGCGCGACGGAGGGATCGATCGGGACGGCGGCGGGTTGTGTTTCGACCATCTGCGGTGCGTAGCAGGCACCACGACCTGCCTCAATCCGCTACGGAATTGCGGCAACCCCGGCATTGCCGTTTGCCGCAATGCAGCATAGACAGTATTTTGACATTCGTGATTGTCTGCTAGAAAGTCCGGTATGCTTTACAACGCTTACGAAATGCAGAAGTCGATGCTGGCCGGCGCCAGCGCCATGGCCGATTTCAGTGCCGGACTGCTGAGCAATCCCGCCAATCCCTTCGCCTATTTCGGTGGTGGCGCGGTGCTCGGCTCCGCGCTCGAGGTGTTTGCGCACGCCGCGGCGCCGCGCGGCAAGCCCGCCTTCGGACTCGACAGCACGACGGTCGATGGCGCCGAAGTGGCGATTGTCGAAGACGTGGTACTGCGCAAATCCTTCGGGCAACTCAAGCGCTTCCGCCGTGTTGGCGTCGAGGGCGGCCCCAAGCTGTTGATCGTCGCGCCGATGTCGGGACATTATGCGACGCTGCTGCGCGGCACGGTCGAGCGGATGCTGCCGGTCGCCGACGTCTACATCACCGACTGGCGCGACGCGAAGCTGGTGCCGATGAGCGACGGCAAGTTCGATCTCGACGATTATGTCGATTATCTGATCGAATTCCTCGAGGCGATCGGCCCGAACGAAGGGCAGGGGGGCACGCACATGCTCGCGGTCTGCCAGCCGTCGGTGCCGTGCTATGCCGCGGCCTGCGTGATGAGCGCCGACAACAATCCGTGCCGCCCCAAGACGCTGACGATGATGGGCGGGCCGGTCGATACGCGCGAGGCGCCGACCGCGGTCAACACGCTGGCGACCGAGCGGCCGCACAGCTGGTTCAGCCAGAACGTCATCGCGACGATCCCGGGCAATTTCCCGGGTGCCGGGCGCCGCGTCTATCCCGGCTTCCTGCAGCTTGCCGGCTTCATGTCGATGAACCTCGGCAACCATATGATGTCGCATTACGAGCTGTTCAAACATCTCGTCCAGGGCGAGGACCTTCAGGCCGACTCGACCAAGGCATTCTACGAGGAATATCGCTCGGTCTGCGACATGACCGCCGAATTCTACCTGCAGACGATCGATGTCGTGTTCCAGGACCATGCGCTGCCCAAGGGCACGATGACGCACCGGGGACGCGTGGTCGATCCGGCCGCGATCACCGACATCGCGATCCTGGCGATCGAGGGCGAGAAGGACGATATTTCGGGGCTGGGCCAGACCAAGGCAGCGCTGACGATCGCGACCAGCCTGAGCGACGACAAGAAGCGCTATTACATGGCCGAGGGTGCCGGGCATTACGGCATCTTCAACGGCTCGAAGTGGCGCAACAAGGTGGCACCGGTGGTCGAGGAATGGATGAAGGCGCACGGCTGACGCCGCGCGCTTTCTCGTAGGTATTTCGTCGGCCCTGTCTTCGGTGAAGGCAGGGCCGAACCGTTTTTGTCAGGCTGCGGTCGTGTCGACGACGGCGTGGCTGCCATTCTCGTCGGACTTGATCGTGCCGCCGACCAGCATCTTGAGGCGACCCGACAACGAGATGTCGGTTTCCCACAGCTCGGCATTGTCGATCTTCAGGCGCAGCAGCGCGAGGTTGGGATCTTCCTTGCCGCCGGGAAACCAGGCCTCGACCTGCTTGTTCCAGAGCTTGTCGATCATCGCGCGGTCGTTGTCCTGCGCGATCGTGCCGGCGATGCAGGCGAAGAAATCGTGACCCTTGGACACGAACTGCGCCATCACCTTGCCGCCACCGATCAGGCGATTGTCCTTGCCGACGAAGAAGAACAAGGTGTCGACCAGATCCTTGTCGAGCTGTGCGGTGAGCGGCTCGCTGTGCGACGATCCGTCAGCCGGACCGACCATCAGGAAGGGGCTGTCGGCCATCTTCTTCCACAGCGTCTGGGTGATTTCGTGCGTGTCGGCCATGGGCGTCTCTCCTGAAGGATGGTTCGGGAAGGAAACGACGGAACGCGGGGTTGGTTGCGGGGCGTGATGTCAGGCGGCATGCTTGCTAGGGGAAAGGGGCGTCTCGTTTAGCGAAACGCGCTTTGAGCAAGACTGTGTCCTATCGACTCGGTCGAGCAGTCCGGTTTCAAGCGTATTGGGCCCCGGCTGCTAGCACAACCGGGGCCCATACGAGAGGCGCCTATGACGTCGCCGTGAGATGAATACGCGGTACGAAGCCGCGTTTCAATTACAGGACCTCGAACAGCCCGGCCGCACCCTGGCCGCCGCCGATGCACATCGTCACGACGACATACTTCGCGCCACGACGCTTGCCTTCGATCAGCGCGTGGCCGGTCGCGCGGGCTCCGGTCATGCCATACGGATGGCCGATCGAGATCGCGCCGCCCGAGACGTTGAGCAGCTCGTTCGGGATGCCGAGCTTGTCGCGGCAATACAGCACCTGCACCGCGAAGGCTTCGTTGAGCTCCCACAGGCCGATATCGTCCATCTTCAGGTTGAAGCGCTCGATCAGCTTGGGGATCGCGAAGACCGGGCCGATGCCCATCTCGTCGGGCTCGGTGCCCGCGACAGCCATGCCGACATAGCGGCCGAGCGGCTGGAGACCACGCTGCGAGGCGATCTTCTCTTCCATCAGCACCGACGCCGACGAGCCGTCCGACAGCTGCGAGGCGTTGCCTGCCGTCACGTTCATGCCCGGGCCCATGACGGGCTGGAGCGCCTGCAGGCCCTCGAGCGTGGTCTCGGGGCGGTTGCCCTCGTCCTTCGACAGCGTCACCTGCTTGTAGGTGACTTCCTTGGTCTCCTTGTTGGTGACCGCCATGTTCGCGGTGACCGGGACGATCTCGGTATCGTAGTAACCGGCGGCCTGCGCGGCCGCGGTGCGGCGCTGCGATTCGAGCGCATATTCGTCGCACACTTCGCGGCTGATATTGTAGCGCTTGGCGACCGTCTCGGCGGTGGCGAGCATCGACATGTAGACGTCCTTGTGCATCGCGATCAGCTCGGGATCGGGCGCGACGCGCATCTGCGGGGTCTGGACGAGGCTGATGCTCTCGACGCCGCCGCCGATGGTGATGTCCATGTTATCGGTGATGATCTGCTTGGCGGCGGTGGCGATCGCCATCAGGCCCGAGGCGCACTGGCGATCGACCGACATGCCCGGCACGGTGACGGGGAGCCCTGCGCGCAGCAGCGAGGTGCGCGCGATGTTGCCGGCCTGGTGCCCCTGCTGGAGCGCGCAGCCGAAGACGACATCGTCGACCAGGCCGCCTTCGATCCCGGCGCGCTCGACCGCGGCCTTGATCGCGTGGCTCGCCAGCGTGGGGGCGGGGGTGTTGTTGAACGCACCGCGATAGGCGCGGCCGATCGGGGTGCGGGCGGTGGAGACGATGACGGCGGAACGCATGGGTTTCTTCCTTCTTGCAAACCCTCTCCCGCCTGCGCGGGAGAGGCTACGGAGACTTGGTCCGCCGTCTTCCGGCGGGCCTAGTCGCAGTCGGTGAGGGTCTTCTTCTGCTTCGCGCGTCGATGAGAAGAAGGCCCTCACCCAACCCTCTCCCGCGAAGGGCGGGAGAGGGCCACGGGCTGCGACGGTTCAAACGAAAATCTGCGACATCCATTCCGAGATCATCGCGGGCTTTTCCTCGCCTTCGATCTCGACCGAGAACTCGTTGGTCTGCTGCCACTGGCCCGGGCGCTTCTCGTCGAAGCTCAGCAGCTTGAAGCGCCCGCGGACGCGCTTGCCCGAGCGGACCGGCTGGAGGAAGCGGACTTTGTTGCCGCCATAGTTGACGCCCATCTTGACGCCCTCGACCGTTACCGGATCGATGATCTTCGACGCGAGCAGCGGCATCAGCGACAGCGTCAGAAAGCCGTGCGCGATCGTCCCGCCGAACGGCGTCAGCGCCGCCTTGGCCGGATCGATATGGATAAACTGGTGGTCGCCCGTCGCATCGGCGAACTTGTCGATCATGTCCTGGCTGACCTCGACCCAATCCGACACCTGCTCGGTGCCGATCCGGCCGGCCATTTCCTGTGCTGTTACAGTCGTCACGGCATCCCCCAAAGCTGGCGCCATCGCTATATTCCTTGCAAAGGCGCTCGGCAGCGCAAATGGCATCCGCCGTGCTCTTGCGCAAGCCTCACCCGACCGGAAACCGGAACGTTGCCTTAGCCGTAGCGTCCAATGCCCGTAAATCCATACGCTTGCGCCACCGTGCGAGCGAACCCGATGTTCTAAACGCGCTGCTTGCCGCGCCGCGCTGACGCCCGAGTCGCGCGACTGCACACCAAGGCACGCGCTCGGGCTGCTCAGCCGTTACGAAGCTGGAATTTGACCGGCGAAAGCGACCGGACGGATCGGATCAGGCGCTAGCCGTGGCCTGAGTCGCCATCGGCCGCCGAGCTGCTGGGGCTCGCCCCGGTACCCTGGCGGGTTTCGGGAACGGACGGCGGCGCCGCTTTGCCGGGGGTCGGGTGCGGATCGGTCTGCGCGTAGGGAAGCACCATCTCGCCGTCGGGCGCGGCAGTGAAGCTGGTCTGCGTCGGATAGGCCAGGCTGATCCCGGCCTCGTTGAGGCAGCGGATGATCGCCAGCCCGACGAGATGCCGTGCGTCGTAAAACTCCTGGAAGGCGGCGCTCGGCGAATCGAACTCGATGTCGAAATCGTAGCTGCTCGCGCCGAAGGTGGTGAAGCCCGCGCGGACGAACTTCATGCCCTTTTCCTCGATCACGTCCTTGATCATCGTCGGGAGCGCTTCGAGCGTCTCGATCGGGGTCCACTGCACGATGCCGAGCGTGAACACGACGCGGCGATAGGCGCGCTGCGTATTGTTGATGATTTCCTTTTCGAGCAGCTGCTTGTTGGCGACGATCCGCTCCTCGCCGGTGACGCCGCGGATGCGCGTCGACTTGAGGCCGATCGCCTCGACCGTGCCCGAGCTCTTGTCGTAGCTGATCGCGTCGCCGCGCCGGAATGGCCGATCGAAGATGATCGCCAGCGCTGCAAACAGATCGGCGAAGATGCCCTGTGCCGCCAGACCGATCGCGATGCCGCCGACGCCGAGCCCGGCGATGAGGCCAGTGACGTTGACGCCGAGATTGTCGAGCACGACGATCGCCGCGATCGCGAACACCGCGAAACCGACGAGGATGCGGATGATCCCCATCGCGCTGCCGATCGCCTCGCCCGAATAATGCTCGCCGGCGGTGCGATATTCGATCGCGCCGATGATGATCTCGCGCGCCCAGATCGCGCCCTGATAGCCGGCGGCCAGGATCCACAGGAAGTTGATCGTGGAGCGGACTTCGGACGGCGTGCCCGCGAAATTGGCCGCGCTGACCACCTTCACCGCGAGGATCACCATGAAGATGTTGCCCGTGGCGACGACCGCGCGCGCGATGACCGCGATCCAGCGATTGGGTCCGCTCGGGCGCGCGCAATATTTGCGCGCGAGCCGGCGGATGAAATGCAGGGCGACGACAATCGCGCTGGCGACCGCCACCGCGATGATGATCTGGAGCCACTGTGTCCCGATCCAGCGATAGGTCGTCGCAATCAGGCTGCGGATCTGATCGTCGAAATTGCGCACGCGGATCGGCGGCAGGAGCGCGGCGGTCTTGTTGGTCATCGGTAGCTACTTTCAGGCGGCCCGGGCGGGGACCGTCGGCGTGCCGGTTTCGAGGTAGGCGATCAAGCCGCGTTCGGCACGCGACAGATGCTGCGTGCTGCGCGGCAGGCGCAAGCCGGCGCGGAATGCCGCCTGGCCGTCCTTCGCCAGAGCGAGCAGCGCCGGGTGGACATAGGATTTGCGCGCGATCGCCGGGGTGTTTCCAAGCGCTTCGCACACCGGCAGAAGCATCGTCTTGAGGCTGATGTCCTTGGGTGCGCTGGCCAGCGCCTCGAAGGCGAGCACGCTCGCGCTCCAGGTACGGAAATGCTTGGCGGTGAAGTCGGCGCCCATCGCCTCGCGGATATAGGCATTGACGTCCGACGAGGTCACCGGATGCGCCACGCCGTCGGCGTCTATCCAGCGGAACAGATGCTGGCCGGGCAGATCCTGGCAGCGCTTGACGAAGCGGCTCAGCGAGCCGTCGGTGATCGTCAGGACGCGCAGCTTGCCCGACTTGGCCTTGAACTGCAGCTTGAGCGACTGGCCTTTCAGCGCGGCATGGCGCTTGCGCAGCGTCGTCGCGCCGAAGCTCTTGTTCGCCTTCACATAGCCTTCGTTGCCGATGCGGACCTTGCCGAGATCGAGCAGCCGGACGACTGCGGCGACCGCGGTGTCCTTGCCGATCCCGCGCTTGGCGAGATCGGCGGTGACGCGCGCGCGCAATTTGGGCAGCGCGTGGCCGAACGGCGCGCACAGCTCGTATTTCGCGGCTTCCTGCGTCTCGCGGAAGGCGGTGTGGTAGCGATATTGCTTGCGGCCCTTCTCGTCCCAGCCGACCGCCTGGATGTGGCCGCTGGCGCTCGGGCAGAACCAGGCGTCGCGATAGGCGGGGGGCAGGCCAATGGCGTTGAGCCGGTCGATCTCGTCGCGATCGGTGATGCGCGCGCCCGTCACGTCGAAATAGCCCCAGCCGTGGCGCATCTGCTTGCGGGTGATGCCGGGGTCGCTGTCGTCGTGATAGGAAATGGCGGTCATGATCTTTGTGAATGCACGGGCCGTCGCATCGTTCCGGAACGCCTGCCGGGCATCGGGGGTTGAGCGCTCCGAACCCCCCAGCCCCCCATCAAGCCGGAGACTTCCCCATGGCCGACCTTTCCACCGCACATGTGCTGATTATCGCGACCGACGGTTTCGAGCAGGTAGAGCTGTTCGAGCCGCGCCAGGCGCTGCTCGATGCCGGCGTCAAGGTGACGCTCGCCTCGGACAAGACCGATCCGATCCAGGGCATGAACCACGACCACAAGGGCGACACGATCACGCCCGACATGCTGCTCGACGATGTCGATACCGAGGATTACACCGCGCTGCTGCTGCCGGGTGGTGTCGCCAACCCCGACACGCTGCGGATGAACGATCGCGCGATCGAGATCATCGAGGAATTCGCCGATGACGAGAAACTGATCGCCGCGATCTGCCATGCACCGTGGCTGCTGATCGAGGCCGACGTCGTCGACGGGCGCCGCATGACGAGCTGGCCGTCGGTGCGCACCGACCTCGCCAATGCCGGTGCCGATGTCGTCGACGAGGAAGTGGTGATCGACGGATCGTTCATCATCAGCCGCAAGCCCGACGACATCCCCGCCTTTAACAAGGCGATCCTGGCAGCGCTTCAGGAAGAGCTGGCCGACGCCTGATCGCGCGTCCCCGCCCGCCGCATGCGGGCGGGGAGCCGGTTCATCCAGTCCTGCGCGGGGCGCTCGACCAGATGGGTCAGCGCCACCGAGCAGCCAAACACCAGCGCCAGATACAGCGCGGCGAGGATCGGCGGCACCGCGCTGGCATCGTCGATCAGCGCGAGCTTGCAGACGACGAACAGCAGGAAATGGCAGAGATAGGTCGCATAGCTGATCTCGCCGAAATAGTGCAGCGCCGGACCCTCGAGCGGGTTGCCGCGCCGCCCCGCGGTGAGGGCGAGCAGCAACAGCCCCGCGGCGAAGGCGGCAGGCACGGCCAGCGTTTCGGGCACGCCGCTTCGGGTGGCCACGAGCAAGCCGATCATCACCGCTGCGGCACCCACCGAGGGCAGGGCAGGCGCATCGCGCCACCGTTCCCACACGGTAGCGATCGCGCCGCCGACGGCGAATTCGATCAGGCAGCGCCGCAACCCGAAAATCCAGATGTCGTTCCCAAGGCTCGCCGAGCCGCCCATCAGTGCGTGCAGCAGGACGAACAGCGCCGCACAGACGAGCAGGATCGCCCAGCTCGGGAGGCGGCGCCAGTCGAACCAGAATGCCACCAGCGGAAACAGCAGATAGGCTGCCCATTCGGTGCTGATCGACCAGCTCGGGTCGTTCCAGGTGAGCCGGGTGGTGAAGCCCCAATTCTGCACCAGCAACACCTGCAGCGGGAGCTCCAGAAACGGATAATGGCCGGCATCATGGCGTCCAGTCGCGGCGAGCGCGCAGGCGAGGGCGACGGTGGCGCCGAGCATGACCAGATGCAGCGGCCAGATCCGCGCGAGCCGTCGCCACAGAAAGCCCGGCACCGCGCGGACTCCGCCGCGCCGCAGCCGCACCGACCAGCTCAGCCAAATGACGAAGCCCGACAGCAGGAAGAAGAAATCGACCGCCAGATACCCTTTGGCGAACAGCGCGGCGAGCGGGGCAGGCAGCCAGTCGAGCGACAGCCGGATGTGGAACAGCACGACGCACCACGCGGCGATCCCGCGCATGCTGGTGAGCGCCCGCAATTCGTGGTGGCGCGGCGCGGGCGTGGCGGTGGGGACGGGGTTGGCGGGCGTCATACGGTTGCGGGTTGCGAAACGGCACCCTTTCGCTTGGGTCGCCACGCCTGCGGGGCGCGCTTGAGCGCGAGATAGCTGTCGAGCCCGATCTGCGCGCCGATCAGCATATAGACGAACGGCTGGAACGCGATGCCGACGAACGCCGCGCCGAGCAGATAGACGATGTGCGCCGATTGCAACGCGCCGGCGAGCGGGGTGACCCAGCCATAAGTCTCGGTCTGCTTGCGGTAGCGGCGTCGCAGCACCTCCATCCGGACGATGCCGATCAGACTGATCGCCAGCCACAGCAACAGGCCGGGGAAGCCCTGTTCGCCGAGCATCTCGAAATAGGCGCTGTGGAAGGCTCTGGCCTGGTCGACGGTCAGCTTGCGGTCGACGGTGGAATTGGCGGCGCTGCCCTCGACGCGTTCGGTATCGTAGCGGATCTTGTTCTGGCGATACATTTCGAAGCCGCCGCCGAGCGGATGCTCCTTGGCATATTGCCACGTCCAGCCCCACACCGCGATCCGCGTCGAGGCGGATTCGTCGGCCTTGTAGGTCTTGATCGTGCTCATCCGGTCGGTGAAGGCCGAGGGCAGGAACGGCACCGCGATCATCCCCGCCACGCCGAGCAGGCAGAGATAGAGCACCTTGCGCTTGGTATCGCGCAGCAGCAGCACCGCGACCAGGCCGATGCACAGCAGGCCGGTGCGCGTCGACGTGCCGACCGGGATCAGCAGGCACGAGAAGACCAAAGCGTAGCAGAAGCCCTTCACCTTCCAGTCGGGCGGGAAGATCGTGCCATATTTGGTGAACCACAGGATCAGCGGGATGATCGCGACCGCGACGGTCGAGATGGTAGAGCCCTCGTAAAGCCCCGAATTGTTCGACACCATCAGGTTGAGCGAGCCGTAGCCGCCACCGCCGCTCGCCAGCGTCTTGATCCCGCCGACGATGATGATCGACGCGGCCGACGCGACCATCACCAGCAGCAACGCCTCGATCCGCAGCTTGGTACGCAGCGTGAAGGGCAGGAAGGCGGCGAACGCCAGGCATTTCCACACCCAGCCCCATTTATCGAGCGCCTCGACCGGGAAGTCGGCGGTCAGCGTAGTGCAATAGCAATAGACCAGGAGCAGCCCGATCAGGCACTGCCGCGGGGTGACGCGCAGCCCGGTCTTGTCGTCGGCAATCGCCCAGCCGCCGACGGTCAGCACGACCGCGATCAGCGAGATCGGCACCGAATTGAGCAGCACATAGGTCAGCCGCTGCGGTGCGACGACGTCGATATAGACATAGGCCAGCACGAACAGGAACGGCCGCCGAAACCCCGCCGCGAAGAATGCGGCGAGGAACGCGACGAAGACGAGATCACGCAAGCGGGCGGCCCTTCTTGCGCGGGGGACTGGCATCGCCCGGGGCGACCTCGCGATCGAGGTCGGGACGGCGCAGCAATTTCCACACGGTCAGCGCGATCAGGCCGTGGCTGATCGCGAGCGCGAGATTGTCGATCATGGGTCGCGCTCCTGTATTTCGTGTGGCGGGCCTGTCTGCTACCGCGCGCGGGGTTGAGGCTCCGTTAAGCAGTCGCGCGTTAGGACGCCACATGCGCATTCTTCATCTTCTGGATCACGGCCTGCCGGTACAGAGCGGCTATACTTTCCGCACGCGCGCGATCCTCAAGAGCCAGATGCGGATGGGCTGGAGCGTCGCCGCGGTCACCGGTGCGCGCCACGGTCGCTCGGAACTGGCCGAGGAACACATCGACGGGATCGATTTTTTCCGCACCCCGGCCGTTCCCGCGCTCCCGACGCCGTTGGGCGAACTGCGCGAGATCCACGCCTTTGCGAAGCGGATCGCGCAGGTGGTCGATCGCTTCAAGCCCGATATCCTGCACGCCCACTCGCCGGTGCTCGATGCGCTCGCTGGCCTGCGCGTCGCGCGATCGCACAAATTGCCACTGGTGTACGAGATTCGCGCGTTCTGGGAGGATGCTGCCGTCGGCAACTGCACGTCGCGCGAGGGATCGTTGCAATATCGCGCGACTCGCGCGCTGGAAACCTGGGCGGTCAAGCGCGCCGACGCGGTGGCGGTGATCTGCGAAGGGCTACGCGGGGATCTGGTCGCACGCGGCATCGATCCGGGCAAATTAGTGGTATCGCCCAACGGCGTCGACCTCGCGCTGTTCGGCGAACCGCTGCCCTACGACACCGAAATCGCCGAGTCGCTCGGGCTCGACGGGGCCGAGGTGATCGGCTTCATCGGCAGCTTCTACGATTATGAAGGGCTCGACGATCTGATCGCGGCGATGCCCGCGCTCGTTGCGGCGCGGCCGGCGGCGCGACTCGTGCTGGTCGGCGGCGGGCCGATGGAGGAGGCGTTGCGCGCGCAGGCCGCGGCCTCGCCGGTCGCCGCGCAGATCCACTTCGTCGGGCGCGTGCCCCATACCGAAGTCGACCGCTATTACAGCGTGATCGACGTGCTCGCCTATCCGCGCAAGGCGATGCGGCTGACCGACTTGGTGACCCCGCTCAAGCCACTCGAGGCGATGGCGCAGCGACGGCTGGTCGCCGCGTCGGATGTCGGCGGGCATCGCGAGCTGATTCGCGACGGCGACACCGGCACGCTGTTCGCACCCGACAACCCCGCTGCACTGGCGCGGGCGCTGGCGGCTTTGCTCGCCGACCGCGACAGTTGGGCCGGGCGACGCGAGCGGGGCCGCGCCTTCGTCGAGGCGGAGCGTAACTGGGCGGTTAATGTTGCGCGTTATGCGCCTGTTTACCAAAAACTCACGGCTGGTAATGCAGTATGCGAATCATGGCCGGCTCCTCTCCTTCCCAACGCCTGATCCTCCCGCTCGCGCCGCTGGTGGCGGGGATCATCGGCGTGCTCACCGCCGCGATGTTCGCGCTGGTGCCGATCGACCTGCTCGAATCGATGGTGGTCGACAGCGGCATCGCCGCGGTCCTGCCCGCGGCCGCGCCTCCGCTGGGCCTCACCGCGCGCGCCGCTCTCGTCCTGCTGTGCGGCGGCGGAATCGCGCTGGTTGCGTGGTTCGGCCTGTTCCTGCTGTTCGGTAGCCGCACGATCGTGCTGCAACGCGCGCGCAAGGGCGACGACGAAGCCCCGGTGCTGCGCCGCGCCGATGCGCATCCCGATGCGCCGTCGCGTCGCCCGCTGTTCGCCAATACCGATCTCGGCACGCCGTTCCTCGAAGTCCGCGCACCGGCGCATCGGCGCGAGACGCCCGCCGCCGAAACACCGCCGGTCGCGCTCACGCCGTTCGACGATGCGCCCGAACGCGCGTTGCCGGCCGATCTCGACCAGCCTTTGTCGGCCTATGATCCCGCCGCCGTCCGGGCGGCCGCCGTCGCGGCACCGGAGGCCGATGCGCCGGTCGAGCCCGTCGGTCCGCGACCGTTGCCGCGCCGCCAGACCTTTGACGAGGCCGAGCGGTTCGAGACCTTCCCTTTGCCGCTTCCCGGCGCCGCCGCGGAACGAGCGACGGCGCAGCCGATGCCGATCCGCGTCGAGCAGCCACGCGCCGACCCGTCGGATACGATCAACGCCTTGCTCGACCGGCTCGAGCGCGTCGTCGCGCGCCGTGATCCGGCCGCGCAGATCGCCCCGCCGCCCGCCACCAGCGCAGCGGCGCTGACCGACCTGCCGCATCTGGTGCCGCGCGCCGGCTGACCGCTAGAGCGCGACGCTCAGCGCTTCGAGGACAAGCTCGACGCGCTGGTCGACGCGGGTGACCGACCTCACGACAAGATCGGCGACGAGGTGGCCGCGCAGTGGAAGCTCGGCCTCGGGCAGGCTTTCGATCCACGCCGCGAACGCCGCATCGTCGGCCGCCACCAGCGTCAGGTCGTGCCGAGCGCCGGTGAACGTCGCGCTTGCCCAGCGCGTCATCCGCGAATCGGTGACCGTCACCGTGCACCCTGCCGCGCGGGCCGCCGCTTCGATCGCGCGGCGCAGCAGCGTACCGGCATCGGGACCGCGGCTCATTGCGACACCTGATCGGCGAGGAACGCCTCGATCCGCCGCACCATCCGCGCGCCGGGTTCGCGCCCGCGCCGCAAATCGTGGACCAGCCGCGGGTCGCGCACCGCGAGCCGCCCGAACTTGGTCGGCGGCATCGCGCTCGCCTTCAGATACCGATCGATCTTCTGCAACACCGACATGCTGTTTCTCCTCGCGATTCGTCGTCGATCCTTGTCCGAAGTTCACGATCTGTTCCATTTTCCAACTTGTCTAGGAAATTTCCTATGGGTAGGATGACGACGTGGCGCTTTCGGATCCCCGCACGCGGCTGGCCGCCCTGATCGACGCCGATGGCGCGAGCTATGCCGCGCTGTCGCGGATGCTCCGGCGCAATCCAGCCTACCTCCAGCAATATGTCCGGCGCGGGACGCCGCGGCTGCTCGCCGAGCGCGACCGGACGATGCTGGCGGCCTATTTTCGCGTCGACGCGTGCGAACTCGGCGGGCCGCCCGGGCTCGCGATGACGCCGATCCGGCGTTTCGACCTCGCCGCCTCGGCGGGCGCGGGCGCGTTTGCGGGGGAGGATACGCGCGCGGCCGACATGCTGCTCGATCCGCGCCTGCTCGACGCGCTCAGGCTCGACCCGGCGCATGCCGCGATGCTGCGCGCGCGCGGCGATTCGATGCTCCCGACGATCGCCGATGGCGACCAGATCGTGCTCGACGAGCGCGACCGCCGCGTGACGGCGAGCCCGGCGATCTTCGTGCTGCGGCTCGACGACATGTTGCTGGTGAAACGCGTCGCGGCGCGCAGCGGCGGCTTCGTCGTGACCAGCGACAATCCCGCCTATGCGCCGGTCGAGACCGCAGCCGTCGACGTCATCGGCCGCGTCGTCTGGCTCTCGCGTGCCTTGCGGTAGGCGGGGAATCGCGGTTTTCGGCCATTCGTGGGGCTGATCCCGCCGGATCGCCTCGGTTCGTCGTGAAAACGGCGCGGGAGGCTCAACTGACCCGAGCCGATGCACAGCCGGACATATTCCGGTTGTTGCCGCGCGGGGGCTCGGCTTGGGTCGTGACGGTCTTTAAACGATTGGAAGAATCCGATGTCTTTATCCGTTACGAAAATGGCGCCTGCGATGCTGGTTCTGGTCGGTGCCGTCAGCCTCGGCGGCTGCGCCACCAAGAGCTATGTGCGCGAGCAGATCGCGCCGGTGAGCCAGCGCGTCGACGTGCTCGAGACGCGCCTGCAGGAGACCGACGGCGTTGCCAAGTCGGCGCTCGGCCAGGCGCAGTCGGCGGCCGGCCAGGCGCAGAACAACGGTCAGCGCATCGACCAGCTCAACGGCCGGGTCGACGGGATCGAGCAGCGCATGCAGGCAGCGCAGCGCAAGCGCCCGCGCAACTGATGCCCGGCGTCGACCGACACGGTCGACGCCCCTGAACGTTCCGGTGGCGCCCCTTCCCACGGGAGGGGCGCCGCCTTTGCTGTGAGTGCCCGACGCGATGATCCCTGTCCTTGTGGCGCTCGCTGCCCTGTCGCTGACCCCGCCTGCGCCCGCTCGGCCATCGCCGCGCGCCAAGCCTGCCGCGAAGGTTGCGACGGCGAAAGCCAAAGCCAAAGCGCCGCCCGCGCCGCCGCCGGTCGAGCTGGTGCCGTCGGCCGAGGTCACGCGCGTCGCCGATTGGGTCGCCGGGTCGGACGATCATGGCGCCTTGCCCTATGCGATCGTCGACAAGGCTGGCGCCGCGCTGTTCCTGTTCGATGGCAAGGGCAAGCCGCTCGGCAGCGTGCCCGTGCTGATCGGCATCGCGCCGGGCGACGAGGCTACCCCGGGCATCGGCAGCAAGAACCTCGCCGAGATCGGCCCGGCCGAGAAGACGACGCCGGCGGGGCGCTTCCTCGCGAAATTCGGCGTCGCGGCGGGCAAGCAGAAGGTGTTGTGGGTCGATTACGCCACCTCGGTCGCGCTCCATCCAATCCCGCCGGGCGCGAACAAGAAGGAGCAGCGCCGCGAGCGGATGCTGTCGCCGTCGCCCGAGGACAATCGCATCACCTTCGGCTGCATCAACGTGCCCGTGGCTTTCTACGGCAAGCGGATCCGGCCGACGTTCCAGCGCAAGGGCGGCTACGTCTACATCTTGCCCGACAGCAAACCGATCGAGGACGTCTTCCCGCCGCTCCATGCCTGGACGGTCCGCAACGCCGCCGTCGCGAGCTGAGCCGCGCTATTTCCGCAGATCGTTGAGCCACATCGCGATCGAGATCACGATGCCCAGCCCCAGCCCGGCGAGGAAGCCGCGCGTCGGCCCGAGGCTGGTGGACAGGCCGACGCCGGTGCCGACGATCGCGCCGATCGCGATGAGGACGCCGCCGGCGAGCGGGTAACGGGGCGGGGAGGTGCGTGCCATCGCCGCGCTGTGCCATGTCCCGCGACAGGACGCCAGCGTCCCATGGCGGGAGCGGTGGGGCGTGGTCGTCAGCGGCGTTAACCCTTCGTCATCGCGCAACCCCGAGGCTCTCGCGATCTGGCACGGCACGTGCGACGGCGCTGGCCAGGCCTTTTCATGCGAGGCCCGTGTCGTGGAGCATTGATGCTGATTCCCTACCTGGCCGATCGCGCCGAACTGCTCCATGCGACCGATCTCATCACGATGTTCGGCGAAGAGGCCGGGCTCGAGGCGGCGGCGCGTGCGGATCGCAGCCGCGATCTCGGCAACTATCTGCACTTCTGCCGCTGGCGCCAGATCGAGCGGATGATCCGCTTGCTCTCGGCCGATCGCGCGGTCGGCACGGTGCACTGATCAGCGGGCACTGAGCGGGCCGGGCGCGACTTTCGCCGGAGCGATGGCGCGAGACGCCGGATCGCGCGGTTAAGCCCTGTCGCTGGCGGTGAACCCGCGTTAGGACGAGCCATGTCGTTACCGGTCGGGCGGCGGCGCACAGCTTCGGCGGCCGTCGGAATCTTTTGCGTCGTCGCCTCGGGGGCAATGGCACAAGTGCGCCCGGCGAACGCGCCTTCCGATCCCACCCCCGCAGCCGATCAGACCTCGGGCACGACCGCGCTGTCGCCGCTCGCGCCGCTGCCCGGGCTCGGCGTCGACTGGCCCGATCTGTCGAAGGCGCCGGCCGAGCCGATCGACGCGACCGCACCGACCGCGCTGACCGGCGAGACGCGCTACACCTACCGCGTCGACGGGATCGACGCCGTGGCGAGCAGCTTGCTCAAGACCCGCTTCGCGCAGCTCTCGACGCTCGCCGCCAATGACGGGCAGCCCGCCAACGCCGCGCAGCTCGACCGTCGCGCGCGCGAGGATGCGACGCTGCTGACCACGCTGCTGCGCGGCGAGGGCTATTACGACGCGCGGGTCGCGACGCGGGTCGAGCCCGCCGCGCGGCCGCTGGTGGTGCTCGATGCCGAGCCGGGGACGCTCTACAAGTTCGGCGGCGTCACGCTCGCCGGGCTCGACGGGGCGGGCGACACGGCACCGGCGTTGCGCAGCGCGTTCGGTGTCGCGGCGGGCGATCCGGTCAATTCCGACACGATCGCGGCGGGCGAGACCAACCTGCACACGACGATCACCGATCGCGGCTTTCCCTTCGCGATCGTCGGCGACCCGCAGATCGTGGTCGATCGCGCCGCGCGCACCGCGACGCTCGACGTGGCGGTGGTGCCGGGCCCGACGCGGCGTTTCGGCGCGGTGACGATGACCTCGGGCACGAGCGTGTTCGACGCCGACCACGTCCAGGACATTGCGCGCTTCACGCCGGGCCAGCCCTATGACGCGTCGGCACTGGTCGACCTGCGCCGCGCGCTGATTCAGACCGGGCTGGTGTCGAGCGTCAAGGTCGAGCCGGTCGAGGGCAAGGCGCCCGGCACGGTCGACATCGCGGTCGGGCTCGAGCCGGCGCCCAAGCATACGATCGCGGGCGAACTCGGCTATGGCACCGGCGAGGGCGCGCGCGCCGCGCTCAGCTGGAGCAACCGCAACCTGTTCCCGCCCGAGGGCGCGCTGACGTTGAGCGGGGTGCTCGGCACGCAAGAGCAATCTGCCAGCGCCATTTTCCGCCGCAACAATTTCAACGGGCGCGACCGCATCCTCACGTTCCAGACGGTCGCCTCCAACGTCACGCGCAACGCCTATCAGGCGCGCACGCTGTCGCTGTCGGGCAGCCTCGAGCGGCAGACCAACATCTTCTTCCAGAAAAAATGGACCTGGTCGCTCGGCGCCGAGCTCGTCGCCTCGGAGGAGCGCGACGTGATCCTCGATACCGGCGCACCGCGGCGGCGGATCTATTTCATCGGCGCGCTGCCGAGCGTGCTCAGCTATGACGGGTCGAACGACCTGCTCGATCCGACGCGTGGCTTCCGGCTGAGCGGACGCGTCTCGCCCGAGCTCTCGCTCGAGGGCAAGGCGTTCGGCTATGCCCGCATCCAGCTCGACGCCAGTGCGTATCACGCTGTTACCAAGCAGGCGGTGCTGGCGGGGCGGATCCGGCTCGGTACGATCGCGGGCGCGCCGCGCGATGCGATCGCGCCGTCGCGGCGCTTCTATGCCGGTGGTGGCGCCTCGGTGCGCGGCTATGGCTATCAGGATATCGGCCCGCGCGACCCCAATAACGACCCGGTCGGCGGGCGCAGCCTCGCCGAATTCTCGATCGAGGCGCGGATCAAGACGTTCGGCAATTTCGGCCTCGTGCCGTTCTTCGACGGCGGCAACATCTCGACCGGCTTGACGCCGCGGCTCAACGACCTGCGCTACGGCGCCGGCCTCGGCGTGCGCTATTACACCAATTTCGGGCCGATCCGCATCGACGTCGGCACGCCGGTGAACCCCGCCAAGGGCGATCCGCGCGTCGCGGTCTATGTCTCGCTGGGGCAGGCGTTTTGAGCGACGATTCGGCGCCCGAGGAAAACCCGTCGCCCGCAGTCGGGGTGAAGCCGCACGGCCCGCTCGGGCGGATCATTTTCTGCATCGTCGCGGGGCTGGTCCTGCTCGCGCTGGCCGCGCTCGGGCTGATGGACACGAGCATCGGGCACCGCCTGCTCACCGACAGCATCGCCGGGATGCGACCGTCGAACGGGCTGCGCTACAGCATCGGGCGGATCGAGGGATCGATCTACGGCCGCGCGACGCTGATCGACCTGCGCGTGCGCGATCCCAAGGGACTGGTCTTCTCCGCGCCGCGCGCCGAACTCGACTGGTCGCCGTTCCGCTGGCTCGACAATCGACTCGACATTGCCAGCCTGCATCTGGCGAGCGCGACGCTGGCGCGGGTCCCCGAGATCAAGCCGTCGGGCAAGAAGGGGCCGATCCTGCCGGGGTTCGATATCCGCATCGGGTCGCTCGCGGTCGACCGGCTGGTGGTCGCGCCGGCGGTGGCCGGGGTCACGCGCGTCGGGCGGTTGCGCGCGCGCGCCGACATCCACCGCGGCCGCGCGCTGATCGATCTCGTCGCGGCGGTCGCGGGAAGCGATCGGCTGCAAGTGCATCTCGACGCCGAGCCGGATCGCAACCGGCTCGAGACGACGGCGCAGGTGCGCGGCAGCGCGAGCGGCGTGCTCGCCAAGCTGGCGGGGATCGCCAAGCCGATCGCGCTCGACATCGACGGCAAGGGAACGTGGGCGGCGTGGCGCGGGCGCGCGGTGGCGCAGGTCGGCACGGTGCGGCTCGCCGATCTCGCGCTGAGCAATCGGGCCGGAACCTACACGCTGTCGGGCCAGCTCGTCCCGGCGCCGCTCGCGCACGGCAAGCTCGCGCGGCTGACGACGCCGCGCGTGCTGGTGCAGGGTGGCGGGACGCTGGTCGACCGGCAGCTGAAAGGCACGCTGTCGCTACGCTCGGATTCGCTGAACGTGACCGGCGACGGCACGCTCGATCTCGCCGAGAGCGCGTATCGCAACGTCCGCATCCACGCCTTCCTGACGCGCCCGCCCGCGCTGTTCCCCAACATGACCGGCCGCGCGATCGAGCTGCGCGCGCTGCTCGACGGGACGTTTGCGACCGCGGCGTTCGACTATCGCCTGACCGCACAGCGCTTCGCGTTCGACGATACCGGCTTCGAGGATTTTCGCGCGGCGGGGCGTGGCCATTTCTCGAAGCAGCCGGTGCTCGTCCCGATCGTCGCAACCGCGGCGCGCGTCACCGGGGTCGGCGACGTCGCGGGCGGCATCCTGCGCAACCTGACGATCGGTGGCGTGCTGCGGATCACGCCCAAGCTGGTGCTCGGCGACGATCTCAAGCTGACCTCGGACAAGCTCAACGGCCGGATCAACCTGCTGCTCGATCTCAGCGATGGGCGCTACGAGATCGGCATCAATGGCGGGCTCGGGCGGTATCGCATCCCCGGGCTCGGCGTGGTCGACGTGCAGACGACGTTGAAGGCGGTGCCGGGGCCGGGCGGGCGTGGCACGCGCGTCGTCGGGCAGGGCACCGCGCAGATGATCACGCTCGAAAACGCCTTCTTCCGCTCGCTCGGCGGCGGGTTGCCGCGCGTCGTGACCGGGCTCGAGCGCACGCCCGACGGCATCCTGCACCTCAACAATCTGGTGCTGACCGCGCCGCAGATCCGCATCACCGGCAACGGCATCCGGCGCCGCGACGGCACGTTCCACTTCGAAGGCAGCGGGCAGCAAGCGACCTATGGCCCGCTGACGCTCAAGCTCGACGGCAAGATCGACCATCCGACGCTCGATCTGACCTTCAAGCGGCCCAATGAAACGTTGGGCCTGAGCGACGTCGTCGCGCATCTCGACCCGACCGCCGAAGGCTTCGCCTTCACCGCGCGCGGTGGATCGCGGCTCGGGCCGTTCACCGGCACCGGCGCGATCCTGCTACCCAAGGGCGGCGACGGGACGATCGCGATCGCCGACCTGGCGGTGAGCGGGACGCACGCCAAGGGACCCTTGCGGATCGTACCCGGCGGGTTCGACGGTCGGCTTGCGCTGGCGGGCGGCGGGCTGTCGGGCGAACTGCTGTTCCGTCCGGTCGGCGACAATCAGCGGATCGAGGCGCATCTCGATGCAACCGCGGCACGGCTCGCCAACGCCTTCGTGCTGCGGCGCGGGCATCTCGACATGGTGGCGGTGCTCGATCCGGCGGGTACGTCGATCGATGCAAGCGTCACCGGCGCGGGGCTGCGGCGCGGCTCGCTGATCATCGGGCGCTTCGCCGCGCGCGCCAATCTGCGCGGCGGGACGGGGACGGTCACCGCGTCGATCGCCGGGTCGCAGGGGCGCGCGTTCGACATCCAGTCGGTGACGCGGGTGACGCCCGACAGCTATGCCGTATCGGCGCAGGGCACGCTCGACCGTCGGCCGCTCAAGCTGACCTCGCCGGCGGTGTTCACGCGCGACGGCGACGGCTGGCGGCTCGCGCCGACCGATCTCACCTTCGCGGGCGGCAATGCCAAGGTCTCGGGGCGCTTCACCGGCGGTTCGAGCGCGATCGATGCGACCGTCGCGCGGATGCCGCTGTCGATCCTCGACATCGGCTATCCCGGCCTCGCGCTCGGCGGCAGCGCCTCGGGCAGCCTGTCCTACGCGCAGGGCGGCGGCGCGGCGCCGACCGGCAAGATCGACATGACGGTGCGCGGGCTCACGCGATCCGGGCTTATCCTGTCGTCGCGCCCGGTCGACGTCGGCATTTCGGGGATCCTCTCGTCCGACCGGATCGCCGCGCGCGCGATCGCCGCGACGGGCGGGAAGACCGTCGGGCGCGCGCAGATGCTGCTGACGCTGCCGGGTGGCGCGGATCTGGCCGCGCGCGTGCAGAATGCAGGGGTCTTCGCGCAGCTGCGCTACGACGGCCCGGCCGACACCGTGTGGCGGCTGACCGGGATCGAGCTGTTCGATCTCACCGGCCCGGTCGCGATCGGCGCCGATGTCGGCGGGACGATCGCCAATCCGCAGATCAAGGGCGTCGTCCAGGCCAATGGCGCCAAGATCGAGAGCCAGACCACCGGCACCGTGCTGACCAACGTCCAGGCGAGCGGGCGCTTCGGCGGATCGCGCCTGACGCTCGACCGCTTCGCCGCCGATGCCGGCAAGGGCGGGCGCGTCACCGGCAGCGGCGCGTTCGATTTCGCGGCGAAGAACGGGCTGGGGCTCGATCTCAGCGTCCAGGCCGACCGTGCCGTGATGATCGCGCGCGACGATATCGGCGCGACGGTGACCGGCCCGCTGCGCTTCCAGTCAGACGGATCGGGTGGGCTGATCTCGGGCAATCTGCGGCTCGACAAGAGTCGCTACCGGCTGGGCCAGGCGAGCGCGGCGAGCGCTGTGCCGCAGCTCAACATCCGCGAGATCAACCTGCCCGATGGCGGTGCCGAGGACGAAGCGCCGCCCGTGCCGTGGGCGCTCGCGATCAAGGCGCATGCGCCCAACCAGGTGCTCGTCACCGGGCTCGGCCTGCGCAGCGAGTGGTCGGCCGACCTGCAGATCGGCGGCGCGCCCGACAATCCCGCGATCACCGGTCGCGCCGATCTGGTGCGCGGCAATTACGATTTCGCTGGGCGCACCTTCGCGCTCGAACGCGGCAAGATCCTGTTCGCGGGCGAGGTGCCGGCCAACCCCGCGCTCGACATTTCCGCCAACGCCAACACCACCGGGCTGACCGCGTCGATCAACGTCACCGGGCCGGCGCTCAAGCCCGAGATCACTTTCGCCAGCGTGCCCGCGCTGCCGCAGGACGAACTGCTGTCGCGGCTGCTGTTCGGCACCTCGATCACCAACCTGTCGGCGCCCGAGGCGCTGCAATTGGCCTCGGCGGTGGCGGCGCTGCAGAACGGCAAGGGCGGGCTCGACCCGATCAACGCGGTGCGGCGCGTGGCGGGGCTCGACCGGTTGCGCATCCTCTCGGCCGATCCGACGACCGGGCAGGGCACCGCGGTCGCGGCGGGCAAATACATCACGCGGCGCTTCTATGCCGAGATCGTCAGCGACGGGGCGGGCTATTCGGCGACGCGCGTCGAGTTCCAGGTGACGCGCTGGCTGTCGCTGCTGTCGACGATCTCGACGCTGGGGCGGCAGAGCGCGAACGTGCGGGTATCGAAGGACTATTGAGGGACGCGGCCGGGGCCGCGCGCCGTCACCCGATCCGGCGAGCCAGCGCTTCGGCCAGCCGCCCGGGAACCTCGGGCGCGAGCGTCGCGTAGAGGTCGGGCTCGATCGCCTCGACTTCGATCAGCGCGAGCTTGCCGTCGGCGCGGCGGAGCAGGTCGATCCGCGCGTAGAGCGGCGCGGTCGGCAGCGCCGCCAGGACCGCATCGAACATCCCGCTCGCCTCGGCATCGGGCTCGTAGCGGGTGAAGTGGCCGCCAAATTGGGGCTGGATGCGAAAATCGCCACCCGTCGCGACTTTGCGCGCGGCATGGCTGAAACGTCCGTCGATCGCGAACAGCGAGAGCTCGCCTTCGTCGGCGATCGCGGAGAGAAAGGGCTGGACGATCGCGGCGTCGAGCGGGGTGACGGGATCGCCACGCTTGACCCGCACGGTCTCGTGGCTGCCCGCCGAGATTTGCGGTTTCACGACCAGTTCGTCGCAGTCGAAAAGATCGAACGCCACCGCGACGCTCGCGGCGTCCGCGCGACCGAAGCGGCTCGGCACGATCGGGATCCCTGCCGCCTCGAGCGCGAGCAGATAGGTCTTGCGCGTGTTCCAGGCGAGCAGGGCGGGCGCGTTGAACAGCGGCCGGTCGTCGGGCCACGCCGCGAGCAGCGCATCCCAGCGCGCCACGTCGAAATGATAGCCCCAGGCGAACAGCGCAAGCGCCGCGGCGCCGTCGCCCGGGCCGAGATCCCAGGCGCGCGGCTCCAGCGTCATCCCGGCGTCGGCGAACGCGGCGTGGTAGGGCGCAAGATGCGCCGCCGCCGCCGCATCGTACGGGCTGCCCGCAACGGGCATCAGGACGTCGATGCGGCGCGGCGCGGGCATCAGGCCGGCTCGCCGATCACCGTCTTCACTTCCATGAAGTCGGTCAGCCCGAACTTGCCATTCTCGCGGCCATTGCCCGATTGCTTGTAGCCGCCGAACGGCGCGTTGCCGTCGGGGCTCCACGAGTTGATCGTGACGAGCCCGGCGCGCAGCCGCGGCGCCACCTTGGCGGCCTTGGCGGGGTCGCCCGAGATCGTCGCCGACAGGCCGTAGGGCGTGCCGTTGGCGATCTTCACCGCCTCGTCCTCGGTGTCATAGGCGATCATCGTCGCGACGGGGCCGAACACTTCTTCCTGCGCGATGCGCATCTCGGGGGTCACGTCGGTGAACAGCGTCGGCTTGATGAAGTAGCCGGCATTGCGCCCGTCGGGGCGTCCGGTGCCGCCGGTGACGAGCGTCGCGCCCTCGTCGATCGCCGACTGGATCAGCCCCTGGATCTTGTCATATTGCGCCTTGTTGACGACCGGCCCGATATGCGCGCCCATCACCGCGGGGTCGCCGACTTCGGTGCCCTCCATCATCGCCTTGACGATCCCGGTCGCCTCGGCGACCTGGCTGGTGTGGACGAGCAGCCGCGTCGGCGCGATGCAGCTCTGCCCCGAATTGGCGAGCACACCCTGGACGGTCGGCGGCAGCACCGCGGCGAGATCGGCGCCCTCGAGTACGAGGTTGGCCGCCTTGCCGCCAAGCTCCTGATGCACGCGCTTGACCGTCGCCGCGGCCGACTGCGCGATCGCGATGCCCGCGCGGGTCGATCCTGTGAAGCTCACCATATCGACGTCGGGGTGCGCCGACAGCGCCGAGCCGACGCCCTTGCCGTCGCCGTTGACGAGGTTGAACACGCCCGCCGGAACGCCAGCGGCGTCGAGGATCTCCGCGAGGATCACCGCGCAGCCGGGCGATTCCTCCGAAGGCTTGAGGATCATCGTGTCGCCCGCCGCCAGCGCGGGCGCGACCTTGGCGGTGACCTGGTTGAGCGGCCAGTTCCACGGCGTGATCATCGCCACGACGCCGAGCGGCTCATGCACAACCTTGGCGCGGCCGAGCTTCTGCTCGAACTCGAAGCTGTTGAGCGCTTTCAGCGTCGAGATGAAATGCCCGAGCCCGGCGGGGACCTGCGCCGCAGTCGCAAAGCCGATCGGTGCGCCCATCTCGCTGCTCACCGCGAAGGCGAGGTCGGGGATGCGCTTCTTATATTCCTCGATGATCCGTTCGAGCAGCGCCGCGCGCTCGGCGACCGTCGTCTGCGAATAGCTGTCGAACGCTGTCCGCGCCGCGGCGACCGCGGCATCGACATCGGCGGCGGTGCCGAGCGTGATCTCGGTGCAGGGCTGCTCGGTCGCGGGGTCGATCACGTCATGCCGCGTGCCGCCCTGGCTCTCAACCCAGGCACCGTTGATATACTGCTTGAGATAGCTCTTCATCGCCGCTCTCCACGTTTCTGGTTTCTGCTACCCTGCGGTGATGGCGCGCAGCGAGATCGGTTGCAACCCGAAACGCAGATCGTCCGTTGAGACGATCCCCGCAGGAGACGACGCATGGCACGTGCAGCGAAAATCGAGCAGACCGGTGGCCCCGAGGTGATCCAATGGGTCGATGTCGACCTGCCCGATCCCGGCCCCGGCGAGGTGCGGATGCGCAACACCGCGGTCGGCCTCAACTATATCGACGTCTACTATCGCACCGGCGTCTATCCCGCGAAATTGCCGAGCGGGCTGGGCTCGGAGGCCGCCGGTGTGGTCGAGGCGGTGGGCGAGGGCGTGACCGGCTTCGCGCCGGGGGACCGCGTCGGCACCTTCGGCCCGACGCTCGGCGCCTATGCGACCGCGCGCAACATCCGCGCCGACACGCTGTTGCGCCTGCCCGACGATATCGACGATCGCACCGCCGCGGCCTTGCTGCTCAAGGGCTGCACCACCGAATTCCTGGTCGAACGCTGCGCCAAGGTGCAGGCGGGGCAGACGGTGTTGGTCCATGCCGCGGCGGGCGGGGTCGGGCATCTGCTGGTCGGCTGGCTCAAGGCGGTCGGCGCGACGGTGATCGGCACTGCCGGGAGCGAGGAAAAGGCCGCGCAGGCCAAAGCCGCCGGCGCCGACCATGTCATCCTCCACAAGACCGAGGATACCGCCGCGCGCGTGCGCGAGATTACGGGTGGCAAGGGCGTGCCGATCATCCTCGACGGGGTCGGCATGGCGACGTGGGAAACCTCGCTGGCAAGTGCTGCGCCGCGAGGCCTGATCGTCAGCTATGGCAATGCCGGCGGCAAGGTGAGCGGGGTCGAGCTCGGCATCCTCGCCGCCAAGGGCTCGCTGTTCGTGACCCGCCCGACGCTGTTCAGCTATTACGTCACCGACGAAGAGCGCCAGCAGGGCACCGAGCGGCTGTTCGAGATGCTGCGCAGCGGCGCGATCTCGCCCGAGATCGGCCAGACCTTCGCGCTCGAGGACGTCGCCAACGCGCACCGCGCGCTCGAGGCGGGGGAGACGCGCGGCGCGACCGTGCTGACGGTCTAGGCCGCCGTCAGCAGGCGATGCGGTAGAGATCGGGCACGGCGTAGAGGCGGTGGATCGCCTCGTGCTGCGCGGCCATCCGATCGCGGATCTGCCGCATCATCGCCAGTCCGGCGAGCCGATATTCGGGCCAGCGGGCGTCGATGTCGGCCGACGCCCATTTGCGGGTATAGGCCTGATAGTCGAGCCCGAGCTTGATGCATTCGGCCTTGAGCTGGCGGACGCTTGCCGCGTCGGGGCCACCCGCGGCGAGGATCGGATCGAACAGTTCGCGATGCTTGTAGAGTTGCAGCGCGTGAAGCGCAGCCGCCAGCGCACCGCGGAACGGTGCGAGCGCGGTCCACGATTCCGCGTCGCGCCCGTTGAGATACGGGCGCGCCTGGTCGAGCACGGCGAGAACCTCGCAATGCAGGTAATGGAAGTGGTCGAGCGGATGGTCGGTCGTCATAACCGGCGCTATGCCAGCCAGGTCTAAACAAAATCCGATGCCTTTTCGGGGGGCGGACAGCGTCGAAAAGAGCGGTTGTGGCTACACGTCTGATATCCTTCAACAAACCCTATGACGTGCTGTCGCAGTTCACCGATTCGGGTATCGGACCAGCACGCCGGACGCTTTCCGACTTCATCGACCTGCCCGGCGTCTACCCCGCCGGCCGACTCGACCGCGACAGCGAAGGGTTGTTGCTGCTGACCGATGACGGGCGGCTGCAGGCGCGGATCGCCGATCCGAAGTTCAAGCTGCCCAAAACCTATCTCGTCCAGGTCGAGGGCGAACCCGACGCCGCCGCGCTCGCCGCGCTGCGCCGTGGCGTCGTGCTCAAGGACGGACCGACCCGCCCGGCCGAGGCCGAGCGCATCGACCCGCCCGCGCTCTGGCCGCGCGATCCGCCGGTGCGCTTTCGCAAGAGCGTGCCCGATTGCTGGCTGCGCCTGACGATCCGCGAAGGGCGCAACCGCCAGGTGCGCCGCATGACGGCAGCGGTCGGCCACGGGACGCTGCGGCTGGTGCGCTGGCAGATCGGCGACTGGACGCTCGACGGGCTGGCGCCGGGCGAATGGCGCGCGGTGCCGGCAGCGTCGCGCTAGCCAGCGCTGCCCGATTGCCGCACAAGAGCGACGATGCGCTTTCGTGATTTCGTCTTGCTGGTGTTCGTCTGCCTGACCTGGGGCATGAGCAACGTGCTCAGCCGCGTCGTGGTCGGCGAATGGCACGTGCCGCCGCTCTTCTTCGCCGCGCTGCGCTTCGGGATCGTGCTCGCCGCGACGCTGCCGTGGCTGCGGCCCGTGCCGCGCCCGGTGTGGCGGATCGTCGCGGCCGGCGGCCTGATCGGCGGCGGGAGCTTCGCCTTGCTGTTCCTCGGGCTTCAGACCGCGTCGCCCTCTTCGGCCGCGGTGGCGATCCAGGCGGGCGTGCCGATGACGACCCTGCTCTCGGTGCTGCTGCTCGGCGAGCGGATCCACTGGCGCCGCGGGCTCGGCATCGCGCTGACGCTGGCGGGGGTGCTGATCGTCATCTGGAAACCGGGCTTCCAGGTCTCGCCGGGGCTGCTGTTCGTGCTCGGCTCGGCCTTTGCCGGGTCGCTCGGCGCGATCCTGATGAAGCAGATGGACAATATCGCGCCACTGCGCTTCCAGGCGTGGGTCGGGCTGGTCGCGTTCGTCCCGCTCAGCCTCGCCTCGGCGCTGTTCGAGCAGGACCAGTGGGCGAGCGCGGGCGCGGCGGGCTGGCCGTTCGTCGCGGTGCTGCTCTTCTCCGCGCTGGTCGTGTCGGTCTGCGCGCACACGGCCTATTACTGGCTGATCGCGCGCTACGAGGCGAACCTGCTCGCCCCGCTCACGCTGATGACGCCGCTCGGGACGATCGCGCTCGGCGTCATGATCACCGGCGACCAGCTCGATGGCCGGATGATCGCGGGCTCGGCGCTGGCCTTGCTCGGCGTGCTGGCGATCGCGCTGCGACGGAGCACGGCGCCGATCGTCGAGGCGCAGGAGCGCGCCTGATCAGCCCGGGTACGGCGCCTTCTTGAGCAGCCCGGCAAGATGCGCGGCGTTGCCCGCGACCATCTTGACGGTCTTGGCGACGGTCTTGGGGGTTTCGTCGAGATCCTTGAAGTCGACCGAGCCATACGCCTCGCCGACCCAATAGACCGCGCCGACCGCGGGGATCGTCCAGCCGGTGTCGTTGAGCGACTGGAACAGCTGCGCGGTCGAGAAATGCGCGCCGTCCTCATTGCCGACGATCGCCGCGACCGCGACCTTCGAATAGCTCGGCATCCGCCCGTGCGCGTCGGTCTCGCCGAGGAAGGCGTCCATCCGTTCGAGCACGCGCTTGGCGACGCTGCCGATCTGCCCCATCCACACGGGGCCGCCGAAGACGAGGATGTCGGCCGCGAGGATCTTGGCGCGGATCGCGGGCCAGGCGTCGCCGTCGCCCTCGTCCGAGGTCACGCCGGGCTTCACGTCGTGCGCGGCGATGCGGATCGTCTCGGTCCAGGTGACGTCGACATTGGCGAAGGCGTCCTTGAGCAGGCCGATCATCACGTCGGTGGAGGAGGCTTCGCTGGCGTCGGCCTTGAGCGTGCAGTTGATGGCGATGGCTTTGAGCGGCATGTGCGGGTCTCCCGGGGGCTGGGGGAGGAACGCGGGGCGGGGGGATTTTCTCCCGGGGGGGGCGTGGGTGCGTTAGTGCGACGAACCGTCAGTCTTCGGGGAGTTGTCAAGAATTCATCAATTCGTAAGGCGAAAAAATCCCAATGATCAAGGCGATTCTATCAATGCCGCAGCCCGTTCTATGACATACTCAATAGTGGATCTGATCTTTTCAAATTTACATTGAAAAAACTCCCGGCTTCCATTCACTCTGTGTTCCCGTAGGAGATCATGGACGTGCTGCTCTATCAATCTTGGCGACCGCACCTTCCATGACTGGACGACAACAAAGTGATCGGGTTGCCCGGTAGTCGCGCTCAACTGCCGCGCACGCTCGTCGGAACTCTTCGTGGTGAAGCCAATTTTGTAGAGGTCTCGATGGTGTTGGGGTGACCGCATGACGTAGATTTCGCCCGTCGCAGCTGGATCATGGGCTGTTTCAATCGTTGTTGTAGCGGCCTGATCGGACAATTTCGCTCTACCTTCGAACCACGACGTTTGGGTCGTGACCCAGGTTTTGCCCTGTACGACGTGCCCGTGGCGGTCGCGGCCGGCAGAGCCTAGCGATAAAGTCTTCCAATATCCGGCGGTCTCTATTGAGAGGTCGGTTGCAGGAAGTTCGAACGTGTCCCCCGTTCCCAACCCGTAAAGTGTCGCTACCTGAACGTAATTAGGAGCGTCGGAGGCAGGCAGGTTTTTCTTCACGAAGCGCGCTTCGCCCGATTGCGCTTCCAGCCGAAGGCGGGTCGGATGGCGCTCCATCGCCACCGCATCGACGTCCATTAAGTCGAGGCAGAGTGGCGACGCGAAGAGGATCTCGAACAGCGGCGCATACTCGTCGAGCTTACGAACAAAATTTTCAACGACATCTGGCGTCGCGTCTCGCTTGGCGATCAAGAACTCGGCCACCTGCGGATCGTCTGTCATCACGTCAAAGGTGTCTTTTTGCTCCTTCAATACATATCGGACCTGTACTTTATCATTCCGGGTGTCGATTCGGGTCATCAGTATGATTGGGACGAAGGCGGCGTCGCCAAATAGTCCCTCATCAGTAACGTCAATCTCATCTTTGCCCTTAGAAAGAAACTCCTTTCCCGGATAAATATCAACTGCATCAAATTTCATTTTACCTGTGTGAGGATTTGGATTCGACCTTCCGAAGACGCCGATAACAGAGAGTTCGTCACCTTCTCTGCTGAAGGCGCCGCCACAAAATACAAATTCCTCGTTGCCGGGCACATTAAATTCAGCATAGCCGCCTAGCAAGCTCAGCTCGTATATTGTGAATTCATCAAGAGATCGAGTTAATCCACGAAGCGAAGGGCTCAAGTGCGGATCAGTGATTCGGTCCAGCATTTTATTAAAGGTCAAAGAAAAATGCTTCTCCGGCAACAGCCTTAATACCAATGTTTTTTCATCAGGTTCGACAAAAGAGTGCATTACATTGTACGAATTAGGCATGTGCATGCCCTCGCCGCTGAAAATCCGACCGTTATATTCCGTTAAAAAGTCGCGGAGATATCTGTCGACGTACAGTCCCGGTCCATTCAGGCGAAAAGCGAGCGCCACTGCCTTCGCACGACTGGCTGCAGCCTTGCCGCGCTTTTTTCCAGAAGCGGATTTTCCAATCTTTGCCGCGGCTCGGAAAGTGGTTGCGGTCGCCGGGTTGTCCTCCCGGACCCGGACGCTCGCGGCGAACCGTGAAAAGCGCAACGCGCGAACTCGAGCACGATCTGAGTTGTCCATAAAAACGAGGTTATATAGCGATCGCGTCATTTAGGAATGCCGCTCTGAGTGGTCGCCTTCTCGTTTCGGCTGTCTGACCTTCCTTGCTCCCGACCAGCACAATCCAAAAATCGAGTTATTACGAGCGGCAGGATGCGGGTATCGAGCAAGGCAGCCTGAGTGTCGTTTATTGGTCGACACACGCCGCACCAAAACAGAAAAAGGCGCCCGGATCCCTCCGAACGCCCTCTCCATAATCCACGCCGTGGCAAAGCCACGTCGTCGGTCCTCGCTATGGCGAGGCCGGCCGAAAGCTCCTGTGGGAACTTCGGCTTCGCCTTGTCCCCACCGGCCGCCGGCGCGGCGGCCTCAGTAGCTGTAGTACATATCGAACTCGACCGGGCTCGGCGTCATTTCCCAACGCTTCACGTCTTCCATCTTCAGCTCGATATACGATTCGATCTGGTCCTTCGAGAACACGTCGCCCTTGAGCAGGAAGTCGTGATCCGCCGCCAGGCAATCGAGCGCCTCGCGGAGCGAACCGCAGACGGTCGGCACCTCGGCGAGCTCTGCCGGCGGCAGGTCGTACAGGTTCTTGTCCATCGCCTCACCCGGGTGGATGCGGTTCTGGATGCCGTCGAGGCCGGCCATGAACAGCGCGGCGTAGCACAGATACGGATTGGCCATCGCGTCGGGGAAGCGCACTTCGACGCGCTTCGCCTTGGGGCCGGTGCCGTACGGGATGCGGCACGATGCCGAGCGGTTGCGCGCCGAATAGGCGAGCAGCACGGGCGCTTCGTAACCGGGGACCAGGCGCTTGTAGCTGTTGGTCGTCGGGTTGGTGAAGGCGTTGACCGCCTTGGCATGCTTGATGATGCCGCCGATGAAGTACAGGCACATGTCCGACAGGCCGGCATAGCCGTTGCCGGCGAAGAGCGGGTTGCCCTTGTCCCAGATCGACAGATGCGTGTGCATCCCCGAGCCGTTATCTTCCTTGATCGGCTTGGGCATGAAGGTGACGGTCTTGCCGTAAGCCTGCGCGACGTTGTGGCAGACGTATTTGTAGATCTGCATGCGATCGGCGGTGACGGTCATCGTGCCGAAGGTCAGGCCGAGCTCGTGCTGGGCAGCCGCCACTTCGTGGTGATGCTTGTCGCAGGGGAGGCCCATTTCGAGCATGGTCGAGACCATCTCGCCGCGGATGTCGACCGCCGAGTCGACCGGTGCGACCGGGAAGTAGCCGCCCTTGGCGCGCGGACGGTGGCCGAGGTTGCCGCCGTCATAGCTGGTGCCGGTGTTGGTCGGCAGCTCGATATCGTCGATCTTGTAATAGCTCGTCGAATAGCTGTTCTCGAACTGGACGTTGTCGAACATGAAGAACTCGGCTTCGGGGCCGATGAAGATCGTGTCGCCGATGCCGGTGGTCTTGAGATACGCCTCGGCGCGCTTGGCGGTCGAGCGCGGATCGCGCGCATAGAGCTCGCCGGTCGACGGCTCGACGATGTCGCAGACCAGGATCAGCATCGGCGTCGCCGAGAACGGATCGATCCACACCGCGTCCAGATCCGGCTTCAGGATCATGTCGGATTCGTTGATCGCCTTCCAGCCCTCGATCGAGGAGCCGTCGAACATGAAGCCGTCGGTCAGCTCGTCCTCGCCGACGACACCGGCGACCATCGTCAGATGCTGCCATTTGCCCTTGGGATCGGTGAAGCGCAGATCGACCCACTCGATCTCCTGATCCTTGATCATCTTCAGCACGTCGCTGACCGAATTCGGTGCCTTAGCCATAAAGTCCCCACGCCTTTCGTTTTCGATAGTCTGCCCGAGTGGTTCGGGAATCGTGTGTCGCCCGGATATTTACGCTGTCACATAATGTTGCGCTGCGTCAAATGGCGTCTTCGTCGCGCTCGCCGGTACGGATGCGCAGCGCGGTCTCGACGGGGATGACGAAAATCTTGCCGTCGCCGATGCGACCGGTCTGCGCCGCGGCGGCGATCGCCTCGACGACGCGGTCGGCCATCGAATCCTCGACGACGACCTCGAGCTTCACCTTGGGCAGGAAATCGACGACATATTCGGCGCCGCGATACAGCTCGGTATGGCCCTTCTGGCGGCCGAAACCCTTGGCTTCGGTCACGGTGATGCCGCTCACGCCGACTTCGTGAAGCGCTTCCTTCACTTCATCGAGCTTGAACGGCTTGATGATGGCCTCGATCTTTTTCACGCCTGCTACGCCTCCCGCTATGTCGGGTGACCTTACAACAACCGTGCCAGCCGCGCGAGGGGCGGAAATGCTGGAGTGACGCGGATTTCCTGCGAAAACGATGCCCAAGAATCGGGCAAGCGCCGGTCGGGTGCACGATTGCCAAGCAGTCGCGCCGCCTCGGGGCTCAGTAAGGCGGCTTGTCGAAGCCGCCGGGGCTGAGCGTGAAGATCTCACAGCCCGTCTCGGTGATGCCGATCGAATGCTCGAACTGCGCCGAGAGCGAGCGGTCGCGCGTGACCGCCGTCCAGCCGTCGTCGAGCAGCTTCACGTCGGCGCGGCCGGTGTTGATCATCGGTTCGATCGTGAAGATCATGCCGGGCTTCAATTCGGGGCCGGTGCCGGGCTTGCCGACATGGACCACCTCGGGCGCGTCGTGGAACAGCTGCCCAAGGCCATGCCCGCAGAAATCGCGGACGATGCCGTAGCGATGCTTCTCCGCATGACGCTGGATGACATGGCCGATGTCGCCGAGATGGTTGCCGGGCTTGGCCTGCTCGATGCCGAGCATCAGGCATTCGTAGGTCACCTCGACCAGCCGCTTCGCCTTGATCGGCACGTCGCCGATCAGATACATCCGGCTGGTGTCGCCATGCCAGCCGCCGAGGATCGGCGTCACGTCGACATTGACGATGTCGCCATTCTTGAGCGTCTTGTCACTCGGGATGCCGTGGCAGACGACGTGGTTGAGCGAAATGCAGCTCGAATGCGTATAGCCGCGATAGCCGAGCGTCGCGGGGACGCCGCCGCGCTCGACGATGAAGCGGCGGATCATGTCGTCAATCTCGGCGGTCGGCGTGCCCGGCACCATGTGCGGCACGATCATGTCGAGCGCTTCGGCGGCGAGCTTACCCGCGGCGTGCATCCCGTCGAACGCATCGCGGCCATAGAGCTTGATCGCGCCGGTGCGGCCCGCGGGGGCGTCGGCGGTTACGGTTACATAATCGGTCATCCGATGCGATATAGCGAAGCCGCTTTCGCTTTGCGAGGGGGCGGCTAGGCGGCTATGCGGGGGCATGACCACACGCATCTGGACGGCCGCGCTCGCGGTGATCGGCGACGAGATTTTGTCGGGCCGCACGCAGGACAAGAATGTCGCGCAGATCGCGGCGTGGCTCAACGTCCAGGGGATCCGCCTGGCCGAGGTGCGGATCGTCGCTGACAAGACCGACGCGATCGTCGAGGCGGTCAACACGCTGCGCGCGCGCAACGACTATCTGTTCACGACCGGCGGCATCGGCCCGACGCATGACGACATCACCGTCGACGCGATCGCCGAGGCGCTCGGCGTGCCGGTCGTCTTCCACCCGCAGGCAGTGGCGGTGCTCGAGGCCTATTACACCACGCGCGGCGGGCTGACCGAGGCGCGCAAGCGCATGGCGCGCGTTCCCGAGGGCGCCGACCTGATCGAGAATCGCATGTCGGGCGCGCCGGGCATCAAGCTCGGCAACGTCTTCATCATGGCCGGCGTGCCGCACATCACCGCTGGGATGCTCGACGCGCTGACCGGCACGCTCGAGGGTGGGCTGCCGGTGCTGTCGCGCACGATCGGCTGCTGGGTCGGCGAGAGCGAGGTCGCCGACGTGCTGCGCCAGGCCGAGAAGACCCATGAGGGCGTCGCGATCGGCAGCTATCCCTTCTTTCGCGACGGGCGCACCGGCGCCAATTTCGTCGTGCGCGCGACCGATGCTACACTCGCCGACCGCTGCGTCGCCGATCTGACCGCGGCACTCGAAGCGACCGGCCGCAGCGTCATTGCGGGCGGCATCTGAACTTGGGAGCGACCTGATGAAGCGCGCATATCTTGCGGCAGCCCTGACCCTCACGCTCGCGGCCTGCGACGGCAGCCCGACCGGGAGCACTGCGCCGGCGGCGGTGGCGAGCCACGATCCGATGGAAGCCAAGATCGACGCGCTGTCGCCGAGCTTGCAGGAAACGACGATGTTCCGCGCGATCCGCGACGGCGGCTATACCTGCCAGAAGATCGTGCGGATGGAGAAGCACGCGCCGATCGACGGCAAGGCGGTGTGGATCGCCGAATGCGACGACAAGGGGCAATATGTCATCACGCTCCAGCCCGGCGGCATCTTCTGGGTGAGCGGCGTGCCGCAGCCCAAGAAGCCGCGCTGATCCGCACCAAGCTCAGCGTCTGCGCGCGCAAGCGGCGGTTCGGTTCGGAGATCGCTGCGGTGCAGGCGGCCGAGCAGTCTGGCCTCGTGCTCCGACCGTATCGTTGCGACCGCTGCCGCCAGTTTCATCTGACCAGCCGCACCAAGGGCAAGCGCGTGCCGCGGATTGCCTGATCCCCGTCGCCCCGGCGGAGGCCGGGGCCGCTGGTTTGCTGAGCGGGCGGTCCGACCCGAACCTAGCGGCCCCGGCCTTTTACGGGGCAACGGCGACGGGCTATGTCGTTTTCTGGTGGTGTCGTTTTCTGGTGGTGTGCTGATGGTCTGCTTTGGAGCGGAACTTAAACGCTGCCCTGCATCTCCGATGTCGAGTATCTAACTTTTTGGCAGCTTCCATTTTACAGTGCCATCTTTCGATCCTGACATCTGTGGATGCGGCTCGGATGATCGTTTAACCAACACGCAGGTTCGAGCGTCGAGTTCGGGGTAGCCGCTAGACTTCGTGATTGTGCAGTCCGTTAAGCGACCGTCGGGGCCATATTCTGCATGATATCGAACTTTCCCCTCATGCCGCATTCGCAAAGCCAGAGCAGGGTAATCGTCGTGTTGAACCTCTGCTTCGGCCACGCCCGAGATCAAAAGGGAGGCCGTCAAAATGCACAAACGCGTTCTCATTCTACCGCATCCTTACCCATAGAGCATATACAGCGTCGGTGAGTATATGGCGGGGAACATGATGATTAGATGACCGCTGTTGGTCGAATTCGGAACGACCGCAGTAACCAGCCCACCACTTGCCCCAACCGAAACCCGCCTTGCAGCGACTCGCTTTGAGGCGCAGGGGAGGCGCTGCCGACCATCCGATCAGCCGAGCAAGCGCTGGCAGGAGAGCCCATCCATCCGGTCCCCGCGCACCGGCCCGGGCGCATATCGCGTCCTGCGCAGCAACGACCCAAGCTTTCGGAACCGCGCCATGCGATTGCGCCGCCGGGGCCTCGCCTCGATCAACAGTGAAATCCGCGACGGCATCCTGCCCGCCGCGGACAGCATCGCGCTCGTCGCGAAGGATATCGGCGCGGTCGGGCATACGCCGAAGAATTACCGGCTGATCGCGCTGATCATCGCCTGCGCGCTGTTCATGGAGCAGATGGACGCGACGATCCTCGCCACCGCGCTGCCGACGATGGCGCGCGATTTCGGCGTGCCGGCGACCAACATGAGCTCGGCGCTGACTTCCTATCTGCTCGCGCTGGCGATCTTCATTCCGGCGAGCGGGCGCCTCGCCGACCGCTTCGGATCGCGCACCGTGTTCCGCGCCGCGATCCTGATCTTCGTCGCGGGCTCGGCGCTGTGCGGCATCGCGCCGAGCCTGCCGTTCATCATGGGTGCGCGCTTCCTGCAGGGGCTGGGGGGTGCGATGATGATCCCGATCGGGCGGCTCGTCCTGCTGCGCAGCGTCGCCAAGGAGGATATGGTCTCGGCGATGTCGTGGCTGATCATGCCCGCGCTGATCGGGCCGATCCTCGGGCCCCCGGTCGGCGGCGCGATCGTCACCTATCTCGACTGGCGCTGGATCTTCTATCTCAACGTGCCGATCGGTTTGCTCGGCGTCGTGCTGGTGACGCGCTACATCGGCGAGGTGCGCGCCGAAAAGCCGGTCGCGGCCGACCCGGCGGGGTTCCTGCTGTCGGGCGTGTCGCTCGGCTGCCTGCTGTTCGGCTTCGAGATGACCAGCCGCAGCGGCGAACTGCCCGCGGCGATCGCGCTGATCGCGATCGGCTGCATCGCGGGCGCGCTCTACATCCGCCACGCGCGGCGTCGCGCCGACCCGATCCTCGACCTCTCGCTGATGCGCGTGCCGACCTTTCGCCTGTCGCTGATCGGCGGATCGCTGACGCGGATCACGCAGGGCGCGCAGCCCTTCCTGCTGCCGATGATGCTCCAGCTCGGCTTCGGCATGACCGCGGCGGCGAGCGGCGCGATCACCGTCGCGACCGCGATCGGATCGCTGGCGATGAAGGGGCTCGCACCGCGCGTGCTGCGGCGCTGGGGCTTTCGCAACAGCCTGATCGTCGGCGGGCTGGGGGCGAGTGCGGGCTACGCGGTGTGCGGGCTGTTCCGTCCCGACTGGCCGATCCCGCTGATCTTCGCGGTGCTGATGCTGTCGGGCTTCTTCATGTCGTTCCAATTCTCGGCCTACAACACGATCGCCTATGACGAGATTCCGAGCGAGCGGATGAGCTCGGCGACGAGCTTCTACGCGACCTTCCAGCAGCTGATGCTGTCGCTCGGCATCTGCGTGGGGGCGGCGTCGCTGCACGTCGGGATGCTAGGGGGCGGGCATACCCGCCCGCAGCTCGGCGACTTCACGCTGGCCTTCCTGGTGGTCACTGCGATCTCGACCAGCGCGACGATCTGGAACGCGCGCTTCGCCGCCGATGCAGGGGATGCGATGAGCGGGCATCGCGCGTAGGAAGCGGCGTGCGCAGGAACGCGGATACCGGCTTTCGTCGTTGGATTGCCACGCTATGATCGAGGAAATTCCGATGGAGCCTGATCCTTTGCCCGACATCGCGACCCCCAATTTGCCGAGCCGAAACTTCGACCGGACGGCCGAATTTTTCGGGAAGCTGGGCTTCATGGAGACGTGGCGCGACCCGGCGTGGATGATCCTCAAGCGCGGCGATATGACGCTTGAGTTCTTTCCGTATCCCGACCTGGATCCCGCTGACAGTTCTTTTGGCTGCTGCTTCAGAATGCAGGACGTCGGCGCATTTTTCGCAGATATCAAAGCCGCTGGTGTGCCGGAGGTGACGGTGGGGTGGCCGCGAGCGCACAAGCCGAAGCGCGAAGCCTGGGGCGGCATCGTCGGGGCCTTGATCGATCCAGACGGAACGTTGATTCGGCTGGTTCAAGCGCCGGACTGAACGACTGGACCTGAGCGCTTTTCCCGTTCGACGTCTGCCAGCACGAGGGCGCGTTTCGAACGCGGACCGGCGGCTATCGGGCGGACACGCGGTTGGGTAGAAAACGACTAGTAGCGGACCTCAGGGTCCTTAGGCATATCCAGTTGCGAGGGGCGTTCGATGAAGTTCGTGTTGAAAATTGCTTCGGTCATTTTGATGACTAATATAGCAACGGCAGCGGCGTCCGCGTCGACCAATCCGACAACCGCTAATCCGCAGGCGCTACGCGTTAGACTTTCTGCGCCCGCTCGCGCCCCTCTCGGTGCAAACGAGATAAGGAGTGTGATCTCAGGTAAAGCTCTGCTGTTAGACGAATTGACGCCACTAGCCCCGGGTGTCATTTTAGACGTACTGATAGAGGGTGGTTGCCCACCTGTCGAAAGCTTCTATTCCGATGGAAGGTGGGAACGTGGAACTTGTGCTCGCGGCTACATCGTTCGTCATGGTCACTGGGGCATCAAGGCAGGTATTGTCGGATCGGAGCTTTGCACCACTATCGAAGGCCAGGAGGCTTATTGCCGCACTGTTTGGCAAAGGTTGTCTTCAGACCGTTTGATACTGACAGTTTCTGGGCGGCGTTTCGGCAATCCAGAGTATAACCCTTACAAGACAAAACCGCTGTAAAAGTCTGCTCCCCACCAGATCCAGACATACGCTCCTAACGACTTCACGATTTAGGTCGCTCCCTGACCGGCCGGGATGACCTAGGTTCGCCCCTCCCCTTCAGGGGAGGGGATGGGGGTAGGGGGGGCCTCGCAGAGACCGACTGTTTTGACTTCCCCAACCCAGCGTCAGGCCGATCAGGCCCCCGGCCTGACCTCAACCGCGCGGGGCGCGGTTGACGTGGCGCTCCTGAAGGGGAGCGGCGTTCCCGGCTTCAGCCGACGAACGCGCGCTCGATCACATATTGCCCCGGATGCGAGTTCGAGCCCTCGACGAAGCCCAGCGTCTCGAGCTTGGCGGCGAGGTCCTTGATCATCGCCATGCTGCCGCACAGCATAATGCGGTCGGTCTCGGGGTCGAGATGCGGCGTGCCCGGCATCTGCGCGAACAACGTGCCATCGTCGATCAGCGCATCAATCCGCCCGGTCGTCTGGAACGGCTCGCGCGTGACGGTCGGCACGTAGGAGAATTGCGTCGCGGCCTGCTCGTCGACCAGTGGATCGTCGGCGAGCTTGGCTTCGAGCGGCTCGCGATAGGCGAGGTCGACGACGCGGCGCACGCTGTGGACGATCTGGATCTGGTCGAAGCGGTCGTAGATTTCCGGATCGCGCGCGACGCTGAGGAACGGCGCGAGGCCGGTCCCGGTCGACAGCATGAACAGCCGCTTGCCCGGCAGCAGCGCGTCGGCGACGAGCGTGCCGGTCGGCTTGCGGCCGAGATAGACCTGGTCGCCCGGCTGGATCTGCGACAGGCGCGAGGTCAGCGGACCGTCGGCGACGCGGATCGAGAGGAATTCGAGCTCTTCGGCATAAGCCGGGCTGGCGATCGAGTAAGCGCGCAACAGCGGGCGCTGCTCGCCGGCGAGGCCGAGCATGACGAACTCGCCCGAGCGGAAGCGGAAGCTTGCCGGGCGCGTGATCGTGAAGCTGAACAGATGCTCGTTCCACATCCGCACGCTGAGCACGGTTTCGACCGAAAGCGCCGTGGTCGGCTCGAGGGCAGGCATGCTTGCAACGACATCATTCATGAATAGACCGTCCTTGTATGCGCCGGTGAAGCGCGGTGGTGCCACCCGGCAATCCAGCCCCCGCGCGCCCTGTCGGCGCATCCTTATCCCAATTTGCGCGCCTTGATCGGCCCACGACACGCGGTTGCAGGCGGCAGGCGAAACGCCGTACCACCCCGACCGAGCGTCGCCGAAGGACGATCGACATACTCTCGCACGCCGTTACTCCGGTCGGGCGGGTCGATTCAACGGGTAACTTCGGCGCGTACGGTCGGCTGCTGTGACGATGCAGGCGGCCGACGTCAATATGCGCGGGCCGATCAGTGCGGCAGCTTCTCGGCGAGCGCGTTGATGCTGTCGCCGGTGAACACGTTGAGCGAGACGCCGTCGAGCTGGATCGCGCGTTCGAGCTTGAGCGTCGCGGCCGAGCGATGCGGCGAATCGAGCTGCTGCCATGTGCGCACCGCACCTTCGAGGCTGGTCACCTCGGCTACCTCGGCGTCGCCACGCGGCACGTCTTCGAGCGATGCGCTCATCCGCCAGTCGATCGCGGGGGTCTTGGTGTCTTCGCCCCAGGTTGCTTCAGTCATTATGATCTGCCTTCGTTGCGGGCGTGCCGCTTCATCCTGGGTATAAGCGCGGCGAGGGCATGCTAGGTTCCATGCAGGATCAGCGCTGGGCGCCGGTCACGTCAGATGGAGATCAACCGGATGGATCGGGTCATGCGGGCCCGGCTCGGCGGTTGCAGCCGGATAGAGCAGGTCGAGAAAGCCGAGCAACTGCTCGGTCTCGCTCCGTCCCGCCGGCCGTCGATTGGACGGATGCAGGTCGATCGGTGCCGCGATATCGACGACGTCGCTGCCCCACGCGTCGGCCAGCGCCAGCAGCGGTTCGGCGAACGGATAGGCTGCGTGCGCGACGACCGAGGGGAAGGGCAGGCGCGTCGTCGGGCCCGAGCGCGCGCTGGCGGCGATCGCTTCCTGACCGAAGCCGACGTCGAGCGGCGCGAGCAGCAGCGCACCCTTGATCCCGCTCACATAGCTGCGCGGCGAAAGCTGCGCCCACCACGCCACCGCCAGGCAGGCGACGCCCTGCGCCAGGATGACGACAGGCGTATCGCGGCGCGCGACCAGCGCATCGAGCTGCAACGCCCAGCGACCGCTGTGAAACTTGGCGAGATCGAGCACGACGTGCGGGGCATCGCCACGCCGGATCGGATCTCCGGCGGCTGCCACCACGATGGGCTGTGCGGTCCTGATCGTGCGATCCTCGTCCATCCGACTGACCCTCGAAGAGTGCGGTCGCCGTCTGCTCGATTCTCGGGCGAGTCGGGCGGCAAGGGTCAAGCCTATGCCGATGCGCAAGACTGGCAATCGCGCTGCGCCAAAGCGACGGCGGATATCGGCAGAGTGAAATCCGCTATGGTTGCGGGGCGCGGCGGGCGCGGCTACCGCGCAGCGATCCATCGTGCCGTCGCGCGGTGCTGAAAGCGCTTCATGCCGACTTCACCGATCGCCCTGCCTCTCTCCGACCGTGTGGGCGTGCCGGCCGAGATCGCCTATCTGCGCGCCGCATACCCAGCGCCGCAGTGGCGCAGCCACCGCAACTATGGCGAGCTCTCGGCCTTCTGGCTGAGCGTCCATGCTAGCCTGCGCGAGCAGGGCGGGCAGGTGCAGCAGGTGACCGCGGCGCTGCGCGAGGGGCGGATCGACCCGGCCGCGTTCCAGAGCGCGTTCGTGCCGCGCTTCAACCATTTCCTGCAGCATCTGACCGGGCATCACCAGATCGAGGATCATGCCTATTTTCCCAAGTTCCGTGCGCTCGATCCGCGAATGGTGGCGGGGTTCGACCTGCTCGAGAATGACCATGCGGTGATCGATGCGACGTTGCACGAAACGGTCGAGCAGGCGCGTGCGCTGCTCGCCGCACTCGGGCAGCCCGGCGATGCGCGGCTGGTCGCGACCGATCGCTTCGCCGGGGCGTCGGATCACCTGATGGGCCTGCTCGCGCGGCATCTGGCCGACGAGGAGGATCTCGTGCTCCCGGCGATGCTCGAACATGGCGAGCGGAGCGTCAGTTGAGCGGCGTCGCTTGCATCTTCGGCGCGCGGCGCTGACGGGTGGCGCGCAAACGCTACCTCACCGCGACGCTGCCCGACGGCTACGTCAAGACGATCGGCCCGACCGCGACCGCCTTCACGCATTATTGGCGGATCGTCGCCGTGCTCGCCAACGGCAAGAGCGAGGTGTTCTGGGGGCACACCAAGTCGCTCGCCGAAGCCAAGCGCAAGAAGACCGCGCTCGCCGAAGCGGCCGGGCAGCGCGGGTGGCAGCGCTATGCGTTCGAGATCGTCGAGGTGGTGGAGACCGACGGGTAGGCGGGGAAGGAGGTTGTCACGGTGACGTCCCCCACCTTAGAGCTTCCCCGGCGAAGGCCGGAGCCCAGTCGGAATGGCCACGATAACGACGCGCAGTCGCCAGCCTTCTCGTGTTCTACTCCTGGGCCCCGGCCTTCGCCGGGGAAGCGCTTTTAGATGGGAAGCCCGCTTTAGATCCGCGCCAGCATTCCCGTGACGCCTACCACAAGCAGCGGCGCGCCAGCCGCCAGCAAGCGCCAGCGCGGCAGCGCCCACGTCTCGCGCCGCGTCAGCGTCAGCGCCGCGGCGATGCCGACCGCGGCGATCGTCCAGAAATGATAGCGCACTTCGGAGGCGACGCTCAGCGGCAGGTAGCTGAAGCCATAGAGCACCGCCGACCAGGCCAGCGCGACCGCGGGGTCGCCATCCGCCAGCGACGGGCGCAGCACGAGCAGACCCAGCCCGAGCGCGAGCCAGCAGATCGGCCAGCCGAGCGGGGTCGTCAACAGCGTCTGCGCGGCGCTCGCAATCGCCGAGCGGGCGGCATTGGGCGCGACCGCGAAACCCCACGGGTTGGGGTCGGAAGCAAGCGAAAGCCCCGGCAGGTCGGCATCGTGGACGAGAAAGCGCGTGTTGCGATCGAAATGCGCGAGCCGGTGCTGTGCATAGGCCAGCGGATAGTGTGCCACCGCCGACGCCCACCAGGCGTAGGGGCCGTGCCCGGCCTTGAGCGGCGGGCGCAGAGTGGCGTAACCGATCGCGCACGGCGCCGGGCCCCACCAGGCATAGCGATCCCACGAGATTGGCGAATAGCAGTCGGCGTTGACCGCGACCGGATCTCCGACCGGCGTCGGGGGGAAGGCATCGACCCCGGCAAAGCGCCCGATCCCGCCGAGATCGTAGATCACCAGCGACAGCTCGACCCCGCTCCGCTCGGCCTTTAGTGCGGCATTGGCGAGCGGGAGCGCGAGCACCAGCGGGATCGCGGCAAGCAGCGCCGAAGCACCGAGCCGCGGCAGCGTGCTCCGCCACCCCGCCGGCAGTGCGAGCAGCAGCAAGGGCAGGCACGCCGGCACCGCATTGAAGCGCAGCGTCGCCGCCGCGACCAGCAGCAGCACCGCGCCGATCCGCGCGCCACGCCGCACCGGGAACGCTGCGAGCAGCCCACTCGCCAGCAGCAGGGCGCCCGCGAACAGGCTGTCCTTGAGCACCGTCCCGACCAGCACTAGCGCGATCGGCGACAGCGCCAACAGCCCGATCGCAAGCGCGGCGATCCGCGCGCCGCGCCGCCACGCCGCGACCATCCACAGCGCGGTACCGCCCCAATAGAGCGCGACCTGCAGCACCAGCATCGGCGCGGGGCCGGCGGCGAACACGCCCAACTGCCGCCACAGCCAGTTCATCGCGGGCGGGTGCCAGTCGTCATAATGGCCACTCAGCGCCTGGCCATATTGGCGGATCGCATCCCAGGTCAGGATGCCCGGCCAGAACAGCAGGCCATGCAGCAGCGCCAGCACGACGATGCCACCAGCGCCGACCAGCAGCGTACCTTTGTCTGTCACACGTCCCACCAGCCGACGCTAGCGGGCAGCCGCGCGTGATGCCATCGCCGATCCGCGCTGCGCCGCTTGTCGGGCGCCGGATTTTGCGCTTTGTTGCGCGAATTCGCGAACCTGTGGGGGCTCCTTCATGTCATTTTCTCGCCGCGCGCTGGCGGCCGCCTGCCTGCTCGCCTCGACCATGCTCGCTGCGCCCGCTGTTCTGGCGCAGGGCAACGCCAAGCCCGCCTTCGCCGAGCCGACGCTGTCGCCAGACGGCGCGCTGATCGCTTTCGCTTCGGGTGGTGACATCTGGGAGGTCGCGGCAAGCGGCGGCATCGCGCGGCCGCTCGTCACCGACGCGGCGACCGAGGGGCGGCCGCTTTACTCGCCCGACGGCACGCGGCTGGCCTTCACCTCGACGCGCGGTGGCAACGCCAACCTCTACGTGCTCGATCTCGCGAGCGGTGCGGTGACGCGGCTGACCTATGCCGAGGCGGGCGAGGAGCTCGATGCCTGGTCGCCCGACGGGAAATATCTCTACTTCGCGTCGGGCGTCGCCGACGTCGCGCGGCAGGGCGACATCTTCCGTGTCCCCGCCGCCGGCGGCACGCCGATGCAGATCAGCCGCGAGAAATATCTCGCCGAATATCAGGCGGCGCCGTCGCCCGACGGCAGCACGCTGGTGATCAACACGCGCGGGATCAGCGCCGGCCAATGGTGGCGCAACGGCACCTCGCACATCGACCAGACCGAGCTGTGGGTGAAGCCCGTCGCCGAAGGCGGTGCCTATCGCCGCCTGCTCGCCGATGGCGAGAAGCACGCCTGGCCGATGTGGAGCCGTGACGGCGGCAGCATCGTCTATATGAGCGCGAAGGGCGGCACCGAAAATCTGTGGCGCCTCGGGGTCGGCGCGGGGGCGGCGCCCGAGCAATTGACGCGCTTCACCGACGGGCGGCTACTCTATCCGTCGATGGCGGCGAACGGCGCTGGCATCGTGTTCGAACGCGATTTCGCCGTGTGGCGGTTCGATCCGGCAACGGGCCAGGCGAGCGCAGTCCCGATCACATTGCGCGGCGCAGCGAGCGCGACCCCGCGCCGCCACGATCAGTTGCAAAGCTTCACGCGCATGGCGCTCTCGCCCGACGGGCAGAAGGTCGCGGTGATCGGGCATGGCGAAGTGTTCGCCACCGCGGCCAAGGATGGCGGGACGGCGCAGCGTATCACCAATACGCTCGGCGCCGAGCGCGAAGTGGTGTGGTCGCCCGACAGCCGCCGCGCGCTGGTGATCTCGGAGCGCGGGCTCGCCCACGCGCTGGTCGAATATGATGTCGCCAGCGGGCGCGAGACGGTGCTGACCACGCAGGGCATCGCGTCCGCGCCTGCCTACGCCCCCGATGGCAAGAGCGCGGCCTATGTGCTCAACGACCGCGAGCTCCACGTCGTAACGCTGGCGGGCGGGGCCGACCGCACGCTGTTCACCGGCGCGATCGCGACCGACGAGCGCGACGGGCCGCGCCCGACCTGGTCGCCCGACGGGCGCTATATCGCCTTCCCGCTGCTCGACGCGCGCTCGTTCGTCAACGTCCACGTCGTGCCGGCGGCGGGTGGCGCGGCGCGGCCGGTGAGCTTCCTCGGCAACGGCCAGATGGGCGGCATCGCCTGGTCGCCCGACGGCAAATACATCCTGTTCGACACCGCGCAGCGCAGCGAGGATTCGCGGATCGTGCGGATCGACCTGCTGCCGCACGTCCCGAAGTTCAAGGAAGACAAGTTCAGCGACCTGTTCAAGCCCGGCAAGCAGCCCGGCACGCCCGACACGCCGGGCGACATCCCGACACCGCCCGCGCCAAAGCCGCTGCCGAGCGCGGCGAAGAAGGGCGCAGCAGCCCCCGTACCGCCGAAGGTGCCGCCGGTGACGATCGTATGGGAAGGCTTGCGCGGTCGCGCGACGATCCTGCCGCTCGGGCTCAACGCCGACACGCCGGTGATCAGCGCCGACGGCAAGACGCTGGTGTTCCGCGCGCAGGAGCGCGGGCGCGCCAACCTCTACAGCTACAGTCTCGACGAGATCGCCGACGAGCCGCCGGTGGCCCAGCAACTGAGCCAGAGCGACCGGCCCAAGGGCGACTTCGCGCTGAGCGGCGACGGCAAGACGCTCTTCTACCTCGACGGCGGCCGCGTCATCTCGACCCCGCTCGAGAGCCCCAAGCCCAAGCCGATCGCGGTCGGCGCGGAAATGGACGTCGATTTCGCGACCGAGAAGCAGATCGTGTTCGACGAGGCGTGGAGCATTCTCGACCGCAAATTCTTCGACGCCGGCTTCAACGGGCACGACTGGAAGGCGCTGCGCGCGCACTATCAGCCCTTCGTCAGCGGTGCGCGGACCCCCGACGAGGTGCGGCGGATCATCAACGTCATGATCGGCGAGCTCAACGCCTCGCATTCGGGGATTTCGCTGGCGGGCGGCGCGCCGGGTGCGCCGCGCAGCGGACGCGTCGGCGATCTCGGGCTGCGCTTCGATCGCGCGGCCTATGATGCCGGGCGCGGGCTGGTGGTGCGCGAGGTGATCACGCTCGGGCCGGCGGCGATCGAGAAGATCGTGCCGGGCGATCGCATCGTCAGCGTCGGCGGCGTCGCGGTCGGTGCGCGCGGCAATCTCGACGCTTTGCTCGAAAACACCGTCGGCCGGCGCGTGGCGCTCGGCGTCGAGGGCGCGGGCGGGCGGCGTGACGTCGTTGTGCGCCCGGTCTCGGTCGGATCGGCGGCGGGGCTCACCTATCGCCAGTGGGTCGACGACCGGCGCGCGCTGGTCGACCGGCTGTCGGGCGGCAAGCTCGGCTATGTCCACATCGCCGACATGTCGTCCGAATCGCTCGACCAGCTCTATCTCGATCTCGATGCCGAAAATCAGGGCAAGCAGGGCGTGGTGGTCGACATCCGCAACAACAATGGCGGCTTCATCAACGGCTATGCGATCGACGTGTTCGCGCGACGCAACTATCTGACGATGACGCCGCGCGATTTGTTCTCGTTGCCGGGGCGTCAGGCGCTGGGGCAGCGCGCGCTCGGCAAGCCGACCGTGCTCGTCACCAACGAATCCTCGCTGTCCGACGCCGAGGATTTCACCGAGGGCTATCGCGCGCTCGGGCTCGGCAAGGTGGTCGGGCAACCGACCGCGGGGTGGATCATCTTCACCGGCGGCGAGCAACTGATCGATGGCTCGTCGGTGCGCACCCCGAGCACGCGCATCCAGGACGGGCGCGGGCAGGACATGGAGATGCACCCGCGCCCGGTCGACTTCACCGTCGAGCGCCCGCTCGGCGAGACCGCGAGCGGCAGCGATGCGCAGTTGAGCGCGGCGGTCGAGGTGTTGCTCGGCCAATTGGCGGGGAAGCCCTAGCCTCCGTCCTCCCCTCCCGCGTGCGGGAGGGGGTAGGGGGAGGGCGTGCGCTGTCAGCGTCAGCTGCCGTCGAGAGCGCGTGCCCACCCCCAGCCCCTCCCGCACGCGGGAGGGGAGATACACGCAACACTGTCCTACATATATCCAGATAGGTTACCTACCAAGTCGGAGGTGATCAATGTCCATCGAAACCCTGATCGACGCCGTCCTCGACCGCGAGGGCGGCTATTGCAACCATCCCGCCGATCGCGGCGGTGAGACGCGCTACGGCATCACGGCCGCGGTCGCGCGCGCGAACGGCTATGCCGGGGCGATGCGTGACCTGCCGCGCGACACCGCGCGCGCCATCTATCGCAAACTCTATTGGTGTGCGCCGCGCTTCGACGCAGTCGCCGTGCTGGCGCCGCGCATCGCCGCCGAATTGTTCGACACCGGCGTCAACATGGGCCCGCCGGTGGCGACCGCCTTCCTGCAACGCGCGCTCAACGCGCTCAATCGCGGGGCGAGCGACTATCCCGACCTGCGCACCGATGCGCGGATCGGCGAGACCACGCTCGCCGCGCTCGCCGCCTTTCTCGCCCGCCGCGGCGGCTGTGCCGAACGCGTGCTGCTCAAGGCGATCGAGGCACTGCAGGGCGAGCGCTACGTCGCGCTGGCCGAGAGCCGGCCCGCCAACGAAGCCTTTCTCTACGGCTGGCTCGCCAACCGCATCGGTTAAAGGCGGCCGCGATGGTGTGACTTTACTGTGACTTTCCGTTTTTCGAGAGGAGACGCATATGGGACTGCTCGACGGCCTGATCGGCCCGATCACCAGCATCATCGACAAGGTCATTCCCGACCCCAAGGCGCGCGACGAGGCCAAGCTCAAGCTGCTGACGCTGCAGGGCTCGCAGGAAATGGAGCAGGTGAAGACGCAGATCTCGGCGATCATCGCCGAGGCGCAGAGCACCGACCCGTGGACCAGCCGCGCGCGCCCGAGCTTCCTCTACGTGATGTACGTGCTGCTGCTGTGGGCGATCCCGATGGGGCTGATCGCCGCCTTTCGCCCGCAAATGGCGCAGGACATCGCCGCGGGGATGAACGCCTATCTGAACGGCATCCCCGAGCCGCTCTACGCGCTCTTCGGCACAGGCTATCTCGGCTACACCGCGGCGCGATCGTGGGGGAAGTCGAGGGGATCGTCCAAGTAAACCCGCGAACGTTGAAAGGGGAGGGGGGCGGCACCGATTGCCCTCCCGACCCACTGTGCTATCCCGCTCCATCACCTCGACGGAGCTTCCCCCTTTGATGCGTCTCAGCCTGTTCGCTTTCCTTGCCAGCGTGTCCGCAACCCCGCTCATGGCGGCCCCCGCCACCACGATCCACAGCTATGGCGGGCTCGCGCTGTCGCCGAAGGGCGACCGGATCGCGACGATCGACAGCGACACGAGCGGCGCCAAGCCCAAGATCGTGATTCGCGCCACCGCCGGCGGCCAGATCCTGCGCAGCTTCGACCCGTGCCGCAGCAGCTGCGCGCTGTCGGGGCTGACCTTCGCGCCCGACGGCAGCCTCGCCTTCCTCGCGCGCGACAAGGCGGCGGGCGTGGTGACGCTGTCGCTCGACCGCGGCGGCGCGCAGCGCACGCTCGCGACGATCAAGGGCATCGCACAGACCCCGCGCTTCTCCCCCGATGGCAGCAGAATCGCGCTGCTGGTGACGATCGGCGCGGCCAAGGAGGCCGGCGCGGCGCAGGCCGGCGTCCGCCAGATCGGCGAGATTGGCGAGAAGAGCGACGAACAGCGGCTCGCTGTTTTCGACGTCACCGGCACGGTCGCCGCCGACGCGGTGCGGCCACTCTCGCCGGCGGATCGCTACATTTACGAATATGACTGGACGCCCGACGGTAGCGGCTTCGTCGTCACCTCGGCGCGCGGCAATGGCGACAATAATTGGTGGGTCGCGACCCTCGACGCGGTCGACGCGCAGACCGGCGCGGTGCGCACGATCGCCGCGCCGAAGACCCAGCTCAATTTCCCGCGCGTGTCGCCCGACGGCAAGACGGTCGCCTATATCGGCGGCCTGATGAGCGATTTCGGCTCGGTCGGCGGCGATGTCTGGACGGTCCCGTTCGCCGGCGGCGAACCGCGCAACACCCAGCCGAACAGCAAGCTGACGGTGACCTCGCTGGTCTGGCGCGACGCCACGATCCGCGGCACCGCACTTCGGGGCGACAGGATGGGGCTCTATGCCGATGCCGGCGAGCGCGCCGACGGCTTCGGCTGGAGCCGCCCGTCGAGCCTGGCGGCAGGCGACGCCAGGGCGGCGTGGAGCGCCGATGGCAAGGTAGTGGCGACGGTCGCGCAGGACTTCACCCATGCGCCCGCTATCTATGCCGGCCCGGTCGGCGCACCCGTCCAGATCACCCACGACAACGATGCCGTCCCGGCGCGGATGACCGCGCGCAGCATCAGCTGGAAGAATGACGGGTTCAACGTGCAGGGCTGGCTGCTCGCCCCGCTCGGCGCGCCGACAGCGCGGAAGGCGCCGATGATCACGATCGTCCATGGCGGCCCGTCGGCGGCGAACGTGCCCTATTTCGGCGGCGGCTACTCCGCGTTGCTCGATGCCGGCTATTACATCTTCCTGCCCAATCCGCGCGGCAGCTTCGGCCAGGGCGAAGCCTTCACCGCCGCCAACAAGCGCGATTTCGGCGGGGGCGACCTGCGCGATATCCTGACCGGGATCGACGCGGTCGAGAAGGTCGCCCCGGTCGACGATGCACGGCTCGGCCTCACCGGCGGCAGCTATGGCGGCTTCATGGCGATGTGGGCCAACACGCAGACCAACCGCTTCAAGGCGATCGTCGCCGGCGCGGGGCTGTCGAACTGGGTGAGCTATTACGGCACCAACGGCATCGACCAGTGGATGCTGCCCTTCTTCGGCAAGACCTTGTACGAGGATCGCAAGGCTTATGAGGATGTCTCGGCGGTCAACTTCATCCGCAACGCCAAGACGCCGACCTTCATCTATGTCGGCGAGCGCGACATCGAGGTGCCGCCGACGCAGTCGATCGAATATTGGCACGGCCTGAAGGACATGGGCGTGCCGACCAGCCTGGTGATCTATCCCGAGGAAGGCCACGGCATCCGCGGCGCCGCCAATGCGGCCGACGTCGCGGCGCGCACGCGGGCGTGGTTCGACAAATATCTGGCGGCGAAGAAGTAACCCTTCCTCCCCTCCCTGGAAGGGAGGGGCTGGGGGTGGGTTGCTCTCAGGGGGAACGTTACGGCTGCTGCGGGCCGACCCACCCCCAACCTCTCCCTTCCAGGGAGGGGAGAGCAATTACCGCAGCGGCTTGCCCGAATCTTTCCAGCGATCGAGAATCTGCGAATCGCCGGGCAGCGTATCGACCGCCGGCTTCGGCGCGGCGACCGGAGTGCCGCTCTGCACGTAAGCGGGCTGGATCGCCGCGGCCTTCGTCACCGGAACCGGCGTGGTCGGTACCACAGCCGTCGCGATCGCCGCGGCGAGGATCACCGGCGGGTCGGTCCGCGCGTGCGGGCCGGGCACCGGCTCACCGCCGACATAGCCCTGCCGGAACGCAGCGGGGGTGCCCCAACCGCCCTGCCAGCGATGGAAGAAATGCGCGCCGATCGCCGCGGTCATTACCAGGCTGCGGTTCCACGACGGCGTCACGGCATACGTATGGTAATGCGTCGCCAGCCCGACCTCGGCCATGACATGGCCGTTGAGCGCCGCGACCGCGACCTTGAGCGCGCGCAGCCAATAGGCTTTCGATGGCGCCCCGCGCAGCAATGCCCCGTCGCAGGCGAAGCTGAACTGGCAGCCGGCATGTTCCGATCCCTGATAGACCACGCCGCACACCGTGGCGGGGAAGGCGGGGTGGCGGACGCGGTTGAGGATGACCTGCGCGACCGCCTGCTGCCCGGCATCGGGCTCGCTCGCGGCTTCATAGTAGATCGCGGTGGTCAGGCATTGCAGCGCACGGCCGTGGTCGATCGCGCTGGCAGACGCCATCGAGAAAGGCGCTGCGGGGCGGACCGAGCCATCGCTCGCCAGCAACGCGGCCCCGGCGGGGAGCGGCAAATCGGGCAGCGCGATCGTGCCGGTCGCGCCCTGCATGGCGGTCGGTTCGGCGGAGACTGCCGGGGCGGCGGCGTAATAATAGGCCGCGCCAGGGAAATGATCCTGCAGCTCATAGCCGCTCGGCGCCGGCGCCATATGCGCCGCCTTGGCATTCTGTTCGACGATCGCGCGCAGCGCGGCATGCGCCGAAACGCCGGCGAGAACGAGCGCGCATAAGCCGATGGCGCCGAGCTTGCTCAGCCGCCGCATCTTCACCCAGCCAAGAAGCGCCCGCGCGTTCACGCGCGCTCCATAGCCGATTGTGCGCGGCGGCGATGCTGCCAATTTGCGCCTGTCTCGCGACGAAACAGTTGATGGTTAATGGAAGGGTTGAGTGGCCGGTGTGCCGCTATCCCCGTTCGTGCTGAGCGCGTCGACGCACTGGTCTCCTCTCACGCGCAACGAGGGAGAGCAGCCCTTCGACAGGCTCAGGGCGAACGGTGGGATGCTAGCGCAGCGTCGCGCTGTCGAGCTTGAGCGCATCCGCCGCGATGACCTCGACATTCGGATACGCCTTGCGCAGCTCGGGCAGGAACAGCTTGGCGTCGCCGACCACGACGATGCTCGCCGCGCTGGGATCGAGCAGCTTTGCCGCCGCCGCCTGCACCGCCGCCGGATCGACCGCCGAGACGCGCTGCGTGTACTGCCCGAGCTCGCTCAGCGGCAGGCCCTGGACGACATAGCCGCCGACAGTGCCGGCAATCCCGCCGGTCGTCTCGGTCGCGCGCCCGAAATCCCCGACCAGCACCGCCTTGCGTGTCTCGAGCTCGGCCGCGCTGACCGGCTCGGTGCCGAGCCGCTTCATCTCGGCAAGGATGATCGACACCGTCTCGGGTGCGCTCGGGTTCTTGGTCGAGGTCCGCCCGGCGACGACGCCCGGCAGGCGCCCGGCCTGCAGGCTGCTGCCCGCACCATAAGCCAGCCCGCGCTTGATGCGGATCTCCTGGTTGAGCCGCGACGAGAAGCCGCCGCCGAGCACGGTGTTGGCCACCGCTGCGGGGTAATACGCGGGGTCGCTGCGCGCGATTCCGGGCCGCGCCACCACGACGCCCGCCTGGCCCGCGCCCGGCATGTCGACGACGACGACGCGCGGCGCCGGATAGATTTGACGCGGGCCGTCGGGGCCGACCGGCACCGTTGCCTGCCAAGTCGCGAAGTTCGCCTCGGCCAGCGCCTTGGCGCGAGCAGGGGTGACGTCGCCGACTAGGACCAAAGTGGCCTGCGCCGGTGCCCAGGTCTTGGCGTAGGCGCTGCGGATGTCGCTCGGGCTGATCGCTTTGAGCGAAGTCGGCGTGCCCGACAGCGGGTGGCCATAAGGCGACGCGCCGAGCGCCGCGCGCGCCGCGACCAACCCGGCGAGCTGGCTCGGATTCTTGATCGCGACCTGGACGCCGTCGATCGACTGCGCGCGGGCACGTTCGATCTCGTCCGCGGCGAACTTGGGGTTGCGCGCCACGTCGGAGAGGATCGCCAGCGCAGGCGTCGCCTGGTCGGACTTGACCGTCACCTCGATCGAGCTGCCATCCCAGCTCGCATCGCTCGAGATCGAGCCGCCGAGCGCCTCGACCTGCCGCGCGATCTCGGTCGCCGAGCGCGTCGCGGTGCCTTTGGTCAACAGGTCGGCGGCGAGGCTGTTGACCCCGGCGCGATCGGGCCGGTCGTCGGCCGCGCCGCCCTGCGCGACGAGCAGCGCGGTCAGCAGCGGGAGGTCGTGCTTCTCGACCACGACGACGCGCATCCCGTTGGCGAGCGCGAATTCATGCGTCACCGGTGCCGCGGCGGCGATGGCGGCAGCCGGCGGCGGCGGGGCGATCCGGTCGGCGGCGCTCGCGGGTGTCACCACCTCGACCTTGCCCGGCGTGGCCAGCGGCGTGACCACAACGGTGTCGGCGACTTCGATCCGGTCGTTCTGCGGCGCCTTGGCGGCGGGGTCCTCTGGCAGATACTGGATCGTCGCCGCGCGCTGGTCGCGCAGATAGGTGCGCGCGACGCGCTGGATGTCGGCGATCGTCACGCGGCCGATCGCGGCGAGCTGGCGGTCGGCGGCGCGCGGGTCGCCGTCGATGATCACCGACGACGCGATCGTGCGGCCCTTGCCCTCGGCGGTCTCGCGCGCCTGGAGCGCGCTCGTCAGGATCTCGTTCTTGGCCTCGGCCAGCTCGGCGGCACTGACCGGCGTATCGCGCAGCCGGGCGACTTCGCGGCGCAGCGCCGTCTCGCCATCGGTCGCGGTCTTGCCGCCGGCGAGAATCGCGAACACCGCGAGGTTGCCCGGCCCCTGCTTCGAATCGAGCACGCTCTCGGCGCTCTGCGCGAGCTGGTCGCGATAGACGAGCGTCTCGTACAGCCGCGAGCTCTCGCCCTGCGACAGCACCGCGTTGAGCACCGACAGCGCGGGGCCGTCGGGATGATTGTCCGCCGGGATCGGGTAGCTGATCATCACCGCGGGCAGCGGGGTGTTGGCTTCGTGGACGACATAATGCGTCGCCTTGGTGCGCTCGGGCTCGGCGACGGTGACGCGCGGGATCGGCGTCGTCGGGCGCTTGATGCCGGCAAAATATTGGTCGATCCAGCCGTCGAGCTGGCCGGGTTCGAAATTGCCCGAGACGACGAGCACGGCATTGTCGGGGCGGTAATAGGTCGCGTGGAAGGCGCGGACGTCGTCGATCTGCGCGCTCTGGAGATTGTCGAGGCTGCCGATCGTGCCGCGCGCATAGGGGTGACGCGTGTACGAGATCGCCGGGAAGTAGAGCGAGAACAGCTTGCCGTACGGCCGCGCATTGGTGTTCTGGCGCAGCTCCTCCTTCACCACGTCGCGCTCCGAGGCGAAGCTCGTCGGCTCGACCACCAAGGCGGCCATGCGGTCGGCCTCGGCGAACAGCAGGCGCTGGAGGTGGTTGGCGGGGATCGTTTCGTGATATTCGGTGTAATCGTCGTTGGTCGAGGCGTTGTTGTTGCCGCCGACATCCTCGGTCAGCCGGTCGAACTGTTCGGAGACGAGGTTGCGCGTCGCCTTGAACATAAGATGCTCGAACATGTGCGCGAAGCCCGAGCGGCCGGCGGGGTCGTCCTTCGATCCGACGTCGTACCAGACCTGCACCGACACGTTGGGCGTGCTGGTGTCGCGGATCGCATAGACGCGCAGGCCGTTGGCCAGCGTGCGCTCGGTGAAGGCGATCGGCTTTACCGCGGGCGCGGGCGCCGGTGGGGCGGGCTTGGCGATGGCGGCGGTCAGCGGGAGCAGGGCGGCGCCCAGCAGGAGGGCGGCACGGGACAGCATTGGGGGGAAGCTCCGGATGGGGGGAGTGTTGTCCCTATGTGTCGTGCCGGCAGGCGCTGTGTCAATCGCGTGGGACACCGGCCGCGCGCCTCCCCTCCCTGGAAGGGAGGCGAGGGGAGGAGTCAGGCGCTACTTCTTCTTCGGCCGATTCGCGTAGAGCAGCACCGCCGCAAGCGCGGCCGAGCCGACGCCGACCCCGATCGCGATCGGCGCGACGGGCCAGTTGCCGTACTTCTCACCCTTCGCTTCGGCGGCGTCACGGACGCGCTTATGCTCAAGCGCGGCGGCTTCGATTTCGTTGATCTTGGACATTAGACCCCCTCTGGGCGGTTATCATATGCCTGTCGGAACGCACCGGCGAAGGGTTTGAGCCGCCCCTCGGCAATTGCGGCCCGCAGATCCGCCATCATCGCCTGATAAAACCACAGATTATGCTCCGTCATCAACATCGCACCGAGGATTTCTCCGGATCGGACGAGGTGATGGAGATAGGCGCGGCTTCCCCCAGTCGCGCCGGTGCAGGTCGGGCAGGCGCAGTCCGGGTCGAGCGGACCCTGATCCTCGGCGAACCTGGCGTTGCGGATGTTGATCGGGCCCGTCCGCGTGAACGCCTGGCCGGTGCGGCCCGAGCGCGTCGGCAGTACGCAATCGAACATGTCGATCCCGCGCTCGACCGCGCCGACGATGTCGGTCGGCTTGCCGACGCCCATCAGGTAGCGCGGCTTGTCGACGGGGAGCTGGCCCGGCGCGAAATCGAGGCAGGCGAACATCGCCTCCTGGCCTTCGCCGACCGCGAGCCCGCCGACGGCATACCCGTCGAAACCGATGTCGATCAGCGCCGCCGCACTGTCGCCGCGCAGCGTCTGGTCGAGCGCGCCCTGCTGGATCCCGAAGATCGCGGCCCCCTCGGCATGCGCCCCGCCCGCGTCGAACGCATCGCGGCTCCGCTTGGCCCAGCGCATCGAGCGCGCCATTGCGGCGGCCTGTACCTCGGGTGTGGACGTCGTCGGCACGAGCTCGTCGAACGCCATGACGATGTCCGAGCCGAGCAGCCGCTGGATCTCGATCGAGCGTTCGGGACTGAGCGTGTGGCGCGACCCGTCGAGGTGCGACTTGAAGGTCACGCCATTCTCGTCGCGCTTGGTCAGGTCGCTGAGGCTCATCACCTGATAGCCGCCGCTGTCGGTGAGAATCGGGCGATCCCACCCCATGAAATCGTGCAGGCCGCCGAGCCGCGCGACGCGCTCGGCGCCGGGGCGGAGCATCAGGTGATAGGTGTTGCCGAGGAGGATGTCGGCGCCGGTGGCGCGCACGTCGGCGGACTTGACGCCCTTCACCGTCGCGGCAGTGCCGACGGGCATGAAGGCGGGGGTGCGGATCGTCCCGCGGCGCATCGCGATCTCGCCGGTCCGCGCCTTGCCGTCGGTGGCGTGGATGGTGAAGTCGAAGCGGGGTTTGTCGTTCATCTTACTTCCTCCCCTCCCTGGAAGGGAGGGGCTGGGGGTGGGTTGCTCTCGATCGAACGTTGTCCTCACCCCAGACCGACCCACCCCCGACCCCTCCCTTCCAGGAAGGGGAGGGCGGTCGCGTCAGTTCAGCGCTTGAACAGCGTCTCGGCGGTCGGCTCGGCGCGCGGGGCGACGACTTCGCCATTCTCGGCGGCTTCGGCGTCGCGCGCGAGCTGGTCGCGCTGGGCGCGCAGCTCGGTGATGAGCGCTTCGCGATCGCCCTCGAGCCGCGTGTCGACCGGTGCTTCGAGGCCAGCTGCCTTGGCCGCCTTGGCGACTGCCGCATCGAGCTCACGCTGCGTCGTCAGGCCGAGCGTGACCGGATCCTTCGGCGTGATGTTGGCGATGTTCCAGTGGCTGCGGTCGCGGATCGCCGCGATCGTCGTGCGCGTCGTGCCGATCAGCAGGCCGATCGCGCCGTCGCTGATCTCGGGATGGTTGCGGATGATCCACGAAATGCCGTCGGGCTTGTCCGACCGCTTCGACACCGGCGTGTAGCGCGGCCCCTTGGTGCGGCGGACCTGCTCGGGGCCCTTGAGGATCTTGAGCGTGTACTCGGGATCGGCCTGGCCCTTGTCGATCTCGTCCTGCGTCAGTTCGTGCGCACGGATCGGGTCGCGCCCGGTCAGCTTGGTCGCGGCAGTATCGTCGGCGATCGCCTGGACCTCGAGGATGTGCAGGCCGCAAAATTCGGCGATCTGCTCGAAGCTGAGCGCGGTATTGTCGACGAGCCAGGCGGCGGTCGCGTGCGGCATGAGCGGCTGGGCCACGGGAAACTCCTCAAAAACGGAAAGGGCCGCCCCTTTCGGAGCGGCCACTTGTGCTGGGATGCAATGTAGAGCGAATGGCAGGGGAGGGCAAGCGTGGTTGCGGAGGGGTGTCAGGGTTCGGATTGGTGATCTGTGAAATAGGCAAGCGCGTCGCGGTGGGCATCGAGGATGCCGACGATCTCAACCATATTCCCAAGGTAGCGGAAATAGATGACATACGCCTTGTGCGGCGTACTTCGAACATCCGGGCCCAATTCGGGTCGCGCACTCCCTAGCGTTCCCGGGAGTGCGGCAACCTTGGAGCATCGCTCTCCCAGCCTCTTCACAAAGGCCCTGGCTACGGTCGTGCCAGCCTGCTGCGCAATGAACAAGCCTATGGCATCCAAGTGACCGAGAGCGTCATCGCTGAAGCGCAGGCGCCGGGTCACGCCTGTTGTTCACTCTCCCAAGCATCAAGGCTCCGACCGACATATCGCATCACGTCTTCGACGCTATGCGATCCGCCCCGCGCGATCGACGCTTGGATCGTTTCCCGCAACGCCTTGATCTTCGCGTCGCGCTCTTCGACAAGCCGCAAACCTTCGTTTACCACGTCGACCGCGGACGCATAGCGGCCCTCGGCGACGCTCGCCTCGACGAAGCTTTCCCAATGCGGTCCGACGGGTACGTCCATCGCACGATCTCCATAAACGATGCGCGGCAATTTACCGCATCGCCGCTAGTCGCTCAAGCCGCGATCGCCTCGGGATGCTCGACCGGCACGAGCGCGCCGAGGAACTGGCGCGCGCTGGCTTCCCAGGTGAAGGTCTGGCCATAAGCGGCGCAGGCGGCGCGATCGCGGGTGAGGGCGGTGGCGATCGCGGTGTCGAGATCGTCGTCCATCGCGCCGACGCGGGCGTTGAGCACGTCGACCGGCCCGGTCACGGGATAGGCGGCAACCGGCGTGCCGCTGGCGAGCGCCTCGATCATCACCAGCCCGAACGTATCGGTCCGGCTGGGGAAGACGAACACGTCGGCGGCGGCATAGGCCGCGGCGAGATCGGCACCGAACAAGGGGCCGAGGAAATGTGCATCGGGATAGCGCGCGGTGAGCGCGGCGCGCGCCGGACCGTCGCCGACGATCACCTTGGTGCCGGGATGCGTGGCGGTGAGGAACGCCTCGATATTTTTCTCGACCGCGACGCGGCCGACATAGAGCTGGATCGGGCCGCCGCCTTGCGCCTTCAAAGCCGCGATTGCCGGCAGCGGGGCGATGTGCGGTCCGAACGTCGCAAGATCGACGCCGCGGCCCCAATGGCGGATCTTGGTCAGGTCATGCGACTTGAGCGTTGCCGCGATCGACGGGGTCGAGGCGAGGATCGACTGGGCGGGCCAGTGGAACCAGCGAATGTAGCGCCACACCCATTCGGGGTTCACCCCGGTCCGCGCCGAGACATAATCCGGGAATTGCGTGTGATAGGCGGTGGTGAAGGGAAAGCCGCGCGTAAGGCACCAGCGCCGCGCCGCAAGGCACACCGGCCCCTCGGTCGCGAGATGGATCGCGTTCGGGGCGAAATCGGCGAGCATCTTGCCGACACTCGCGGTGCTGGCGAAGGCCAGGCGAATCTCGGGATAGGTCGGGCAGGGCATCGAATAGAACAGGTCGGGCGAGACGATCAGCAGCTCGTGGCCCTGGCGTTCGAGTTCGGCACGCACCGCCTGCAAGGTGCGCACGACCCCGTTGACCTGGGGGCTCCATGCATCGGTGGCGATCGCGATGCGCACGCCCGTCAGGCCGCCAGCTGCTCGATCGTCGCGGGCAACGCGGGCATGTCCCGCGCGGCAATCTCGTCGGCCCAATGGAGCAATTCCATTCTCCCATCAAAATGCTCGACCAGGGCGGTGCAGCCTTCGACCCAGTCGCCGTCGTTATAATATGCGATCCCGTTGATATCACGGAATTCCGCGGTGTGAATATGGCCGCACACTACTCCGTCGACACCGCGTGATCCTGCCGCCTGCGCGACGATCTCTTCGTAATTGGAGATGAATTGCACGGCATTCTTGACCTTGGCTTTGGCATGCTTCGACAGCGACCAATAGGGCAACTTGAAAAAACGGCGATAGGCGTTCAGCCAGCGGTTGAGCGCCATCATGAATTCGTAGGCGACATCCCCGACATGTGCCAGCCAGCGGTGTGCCAGCGTGATCGCGTCGAACTCGTCGCCGTGCAGCACCAACAGCTGACGGCCGTCTGCGGTTTCATGGATCGCGTTGCGGCGGATCGCGACGCCGCCGAAATCGAGCCCGCAGAACTGGCGGACGACTTCGTCATGGTTGCCGGGGATGTAGACGACATGCGCGCCGCGCTTGGCGCGCTTGAGCAGGCGCCAGACGACGTCGTTATGCGCGGCCGGCCAGTAGAACTTTTTCTTCAGCCGCCAGCCGTCGATGATGTCGCCGACGAGATAGAGCGTCTCGCTGTCGACATGGTCGAGAAAGTCGATCAGCAGATCGGCATTGCAGCCGCGCGTGCCGAGATGGATGTCGGAAATCCAGATCGTGCGATAGGTGCGGCGCTCGCAGGTGGTACGTTCGGGAATTGACGGCTGCGACTGCGCGAAGTCGGCAAAGTCGGCGATCGTCCCGCCCGACAGGCCGTTCAACGAAATCTTGGTTACAGCATCCATCGTCGACACCCCGAAGTCTTTGACTGACCTCGGGGCTATGGCCGCACTTTGTTACAATCGGAATCGTCGACCTTCACGCAACTGTCATACGGCGGCGCAAATCAGGCTGCGGCATCCTCCGCCATCACCTCGGCGATCAGGTCCTTGCGGCTGAGCTTGCCGATCATCGTCTTGGGCATGGTCAGCCGCACCACGACGTCGTCCACCCGCTCGTGGCGGCCGAGCTGCGGGTTGAGCCAGTCCCGCAACTCGGCGCCGGTTGCGGCGACATTCTCGTTGAGCGTGACATAAGCGCGTGGCTGCTCGCCGCGATAGGCGTCGGGCAGGCCGATCACCATCGCCTCCTTGACCGCGGGGTGATGGTGCAGGATCGCCTCGATCTGGCTCGGGAAGACCTTGAAGCCCGAGACCGATAGCATGTCCTTCAGCCGGTCGACGATCTTGACGAAACCGTCGGCGTCGATCGCGCCGACGTCGCCAGTGCGCAGCCAGCGACCCTCGGTGGTCGTGACGAACACGTCGTCATCGGCGTCGGGCCGGTTCCAATAGCCCTTCATGATCTGCGGCCCCATCGCGACGATCTCGCCCGGCTCGCCGGCGGGCGGCGGCTGGGTCGGATCGGCCTTGTCGACCAGGCGGAGCCGCGTGCCGGGGATCGGCTGGCCGATCGTCCCGGTCTTGCCTTCCTGCTCATACGGATTGGCCGAGAGCACGCCCGAGCTTTCGGACAGGCCATAGCCTTCGACGACCGTCGCCCCGGTCGCCGCCTCGAACTTCGCCTTGAGCTCGGCGGCGAGCGGCGCGCCGCCCGAGATGCAGATGCGCAGCGATGAGAAATCGGTCTTGGCGATGTCGGGATGGTCGAGCAGCGCCTGGTACATCGTCGGCACGCCGGGCAGCGCGGTCGCCTTCGTCCGGTTCATCGCGCCGAGCACCGCGCCCGCCTCGAAGCGCGGCAGCATCACGATGCAGCCGCCGTTGAGCACGGTGCGGTTGAGCACGCAGGTGTTGGCGAAGACGTGGAACATCGGCAGCACACCGAGGATGCGGTCGGCCTCGCCCGGATGCGGATCGATCGCCATCACCTGGCGCGCATTGGCCGACAGATTCTGGTGCGTCAGCATCGCGCCCTTGGGGGTGCCGGTGGTGCCGCCGGTATATTGGATCAGCGCGACGTCTTGGACGGGATCGATCGTCGCGGTCACGTGCTGGCCGTCATTGGCGATCAGCTGCGAGAAGGACAGGATGCGCGGGTCGTGCGGCCGCGGCGTCACTTCCTTGCGCTTGAACAGGCGATAGAGGATCGACTTGGTCGGGGGCAGCGCCCCGGCGATCGAGCCGACCACGAGCTTCTCGAGCGCGCTGGTCTCGAGCACCTTCAGCGCGGTCGGCAAGAGCGCGTTGGCCGAGAGCGTGAACAGCACGCGCGTGCCCGAATCGGCGACCTGATGCGCCAATTCGGCAACGGTGTAGAGCGGCGAGAAATTGACGACCGTCGCGCCGAGCTTGAGGATGCCGTAATAAGCCGCGAGATAATGCGGGACGTTCGGCAGGAACAGGCCGATGCGGTCGCCCGGCCCATAGCCGAGCGCCTTCAGGCCGGCGGCGACGCGGTTCGCGCCGTCGAGCGTCTCGGCGTAGCTGTAGTGCCGCCCCAGGAAATCGACCAGCGGCGCCTTGCCCGCGCGTGCTGCGGAGCGATCGAACAGGTCGACCATCGACAGCGGCGGATAGGCACTGTCCCAGGCATTGGGGTGACGGTAGGATTCGCGCCAAATGGCTTCAGGGTCGCTCATTGACATGCGTGTAAGCAAGCCGCCCGCGCGCCGCAACCCGCGAGACCCGTGTCAGGACAGATGCTTGCCCGTCCAGGTCACCAGCAACGACACGCCGACCAGACCGAGATCGACCGCAGCCTTGATCTGATGCGGGGCGGGATCGGTCGCGTCGTGCGTGAGAATCTGGATATCGGCGCTCGGATGGCGCATCGCCGCCAGCAGCGCGAGCGCTGCGACGATTCCGACCATGATCCGACGGTTGCGCAACGGCTATCCCCTTGCGGACGCACATACACTTTGTGCCGGTTCGCGGCAAGGTTCCGCGGCGGCGGCATGGTAGACGAGCGGGCGGACCCGTGCGCGATCGCGGCCCGCGCTTTTGGCATCGTACAGGGCGCGGTCGGCACAGCCGTACAGCGCCTTCCAGTCGATTTCGCGCCGCAACGGCCCGACGCAGATGCCGATGCTCGCGGTGACGGCCACGTCATAGGGCATCCGCGCCGCGCGCAGCTTATCGAGAATGTCACGCGGCTCGACCGGGCTCTCGGCGGGCAGAACGATCGCGAATTCCTCGCCACCGATTCGCGCGACGAGCGCGAAATCCGGAACAGCCGCCTGCAGCGCGCGCGCCACTGCGCGGAGAACCTCGTCGCCGCCATCATGGCCGATCGTCTCGTTGATCAGCTTGAAATGATCGAGATCGACGACCATCAGCACCTGCTCGCCTTCGCGTCCGATCGCCTCCGACAGGAAGGCGCGACGGTTGAGGAGGCCGGTGAGCGGATCGGTCTCGGCGAGAAGGCGCGCGGCGATCTCGCCTTCGCGTGCGGCGTCGCGTTCGTGGCTCAGCACGCGGACGCGATAGGCGATCGCCAGGCTCGACAGTAGCGCCTCGAATGTCATCGTCACGATCGTCGAATTGTCGAGCCAGAAGTTCCAGTGGATCATGTTCAGGCCGCTCGCCACGCGCAGGCACGCCACCACCAGCGGTGCGCCCCACGCCAGCGAGAAGAGCCAGAGATGATCGCTGCGCGTCACCCAGGCACGCCACAGCATCGGCAGGACGACGAGCAATTGTCCACCAAAGGTGAGCGTATAGAGGCGGTCGAACAGTCGAACATCGCTCGGCCCGAACAGCGCGTAGCAGAGCGTCGTGGCGAGCATCAGCGCGCTCGCCGCAGTGAAAAGCCGCCCCAGATGGCCGGCAAACACGCGCGGTTCGAAAAAGGTGCGCGCGAACTGGAGCGCTGCGACCGCGGCCAGCCCGAGCGTCAGATAGTTGGTCCGCAACCGGTCGTTGTTGGCGAGCGTCGGCCAGAGCCACGCCAGCGCGCCCGAGGAGGATAGCGCATAGCCCAGCAGCGCGAGCACCATCGCGCAATAGGCAAGCTGGAACCGGTGCCGCAGCGTGGCCCATAAGGCGAGATTGTAGATCAGCAAGGCGATGCACAGACCGGCGAAGCCGCCATAGAGCGCCGCGACGAACAGGTTCGAACGGACCGCCTGGGCGGGGGTGGCGATTCGCGCATCGCGGAGGATGCCGCGGAGATTGGCGGCACCCTCGACATGCCACAACAGCCGAACGAGCGGGGCTGGCCGCGCCGGAAGCGCCTGCGCGACGATCGCGCCGAGCTGAATGTGGCGGGTCGTGGCGCGTGCGTCGAGCCGCTGGGACAGGATCACGCCGTCGGCGTAGAGCGCATGAAGCGTCACCGAGTCCTGCCACAGGCTGGCGATGCGGATTTCGATCGCGTCGCTGCGCCGGATGGGCGCCGATCGTACCCAGAAATCGCCTGGACCAAGCGCGGTCTGCGCCGAATCGCAATCGAAGCGCGTCGTATCTTCAAGCAGCGTCTGCGGTGCCATGCCGGGCTGAGCGCGCATGACGCAGACAGCGACTAAATCCCCGACGCTCCCGACCTTCGCTGCGGCCGGGCCCGATACGCCGAATGCGGTCGCCACGAAAAACAGGAGCGCCAGAAAACGCGGGTACAGTGCCCATTGCATGACCACGCAATACGGCGCTTTTGACGAAAAGAGCGTTAACGCACGCGCTAGGACCTGCGATCTGGGTCGAGCAAGCCAACGGTACGCCGCACGGAGGGCGGGCCCGAACGATCGTTCGGACCCGCCTGCGCGTGGCTTATTCGGCCGGGGTCGCGTCCTTGTCGGCCTTGACTGCGGCACCCTTCTTCTTCGGCTTCTTCGGCGCGGCCGAGGTGATTTCGAACGACAGCGCGCCGTCCTTCATCTTCACCGTCACCTCGCCACCATGGACCAGCTTGCCGAACAGCAGTTCCTCGGCGAGCGGCTGCTTGATCTTTTCCTGGATCAAGCGGCCCATCGGGCGGGCACCGTAGAGCTTGTCATAGCCCTTGGTGGTCAGCCACGTCTTCGATTCGTCGTCCAGCTTGATGTGGACGTTGCGGTCGGCCAGCTGCAGCTCGAGCTGGAGGATGAACTTGTCGACCACGCGCGCGACCACTTCAGTCGGCAGGTAACCGAACGGCACGATCGCATCGAGACGGTTGCGGAACTCCGGCGTGAACATCTTCTGCACCGCCTGCTCATCCTCGCCCTCGCGAGTGAGGTTGCCGAAGCCGAGCGTCTCGCGCGCCATGTCGCTCGCACCCGCATTGGTCGTCATGATCAGGATGACGTTGCGGAAGTCGACCGTCTTGCCGTGCTGGTCGGTCAGACGTCCGTTGTCCATCACCTGCAGCAGGATGTTGAACAGGTCGGGATGCGCCTTCTCGATCTCGTCGAGCAGCAGCACCGAATGCGGCTGCTGATCGATCGCATCGGTCAGCAGACCGCCCTGGTCGAACCCGACATAGCCCGGGGGCGCACCGATCAGCCGCGAGACCGAGTGGCGTTCCATATATTCGGACATGTCGAACCGCTGGAGAGGTATCCCCATGATCGTCGCAAGCTGCTTGGCGACTTCTGTCTTGCCGACGCCCGTGGGGCCGGTGAACAGATAGTTGCCGATCGGCTTCTCGGGATCGCGCAGGCCGGCACGGCTGAGCTTGATCGCCGATGCGAGCTTCTCGATCGCGGCATTCTGCCCGAACACGACGCGCTTGAGATCGGTCTCGAGCGATTCGAGCGCCTTGGTGTCGTCGGTCGAGACCGACTTTGGCGGGATGCGTGCCATCGTCGCGATGACCTGCTCGATCTCGCGGCTGGTGATCGTCTTCTTGCGCTTGGCGAGCGGCACCAGCATCTGCATCGCGCCGACTTCGTCGATCACGTCGATCGCCTTGTCGGGCAGCTTGCGGTCGTTGATGTAGCGCGCGCTGAGTTCCACCGCCGACTTGATCGCGTCGGGGGTGTATTTCACCTTGTGATGCTCCTCGAACGCCGAGCGCAGGCCAGCGAGGATCTTGATCGTATCCTCGATCGTCGGCTCGTTAACGTCGATCTTCTGGAAGCGCCGCAGCAGCGCGCGGTCCTTCTCGAAGTGGTTGCGGAACTCCTTGTAGGTGGTCGAGCCGATGCAGCGGATCGTGCCGCCCGACAGCGCCGGCTTGAGCAGGTTCGACGCGTCCATCGCGCCGCCGCTGGTCGCGCCCGCACCGATCACGGTGTGGATCTCGTCGATGAACAGGATCGCGTCGGGCATCTTCTCGAGCTCGGTGACGACCGCCTTGAGGCGCTCCTCGAAGTCACCGCGATAGCGCGTGCCGGCGAGCAGTGCGCCCATGTCGAGCGAATAGATCACCGCCGGAAGCAGCACCTCGGGCACATTGCCCTCGACGATTTTCCGCGCGAGGCCTTCGGCGATCGCGGTCTTCCCGACGCCGGGATCACCCACATACAGCGGGTTGTTCTTCGAGCGACGGCACAGGATCTGCACGGTACGATCGACCTCGGGGCCGCGCCCGATCAGCGGATCGACCTTGCCCTTCTTGGCCTTCTCATTGAGATCGACGCAGAACTGCTTGAGTGCGCTCTCGCTCTTGCCCTTCTCGCCGGGCTTCTGCGGCTTTTCTTCCTCGACACCCTTGGGCGGCGAGGCGTCGGGCGTGGCACCGCCCTTGCCGACGCCGTGGCTGATGAAGCTCACCGCATCGAGCCGGCTCATGTCCTGCTGCTGCAGGAAATAGACGGCGTAGCTCTCGCGCTCGCTGAACAAGGCGACGAGCACGTTGGCGCCGGTCACTTCGTCGCGGCCCGACGACTGGACGTGGAGGATCGCGCGCTGGACGACGCGCTGGAAGCCCGAGGTGGGCGAGGGGTCGGTCGCGGCGTCGACCTTCAGCGCCTCGAGCTCGGTATCGAGATAGTGGCGGACGGTCGCGGTCAGCTCGGCAGTGTCGACACCGCACGACTGCATGACCTTCGAGGCATGTTCGTCGTCGATCAGTGCCAGCAGCAGATGTTCGAGCGTGGCATATTCGTGGCGGCGCGAGGATGCGGCTTCCAACGCCTTGTGCAGCGTGGTTTCCAGCGCGGAGGCAAAGGATGGCATGTGTACTTTACTCCTTGCGGGCTGCAGCGACAGCGCAGCCCTTTGCGCCTATGTCGGAAGGCGTATCCGCCACTGCAAGCACTTGAAAATCGTTCGCGGCCCTTCACTCCATCTTATAGCGGATGGGGGACTGTCTCGCATCAAGACTTGAACAGATTGTGAGCTTCAACGCGATGGGTGACCGCGTGTTCCATCTTCGCGGTCGTCCGGGCGATTTCGGCGTGCAGCGCGACGACGCGCGCCTCGAGCTCGCGCACCGAGAGCGGATCGAGGTCCTGCGCGAGCAGCGCCGCCAGTGGATCTCGTGCGCCTTTCGGGAGAATCTCGTCGGGGTCCATGCGCAGGATCGTTGACCCGGCGGGCGGCCATGTCAATAAGGCCCGCAGGCAAAACGGGGCATACCATCGATGGACGCAATTCCGGCAACCATGCGAGCGATCGATCCCGAGGTCGCGGGCGGTCCCGACGTGTTGCGCGTCGTGGAGCGACCCGTACCGGCATTGCGCGGCGACGAAGTGCTGATCCGCGTCGTCGCGGCGGGCGTCAACCGGCCCGACGTGCTCCAGCGCAAGGGCGGTTACGCGCCGCCGCCGGGTGCGCCGTCGATCCCCGGGCTTGAGGTGTCGGGTACTGTCGTGGCACAGGGCCTCGACGTCGATATGGACCTGATGGGCCAGCCGGTTTGCGCCTTGCTCGGCGGTGGCGGCTATGCCGAATATGTCGCGGTGGCGGCGGGGCAGGTGCTGCCAGTGCCGCACGCGCTGTCGATGATCGAGGCGGCGGCGCTGCCCGAGACGCTGTTCACCGTGTGGACCAACCTGTTCGAGCGCGCCTATGCGACCGAGGGCGACACCGTCCTCGTCCACGGCGGGACGAGCGGGATCGGCACGATGGCGATCGCGCTGGGGTCGATCTTCGGGCTGACGGTGATCGTCACCGCAGGCTCGGACGACAAATGTGCCGCGGCGCGTTCGCTCGGCGCGGCGCACGCGATCAACTACAAGACCGAGGATTTCGTCGCGCGTGTCGCCGAGATCACCGGCGGCAAGGGCTGTGCGGCAGTGCTCGACATGGTCGGCGGCGATTATCTGCCGCGCAACCTCAAGTGCCTTGCCGACGACGGGCGCCACGTCTCGATCGCGGTGCAGGGCGGGCCGACCGCGACGATCCCGATCTTCGACATCATGCGCCGACGGCTGACGCTGACCGGCTCGACGCTGCGGCCGCGCGACGCGGCATTCAAGAGCCTGGTGGCCGACGAACTGCACCGCACGGTGTGGCCGCATGTCGAGGCAGGGCGTCTGAAGCCGATCATCGACCGCAGCTTCCCGCTCGCCGAAGCCCCTGCGGCGCATGCGCGAATGGAGGCGGGCGACCATGTCGGGAAAATCGTGCTGACGATGGACTGAAGGTACGGCTTCTCAATTCCTCCCCCGCCTTCGCGGGAGAGGGTTGGGTGAGGGCCTTCTTCTGCTGCTTCCGATAAGCAGAAGACCCTCACCGACTACGACTAGGGCCACGCTGAAGAAGCGTGACCCAAGTCTCCGTAGCCTCTCCCGCGAGCGAGAGAGGGCAGGGGAGATGGCGGCTTACCCCAGCACGGTCTTCAGGTTCATGAACTCGTGCAGCCCGTACGGCCCCAGCTCGCGCCCATGACCCGACCGCTTCACGCCGCCGAACGGCGCCTCGGGTGCGCTCGCGAGCATCTTGTTGACCGCGATCATCCCGGCTTCGATGTCGCGCTCGAAGCGGGCGCGTTCCGCGGGGTCGGTAGTCCACACCGACGACCCGAGCCCGAACGGCACAGCGTTCGCCAGCGTGATCGCAGCGTCGAGATCGGCCGCCTTGAACAGCATCGCGATCGGCCCGAACAGCTCCTCGTTCGCGACCTCATGCTCGACCGGCACGTCGACGAGAATGCCCGCCGACATATAGGCACCCTTGCCCGGCAGCGCCTCGCCGCCGAACAGCAATCTCGCGCCAGCATCCTCGAACAGCTTGAGTTGGCCGAGCACCGTCTGACGTTGCTCCTCACTCGACAACGGTCCCATGTCGCTCGCCGAATCCATCGGGTCGCCCGCCACCACCGCCTGCATCCCGGCCGAGAATTTCTCGAGGAAGGCGTCATAGACGTCGGCATGGACGATCATCCGCTTGGCGCAGATGCACGACTGCCCCGTATTTTGCACCCGCGCGGTCACCGCGGCCTTGGCGGCGGCGTTGAGGTCAGCCGAGGGCATGACGATGAACGGGTCGGACCCGCCGAGTTCGAGCACGACCTTTTTCAGCGCGCGGCCGGCGGCTTCGGCGACCTTCATCCCCGCGCCTTCGCTCCCGGTCAGCGTCACCGCGACGACCCGGTCGTCGGCGATCAGCGCGGCGACCTTGTCCGACTTGATCGCCAGATTCTGGAACAGTCCGGCCGGGCCGCCCGCCGCGATCACCATCTCCTCGAGCGCGGCGGCACAGCCCTGCACGCTCGAGGCATGCTTCAGCAGCCCGACATTGCCCGCCAGGATCGTCGGCGCCATGAAGCGCACCACCTGCCAGTAGGGGAAGTTCCACGGCATCACCGCGAGCACCGGGCCCATCGGGTGCCATGTCGCGGTCGCGCCGGGGAAGCTGCGCGGCTCGAGCATCGACGCGCCTTCCTGCGCATAGTGACGGAAAGCGGCGGCGCATTTCTGCACCTCGGCGATCGCCGATTTGAGCGTCTTGCCCATCTCGCGCGTCGCGGTTTCGGCGAGGCGCTGGCTGTTGGCGTCGAACTGCTCGGCGATTCGCTCGAGCAGCGCGGTCCGCGTCGGCAGATCGGTCAGTCGCCATTCGCGGAAGGTTGCGTGCGCGCGGGCGAGCTTGGTTTCGATCTCGGCGTTGGTCAGTTCGGCGTAGGATACGCCGGGCGAACCCGTCGCGGGGTCGATGCTGGTGAACATTTCGGGAATTCCTTTTATCGGTCGGGCAACAAACGCAAAGCAGCGGCAGCGTATCCTTGACCCCAAACGCTCGCCTGCCGCATAGCTGCCAAATGGATAAATCGATCGAAGAGCTGACGTTCGAAGCGGCGCTCAAGGAACTGGAGGGGATCGTGTCGAGGCTCGAAAGTGGCGATGCGCCGCTCGACCAGGCGATCGCGCTCTACGAGCGTGGCGACAAATTGCGGCAGCGCTGCGATGAGCGGTTGACGGCGGCACAGGCGCGGATCGAAGCGATCCGCACCGACAGCGAGGGGCGTGCCGTCGGCACGCAGCCCTTTGCCGCAGGTTGATGGCATGACCGCAGCGTCCCTGTCGCTCAAGGCGGCTTTGTCCCAGGTCGGCGCCGACGTCGATCGTCGGCTCGACAAATTCCTCGCCATCCCCAACGACCCGCGCGCCGACCTGTATCGCGCGATGCGCCACGCGGCGATCGGCGGCGGCAAACGCTTGCGCCCGCTGCTCGTCTTCGCGACCGCGCGGCTGTTCGCGGTCGATCGCGATTGCGCCGGCCGCGTCGCCACCGCGATCGAATGCATCCACGTCTATTCGCTCATCCACGACGATCTGCCGGCGATGGACGATGACGATATGCGCCGCGGCAAGCCGACGGTGCACAAGGCGTTCGACGAAGCGACTGCGATCCTCGCCGGCGACTGCCTGCATGCGCTCGCCTTCGAGATCCTCGCCGATCCGGCGACGCATTCCGACCCGTTCGTGCGCAGCGAACTGGTGCTCGATCTGGCGCGCGCCGCGGGCCCGTCGGGCATGGCGGGCGGCCAGGCGATGGATCTCGAGGCCGAGAAATCGACCTTCGACCTGCCCACGGTCACGCGGCTCCAGGCGATGAAGACCGGCGCGTTGATCGCTTGTGCGGTCGAGGCGGGCGCGATCCTCGGCCGCGTGCCGCCCGAGGGCCGTACCGGCCTGCGTGGCTATGCGCGCGACATGGGGCTCGCCTTCCAGATCGCCGACGACATCCTCGATGTCGAGGGCGACGAGGCGGCGGTCGGCAAGAAGCTCGGCAAGGACGAAGGCGCGGGGAAAGAAACCTTCCTCTCGCTGCTCGGTCTCGACCGCGCCCGCGCGCAGGCGCGGATGCTCGTCGACCAGGCGATCCAGCACCTCCAGCATTTCGGCCCCGAGGCCGATCTGCTCCGTGACATCGCGCGCTTTACGCTGGAGCGCGATCGTTGAGCGAGCGCATCGGCGTCTATCCGGGTACGTTCGACCCGGTGACGCTGGGGCATATGGACATCATCCGGCGCGGCGCGACGCTGGTCGACCGGCTCGTCATCGGCGTGACGACCAATTCGTCGAAGTCGCCGATGTTCACGCTCGACGAGCGGCTCGCGATGATCGCGCGCGAGACCGCGGACATCGCCGGGACGAGCGTGGTGGCGTTCGATTCGCTGCTGATGGATTTCGCCGAGGCGCAGGGCGCGCGCACCATCCTGCGCGGCGTGCGCGGGGTCACTGATTTCGAATATGAGTATCAGCTGACCGGCATGAACCGCGCGCTCAACGACCGCGTCGAGACGGTGTTCCTGATGGCCGACGTCTCGCTCCAACCGATCGCCAGCCGCCTGGTCAAGGAAATCGCCTTCTACGGCGGCCCGATCGACCGGTTCGTCACGCCGATCGTGGCGCGCGAAGTCGCCGCCCGCGTCGAGCAGATCGGGCGCAAGGGCGCGCGGCCCTAATTCCGACGCCTTTGCCGGCCAACGTTCACATTGGCGCAAGCGGCGACATGGTCTAAGCGCGGGTTCATTCCGAGATATTTCGCGGGGAAATAATGCGTTTCGTTGCCAGCCTCCTTGTCTTTCTCCTGGCGTTCGTCGCCGGGCCCGCCTTTGCCGACAAGAAAAAGGACGAGGCGAAGAGCGCCGTCGTGACCACGGCCGGGCGTCCACCGATCCCGTCGGCGAGCGATCCCGAGAATCTCCTCTATCTCGACCTGTCGACCGGCGGCCGCGTGATCATCTGGCTGCGCCCCGATGCCGCGCCCAAGATGGTCGAGCGCGTCAAGACGCTGACCCGCCAGCATTTCTACGACAATCTGCTGTTCCACCGCGTGATCGAAGGCTTCATGGCGCAGACCGGCGACCCCAAGGGCGACGGCACCGGCGGCTCGACGCTGCCCAACGTTCCCGCCGAGTTCAACTGGCTGCCGCACGTGCGCGGCGCGGTGTCGGCGGCGCGCGAAGGCTCGGCCGAGGGTGCCACCGTCGAGCAGGTGACCGCGGCGGAGAATAGCGCGAACAGCCAGTTCTTCATCGTGTTCAATCCGAACATGAAGCTCGACCGCAAATATACCGTGTTCGGCCGCGTCATCTCCGGCATGGAATATGTCGACGCGATCACGCGCGGCGAGCCGCCGACGAACCCGTCGCGCATCGTCCACGCCTACATCGGCACCGACAATCCGCCGGCCTATGTGCCTGCCCCGCCGGCGATGCTGCCGCCAGCGACGCTCGCACCGAGCAAGCCGGCGATCAAGCCGATGCCCAAGGCCAAGCCAGCGGCCGCGCCGCGCAAGAAGGCGGCGTAACCGCGCACCGGACCGAATGCTGATAGTCACGACGGGGGGAGTGCCGTCATGAAGGTCGACCTGTTCGACTTTGTCCTGCCGCCCGAGCGGATCGCGCTGCGGCCCGCCACGCCACGCGATTCCGCGCGGATGCTGGTGGTCGCCGATGGCGCGCTGCGCGATGCGCAGGTCGGCGATCTGCCGGACGCGTTGCGCGCGGGCGATCTGCTCGTGTTCAACGATACGCGCGTCATCCCGGCGCAGCTCGAGGGGACGCGTGGCGATTCGCGGATCGGCGCGACGCTGCACAAGCGCGAGGGGCCGCGGCGGTGGCGCGCCTTCATCCGCAACGCGCGGCGCTTGCGCGACGGCGACGTGATCGATTTCGGCCAGGGCGTGACCGCGCAGGCGCGCGATCGTGGCGAGGATGGCAGCTTCGCGCTCGAATTCGGCGGCGACGAACCGGTCGAACTGCTGCTCGAGCGGGCAGGGCGGATGCCGCTGCCGCCCTACATCGCCGCACGCCGCGCCGCCGACGAGCAGGACGCCGCCGACTATCAGACGATGTTCGCCGCCGAAAAGGGCGCGGTGGCGGCACCGACCGCAGCGCTGCACTTCACGCCCGACCTGATGGCCAAGCTCGACGCGGCTGGGATCGCGCACGCGACGCTGACGCTCCACGTCGGCGCGGGCACCTTCCTCCCGGTCAAGGCCGACGATACGCTCGACCACAAGATGCACGCCGAATGGGGACGGATCGACGCCGCCACCGCCGACCGGCTCAACGCCGTACGGACAGCGGGCGGGCGCGTGATCGCGGTTGGCACGACCAGCCTGCGGCTGATCGAAAGCGCGACCGGCGAGGACGACATCATCCGCCCGTTCGAGGGCGACACCGCGATCTTCATCACCCCGGGCTATCGCTTCCGTGGGATCGACGGGCTGGTCACCAACTTCCATCTGCCACGCTCGACGCTGTTCATGCTGGTCAGTGCGTTGATGGGTACGGAGCTTATGAAAGAGGCGTACGCCCATGCCATCGAGAATGGCTACCGTTTCTATTCCTACGGGGATGCCTCGCTGTTGCTTCCGCAGTGACGATCCTTCGGGTCGTCGTGACGAGCTACCTTACCAAAGGGCATGACTTCCGGTGAGCACGTCACCGGCAGCGGCTCGCACCTCTGCCGAAACCTGATGCCACAAAGGACGAATGCGCGCCGTCTAGGCTTTCAGAGGATTGCCCCCTTCAACCCTATGCTCAACCGGCGATAGTTTTTGTCGGTACCGAACAACCGCGCGGTGCCCGTTGCAGCCTCGACCGAAAGGGTCGTCGACGCCCCGAGGCCGAGGCGAAGACCCATACCGGACGACATCAGGCGCTCGCTATCCGCGATCGACGACAACGGATCGTGATAGGTCAAGTGCCCGCCGTCGATGAAGGCGTAAGCCTCGTTGGACATCGTCGCCCAGTTCGTTTTACGACCAAGTCGCAGCGCGACTTCGCCCGAAATCGCGTAGCCGGAATCGCCAGCGACGAAGCCGTTAGCGAAGGCGCGTCCAAAGTCGCTTCCACCCAGCCCCAGCTGTTCCGTCGCAGGGAGGTTGCGCGTGCCGAACTGCGCGACGCCCTTCACACGCAGCTTGACCTGCTGCCCGACCCTGCGATGCACGATCGCCTGCGCCGTAACCCGCCGATTTTTGCGGACGGGTGTCAGATAGACAAACTCCGACGAGCGGCGGAGCGCGCCGATCGACGACGTCACGGAAATCGCGACTTCGCTTCGGCGCGTTGCCGTGCCGAAACTGGCTGTTGGCCCGATCGACCATCCGCGTGCGGTCAACAGCTCGTATCCGAAGAACTCGGTCCGCCCGACCGAATGCCGCAAATCGACGCCGATAGAGGCATTCGTCGAATAGCTCCGGACGATGGGAAGCCCGAGATTGCCCACAATCACCGTGGTGTCCGAGCCGTAATAATATTCTGCTAGTTCGGTGCGAGATCGGCCGACTGAAATACTCCACCGCGTTCCTGCCGAACCAAGGGGCGCGCTATAGGATGCTGACAGCCCGAGCAGCCTCTTTGGATATTGCGTCGCGATTACACTGGCATCGAGCTGGTCGCCGCCTTGCAGTACGCCGTAGAGCGATCCGAACAGCTGTGCCTGCACAGTGCCAACCACCTCGGAACCGCGATTATCAATCGCATAGCCGAGCCTGCCGCGGGATTGTGCACTCGTCACCACCAGCCGAACCGCGCCAGGCTGCTGGGTCTGCGAGAATTCGACGCTTGAGCGCACGCCGGCAACCTCGCGGATCAGCGAAACGTAGCGTTGCAGCGTCGAGATATGGAGCGGACGCTCGGCGGTGATGGCGGCGAGATAGCGATGTATCAGGCGCATGACCGCGGGATCGAGCGTGCCGCTGACGGTCGCATCTGCGACATGACCTTCCATAACGGCAATCTCGACGATGCCGCACTGTCGGGCCGCGCGAGGCGACACATCGTAAAGCGCGATGTCGCTGTGCTCATATGCGGCGGCAATCGACTTTGCGATCGCTTTGTGCGCGGTCTTTGTATCAGGCTGGCCGATCTGCGCGGCATAAGCGGTCGCAAGCGTGTTCGATTCTAGCGTCGATCCAATGACCTGCACGCTGCGGATCGGAGGCGCCTGCCCGTCGGTGCAGGCCGCGTGTGCTCTTCCGCCTGCAAACAAGCCTGTCACGCTGCCAGCTATCAGGAGAGGCCTTACCAGTCGAATCATCGCGGGGCGTCGGAGGTACGGGCGCGCGCTGCTTCCACAACAACTCTCCGGAAAGTGCAGCCCGCCAGGCGCAGCGGCGATCTGGCGGGCCGCAGTGCTTAAATTATTTGCCCCGGCTCAAGATCGGTGCCTGCCGCGGGTTGGGTAGCGAGATCGAGAGTGCGGACCCCTGTCCGCCAGGCCCGTCGACGCCGAGCAGCCGCGCAGTATTCAGAACGCTGACCGACAGCATCGATCCGTAGTGATCAGGTCCGCCAGACAGTGCGCCGAGACCGATCAATGCCTGACCTTGGTTTGGCACCGAAACGACAGGAACGTTCTGCTGCGTGCCGTTGCCGACAAGTACGACCACAGGAGACGACGGAACGCTAATGCTCGGCGAAGTGGTTTGTGCAGAGACAGCAGTGCCTCCTGCCAGGAGAGCCAGCGCCAAGCTTGAGGTCATCAGACGTTTTTGAAGGTTCATTTCATCACTCCAATTTCCACCGATACATTCGGTGTTGGTACGTGTACGATCGACATAATAAAAAACATCGCAAATTGATGACTAACAGCGATTTTACGTAAGCTTCATTGTGTTTTCAGAAGTTACATATTTTATGTAATTTAACATACTAGACAATTTAGAATTATCTCGGGATTATGCAGCGTATAGTTTGTATCTGTATTCATGACATACAATGGGTGTTTCATGGCGATCGTGAGCTTTAAATACGGATTCGTATTTATAAAAACTACAAAGACTGCGGGTACCTCCTTGGAAGTACATCTTGCACGCCACTGCGATGAAGGTGATATCGTCACGCCGATATTGCCGTCAGTGGATGGGCATGTTCCTAGAAATTACTCTCTGCCAGGGGGGGCAAAGCTGTATAACCATATTTCCGCTGCCGAAATAAGCGCTTCCACAGGGAAGCTGCTTGACGGATTTTTTCGTTTCTGTTTCGATCGCCACCCCGTAGATAAATGCCTGTCGCACTTCGGGATGCTTACGAACTCGCCGCACCACCGCTCCTCCGACGCTCCGAAAAGCTGGTCTGAATATCTCGATCGCGGCAGTTTTCCCGTCGATGCTGAAAAGTATGTAGGGTCGGATGGCCGTCTGCTGGTCGATCGGGTATTCCGCTACGAACAGATTGACGAAGCGCTTCGCGAGATCGCGATGATCGTACGAATCCCGTACGCTCCGCTCACCGTGCGCGCCAAAAGCGGATTTCGGTCAGGCGTACCGAGCGTCTCGTCGGTTTTGGCTGATCCGTCAGCCAGGAAGCGGATCTTCGATGCTTTTCAGCCGACGCTTCAGTTTACAGGCTATTGATCGCCCGGCGTGCCGACGTTCTGGGCGAGATCCGATCCCTTCAGAGCACCATGCGCATGGATCGCCACTCGCGCCGCTGCGGCCCGCCAGTCGAGAACGGGCTGTCCAGGTGTTTGCTCCCAGGGCATGGCGATACCGTTCGATTTTGAGTCGAGCTGGATCTTCAGTCATTTGCATACGGCCTATTCGTAGGCCTGGCCGCGTCTCAACTCGACAGTTGCTGATCGAGCTTGGCGCCGTGTGTGAATATCGCACTGCTGAGGACATCATAGCAGGCGCCGAGAGAGGTCGATTTCGACTTTGCACAAGTCGTTGTGCTGGGGGTGGTGGCAGGCGGTGTCCTGCGAATGTATTGGACCAGCTTGCTTTCAAAAGGCAACGCGGTGTTTCGCAAAGACACGCAGTTTGGATGTCGAGGGGCGGTAGGTGAAATGTCGCTCTAAGCTCAGCCTAAGGTACTGAAAGATATCAGCTACTATGCTAGATACTCTAAGTCTGATCATGCGGGTCGGCGCGTTGATGGGGACCGAAAAAATGCAGGCGGCCTATGCACATGCGATAGAAAGCGGCTACCGGTTCTACAGCTATGGCGACGCCAGCCTGTTGCTGCCGGAAAAGGAGGTGCGTGCGTGATCCCGATACTCCTGCTCGCGCTCCTCGGCCAGGCTGTCGCGCCGCGCCAGCCCGCCGCGACGATCGTCGCCGAACCGGCCGCCTTGTTCATCGCCGCCTGCGACGCCAATGGCGACGGGCGCACCACGCGCGCCGAGCTGACCGCCTGCGTCGCGCGCACCTTTGCCGATGCCGATCCGGGGCATGCCGGGTCGATCGGCTATATCGGCTATAGCGACTGGGCGCTGAAATGGCTCGGTGACCGCAACGCCTTGCCGAGTCCGTACGGCGTCGACAGCGACAATGACAACCGGATCACGCTGTCCGAACTGCAGGCGCAATTCGCGACGCTGTTCGATCGCTTCGATCTCGACAAGGACGGCGCCACCACGCGTGCCGAGCTGATCACGATCCGCAGCGCCGCCGTGCCGCAGGCGGGCGATGGCGGCAAACGCCGCGGCCGGCGCTGAGGTCGCCTGATGTCGCCGCGCTATCGTCTCGTGATCTTCGATTTCGACGGGACGCTGGCCGATAGCGGTGACTGGTTCCTGTCGATCGCCGATCATCTCGCCGAGCGCTTCAAGTTCCGCAAGGTCGCGCCGGACGAGGTTGAGTCGCTGCGCGGCAAGACGTCGAGCGAGGTGATCCGTCATCTCGGCATCCCGCGCTGGAAGCTGCCCGCGATCGGTCGCTACACGCACGACCTGCTCGCGCAGCAGACCGATCGCATCGCCTTGTTCGACGGGATCACGGCGTTGCTCGAGCAATTGGCGGCGAGCGGGGTGCGGATCGCGCTGGTCACCTCCAATGCCGAAGACAATGCACGTGCGATCCTCGGGCCGGCCAATGCCGCGCTGATCGAACGCTTCGAATGCGGTGCATCGCTGTTCGGCAAGGCGCGCCGCTATCGCCGCGTGCTGCGCAAATGCGACATCGCGCAGGACGAAGCGATCTCGATCGGGGACGAGACGCGCGACGTAGTCGCGGCCAAGAAGGTCGGGATCTGCTCGGGCGCGGTGCTGTGGGGCTATGCCAATCGCGACGTGCTCGAGCGGCTCGCGCCGGATCTGCTGTTCGACACGCCCGAACAGCTGCTGCAGCATTTGCTCGGCACGCAGGCGCGGCTGGCCGCGTAACGGAAACGCGTGACTTGCGCGGCCCGCGCGCGCTACCTCATGCCATGTCTACCGCTCCTGCCAGCCTCGCGCCCGAGGATTTCGCCCCGACCCATCACAAGGGCCTGACCTACCCGTTCGGCGGCGCCGAGCCTGGCGCGCACGCGGTGATGACCGTCGCGCCGGGCGTGCGCTGGGTCCGGTTGCACGTTCCCGGGCCACTCAAGCACGTCAATTGCTGGCTGCTCGACGATGAGGGCGGCGTCGCTTTGGTCGACACCGGCATGAACACGACCGAGGCGCGCGACGCGTGGAAGGCGCTGTCGAAGGGGCCGCTCGCGGGCGTGCGCGTGACGCGGATGATCGGCACGCATTTCCACCCCGACCATATCGGGCTGGCCGGCTGGATGTGCGACAAGCACCGCTGCCCGCTGGTGATGACGCGCGGCGAGTGGCTCACCGCGCGGATGCTGGTGGCCGACGCGCGCGATGCGGTGCCCGAGGAGATGCTCGCCTTCTGGCGCGCCGCCGGCTGGGACGACGCACAGATCGCGCATGCGACCGAGCGGGGGTGGGCGGGATTCCGGCGGATCGTGACACCGCTGCCGCTCGGCTATACGCGGATCAAGGATGGCGACACGCTGCGGATCGGCGCGGTCGACTGGCAGATCGTCGTCGGGTCTGGGCATAGCCCCGAACATGCGTGCCTCTACGATCCGACCGGTAAGGTGCTCGTCGCGGGCGACCAGGTGCTGCCGAGGATCAGCCCCAACATCTCGCTCGGCGTGACCGAGCCCGATGGCGATCCGCTCGGCGAATGGTTCGATTCGATCGCGAAGTTGAAGCAGCTGCCCGACGAGGTGCTGGTGTTGCCGGGGCATGGCGACCCGTTCACCGGGCTGCACGCGCGGCTCGACGCGATGGACCGCGAACATCGCGAGCGGCTCGACGAGCTCGAGGTGTTCCTCGCCGAGCCGAAGCGGGCGATCGACTGTTTCGGCCGGCTGTTCCGCCGCGCGATCGGGCCCGATATGCTCGGCATGGCGACGGGCGAGGCGCTCGCGCATGTCCGGCGGCTCGAAGTCGAGGGGCGGGCGGTGCGCACGCTCGAGGACGGCGTGTGGTGGTGGCGCGCAACCTAAATCCTCCCCGTGCCGGGGAGGATCGGCGGGATATCGGCTGCGATAAAAACCCTTATGGTGCGGCGAACGCCTGAATGGCGACTCGCGAGGAGAGAGACCGATGTGTGACGATTTCACCGTAGCCGAGAATGACGCGCATCTCTCCGATCCCTCGCTCACCCGCCGCGGCTTCGCAACGATCGCCGGCGCCGCGGGTCTTGCGATGCTGCTCCCCGCACCCGCCAATGCCGCCAAGATCGCCGGCCGCGACGTCGTGATCGACACGCCCGACGGCAAGGCCGACGCCTATTTCGTCGCGCCCGCGACCGGCAAGGCGCCCGGCGTGCTCGTCTGGCCCGACATCATGGGGTTGCGCCCGGCGTTCCGGCAGATGGCCGACCGGCTCGCGCAATCGGGCTATGCCGTGCTGGTCGTCAACCAATTCTACCGCTCGGTGAAATCGCCGATCATCGCGCCGGGCGAGGATTTTGGGCAGCCCGAGGTGCGCGCCAAGATCATGCCCTATGTCCAGGCGCTCAGCACCGACGGCACGACGCGCGACGCGCTCGCCTTCACCGCCTGGCTCGACGCGCAGAAGCAGGTGAACCGCGCCAAGGGCCTCGCCACCACCGGCTATTGCATGGGCGGCCCGATGGTGATGCGCACCGCGGCCGCCAATCCGGCGCGGGTCCGCGCGGGTGCGACCTTCCACGGTGGCGGGCTCGCCACCGACAAGCCCGACAGCCCGCATCTGCTGATCCCCAAGATGAAGGCGAGCTACCTCATCGCAATCGCCGCGAACGACGACGCGCGCGACCCTGCTGCCAAGGATACGCTGCGCACCGCTTTCGCCGCGGCCAAATTGCCCGCCGAGATCGAAGTCTATGCGGGCACGATGCACGGTTGGACCCCGCCCGACAGCAAGGTCTACAATGCCGCGCAGGCCGACAAGGCGTGGGCGCGGATGCTGGCGCTGTTTGGCAAAGCGCTCTGAGGATTGACGTTTCGGCTCAGTAATGTTCTTCTAATGTTCTTGCTGACCGATTCGGAGACCGATCATGGCGTTGACCTTCTACACCAACCCGATGTCGCGCGGGCGGATCGCGCGCTGGATGCTCGAGGAGGTCGGCGCGCCGTATGAAACGGTCGTGCTCGATTATGCGACAACGATGCGGGCGCAGTCGTATCTGTCGATCAACCCGATGGGGAAGGTACCCGCGATCGTCCATGACGGGCATGTCGTGACAGAGGGCGCGGCGATCTGCGCCTATCTCGCCGATGCGTTTCCCGCGGCCGGGCTCGCGCCGCCGCTGGCCGAACGCGCCGATTATTATCGCTGGCTGTTCTTCGCGGCCGGGCCGGTCGAGCACGCCGTGACCAACAGGTCGCTCGGCGTGACGCCGACCGGCGACCAGCAGCGGATGGCGGGGTATGGGAGTTTCGACCTGATGGTCGATGGGCTCGAAAAGGCGGTATCGGCGAATCCGTATCTGGCGGGCGCGGCGTTCAGCGCGGCGGATGTCTATGCTGGATCGCAAGTCGCGTGGGGCGTGATGTTCGGCTCGCTGCCGAAGCGCCCGGCGTTCGAAGGCTATCTCGGCCGGATCCTCGCACGCCCGGCGTATACGCGCGCTGGCGAGATCGACGATGCGCTGATCGCGCAAGCGGCGTAGCTTAATTCCTCCCTCGCGCAGCGGGGAACCACGAGCATTCAGCGAATGGTGGAGTGGGGCTCCGCGAGCGGTACGCTTGTGGCGGCCCCCCGCCGGTTCGCGGGGGAGGATTTGGAAGGGGCCGGACGCTTATCGAGCGACCGGCAGGTTCACTCGGTCAACGTCAGCTTGGCCAGTAGGAACGCCGGCATCGGTCCGTTCCAGCCGCCATCGTCGACGGCGTCGACCGGCTCGATCTGGTTGACGACCTCGACGCGCGGCGCATCGGTCTCTCGGACCGGGCGCGTATCACGCGGGGGTCGCGAAGCGCGGCTGCTGCGCTCCTCGCGCGCTGGGCGCTCTTCACGCGCCGCACGCTCCTCGCGAGCAGGCCGCTCTTCACGGGCAGGCCGCTCCTCACGCGCGGGACGCTCGGCCCGCGGCGCACGCTCTTCGCGCGGTGGGCGGGCGTCGCGGGCAGGGCGCTCGGCCTCGACCGGAGCCGCGGCCTCGACCGGCGCGGCGTCGGGCTTGCCCGCCGCCTTGGGACGACGCCGCGCCTTGGTCGCAGCGCGCGGCGCTTCGGCGTCGTCGGACGCAGCGACCGGCGCTTCGCCCGCTTCATAGCGCTCGATCTTCAAACCGGTCAGCTTCTCGATATTCTGGATGTTCTCGACGTCGTCGGGCGTCGCGAAGGTGAAGGCGATCCCCGTCGCGCCCGCGCGGCCGGTGCGGCCGATGCGGTGGACGTAATCGTCGGGATGCCACGGCGCGTCGAAGTTGAAGACGTGGCTCACGCCCTTCACGTCGATCCCGCGCGCCGCCACGTCGGAGGCGACGAGGATGCTGACCTCGCCCTTCTTGAAGCGGTCGAGCTCGGCGATGCGTTGCGATTGCTCCATGTCGCCATGAATCTCGCTCGACGCGAAGCCGGCGCGCTGCAGCGCCTTGTTGAGCTCGCGCACCGTCGTCTTGCGGTTCGAGAAAATGATCCCGGTCTTGACCTCTTCCTGCCGCAGCAGCTCGATCAATTTGTCGCGCTTCTTGGCGGCGGTGACATGCACCAGCCACTGCTTGATGTTGATGTTGGCCGTCGCCGGCCGCGCGACCTCGATCGTCTTGGGATTGGCGAGGAACTTGTCGGCAAGCTTCTTGATCGGCGGCGGCATCGTCGCCGAGAAGAGCAGCGTCTGCCGCGTCTTGGGCAGCTTGGTGCAGATTTCCTCGATGTCGGGGATGAACCCCATGTCGAGCATCCGGTCGGCCTCGTCGATCACCAGCATCGAACAGCCCGTCAGCAGGATCTTGCCGCGTCCGAACAGGTCCATGAGGCGCCCCGGCGTCGCGATCAGCACGTCGACGCCCTTTTCGAGCGCGGCGGTCTGGTCGCCCATCGACACGCCGCCGATCAGCAGCGCCATCGAGAGCTTGTGATACTTGCCGTATTTCTCGAAATTCTCGGCGACCTGCGCGGCGAGTTCGCGCGTCGGCTCAAGGATCAAGGTGCGGGGCATCCGAGCGCGCGACCGGCCCTCGCCAAGGATGTCGATCATTGGCAGCACGAACGCGGCGGTCTTGCCGGTGCCAGTCTGGGCGACGGCGACGAGGTCGCGGCCCATCAGGATCGAGGGGATCGCGCTCGCCTGGATCGGAGTCGGCTCGGTATAGCCCGACTCGTTGACGGCGCGCTGGAGTTCGTCGGAAAGGCCGAGATCGGCAAAGGTCATGCGGTGTCCGGAAAAAGCGCCGGGGCGAGAGCGCCCACGAACAGCGAAAAGCGCTTGCGGATTAAGGCGCGAATGTCAAGAAAAAGGGCATGGTTCGGCTCATCGCCGCACGACGACACGCCGAAAACGCTCGATCTTGCACGCGCTGCCCGATCGCGCGCGGATCGAATCGCGGTCGGAACAGACCAACCCGTCCGATGTGCCCTTTACGTACAGTCCGGAATAGAAGTCGAGCGCGGGGCAGTCGTCATTCAACTCGGCGCGCAGCCGCGTCCCGTCGGCAACGAATAGGTCGACGCTGTCCCCACCGGTGATCATCGCCCCTTCGAGTGCCCCCATCGGAACGCATTTCGGCCCCTTCTTGGTGGTCAGGCGCTGATCGACCGGCTCGGAGCGCAGATCGCGCCGCCCGCCGAGCACGCGCGGAATGCGAATGACGATGCGCTGGTGGATCGTCAGCTGCGCGAGTTCGACGCGGTCGATCGACTCCACCTGGGCCGAAGCGGCCGGGGCGAGCGCGAGCAACAGGGCAGTGGGAAGGACGAGGTTCGGCATCGGCTACGCGGGGTTACCATAGAGGCTTGAACAACGGATGAATTGGCGGCGGTACGGCGCCGATGCTAGAGGCTGCCGGCATGACCATGATACAGCCGAGTCCGCGCCAGACCAGCCTCATCGACGCGGTTCGCGCGGCCTTGGGCGACAAAGCAGTGATCACCGATCCCGCCGACATCGCGCCGTGGCTCGACGACTGGCGCGGGCGCTATCATGGCGCCAGTCCCGCGATCCTCGCGCCGGCGTCGACGCCCGACGTCGCGACGATCGTCCGGCTCGCTGCCGAGCGTGACGTTCCGCTCGTCCCGCAAGGCGGCAATACCTCGATGGTCGGCGGTGCGACGCCGCCCGCCGATGGCTCGGCGCTGATCGTTTCGCTGCGGCGGATGAACCGGATCCGCTCGATCGATCGCGCCGCCGGGCTGGCGGTCGCCGAAGCCGGGGTGATTCTCGCCGATCTCCACGCCGCGGCCGAGGCGCAAGGGCTGCGCTTTCCGCTGACGCTCGGCGCGCGTGGCAGCGCGACGATCGGCGGGCTCGCCTCGACCAACGCCGGCGGCACGCAGGTGCTGCGCTTCGGCACGATGCGCGGGCTGGTCGCCGGCGTCGAGGCGGTGCTTCCGAGCGGCGAGATCCACGACGGGCTGGCCGCGCTGAAAAAGGACAATCGCGGCTACGATCTCGACCATCTGCTGATCGGCGCCGAGGGCACGCTCGGCATCCTCACCGCGGTCACGCTGCGGCTCTATCCGGCGATCGCGCAGCGCGCGGTGGCGTGGGTCGGGCTCGCCGATCCCGAGACTGCGCTGGCCTTGCTGCGCCGGCTCGAGCGGCAGACCGACACGATCGAGAGTTTCGAGATCGTCTCGGGCGATTCGCTCGCGCAGGTGCTCGCGCATATCCCGGGCACGCGGTCGCCACTGAACGGACTCCATCGCTGGCACGTGCTGATCGAAGCGACCGCGACCGACCCCGCCGCCGAATCGCCCGCGCTCCTGCTCGAGCGGCTGCTGGCGCCGGCGCTGGCCGACGGGCAGGTGGCCGACGCGACGATCGCCGCGTCCGAAGCGCAGGCCGACGCCTTCTGGCGGATCCGCGATTCGCTGTCCGAGGCCGAGCGCGCGAGCGGGCCGGCGGTGCAGCACGACATTTCGGTCCCCGTGGCGACGATGCCGCGCTTCATGGTCGAGGCCGCCGCTGCCGCCGAGGAGCGTTTTCCCGGCAGCCATGCGACCGCTTTCGGCCATCTCGGTGACGGCAACGTCCACTTCCACGTACGCGCGCCCGCCGGGGTCGATCCGGTGCGCTGGTATGCTGAAGAGGCGCCGGTGGTGACGCGCTTCGTCCACGATCTCGTCGTCGCGTCGGGCGGGTCGATCTCGGCCGAACATGGCATCGGGCAGATGAAGCGCGCCGAACTCGCGCGGCTGTCGTCGCCGGCGCGAATGACCGCGTTACGCGCGGTCAAGACCGGGCTCGACCCCAAGGGTCTGATGAACCCCGGGAAACTGCTCGGACTTGCGGAAAACCCTGGCGCACCATAGAGCCAGCGACCATCCGGCGTAGCAACCGCAGCGCTTTCACGTTCGATGGAGAATCCCGATGGCCAGCGCGCCGCAATCGCTTCCGCTCTTCTATAACGCGCTCGAGCCGCTTTCGAGCGAGACGCATGCCGCGTTCAAGATGCGGATGCTCGACAGCGCGCCGTTCCTTGTCGGACAGCACGCCATTCCGATCACCGTCGACGAATTCGTCGCGGCGCAGCGCACGCTGCCGATCGTCTTCACCAGCGGCGACGACGCGATCCCGATCGCGCTGATGGGCCTCAATGAAGGCGTCAACGTCTTCATCGGTGACGATGGCAAGCTGACCGAAGAGCAGGTCTATGTGCCCGCCTACGTGCGCCGCTATCCCTTCATGCTCGCCCGCCTGCGTCCTGACGCCGACGAGCTGTCGCTCTGCTTCGACCCGACCAGCGAGGCGATCGGCGCCTATGACGACGGCGAGGCGCTGTTCGCTGAGGGTAAGCCGACCGACATCGTCCAGAACCTGCTGAGCTTCAACGAGCAGTTCGAGCAGGCCGGCGCGCGCACCGCCAACTTCATGAAGGAGCTGCGCGAGATGGACATCCTGATGGAGGGTGAGGTCACGCTGCAGGTCGAGGGCAACGAGAACCCCTTCATCTATCGCGGCTTCCAGATGATCAACGAAGAGAAGCTCAACGATCTGCGCGGCGACCAGCTGCGCAAGATCCAGAAGTCGGGCCTGCTCCCGCTGATCTACGCACATCTCTTCTCGCTCTCGACGCTGCCGCAGATCTTCGATCGCCAGGTGCGTCTGGGCAAGGCACCGGTGCCGCAGCTCATCAACTGATGGCGCGCAGCGCGATCGTCCGGATCGATCGTTATCCGCGCGGCGCGATCTGGTTCCACTGGATCACCGCCGCGTTGATCGTGGTCAATCTGGCGATCGGGCTGCTCCACGAATCGCTGCTCGACGGGGTTGCCGGTGCAATCCCGCTGCACAAGTCGATCGGCCTGACCGTCCTGGTGCTGACGATCGGCCGAATCGGCTGGCGGCTGGCGCATCGCGCGCCACGCCTGCCGATCGGCCTGCCGCGCTGGGAGCGGGTGGCGGCGCGCCTCAGTCACGGCACTTTTTACGCCTTGCTCCTGGGACTGCCGCTGACCGGCTGGGCAATGGGGTCGGCCGGGCCCGAGGCGCGCTATCCGACGCACTGGTTCGGGCTTTTCACAGTGCCCGCGCTGCCGGTCTCGCGGCGGATCGCCGCGGCCGGCGACGGCGCGCACGGTGTGCTCGGATATGCGATGGTCGGCTTGCTGATCGTCCACGTCGCCGCCGCGCTGCGGCATCACTTCGTGCTGCACGACGGAGTGCTGACGGGGATGATGCCGGGGGGCCGAGCGCGCGACGCCCAAGAATTGTAACGAACTGTCGCAGGCGCCGATTTTGCTCTTGAAGGCCCAAAAGCGCCCCCCTATATCCCTCGTACGCGGACCCGTGTTCCCCCCTTTCGCGGGACCGCGCGGCGCCCTTTCAGGGCGCCTCCTCCCTGAACCTTGGCCACCGCGTGCTGCATTGCACGCGGTGGTTTTTTTATTCGGCAGCGAGTGCGGTGGGCGCCCGCGCTTCCTCGACAAGCCCGTCGATCACCTGCCGCAGCAGCCGCGCCATCGCCGGCACGCCGTCGCCCGGCGCATCGCCTGCCGGATCGAGGTAGAGCGTGCGGTCGAACTCGATCTGAATCGCATGGATGCCGCTCGCCGGGCGCGCCTGCGTGTCGAGAATATGCCCGCCGGCGTAGGGCGCGTTGATCGCGACCTGCAGCCCCGCCGCCGTCACCACGCGCGCGGTCGTCGCGACAAAGCGCGTGGCTGCGCTGCGCCCGAAACGGTCGCCGAGCACGATCTGCGGCTGCCCGGAGCCGAGCGTCGGCATAGAGTGCACGTCGAGCAGCACCGCGGTGCCGAAGCGCGCGTGCGCCGCGTCGAGCGCGGCCTTCAGCGCGGCGTGATAGGGGCGATGATCGTCGCGGATCCGCGCCGCGACATCATAGGCGTCGAGCCGCCGACGCCACAGCTCGCCCGCCCCCGCGACGCGGCGCGGCACCAGGCCGAGACCACCGCGCAGCTTGGCAGTGGCAAGCGGCTGCGCGGTCCAGCTGGCGCCTTCGTCGATCGCCGGGTCGCGCTCCTGCTCGGATCGGTTGAGATCGATCCAGGCGCGTGCGCGCCGCTGGATCAGCATCGTCTCGCCTGCATGGGCGGCGAGCGCGACGACGTCGATGTGGCGGTCCTCGAGCACGGTCACTGCTTGCAGTGGCACCCGTAGCGCGGCGCGCAACGCGGGCGGATAGTCCCGCCCGGCATGCGGCACCGACACCACCACCGGGCCGGCGGGCGGATCGGCGCCGAAGCGCTCGAACGAGGGGAATTGGGACGCCATTCGCGTTGATCCTAGCATAATTGCGGGGCGACCCGGCTGGAAAATGTTAAGGCCTTCGCGCATAGGATGATGCGACCACGGGCAAAGGCTCGTCAGGGCAGGATTTTTGCATGATACGGATTTTGCTCGCCGAGGATGACCGCGTGATGCGCGACTATCTGACGCGCGCGCTCGAGCGATCGGGCTATGCGGTGGTGGCGGTCGATCGCGGGACGGCGGCGATTCCGCTGCTCGAGGGCCAGCATTTCGACCTGTTGCTCACCGACATCGTCATGCCCGAGATGGACGGCATCGAACTGGCGCAGAAGGCCAGCGAGATTGCCCCCGATCTGCGCGTGATGTTCATCACCGGCTTCGCTGCGGTCACGCTCAAGGCCGGCAAGGCGATGCCGCAGGCGCGCGTCTTGTCCAAGCCGTTCCATCTGCGCGATCTCGTGCTGGAGGTCGATCGGCTGTTCGAAATGGAGCGGGTGAGCGACAATATCTAAAAAGCGTGTCGGCGGCGCTTGCGCGAGGCGAAAGGCTTCGCTAAAGCCCGCCCCTCGCTACGGCCAACGCCGCAGCGACGTGGGCGTGTAGCTCAGTGGTAGAGCACTGTGTTGACATCGCAGGGGTCGCAAGTTCAATCCTTGCCACGCCCACCATTAAAGGCCCTGATACCGCGGCGCGGTGTCGGGGCTTTTTTGTTTTTGGCGAGCGTTTGACCGCGCTGCCGCGACCCGGCATCTGGTGGGCATGACCAGCTATCCGCTTTCCCGTCGTGACGCGCTGACCGGCCTGGCGGCCGCAGCCGTCGCCACCGCCGTGCCCGTGCGGGCCGCGACCGCCGCTGCCGGATCGGGGGCGGCATTGGCGTTGCTCGATCGGCTGGCGTGGGGATTGCTCGCGCTCGACCCGGCGCGCGCGACCGAGCTCGGCGTCGACACCGGCGCGCATGCCGCGCTGCGTGGCAAGCTCGAGGATCGCTCGCCCGCGGGTGTGGCCGCGAAGCAGCGCTTTCTCACCGACGCGCTGTCGCAGCTCGCGCGCTTGCCGCGCGGCGGGCTCGACCCGGCGCTGCTGACCAGCGTTGCGGTCACCGAAAGCGCGTTCCGCACCGCGCTCGACGGGATGGCGCTGCCCTACGGCGTCGCGACGATCGGCAATTGGCGCAACACGCCCTACGGCGTCGTGCAGAATGTCGGCAGCTGGATCGACGTCCCACAGATGCTCGACGGCGACCAGCCGTTGCGTACCGCCGCCGATGCCGAGGCCTATCTCGCACGGCTCGCGGCGACGCCGGCGCAGCTCGATGGCGAGACGGTGCGGATCCGCGCGGCGCGGCTGAAGGGGCTCGTTCCGCCGTCCTTCCTGCTCGACAAGACGATCGTCGGGATGACGCGCACGATCGCCGAGGCTGGGCAGCCAAGCGGTGCGCTGATCGGTCCGCTCGCGCGCAAGACGCAGGCGATTGCGGGCGCGTGGGCCGAGCGTGCCGGCGCGATCGTGCGCAGCGCGATCGTCCCGGCGCTCGAGCGGCAGCTTGCCGAACTGCGGCTGCAGCGTGCGGTGGCGACCGATACCGCCGGGCTCGGCACGCGTCCGCATGGTGCCGAATGGTATGCCTGGGGCCTGCGCGCGGGCACGACGACGCGCCGCAGCCCGGCCGAGATCCACGCGATCGGGGTTGCGCAACTGGTCGAGCTGCAGAAGCAGATGGACGTCATCCTCCGCGGGTTCGGGCTGACGCAGGGCAGCGTCGCCGAACGCGCCGCGGCGCTGCAGGCACGGCCGGGGATGGGCTTCCCCAATAACGACGAAGGCCGGCGCCAGATCGTCGCCTATATGCAGGGCAAGATCGACGCGATCCGCCCGCGCCTGCCGCGCGCGTTCCGCAAATTGGTGAAGGGCAATCTCGAGATTCGCCGCATGCCGCTCGCGCAGGAGGCGGGGGCGCCGGCGGCCTATGGCGGGCCGGGGTCGCTTGACGGATCGGTGCCGGGCAAGATCTGGGTCAATCTCGGCGACCCCGCGATCCACAACCGCGTGACGATCCCCGATCTGGTGTTTCACGAGGGCATTCCCGGGCACGTCTGGCAGGGCGAATATGCGCAGCAATTGCCGTTGATCCGCTCGATCCTCGCCTTCAACGCCTATACCGAGGGCTGGGCGCTTTATGCCGAGCAGCTCGCGGACGAGCTCGGGATTTACGACGACGATCCGGCGGGCCGGCTCGGCTATTTGATGGGGCTGTCGTGGCGCGCGGTGCGGCTCGTGGTCGATACCGGCATCCACGCGCTGGGCTGGACGCGCGAGCGTGCGCTCGCCGAATTCATCGCCGCGACCGGGCTGCCGCGGACCAATGCGGCGAGCGAGGTCGATCGCTATTGCGCGTGGCCGGGGCAGGCGTGCGGCTACAAGCTCGGCCAGACCGAGATCGTCGCGCAGCGCGAGCGCGCCAAGGCGGCGCTCGGCGCGCGCTTCGATCTGCGCGATTTCGACCAGGCGGTGGTCGAGGGCGGCAATGTCCCGCTCGACGTGCTCGCACAGAATGTGTCGCGTTACGTAGCGGCGGCGAAAGGCTAGCGCAGGCGAGGCGCTCCCCGATTTGACGGGGGCGTAACAACAGCTCTTGCACCGGGGCGCGAAGTCGGAGCATGCGACGGGCATGCGGTGTCTTCTTTCCCTTTGCACGACCGTGGCGATGTTCGGGCTCGCCGCTCCGGTCGCCGCGCAGGAGAGCGGCGGACCGCCGGTCGCGATGAGCTTCGATGCCGCGTCGCAGACGCTGTCGCGCGGGTCGCGCGCGCTGAGCGGCGCCGATCATCAAGTTCGCGCGGCGCAGGCGACCGCGGATTCGCTGAAGGCGCTGTCGCGCCCGGTGGTGTCGGCCTCGGCGAGCTTCGTCGAATATCAAAAGACGCTGTCGCTCGACCTGTCGGGGGCGAAGAATGGCGTGACGAGCGCGACGAGCGACTTCCTCGCCGGGCTGCCGGGACAATTCCCGCCGGGCTTCCAGGAGATCGTCAGCCAGGTGACACAGCGCGTCGGGACCGCGCTGCCCGGGCTGCTGTCGGCGATTCCCGATACGCTGCGGCTACAGACGCGCGATTCTGCGTTCCGGCCGACGGTGACCGCCGCGCTGCCGCTCTACACCGGCGGCGCGATCCCGGCGATCCAGCGCGGCGCGAGCGCGGCGGTGGGGATCGCGCAGGCGAGCCAGGCGCAGGCGCAGGACTTCGCCCAGCTCAACCTGGTGCGCACCTATTTCGGCCAGCAGGTCGCGGCGCAGCTCGTCGCCTCGACGCGTGCGACGCGCGACGGGCTCGACCGCCACCTCTCCGATGCGCGCAAGCTCGAGCAGCAGGGCGTGCTGTCGCATGCCCGCGTGCTCGAGGTGCAGGTCGCGCGCGACGCCGCCGACCGCGCCTTCCTGCGCGCCGAGCTCGAGGCGGTGACCGCGCGCGACACGCTCGCGCGGCTGCTCGACGCCGAGGGTGGGGTGCAGCCGACCACCGCTTTGTTCGTCAACGCCGCGCCGCTGCCGCCCAAGGCGCAGTTCCTCGCCGGGCGCGACCAGCCGCAGGCGAAGGGCGCCGATGCGGCGCGCGCGGTCGCGGCGGCGGGGGTCGATCTCGCCCGCTCGCGCTATCGGCCGCAGGCGTTTGCGTTTGGGGAGTATAATCTCAATCGTAACGACGCCTTGCCGACCGAGCCTGATTGGATCGCGGGAGTCGCGGTGCGGATGACGTTGCTGTCGAACATCGACCGACGGCGCACGCTCGACGCCGCGCACGAGCGCGAGCGTGCGGCGGCGGATGCGGCGGCCGAGGTGCGCAAGACGATCGCGACCGAGACGATCCGCGCCTACGACCTCGCCGAAACCGCGCGGCAGACGTTCCTCTCGCTCGACAGCAGCGTCGCGGCGGCGGAGGAGAATCTGCGCGTCCAGCAGCTGTCGTTCCGCGAGGGCGAGGCGACCTCTGCGACGGTGATCGACGCGCAGGCGGCGATCGCGACGGTGCGCACGCAGCGCATCGCCGCGGCCTACGAATATGATCTCGCGCTGGCCGGCCTGCTCGTCGCCAGCCATCAGTTCGACAGCTTCGGCGGCTATCTCGCGCGCGCCGACCATCGATTGGCCCCCTGATCCCATGACCGACCAGTCCCCCGAGACGCCCCCCGCAAAGCGCAACCTCCGCCTGCTCGGCTATATCGCGCTGGTGATCGTGCTGGTCCTGCTCGCAATCGGCCTGTGGCTCGCCAGCCGGCCCGCGCCCGAGCAGTTGCAGGGGATGGTCGATGCCGACGAGGTCAATGTCGCGACCAAGGCGCTCGCGCGGGTCGACCGTTTGTTCGTCGACGAAGGCGCGCGGGTGACGGCGGGGCAGGTGCTCGCCCAGCTGTCGAGCCCCGAGATCGCTGGTGGCCAGAAGCAGGCGGCGGGCGCGCTGCAAAGCGCGCAGGCGGTCCAGTCCGAGACCGAGCAGGGCGCGCGCGCGGAAGATGTCGCCAGCGTCAAGGCGGTGTGGCTCGCCGCGCAGTCGGTCGCCAATCTCGCGCAGGTCACGCGGCGTCGCACGGAGAATCTCTACGCCGAGGGTGTCGTCGCCGCGCAGCGGCGCGACGAGACGGTCGCGGCGCAGCTCAGCAGCGCGCGGCAGGCCGAGGCGGCCCGCCAGCAATATCTGAAGGCGCTGGCTGGGGCACGCCCGCAGAACAAGGCGGTCGCGGCGGCGCAGGTCGACATCGCGCGCGCCGCGCTCGACACCGCCACCGCGCTCGGCGGCGAGACGCGGCTGGTGTCGCCGATCGCGGGCGAAGTGTCGCGCAAGCTCGTCCAGCCGGGCGAAGTGGTGAGCCCGATCGTCCCGGCCTATCAGGTGATCGACGTCGAGCATCCGTGGGTGTCGCTGACGGTGCGCGAGGACCAGTATCGCGGGATCGCGATGGGCAAGGTGCTGACCGGCAGCGTGCCCGCGCTCGGCCAGAGCGTGGCGTTCCGCGTCTACAGCATCGCGCCGCGCGGCGATTTCGCGACATGGCGCGCGACGCGGCAATCGTCGGGCTATGACGTGCGCGCATTCGAGGTGCGCCTGCGCCCGGTGCAGCGCGTGGCGACGCTGCGGCCGGGCATGAGCGTGTTGTTCGACTGGCCGCAATGAGCGCGTTCGGCCGCGCGCTGTCGGCGGAGCTGGCCTATCTGCGCCGCAGCCGCTGGGACCTGGCGATGCTGACAGTGATGCCCGCGCTGCTGCTGTTCGTGATGGGCGCGATGCTGTTCGGCGGTGTCGCGCGCGACCTTCCGATCGCGGTGGTGGACCATGACGGCACGAGCGCGAGCCGCACGATCCTGCGCGCGGTCGATGCGTCGCCGGCGGTGCGCGTGGTCGCGGTCGGCGACGATCTGCGCGCGGCGCTGACGCTGGTGCGGCGCGAGCAGGCGTGGGCGATCCTCGAGATCCCGCGCGGCGTCGGCAGCGGGCTCGCGCGCGGCACCGCGCCGGCGCTGCACATCCGCTATCAGGCGAGCTTCCTGTCGACCGGCACGCAGGCGCTGCGCGGCATATCGGGCGCGACCAGCGCGGCGTCGGCCGAGCTGACCAGCGCACAGTTGAGCGCGCATGCGCTGCCAATCCCGCGCGTGACGCCGCTCACCGTGCAGGTGACCGCGCTCTACAATGCGCCGACGAGCTTCGAATGGTATCTGCTCGCTTTGGTCGATCCCGCAGTGCTCCATCTGCTGACCGCCTGCGTCACCGTGATGGCGCTCGGTCGGGAACTGCGCGGGAAATCGCTCTCTGCCTGGGCCCGTGAAAGCGGGGGCGTGTTGCCCGCGCTGGTCGGCAAGCTGCTGCCGTACGTGGCGGCGATGACGCTGTGGGGCGCAATCTGGCTGCTCTATCTTACGCTCGCGCGCGGCTGGCGGGTCGAGGGCAGCATCGCACTGATCATGCTGGGGCAGGGGCTGCTCTATGCCGGCACCGCGGCGATTTCGGCGCTGCTCGTCGCCGTCACGCGCGAGACCGCGACGGGGCTTTCGGCCAGTGCGGTCTATGGGGGATCGGCGCTCGCTTTCTCGGGCGCCACGCTGCCGCTCGATGGGGGCAGCCTGTTCGCGCGCTTCATCAGCGCGGCGCTGCCGCTGACGCATTACATCGCGCTGCAGATGGGGCAGTTCAGCGGCGACCTCGTCGGTAGCGCAGTGCCGTCGCTTGCCGCTCTGCTGGCCTACAGCATCGTCGCCGGCGGCATCGCCGTGCTCGCGATCCGGCGCGGCGCGGGCGGCGCGGCATGAGCTTTCGCGACGGCTTCGAGGGCACGTGGCGCGCGGTGCTGACCTCGCGCACGCTGGTCAGCACGATGCTGCTCGCGGTCGTGCTCTACGCTTTCTACTATCCGGCGCCCTACGCGCACGAGAGCGCGCAGCGCCTGCCGGTGCTGGTGATCGACCAAGAGGATAGCAGCCTGACGCGCGAGGTGCTGCGCAACCTGTCGGCGACGCGCGAGGTGCGCATTATCGACCGCGTCCCCGACATGCGCGAGGCGCAGCAGCGGATGCGGCGCGGCGAGGCCGACGGCGTGATCCTGCTGACGCGCGGCGTGACGCGCAGCCTGTTGACCGGCGCGCCGGGGGGCGGCGTCGGCGTGTGGGTGAAGGCAGCGTATCTGCTGCGCGCGAGCGCGATCGGCGAGGGGGTGAGTGCGGCGATCGCGGGCGCGGCGGAGGATCGCATCGGCCCCGCCGCGCGCGCCTTCGGGCTGCGCGCGCCGGTGCGCGTGATCCAGGAGCCGCTGTTCAATGCGAGCGCGGGCTACAAGGACTATGTCTTCCCGGCGGTCGCGAGTGTGATCCTGCAGCAGACCCTGCTGTTCGGCGCGGCGACCTTCACCGCCGGGCGGCGCGAGCGCGGCGATCCGCGGATGAGTCGCGCGGAGTTTGCCGGAACCTGGGCGGCGATGACGCTGATCGGGGTGATCGGGGCGTTCTTCTATTTTGGCATCGTCTTCTGGGTGCAGGACGTGCCGCGCGGCGGCAACGTGCCCGCCTTGCTGCTGACGGTGCCGCTGTTCGCTGCGGCGGTTGCGGCGCTCGGGCTGTTCCTCGGCACGCTGTTCGACCGCGCGGAGCGCGCGACCGAGGTGCTGGTGCCGACCTCGGTCGTCCTGTTCTTCCTGACCGGATCGGCATGGCCGCTCGACCAGATGCCGCGCTGGCTGGCGACGCTGTCGCATCTCGTCCCCTCGACACTTGCCGTGCACATCTTCGTACCGCTCAACCAGATGGGGGCGCGGCTGTCGGACGTGATCGGGAATGTCGTGCTGATGGCGGTGCTGGTGGTGGTCTACGGACTGTGCGCGGCGTGGCGGATGACGGGGAGGCGGCATCGAGGGAGTCCAGCGCAATCCGTTCGTTTCGAGCGAAGTGGAGAAACCTGAGGCCGCGCGTGCAGCGGTTTCTCGACTTCGCTCGAAACGAACGGAGGGGGGAGCTGCGGCCGGCAGCAGGAAGGCTGCGCGGAGCCCGGGTGCCTTCATCACCATTCCCCGTTCGCCCTGAGTCTGTCGGAGGGCACCTCTCCCCACGGTGCCGGCCGGCGTGCGGCGAGCAGGGCTTCGACAGGCTTGGCCCGAACGGATTTGTGTCATCGCACGAAAGCGAGCACCCGCCCTAGGCCGGCGGCGTCTCGCGCCGCTTGACCGAATAACGGTCCCACATCGTCAGGAACAACGCCGCCGCGACCGGCCCGATCACCAGCCCGTTGAAGCCGAACGAGGCGACCCCGCCGAGCGTCGTCAGCAGGACGAGCGCGTCGGGGATTGCGGTCTCGCGCCCGATCAGGATGGGCCGCAGGATATTGTCGACCGATCCGATCACCAGCAGCCCGGCGAGCGCCAGCACGATTCCTTGCCAGATCGACCCGGTCGACAGCAGATAGATCGCCATCGGCACCCACACCAAGCCGGTGCCGATCGCGGGGAGCAGTGCGGCGATCGCCATCACGATCGCCCACAGCAGCACGTTGGGCACGCCGAGCGCCGCCATGATCATACCGCCGACCGCACCCTGCGCGATCGCGACAAGCAGACCGCCCTTCACCGTCGCGCGCACCACCTTGACGAAGCGGTCGGCGATCGCGTCGCGATCGTCGGCGGCAAGCGGCACGGCCTTGCTGATCCGCGCGGCGAAGTCTTTGCCGTCGCGCAGCAGGAAGAAGGTGAGATAGAGCATCACCGAGAGCGACAGGGCGAAGCTCGCCGCATCCTGCCCGATGCTGAACGCTTGGCCGAGCACCGCGCGGAACTGCGTGGCGAGACCGGCCGAGATCTTGTCGCGCAATTCGCCGAAGCTCGTCACGCCGCTGCGCTCGAGCAGGCCGCGTATCCACTCGGGGAGCAGCGCATGCGCTTGCTCGAAGCTGCGCGCGACATCGATCTGGCCCGACTGGATGCGGGCGAACAGCGACCCCGCCTGGTCGATCACGATCGACAGCAGCCAGAAGGTCGGCAGGATGACGAGCGCGGCGATCGCCAGCACGCTGAGCAAGGCGGCGGTGTTGCGTCGCTCCGGCCAGGCGCGGAGCAGCCGGGCATTGAGCGGCGCGAACAGGATAGCGGCGACGAGCCCCCACAGGATCGCCCCGAGGAACGGCAGCAGCGCCCACACGAAGACCGCCGAGATTGCGCAGAGGGCAACGAAGAAGCCGCGATTCTCGAGAATGTGCCGGTCGGAAAACATGGCGTCTGTCAGCTCCTGTTGCGATCGCCCGGTCGCGGGGGGTAGTATGGCAGGTGTCGCGAGGCGTGACGACCGTCTCGATGTGCGGCCGAACACGCCAGACCGGGTCGACACACGCCGGTCCCGCCCAACGCGCTTCCCCGGTGAAGGCCGGGGACCAGTCGCGATGGGTTTAGTAACGAAGCGCCGTCGCTGCTTTCCGCCGGCCCACTCCTGGGCCGCGGCCTTCGCCGGGGAGGCGATTCTGGCGCTAGGTTGTCACGTTCGCGCTAGCGCCGCGCCAGCACCGCTTGCGTAATCTCCGCCGCGATCGCGTGCGGAGCGCGCATCGCACCCTGTTCGACCGTCCGCACCGTCATCCACGGGCCGAGCCGTGCCTCGCTCGCCAGCGCCGCATAATTCTCGCGCACGCGCGCCTGCAGCGCGAGGTCGGCTTCATGCTCGTCATAGGCGCGGTCGGTGTAGCTGCGCTGATGCTTGCGCAGGATCAGGTCGCGCGCGATCTCGAGCGGGGTGTCGAGATAGATGGTAAGTGCAGGCGCGGGGAGGGCGAACATCTCGGTCTCGAGCCGGACGATCCAGTCGATCAGCGCGGCGACTTCGGCCTCGGGCACCTTGGCGGCCTGGTACGCGATGTTCGAGGCGATGTAGCGATCGAACACCAGGACATCGTGCGCCGCGTCCGCCGCGAGCAGCGCGTCGCGCGATTCGAGCCGGTCGAGCGCGTAGAGCACCGCCGCCGCCTTGGGCGTCGCGGCGCGCGGCAGGCGGCCCGACAGGAATTCGCCGAGGACATGCCCGCCGAGCGTATCGGCATATCGCGGGAAGGAGATGACCGTCGCGCTGAGCCCCTCGGTCTGCAGCTGCGCGACGACATTGGCCGCCGCGGTCGCCTTGCCGGCGCCGTCGCCACCCTCGATCGCGATCAGCATCGGCATGTTCCTGCGCGGGCGGAGTGGGGGCGGTCGAATGGCATCGGGCGTGTTCCTTGGCGGCTCCCTCTAGCATGTGCCCGGCGATTGTCACCGGTGGGCTGTCTCAGCGCCGCAGCGGGCTCCCCGGCTTCCATGCGGGCGGCTGCGGCTGATCGGCGACGCGCGCGACGAGGGCGTAGAAGAAGCGGTTGAAATCGGCCGCCGCCTGCCAGTCGATCGGCTGGGCGAGATCGTCCTGCGGCTTGTGATAGCCGGTGCGATACCATTGCCGGTAGATCGCCTCGCTCGGCGTGCCGGGCCGGTAGCCGAAGACGAACGCGGTCGCCGGGATGCCGGCTTGCAGGAACGGCCATTGGTCGGCGCGGCGCAGCAGGTTGCGTTCGGGCTCGGGGTCGCGCTGGACCGCGACGCCCATCGCGCCCGCCACCGCGCGCGCATCGTCGCCGAGCGTGGTGTCGTCGAGCGCGTGGACGGTGAGCAGCTTCAACGGGAAGATCGGACGGAGCTGGTCGAGGTTGATGTCGGCGGCGAGGCGCGCCTTGGGCAGCGTCGGATGCGCGACGAACCAGCGCGCGCCGAGCAGGCCCTTCTCCTCGCCGGTGAACGCCGCGAACAGCACGGGCCGCGCGAAGCCTGCGCCGTGGCGGCGCTCGGCGAGGCGGATCAGCAAGGCGACATAGGCGGCGTCGTCGAGCGTGCCGTTGTAGAGCTTGTCGCCCGCGACGGGTTCGCCCGGGCCGTAGCCGTCGAGATGCGCGCTGAGCACGATCGCCTGGCCGGCGAGGGCGGGGCTGGTGCCCGGCAGCGCCGCGAGGACGTTGGGCGCGCTGATGCGACGCTGCGCGAGCGTGAGGCTGGCGCGGAAGCGGTCGGGCGCGTCGAAGCTCGGCAGCGGCTGGCCTGCCGCGCCGGCGGTGATCAGCGTGGTGGCGTCGCGGCCGATCACCCGGCCGAGCGCGTCGGCGTTGAGCGTCATCCGCGGCAGCCCGGCGGGCGGCGCATCGCCCTGCAACCAGACGCTGCGCGCATAAGCGAACGGCCAGCGTGGCGGTTCGACCGTGAAGCCGGGGTCGGCAATGGTCAGCACCGCCGCTGCCCCCGCCGCAGTAACGGCTGCCAGGCGCTCGGCGTCGCTCGGCAGGCCGGCGCGGTGGGTGCCGTGGCACAGCACGATCTTGCCGCGCACGTCGCCCAAGGCGGCGGATGCGCAATAGCCGCGATAGGCGATCGCCGCGTCGATCCGCGTCGGCATCCCCGGCGTTGGGTTGAGCATGATGTCGTGGAGGAAGCGCAGCGGGCGCGCGCCGACCGCGAAGCTGGCGGCGGTGACGCGCACTTCCGCCATCGGCACGCGCTGGAAGAAGCTGCCGTCGTCGCCGGCGGGCTTCAATCCGGCAGCGGCGAAGCGCTGCGCGACCAGCCGCGCGGCGCGCTCGTAATCGGCCGAGCCGGTGTCGCGCCCGTTCATCGCATCGCCCGACAGCGCGGCGGTGGTCGCCCACCAGGCGCGCGTGTCGGGGTCGGTCGCCGGCGGGCGGCTCGCCGCGCCGAGGCCGAGCAAGGCGAGCGCGGTGACGACCCGGCCGGCGCGATTCACTTGGCGGGGATCCCGCGGCTGCGCAGCAACGGCGCGACCTCGGGGTCGTGGCCGGTCATCGCGCGGAACATCACGCCATAATCCTGCGTGTGGCCGCGCGACAGCACGAGATCGCGCATCCGCTGGCCGTTGGCGCGCGTCATCCCGCCATGCGCCTTGAACCAGTCATAGACATTCTCGTCGAGCATGTCGGTCCAGATGTAGGCGTAGTAACCCGCTGCATAGCCGCTGCCCCAGATGTGCGAGAAATAGCTGCTGCGATAGCGCGGCGGGACATGCGCGACGTCGAGCCCGGTCGCGCCGAGCGCCTTGGCCTCGAACGCATCGACGTCCTGCGCCCCGGCGTCGCCCGGCAGCGAATGCCACGCCATGTCGAGCTGCGCCGCCGACAGCAATTCGCCGAAGGCATAGCCCTGGTTGAACAGCTCGGCGCGCTTGATCTTGTCGACCAGCGCCTGCGGCATCGCCGCGCCGGTGCGATAGTCGCGCGCATAATGCGCGAGCACGCGCGGCTCGAGCGCCCAATGCTCGTTGAACTGCGACGGGAATTCGACGAAGTCGCGCGCCACCGCGGTGCCTGAGATGCTCGGATAGGTCTGGTTGGCGAACAGCCCGTGCAGCCCGTGGCCGAATTCGTGGAACATCGTCCGCACGTCCTCGAAGGTGATCAAGGCGGGCTGGCCGGGCGCTGGCTTGGTGAAGTTGGCGGTGTTGCTGATCACCGGCTTGGTGCCGAAGATCTTCGCCTGGCGGACGTAGCTGTTCATCCACGCGCCCCCCGACTTGTTGTCGCGCTTCCAATAATCGAAATAGAACAGCCCGAGCGGCGCGCCATTCTCCTCGAACGCCTCGTAGACGCGGATGTCGGGGTGGAAGGTCGGGATGTCCTGGCGGCGCTTGAAGCTGATCCCGTACATCTCGTGCGCGGCGAAGAAGACGCCGTTTTCGAGCACGTTCCACAGCTCGAGATACGGCTTGGTCTGCTCCTCGTCGAGGTCGTACTTCGCCTTGCGGACCTTCTCGGCATAAAGGTCCCAATCCCACGGCTGGACCTTGAAGCCGCCTTTCTCCTGGTCGACCGCGGCCTGCACTTCGGCAAGCTCGCGCGCCTGTGCCGCCGCCGTCGGCGCGTCGAGCGCGTTGAGGAAGCCGCGCGCGGTGTCGGCGGTCTGGGCCATCTGCTCGGCGAGCGAATAATCGGCCCAGGTCTTGAAGCCGAGCAGGTTCGCCTTCTTCGTGCGCAGCTGGATCAACTGCGTGATCGTCGCGCGCGTATCGTTGGCGTCGCCGCGCTCGGCGCGCGTCCAGCTTTGCGTGAACAGGGCTTCGCGCGTCGCACGGTCGGTCAGCGACTGGAGCGCGGGCTGCGTCGTCGTGTTCTGCAGCGGCAGCAGATATTTGCCCGTCTGCCCGCGCTCCGCGGCATCGCGCGCGGCCGCCGCAATGCCGGCGTCGCCGAGCCCGGCGAGCTTGGCGGGATCGTCGACCACCAGCGCCCCCGCCTTGGTCGCGGCGAGCAGTTTCTGGCGGAAGGTCACGCCGAGCGAGGAAATCTGCTTGTTGAGATCGCGCAGGCTCGCCTGGTCGGTGGCGGACAGCTGCGCGCCGGCGCGGATGAAGTCCTTGTAGTAATCGTCGAGCAGCATCGTCTGTTCGCCGGTCAGCTTGAGCGTCGCGGCGCGATCGTGCAGCGTCTTGAAGCGCGCGAACAGCTTGGGGTCGAGATAAATCGTGTCGCTATACCCGGCGAGCTGCGGCGCGAGCGCGGCCTGCGCCTTCTGCAGCACCGGATTGGTGTTGGCCTGCGCGACCTGCCCGAACGCCGCCTGCGCGCGGGCGAGCATCTGCCCCTGGCGCTCCATCGCGACGACGGTGTTGTCGAAGGTCGGGGCGGCGGGATTGTCGGCAATCTTGCGGATTTCGGTGAGGCTGGCGACGATGCCCTGTTCGATCGCGGGCTGATAATCTGTGTCGGCAATCTTGTCGAACGGCGGCGCCTGATAGGGGAGCGTGCTCGGTTTCTCGAACGGATTGGCGGCGAATGCGGGGGCACCCGTCAGCATGGCGGTGGCGGCGAGAAGAAGCGGCAAGCGAAGCATCTGCGATCCTTAAACGTATCGCGCGACGATAGCCTGGGGTTGCGCGCGAAGTCGATATGCGCGGCGCTTACTGGGGGCAAGATGCTGGAGCGGGTGAAGCGAACACGCCATTGCCGTAAGTGGCTTACGGCAATGGCGTGAAGACGGTTCGCACTAAGGCGGCGCCTCTCAACTAGCCGCCTCCCGAGCCCGGCGCTGCTGATGGATGCGCCGTCAGGGTTTGTGAGTAGACGCTCTCGCAGCGAACACCTCTTTCGCCGCAAACAGCCCGTTGAGCGCGGCCGGGAAGCCTGCATACACCGCCATCTGCATCAGGACCTCGGTGATCTCGTCTTGCGTCAGGCCGACGTTTAATCCGGCCTCAATATGCACCTTCAATTGCGGCGCGGCATTTCCCATTGCCGCCAGCGCGGCGATGGTGGCGATCTCCCGCTCCCGCAGCCCGAGGCCAGGTCGCGAATAGATGTCGCCAAACGGAAACTCGAAAAGATAGGTCGCAAAGTCTGGCGCAATATCGGCGAGGGCCGCGACGACCTTGTGGCCGGCCTCGCCGTCGATGTCCGCAAGCGCCCGTTTGCCGCGTTCAAGCCGACTTTCGCTGCTGGTTGTGTGGTCGTGCGTCATGGGCGTTTATCCTCGTTTCGGCACCGGAATATCCGGCGATCTTGGTGTCGAGGACGAGAAGGCAGGCCTGTAGATCGGCGACATGCGCGCGGACCCGAATGCGGTGCTGATCCAGCAAGTCCCGCCGCTCAGCCTCGGTGGCCGAACCGCGCTCGCGCAATTCGGAATAGCGCAGCATCTCGCGAATCGGCATTCCGGTCGCCCTGAGGCGACCGAGAAACGCAATCCAGACGAGGATCGAGGCGTCATAGTCGCGCTGGCTCGAGCTGTTTCGGTCGGCATAAGGGAGCAGACCGATCCGCTCGTAATAACGAATCGTGTGCGCCGATAATCCCGAGCGTTTCGCCACCTGGCCGATCTTCATGCGTAGCTGTCTTCCGTCGTGACGCATGGGGGAATACGAGTTCGAGCGCACTCTAAGTCAAGCAATTTTGACCAGGGTCGGCAGCGATCCCGACACGGACGTGGTCGGGTTGCGGTGCGTGTCTGCGGCGGCATCCGACGTTCACCCGAACGGTCGGATTCTGGGGTCAATCTCCGAAGGGAATGGCGGCGTGGCAGTGATGGGGGGCGACCAACGATCGGTCATGGAGCGGGTGAAGGGAATCGAACCCTCGTCGTAAGCTTGGGAAGCTTCTGCTCTACCATTGAGCTACACCCGCATGTCGCAGCCAGACCGGACGGTGCCCGCATCGGAGCGATGGCGGCAGTGTTCAGCGCTGGACGGCTTGGGCACTGCCACAATCGGACGGGGACGGTCAACGCCAAACGCGCCCGCCGTCGCACGGCGGCGCGTAGGCAAATTGCATTGGCGCGCGAAAATCGGCAGAGGCGTCGGTTTGAGGAGGCGCTGTGTCGGGAAGGCGCTGCGTGAAGGGAACGCCTATGCTGACGCCGGGATCGAATTGCTGGCGGATCGAACCGGCGACGCGGGTCAGCGTCATCGTCGATGCCGACGATTATTTCCGCGTCGCGCGCGACGCGATGCTCAACGCCAAGCATCGCATCATGCTGATCGGGTGGGATTTCGACGCGCGCATCCGGCTGGGCGATGTCGGGCAGGACGACGGGCCCGAGCAGCTCGGCGCGTTCGTGTCGTGGCTGGCGAATCGCAATCCGGCGCTCGATTTCTACCTGCTGCGCTGGGATCTCGGCGCGATCAAGTCGCTGTTCCGCGGGACGACGGCGTTCACCGTGCTCAACTGGATGCGCAACAAGCGGATCCATACCAAGCTCGACGCGACGCACCCGCCGGGCGCTTCGCACCACCAGAAGATTGTCATCATCGACGATTGCTTCGCCTTTTGCGGCGGGATCGACATGACCGGCGACCGCTGGGACACGCGCGCGCATGCCGATGACGATCCCGAGCGGCACCAGCCGAACGGCAAGCCGTACAAGCCGTGGCACGATGCGACCACCGCGCTGCAGGGCAAGGCGGCGGGCGCGCTGGCCGAGCTGGGCCGCGATCGCTGGCACCGCGCGGGCGGCAAGCCGATCGGCCCGCTCGATGCCGCCACGGGCTATTGGCCCGCGATGCTGCCGGTCCACTTCCACGATGCCGAGGTCGCGATCGCGCGCTCCGAGCCCGAGATGCCGGGCTACCCCGGGGTGACCGAGATCGAGCAGCTCTACATCGACCAGATCGCCGCGGCCGAGCATGTCATCTATGCCGAGAGCCAATATTTCGCGTCGCGCAAGATTGCCGAGGCGATCGGCAAGCGCGTCGCCGAGGAGAATGGGCCCGAGATCGTGCTGATCAACCCCGAGGCCGCGCAAGGCTGGCTCGAGCCGCTGGCGATGGACACCGCGCGTGCGCGGCTGTTCGAGGCGATCCGCCGGCTCGACACGCACAAGCGCTTCCGCATCTACCATCCCTACACCGCGGCGGGCGAGGCGATCTACGTCCACGCCAAGATCCTGATCGCGGACGATCGATCGCTGCGCGTCGGTTCGTCCAACATGAACAACCGCTCGCTGCGGCTCGACACCGAATGCGATATCACGATCGACGCGTGTCTGCCGCCCAATCGTGCCTGTGGCGATGTCGTGACGACGATCCGCAACGACCTGCTGGCCGAGCATCTCGGCGTGCCGATCGAAACGATTGTCGCGACGCTCGAACAGACCGGCTCGCTGATCGCGACGATCGAGGCGCTGCGCGGATCGGGCAAGACGCTGCGACCCTATGAGACGCCCAACCTGTCCGAGGTCGAGACCTGGCTGGCCGACAATGAGGTGCTCGATCCCGAGGGCCCCGGCGAAATGTTCGAGAGCACCACCAAGCGCGGCCTGTTCCGCAACCGGCGCTGGCGCAAGCCGCGCTGAGCCGCGGGCGCGCCGCATTGGGTGCCGCACCCGCAGGCATCGCTCGCTAATCGGCAGCGCGCCGCTTATCAACGGTCAACAACCGACGGCAAGGGGCTGACGATCATTCCGGAACTGGGGGCAAGCACGGCGCGGCAGCGGACGTTCGACCGGCTGATCGCGGCGGCGGTGCTGCGCCCAAGCCCGGCGATCGTCGCCTATCCCGGCGCGATCGCGCTGATCCTGACGGTGAGCGCGTTTCGCGCGGTGATCGCGACCGACCAGCTCCCCTTCCTGCTGTTCATCCCGGCGCTGATCTTCATCGCGCTGATCCTCGGCCGCGGTCCGTCCTACGTCGCGATTGCGCTGTCGGCGCTGCTCGCCGATTATTTCTTCCTCCAGCCCGAGCTGGGGTTCGCGCTGCGCACGCCGCAATTGATCGCGCTCGCCATCTATGTCGCGGTCGACGTGGCGATCGTCGAGTTGTGCAGCGAGGTCCGCATCAGTTACGCCAAGCGCGAGCGCGAGCTGACCGAGCTGCGCCGGGTGCGCGACACGCTGGCCGACAAGGAGGCTTTCCTGACCGGTGTGCTCGAGAGCTCGAACGACTGCATCAAGGTGCTCGACCTCGACGCGCGGCTGACCTTCATGAGCAAAGGCGGCAAGCGCGTGATGGAGGTCGACGATTTCGGTGCGATCCACGGGTGCCCGTGGCCCGATTTCTGGATCGGGCAGGGCAATGTCGCGGCGCATGACGCGATCGCCAAGGCGCGCGGCGGCGGGATCGGGCAGTTCCAGGGGCTGGCCGACACGGTGGCGGGGACGCCGAAATGGTGGGACGTGGTCGTCACGCCGATCAAAGGGAGTGATGGCACGCCCGAACGCCTGCTCGCCATCTCGCGCGACATCACCGAATCGAAGACGGCCGAGCAGCAGCTTGCGCTGTCACAGGAACGGCTCGAGCTCGCACTCGGGGCGAACGGGATGATCGGCATCTGGGACTGGGATCTCGCAAGCGACCTGGTCTATTCGGATCCCAATTTCGCACGGCTCCATGCGATCACGCCCGAGCGCGCGGCGCACGGGGCGCCGCTCGGCGCCTATACTGCCAGCTTCCATCCCGAGGATCTGCCGCGGTTCGAGGCGGCATTGGTGCGCCTGTTCGAGGGGGCGCCCGAATTCGAATGCGAATATCGCGTGCTGCAGGATGACGGGGCGGTCAAATGGGTGCTCGCACGCGGCAAATTGGTGCGCGATGCCGACGGCACGCCCCGCCGGCTGCCGGCCGCATCGGTCGACCTCACCGATCTCAAGCGCGCCGAAGAGCAGCAGCAGTTGCTCAACCACGAGCTCGCGCACCGGCTGAAGAACATGCTCGCGATCGTCCAGGCGATCGTCGGGCAGACGCTGCGCCAGGCGGAAACGGTCGAGGACGCGCGCGAGGCGCTGACCGCGCGCCTGGCCGCGCTCGCCACCGCGCATGAGGTGCTCGTCCAGTCGAACTGGGAGGATGCCGATGTCGGCAGCGTCGTCACCAGTGCGCTCGCGCCGCACAGTCCGGGCGCATCGCGGCTGGCGATCCGCGGGCCTGCGGTGCCGGTCTCGGCGCGCTGTGCGCTCGGGCTCGGGCTGGCGATGCATGAGCTGGCGACCAACGCGGTCAAATATGGCGCGCTGTCGGTCGCGGCGGGGCGGATCGACGTCAGCTGGGTGGTCCGGGACGACGGGGCGACGCCGCGCTTCCGGCTGGAGTGGCGCGAAACGGGCGGGCCCGTGGTGGTGGTGCCGGCGCGGCGCGGGTTCGGCTCGGCGATGATCGAGCGCTCGCTGCGCGGCTATTTCCGCGGCGAGGCGGTGATCGACTTCGCGCCGGGCGGGGTGGTGTTCACGCTCGACGCGCCGCTCGCCGGGCTGGTCGCCGCGCCGATCGTTTAACCCGGCAGCAGCCGCTTCAGCAGCCCGACATTGGTCTTGGCGAGATCGATCACCGAATCGCCGCGGCCGCTGATCACCGCTTTCGCCATGTAGAGCGTGAAGCCCTTCATCTGTTCGAGCGTGATCGCGGGTGGCATCGACAGCTCGTTGCGCGCGGTCACCGCGTCGAGCAGCGCGGGGCCGGGATGCGCCAGCACATCGCGCACCGCACCCTCGATATCGCCGGGATCGGTGACACGAACGCCGTGCAGCCCGATCGCGCGCGCCATCGCGGCGAAATCGGGATTGTCGAGCGTGACGCCGGTCTCGACCAGCCCCGCCGCCTTCATCTCCATCTCGACGAAGCCGAGCGTGCCGTTGTTGAAGACGATGATCTTCACCGGAAGGCCGAGCTGCTTCACCGTCAGCAATTCGCCCATCAGCATCGCAAGCCCGCCGTCGCCCGACAGCGTTACGACCTGCCGCTGCGGATAGGCCGCCTGCACGCCGATCGCCTGCGGCAACGCGTTGGCCATCGAGCCGTGGTTGAACGACCCAATCAGGCGCCGGCGGCCGTTCATCTTGAGGTAGCGCGCGGCCCAGATCGTCGGCATGCCGACGTCGCAGGCGAACACCGCATCGTCGGCGGCAAGCTCGCTCACCACGCGGGCGACATGCTGCGGGTGGAGCAGGCCGCTCCCCGGCGTGCCGTGCGCCAGTTCGTCGAGCCCCTCGCGCGCCTTGGCATAGTTGGCGCGGGCATCGTCGAGGAACGCGCCGTCGCGGCCGGCCTTGAGCTGCGGCAGCAGCGCGGCGATCGTCGCGCCGACATCGCCGACCAGCCCGAGGTCGATCGCGGTGCGGCGCCCGAGATTTTCGGGGCGCAGGTCGATCTGCGCGACCTTGGCTTTCTCGGGGTAGAATTGGCGATAGGGGAAGTCGCTGCCAAGGATCAGCAGCGTGTCGCAGCCGAGCATCGCGTCGTAGCCGGACGAGAAGCCGATCAGCCCGGTCATCCCGACGTCGTAGGGATTGTCATAGTCGACATATTCCTTGCCACCGAGCGCGTGGACGATCGGCGCCTGCAACGCCGCGGCGAGCGCGATCAGTTCGGCATGCGCGGTGCGGCAACCTCGGCCGGCGAGGATCGTGACCTTGTCCGAGCCATTGAGCAGCTCGGCCAGCTGCGCGATCTGCGCGGCGCCTGGCACCACGGTAGCGGCGGCGGGCAGCAACGCATCGGCCGAGCGCGCGACCGTGCCCGTCGTCTTGCGCAGCGCGACGTCGCCCGGCATCGCGACGACCGACACGCCGCGATGCCCGACCGCGGCGCGGATCGCGGTGTCGAGCGTGCGCGGCATCTGGTCGGCGTCGGAGATCGTCTCGCAATAGACGCTGCATTCGCGGAACAGCGCTTCGGGGCGCGTCTCCTGGAAATAGCTCGAGCCAACCTCGCCGCTCGGCACCTGCGCGGCGATCGCCAGCACGGGGACGCGGGTGCGGTTGCAATCGTACAGCCCGTTGATGAGGTGCATGTTGCCCGGCCCGCACGACCCCGCGCAGACCGCGAGCTTGCCGCTCAGCTGCGCCTCGGCACCGGCAGCGAAGGCCGCGGCTTCCTCGTTGCGGACGTGCACCCAGGCGATCTTGCCACGGCGGCGCAGCGCGTCGGTCAGCCCGTTGAGGCTATCGCCGACGACGCCGTAGATCCGCTCGACCCCGGCGAGTTCGAGCGTTTCGGCGAACAGATCGGCGACGGTGGTGTTCGACATGCGGGTCTCTCCGAAAGGGGCAGGGTCAGCGCTGCTCGGGCTGCCAGACGTAGCCGCCGCGGGCACGCGCGATCCGCCCGACGCCGGGGAAGGGGAAGTGCGGCGAGAAGACCCGCTCGTGGCTCGCGGCGAGCCGCGCGAGCGTCGCGTCGCGCTGCGTCACACCCTGCTTGGCGTCGGTGTCATAGGCGATCACCCAGTCGGGCTTGGCGAGCGACACGACCGCGCTGTGCGCGCTGTCGCCAATCGCAAGCAGGCGATCGCGACCCGAGCTGATCTCATAGCCCGAATGACCCGGCGTGTGGCCGGGCAGGGGGACAGCGCGGATCCCGGGGAGGACGCTCGCGCCCGGCGCGAAGATCTGCACCTTGGGCGTGATCGCCGCGACGAGGGCCGCATTCTCGGCATTGCCCTTGAGGAAGGCCCATTCGGGCGCGGACATGCGGATCGTCGCATTGGGGAAAGCGAGCCCGCCACTCGCGGTGACGAGCCCGCCGACATGGTCGCCGTGCGAATGGGTGATCAGCACGTCGGTGACCTTGCCCGGATCGACACCGGCGAGCGCGAGGCTCTTGGGCAGCGCACCGCCGACCTTGGGGCCGAGCCCGCTGTCGATCAGCACCGCGCGGCCGGGAAGCTGCACGAGCAAGGCGTCTACGCCCAACCGGAGCGTGTCGGTCGGCGCACCGGCCTTGCGCAGCACGTCGGCGACCGCGGCGGGGCCGACTTGCGGGCCGAACACGCTGCCGTCGTTGGGGACGGCGTTGATCATGTCGCGCAGCGCGACGATCCGCACCGTGCCGACCTTGAACGGCGTCGCGGCGGGACCGATCGGCACCGGCTTGGCGAGCGCCGACGTGCCGGCCAGCAGCGCCAGCGCCGCGGCGAAGAGGGACCTGACGGGCATGGGAGAATCCTCGCGAAATAGAACAGGCGGCGCTCCTAAGACCGCCGCCTGCCTAACCCGTCATCGCTCCGGGTTGTTCCGCCCGGTTCTCCGGGCCCCGCTCAGAAGGCGGCGGAGAGCGACACGACGAACTTGCCCGACGCGATCGACGACCCGTCCTTGGTCTGCGAGAAATTGGGCAGCAGATAGGCCGAGCGGCGGCGCGAAATGTCGGTGCCGACATAGGCGACGCCGAGCGTGACCGGCTTGAAGGTCACGTCGAGCCCGACGAGATAGTCGAGATACGCGCCCGTCGGCGTGACGCTGGTGCCGTTCGGCCCGAGCCCAGGGTTGCCCCAAGAGTAACCGAGATGCGCCTTGGCGGTCACCGGCGTGGTCGGAATCCCCGAGCTGACATCGCCCCACAGATAGAGATTGTCCTGGCTCTGCCCGCGGCTCTGCGGCGTGTTCGAGAAGTTGCCGAGCGCGCGCTGCTTGGGTGCGTAGGCGACGCCGGCGAGCGCGCTCACCGGGCCGAGCGTGGTCGACAGCTTGGCATAGCCTTCGCCGAAATCGGTGAGGTCGGCGCCGCCGGGATACATGTACCAGGTCAGCCCGACATCGACTGCGGTGCCGCCGCCGAGGCTGCGCTTGTAGCCGCCGTAGAGGTCGAGCTCCATGTTCGCGCCGCCGAAGGTGCCCCAGCCCGAAAGGTTGGACGCCCAGGTGCCGACATAGAGGCCGCTCTTGTGCGTGGCGGAAATGCCGCCTTGGATCGCGAATTCATTGTCGCTCTGCGAGACGCCGCGGAAGCGATAGTCGTTCACGATGGCGACCGAGCCGGCCAGCACGACCGGCGGTGGCGGGTCGGTCTCGTCGGCGAAGGCGGGCGTGGCGATGACGGTCAGCAACGCGGCCGCGATGGTGGAATAGATCTTCAATGGAACCCCCTGAAAACGGTGATCGGGTCCCGCCTGCTGTCCCGACCGCCGCCACATCTCACCGCTAGCGCTTCTCCAAACGGGAAGCGATGGGGCGGCGATCGGCCGGAACTGCTTATTTTTATGCAAGCCACGATGCTGCTTTCTTGCTCGATCGTGACGAAACATTGCTGGAAAACCTGAGGCCAAAAAAAGCCCCTCCCCGGAAAGGGAGGGGTTGGGGTGGGGAAGTCACGAACGCTGATCTCTGCGAGGCTCGCCCCACCCCCAACCCCTCCCCTAAAGTGGAGGGGCTAGGAGAAACTCAGGCGGTCTGCTTGGCGAGCCGTTCCGAGGCACCATACACTTCGACCTCGCCGCCGGCGGCGCGGCGCCGCGCCAGCCAGTCCTTGAGCAGTTCGGCGCAGGTATGATCCGCCGACGACAGCTTGGTCATGTCGAGCCGCATCGGCGCACCGTCCGGCACCGCGTCGAGCGCGCCCGACAGCTTGGGCAGCGTCAGGAAGGTCGCCGCGCCAGCGAGGTGAACGGTTTCGTGCCCGTTCAGCTCCTCGCGCACCACCTTGAGGCGGAGGTTGCGCAAGACCGGGATCAGCTCGAGCAGCGACAGCCCGATCCCGACCAGCACGCCGGTCAGCAGATCTTCGGTCACCACCAGCAGCAGCGTCACGGCCCAGATCACCACCGGCAGCAGGCCGTGATCCCTGAACAGATGCTTGGCATGGCTGAAGTTGACCAGCCGCCAGCCGGTCAGCACCAGCACCGCACCCAGCGCCGCCATCGGGATCTCGCGCAGCAGCCACGGCAGCAACGCGACGAAGCCGAGGATCCATGCACCGTGCAGGATCGTCGAGAGGCGCGACGTCGCGCCCGCCTGGACGTTGGCCGAGCTGCGCACGATCACGCCGGTCATCGGCAAGGCGCCCGCGACGCCGCACAGCAGATTGCCGATGCCCTGCGCGCGCAGCTCCTTGTTATAGTCGGTGCGCACGCCGTCGTGCATCCGGTCGACCGCGGCGGCCGACAGCAGCGTCTCGGCGCTGGCGATGAAGGCGATGGCAAGCGCCGCACCGATCACGTTGGGGTCGAGCCACTTCGCAAAGAAGTCGGGACCGGGCAGCGCGATCGCGCCGGCGATGTTCTGCGGCACGGCCACGCGGGCGATCTCGACGCCCGAAATATAGGCGACGAGCGTTGCCGCGACGACACCGAGCAACGCGCCCGGCACGAGCCGAAGCGCCTTGGGACGGAACTTCTCCCATCCGAGCATGACGGCAAGCGTGAACAGCGCGACCGCGATGGCGAGCTCGCTCGCGCCGATGTCGCTCGACAGGCCGAACAGCCGGCCGGGAACGGCGGCGAGATTCTTGAGGCCGCTCGGCAACGGCTTCTCGTCGAACATCACATGGAACTGACCGACCACGATCAGCACGCCGATGCCGGCGAGCATGCCGTGCACCACTGCGGGCGAGATCGCGCGGAACCAGCCGCCGAGGCGGAAGACGCCGGCAACGACCTGGATCGCGCCAGCGAGGATCAGGATCGGACCGAGGGCGGACAGACCCTGGTCGCGGACCAGCTCGAACACGATGACCGCGAGGCCGGCGGCGGGGCCGCTGACCTGGAGCGGGGAACCCGCGAACATGCCGACGACGAGACCACCGATGATGCCGGTGATCAGGCCCTTTTCAGGCGGCACGCCCGACGCGATCGCGATGCCCATACACAGGGGCATCGCGACCAGGAACACGACGATCGAGGCGGTGAAATCCCGCCCCATCATGCTCGGCGACGGGAGTTTCACTCTGCGGCTTCCAGATATTCGACGTCCGAAGCGCGGTGGCGCTGGGCGGCATGGGCGACCGGCAGCGGCTCATCCGCCTGGATCTGCGCGAAGCGGCCCGTTGCGCCATCGAGCGCGTACATCGCGCCTGCGCCGATGTCGAAGAACCAGCCGTGCAGCGAAATCTCGCCGCGCGCGATCCCCGCGGCAACCGAGGGATGCGTGCGCAGATGCTGGAGCTGGACGACGACGTTCTCGAGGGCTGCGGCGCGGACGCCTTCCTCGTTGGTCAGCTCTGGGTAGCCCTGGCGCACGACGCATTCGGCGGCGTGGCTGTGGCGCAGCCAGGCAGCGACGTTGGGCATGCCGTTCAGCATCTCGGGGTTCATCAGCGCCTTCATCGCGCCGCAGTCCGAATGGCCGCAGATGATGATGTCGCGCACGCCGAGTGCCGACACGGCATATTCGACCGTCGACGACACGCCGCCCATTTGCGACGACGACGGCGGGACGATGTTGCCGGCGTTGCGGCAGACGAACAGATCGCCCGGCTCGGCCTGCATGATGTGTTCTGGGACGACGCGCGAATCGGCGCACGAGATCATCAGCGCCTTGGGGCTCTGGCCGTGCTGCGCGAGCTTTGCGTAAAGGGCGCTCTGGTCGGGAAAGACGGCTTTCTCGAAACTGAGGACGCGTCCGATGAGATCGTTCATGACTCTGCTCCTTGAGGTGCCCGTGGGGGAACGGGGTCAGGAGAGCATTTAGCCGACGTGTTTTGCTGCGACGCGGCGGGTACGTTACGAATGATTGCTCGACCCGTGTACGGTTCGCGAGCGACTCCTTCTTCGTCATCCCGGGATAAGCCCGGGGTGACGTCTGGAAGGTAGTTAACGCGCCGTCGGGAGACAAATCTCGGCGCGCAGTCCGCCCTCGGGCCGGTTCGCCAGGGTCAGCGTGCCGGCATGTTCGGCCACCGCGCGCGCGACGATCGACAAGCCGAGCCCCAGCCCGATCGTGTCGCGGGCCCGCGCGGTATCGAGCCGGACGAAGGGTTCGAGCACGTTGGCCAGCGATTCGGCGGGGATTCCGGGGCCGTCATCCTCGATGCGGATCACGACGCTCTCGCCGTCGCGCAGCAGCGTCAGGAAGACGCGCTCGCCATAATGCAGCGCATTCTCGACCAGATTGACGATCGCGCGCTTGAGCGTGACGGGGCGCACCGCGAGCTCGAGATGGTCGGGGCCTGTATAGGTCGCCTCGCGGCCGCGGTCGCTGACGTCGTCGCAGACCGTCTCGCACAGCACCGCGAGGTCGATCGCGACGCGCGCCTCGCTCTCGCCTTCGCCGCCGAGATAGGCGAGCAGCGAGGCGACCATCGCGTCCATTTCGAGCACGTCGGCCTCGACCGCGTCGCGCAACGCGGCGTCCGAGATCGCGTCGGCGCGCATCCGCAGCCGCGCGAGCGGGGTGCGCAGATCGTGCCCGACCGCGGCAAGCGCCTGCGTCCGGTCGGCGATCAGCTGATAGATACGCGCGTGCATGCGGTTGAACGCGCCGATCACGCGGCGCACCTCGCTGGGGCCCGCCTCTGGCACAGCCTCGTCGCGGTCGCTGCCGCTGCCGACCGCGTCGGCCGCCAGCGCGAGCCGGCGCAGCGGCAGCAGCGTGCGCCGGATGAACAGCCCGCCCATCAGCAGCAACGCGCCGGCCGGGATCATCGCGAGGATGATGCGTTCGCTCGACAGATTGGCCTGGTGGATCGGCTGTCGCGTGTGGAACCACATCCAGCTGCCATCGGCGAGTGTGACGCCACCCGCGGTCACCGCGTTGCGCCCCGGCGAGGCGAGGTTGAGCCGCAGGTCGGCATGCGCGAGGTCGGGCTCCCACCCGATCACCTGGCGATACATCCGGTCGAGCGACGGCGCGAGCGGGGGCGGGGGCGCGAGCGCCGGCGCCCAGTGGATCTCGTAGCGGCTAGTGGTCAGTTCACGCGACAGCTGCGGCCGCGCGGCGGGTGCCTGCTCGGCCAGCAGCTTGCGCGCGATCACGAGATGCTCGGCGAGCCGCCGCGCCTCGTCGTCGCGCACCGAAAATTGGCTGGCTCGCTCGTACAGCACCGTCGACACGCCGAATTCGAGGATCATCGCGAGCAACAGGATCGCGAAGATCTGGCCGATCAATCCGGCCGGGCCGTGGAGCTTAGCGCTCAATCGCGCGTGACCGGGGCGCTGAACATGTAGCCGATGCCGCGCACCGTCGCGATCGGCGCCTCGGCGCCGGTGCTCGACAGTTTGCGCCGCAGCCGGCTGACCAGCACGTCGATGCTGCGATCCGAACTGTCGCCGAGCCGCGTGCGCGACAGTTCGATCAGCCGCTCGCGCGCGATCACGCGGCCGCTATGGTCGCAGAAGGTGACGAGCAGGTCGAATTCGGCGCCGGTCAGGTCGACCAGCGCGCCGGTCGGCGAGAGCAGTTCGCGGCGCGGCAGGTTGAGCGACCAGCCGTCGAAGCGCAGCATCCCGCTCGGCCGCTGCGTGGTCTGTCGCTCGACCCCGCCGCGCCGGAGCACCGCGCGGACGCGGGCGAGCAGCTCGCGCGTGCCGAACGGCTTGGCGATGTAATCGTCGGCGCCGAGCTCGAGCCCGACGACGCGGTCGGTCTCCGATCCCTTGGCCGAGACGAAGATGATCGGCACTTCGCTCTTCTGGCGGATGGCGCGGCACAGATCGATCCCGCTGGTGCCGGGCAGCATGATGTCGAGCAGCACCAGATCGACCGGACCCTGGTCGAGCGCCAGCCACATCTCGGGCGCGGTCGCGGCGGGGCGGACCGTGTAGCCATTCTCCTGCAACGCGCGCGTGGTGAGCGTGCGCAGATGGGGGTCGTCTTCGACCAGGACGATGGTGGGCATCAGCGGAGCGGGTTCTGTCAAAGGCATCTGGTCCTGCCGACTAGGGGTGGGGGTGTGGCCGGTCAACGTGAGCCGTCCGAGCATGCTCCGTCAGCAACACTTTGTCATGCCTGCGTACGCGGCGAGCAAGATTGCCGCCCTATTTGGGTCGTATAGATTTTGAGGAGATTTCCGCATGCTTCGTATCGCACTCGCCACCGCGCTCATCGCCACCGTCGCCACGCCGGCGCTCGCCAACCGCCTCGCGCACAGCCCGGCACAGGTCAGCGCGGCGCTCAAGGAAGGCTGCACCGTGCAGCATGTCCACACGCCGGCCGGCAAGATCGTCCATTCGCCGGCGATCGTTCGCTGCGACAAGGTCGCCGTCGCCAAGACCGCGCCGACGCCGAACGTCCAGGTCGCCACGGCCAACTGATCGCTCGCCCTCCCCGCGTGGGGAGGGACGACCCGCCCGGCCGGGCGGGTGGCGATAGGGCAGTTACGCTTACCCCACCCCCTCCAGCGTGACTGCCCACCCCTCGGGCCGCCCAAAGAAGTTTCTTCGGTTACGATTTCAATCGACACACGCTAAGGGCTCTCGCAAAAGCGATGGACTTGGAGAGGTCGATTCAATGAACCAGATGGATTTCGCGCTCGGCGAGACCGCGGACATGATCCGCGACACCACGCAGCGCTTCGCGACCGACCGGATCGCGCCGATCGCGGCGAAGGTCGATGCCGAGGATTGGTTTCCGCAAAGCCTGTGGCCCGAAATGGGCGCGCTCGGCCTGCACGGCGTGACCGTCGCGGAAGAGGATGGCGGGCTTGGCCTGGGCTATCTCGAACATGTCATCGCTTGCGAGGAAGTCAGCCGCGCTTCGGCGTCGGTGGGCCTGAGCTACGGCGCGCATTCCAACCTGTGCGTCAACCAGATCGCGCGCTGGGCCTCGCCTGAGCAGAAGGCCAAATATCTCCCCAAGCTGATCTCGGGCGAGCATGTCGGCAGCCTCGCCATGTCCGAGGCGGGCGCGGGCTCGGACGTCGTCGGCATGAAGCTCAAGGCCGACAAGGTGCAGGGCGGCTATGTCCTCAACGGCACGAAATTCTGGATCACCAACGCGGCCTATGCCGACACGCTCGTCGTCTATGCCAAGACCGGCGAGGGATCGCGCGGCATCACCACCTTCCTGATCGAGAAGGACATGCCGGGCTTCGCGATCGGGCAGAAGATCGACAAGATGGGGATGCGCGGGTCGCCGACAGCGGAACTCGTCTTCACCGATTGCGAGGTTCCGGAAGAGAATATCATGGGGCCGACCAACGGCGGTGTCGGCGTGCTGATGTCGGGGCTCGATTATGAGCGCACCGTGCTCGCCGGGATCCAGCTCGGCATCATGCAGGCGTGCCTCGACGTGGTCGTGCCCTATGTGCGCGAGCGGCGCCAGTTCGGCCAGCCGATCGGCGCGTTCCAGCTGATGCAGGGCAAGATCGCCGACATGTATGTCGCGCTCAATTCGGCGCGGGCGTATGTCTATGCGGTCGCCAAGGCGTGCGACGCGGGCAAGACGACGCGCTTCGATGCGGCCGGCGCGATCCTGCTGGCGAGCGAGAATGCGGTGCGCGTCGCCAACGAGGCGGTGCAGGCGCTGGGCGGGGCTGGCTACACGAAGGACTGGCCGGTCGAGCGCTATTATCGCGATGCCAAGCTGCTCGATATCGGCGCGGGGACCAACGAGATCCGCCGGATGCTGATCGGGCGCGAGCTGATCGGGGCGAACGAGCGGGTGGCGCAGTGATGGCAGCCTATGGTTTCCCCCTCCCTTTCAGGCGAGGGGCCAGGGGTGGCGGCCGCCTCGCCGAGATTAGCGCTCGTCACTTCCCCACCCCCAACCCCTCCCATGAAGGGGAGGGGAGCAAGGTATGACCGCCCCCACGCTCACCTCCGCTTTGTCGCCTGACAGCGACACCTTCCGCGCCAACGCCGTGCACAACCGCGCGCTGGCCGAACGGCTGCGCGCCGATGTCGCGCAGGCGGCACTCGGCGGGACCGAGAAGAGCCGCGAGCGCCACACCGCGCGCGGCAAGCTGCTCCCGCGCGAGCGGGTCGAGCGGCTGCTCGATCCGGGCTCGCCCTTTCTCGAGATCGGCCAACTGGTCGCCAACGGGCTGTATGACGACGAGGTGCCGGGCGCTGGCGTGATCGCCGGGATCGGGCGCGTCTCGGGCCGGCAGTGCATGATCGTGTGCAACGATGCGACGGTGAAGGGCGGGACCTACTACCCCCTGACCGTCAAGAAGCATCTGCGCGCGCAGGAGATTGCCGAAGCCAACATGCTGCCGTGCATCTACCTTGTCGACAGCGGCGGCGCGAACCTGCCGCACCAGGCCGAGGTCTTCCCCGACCGCGATCATTTCGGGCGGATCTTTTTCAACCAGGCGAACATGAGCGCCAAGGGCATCCCGCAGATCGCCTGCGTGATGGGAAGCTGCACTGCGGGCGGCGCTTACGTGCCGGCGATGTCCGACGAGACGATCATCGTGCGCGGGCAGGGGACGATCTTCCTCGCCGGCCCGCCGCTGGTGAAGGCGGCGACGGGCGAGGTGATCTCGGCCGAAGAACTGGGCGGCGCGGATACGCATGGGCGGCGCTCGGGCGTGGTCGACCATGTCGCCGAGAATGACGAACATGCGCTGACGATCGTGCGCGACATCGTCTCGACGCTCCAGCCGCAGTCGGGCGCGGCCGTGAACCTCAAGGACCCGCGGCCGCCGAAGTTCGACGCCGAGGAACTGTACGGCATCGTGCCGAGCGACGTGCGTGCGCCGTACGATGTGCACGAGATCATCGCACGGCTGGTCGACGGGTCGGAGTTTCACGAGTTCAAGGCGCTGTACGGCACCTCCTTGGTCTGCGGCTTTGCGCATATCTGGGGGATGCCCGTCGCGATCCTCGCGAACAACGGCGTGCTGTTCTCCGAAAGCGCGCAGAAGGGCGCGCATTTCATCGAGCTCGCCTGCCAGCGGCGGATCCCGTTGCTGTTCCTGCAGAACATCTCGGGCTTCATGGTTGGCGGCAAGTATGAGGCCGAGGGGATCGCCAAGCATGGCGCCAAGCTCGTCACCGCGGTGGCGACCGCGACCGTGCCCAAGATCACCGTGCTGATCGGCGGCAGCTTTGGTGCTGGCAATTACGGGATGTGCGGGCGGGCCTACTCGCCGCGATTCCTGTTCAGCTGGCCCAACAGCCGGATCTCGGTGATGGGCGGCGAGCAGGCGGCGTCGGTGCTGGCGACCGTTCACCGCGACGCCGATGGCTGGAGCGACGAGCACGCCGAGGCGTTCAAGGCGCCGATCCGTCAGAAATATGAGGATGAGGGCAACCCTTGGTACGCGACGGCGCGGCTGTGGGATGACGGCATCATCGACCCGGCGCAGACCCGCGACGTGCTGGGGCTGGCGTTCGCGGCCACGCTCAACGCGCCGATCCCCGAGCGCCCGGCGTTCGGGGTGTTCAGGATGTGAGGGCATGGGCCTCTCAGATCCTCCCCGGCACGGGGAGGGGGACCATTTGCCTCTTCCGGCAAATGGTGGAGGGGGCTCTCCCCAAGTGTTACTCCGGTGGAGGCCCCCCTCCACCACCCGCCCAACGAGGCGGGCGGTCCCCCTCCCCGTGGCGGGGAGGATTTTAAGGAAGTCCGATGTCGCTGATCTTCGCTCTCGCGCTCGCCGCCCAGATGGCGTCGCAAACCACGCCGGTCCAGCCGATCGTCAAGGGCACCGGCCTGCCGCCTCCCGGCACCGAAGAGGCGCAGGTGATGGCGCCGGTCAATGCGCTGCTCGCCGGGATCGCCGCGCGCGATGCGGCGGCGATCGGCCAGGCGCTGCGCAGCGATGCCACCGCCACCGCGGTCGCCGAGCAGGCGGACGGCACGCGCAAGATCACCCATTCGAGCCGCGAGCAGTTGCTGGCGCGCTTCGCCCCCGGGCCCGAGCGCTATGACGAGCGGCTCAGCGACACCGCGATCGAGGTCGATGGCGACATCGCGATGGTGTGGAGCCCCTACACCTTCCGCATCGACGGCAAGCTCCACCATTGCGGCTACGACCATTTCGACCTGGTGCGCGAGGGCGGCAGCTGGAAGATCCAGAACCTCACTTGGTCGTCGCGCACGACGGGCTGCGAGGGATGATCTGCACTCGTCGCCCCGGCGCAGGCCGGGGCCGCTGTGCGTGCGCGCGCGGCGGTGCCTTTCTCGTAACGGCCCCGGCCTGCGCCGGGGCGACGGATAGATACGCATGATCCAGTCTCTGCTCATCGCCAATCGCGGCGAAATCGCCTGCCGCATCATCCGCACCGCGCGCGCGATGGGGATCCGCACGGTCGCGGTCTATTCGGATGCCGATGCCAAGGCGCTGCATGTCCGCCAGGCCGACGCGGCGGTGCATATCGGTCCGTCGCCAGCGCGCGAAAGCTATCTGGTCGGCGAGAAGATCATCGCCGCGGCGAAGGCGAGTGGTGCCGAGGCGATCCACCCCGGCTACGGCTTCCTGTCCGAAAATGCCGATTTCGCGCAAGACGTGATCGACGCCGGGATCGTCTGGGTCGGCCCCAATCCCGACAGCATCCGCGCGATGGGCCTGAAGGACGCCGCCAAGGAGCGGATGATCGCGGCGGGCGTGCCGGTGACGCCGGGCTATCTCGGCGCCGACCAGGCACCCGAGCGGTTGGCTGCCGAAGCGGCGGCGGTCGGCTATCCCGTGCTGATCAAGGCGGTCGCGGGCGGTGGCGGCAAGGGGATGCGGCGCGTCGACGATCCCGCCGACTTCGCCGATGCATTGGTCTCGTGCCAGCGCGAGGCGGCGTCGTCGTTCGGCAATACCGACGTGTTGATCGAGAAATACATCCTCTCGCCGCGCCACATCGAGGTGCAGGTGTTCGGCGATGCCCACGGCAACGTCGTCCATCTGTTCGAGCGCGACTGCTCGCTCCAGCGCCGCCACCAGAAGGTGATCGAGGAAGCCCCCGCGCCGGGGATGGACGCGGTCACGCGCGAGGCGATCTGCGCCGCGGCGGTCAAGGCGGCGAAGGCGGTCGATTATGTCGGCGCGGGCACGATCGAGTTCATCGCCGACGCGAGCGAGGGCCTGCGCGCCGACCGCATCTGGTTCATGGAAATGAACACGCGGCTCCAGGTCGAGCATCCGGTGACCGAGGAGATCACCGGGGTCGATCTGGTCGAGTGGCAGCTGCGGGTTGCGAGCGGCGAGGTGCTGCCCAAGCGGCAGGACGAGCTGGCGATCAATGGCTGGGCGATGGAGGCTCGGTTGTACGCGGAGAACCCCGCCACGGGCTTTCTGCCGTCTACCGGGACGCTCGAGCATCTACGCCTGCCGAGCTTCGCGCGGATCGAGACCGGGGTCGAGGAAGCAGGCGAGGTGTCACCTTTCTATGATCCGATGATCGCCAAGATCGTCGTCCATGAAGACGACCGGTCGGCGGCGATCGTGGCGCTGTGGGATGCGACGAGCGATGTCGAGGTCTGGCCGGTGCGTACCAACGCAGGCTTCCTGGCGCGTATCTGCCAGGATGCGGATTTCCGGGACGGTGCGATCGACACTGGATTGATCGAGCGACGCGGAGACGCGCTGACGATCCCGCCTGCGCCGCAGATCGCGCATCTGCGCGACGCGGCGGCTGCGCTCGCGGCGCGCGCGATGCGGGGCGTGTGGGACGACGCCATCGGACTTCGGCTCAATGCGGCGCCGCGCTCCGAGGTGCGAATCGTCGACGATGCGGGCACCGTACACCGCGTTGCCGACGTGATGATCGACGACGGCCCTCCACAGGAGGAAGTCGTCAGCTTCTTCCTCGGCGAAGGACGCAGCTATCGGCTCGAGCAACCGCGCGGCACCGCGACCGGCGCCGCTGCCGACGGCGCGATCCTCGCCCCCATGCCGGGCCGGATCATCGCGGTCGATGTCGCCGCAGGTGACAGCGTCACCAAGGGGCAGAAGCTCGTCACGCTCGAGGCGATGAAGATGGAGCATGGCCTGGTCGCGCCGTTCGACGGCAAAGTCGCCGAGCTCGACGCGGTCGTCGGCGGGCAGACGCAGGAGGGGATGGTTTTGGCGCGGTTGACCGCGACTGCGGAGGAGGCGGCTTAACGACCGCCAGCCGAAGAATTGCTTCCCCGGCGAAGGCCGGGGCCCAGGAGCGACCGCGGTAGCAAGCGAGTGCTGCGCTCGAGATATCGATCGTTCAGCTCCTGGGCCCCGGCCTTCGCCGGGGAAGCGAGAAGGTGAGAGGGGGAGGGGAGAGGGCGTGCGCGCCCGCTCAGCGCCCCTTGAACAGCCCCCCGAGCACGCCGCGCACCAGCCCGCCGATGATCCCCGCCCCGGCGCCGCGCGAGGAGCCGAACACGGCCTTCGACACCTCGTTGGCGACCTGCCGACCGACCGCCGAGCTTGCCGAGCGCGTCGCCGACGTGATCGCGCGGTTCCAGGGCGAGTTGGCGGCGGCCTTGGCTTCGGCTGCAGACTGCTGAGCGGCGAGCTTGGCCTGGCGATCGGCTTCGCGCTGGTCCGCGACACGCTGGCGCTCGGCCTCCCTTGCGGCGACCGCATCGGCCTTGGCCTGCACCGCAGCGGCCTTGTCGGCCTCGGTCTTCGCCTTCGCCTCGGCGGCCGCTGCGCTCGCTTCCTGGGCTTTTCCGGCGAGGATTTCCTCGGCCGAGTGACGGTCGACCAGCGTGTCATATTTCGTCCCCACCGGATCGGTCGAGATCATCACCCCGCGCTCGACCGGCGTCACCGGGCCGACGCGCGACGCGGGCGGGGCGATCAGCGTGCGCTGGACCGGCGAGGGCGAGCCATCGGGGAGCAGCAGCGAGACGAGCGCCTCGCCGACCTTCAACTCGGTGATCGCGGTCTCGACATCGACGCCGGGATTGGCGCGGAAGGTCGTCGCCGCCGACCGCACCGCCGCCTGGTCGCGCGGGGTGAAGGCACGCAGCGCATGCTGCACGCGGTTGCCGAGCTGCCCGGCGACGGTGTCGGGAATGTCGATCGGGTTCTGCGTGATGAAGTAGATGCCGACGCCCTTCGACCGGATCAGCCGCACGACCTGCTCGATCTTCTCGAGCAGCGCCTTGGGCGCCGCATCGAATAGCAGATGCGCTTCGTCGAAGAAGAAGCACAGCTTGGGCTTGTCGGGATCGCCGACCTCGGGGAGATGCTCGAACAATTCGCTCATCAGCCACAACAGGAAGGTCGCATAGAGCTTCGGGCTCGCCATCAATTTGTCGGCGGCGAGGATGTTAACGATGCCGCGCCCCTTGTCGTCGACCCCGATGAAATCGTCGAGATCGAGCGCGGGCTCGCCGAAGAAATGCTCGCCGCCCTGCGAGCGCAACTGGAGGATCGCGCGCTGGATCGTGCCGATCGACTGCTTCGAGACGTTGCCATAGGTCGTCGTCAGCTCGTCGGCGCGCTCGCCGCAGCTGACGAGCATCGCCTGCAGGTCGTCGAGGTCGAGCAGCAGCAGCCCGTCCTTGTCGGCGACGTGGAAGGCGATCGTCAGCACGCCTTCCTGGACCTCGTTGAGATCCATCAGCCGCGACAGCAGCAGCGAGCCCATCTCGGAAATGGTGGTGCGGATCGGGTGGCCCTGCTCGCCATACAGATCCCAGAATTGCACCGGGGTGTCCGCATAGGCCCAGCTGTCGTCGCCAATCTCCTTGGCGCGCGCGGCAAAGATCTCGTGATTCTTGGCGGTGGGGGATCCGGCCATCGCGAGGCCCGACAGGTCGCCCTTCACGTCGGCGACGAAGCAGGGGACGCCAACGCGCGAGAAGCCTTCGATGATGCCCTGGACGGTCACCGTCTTGCCGGTGCCGGTCGCGCCCGCGATCAGGCCGTGGCGGTTGGCGCGCTTGAGTTCGAGCTGCTGGGGGTTGGCGCCGCCAGCGCCAGCGCCAAGGAAAATGCTCGTCGTGTCGGTCATGCGGCCTCCGTGATCTCGTGCACGGTATCGCGCGAAAAGCGGGGCGGCGGAAGTCTTTTAGCCCCTCCCCTGAAGGAGAGGGGCTTTGCGTCGAGCTTACTTCTTCAGCTTCACGCCGATGAAGAAGGCCGGCTGGCGACCGCGCACGACATAGAGCGCGACCTGCGAACGGCCCGCGGCCTTCGCCTGCATCACGATCGCACCGAGCGCTGCGGGCGTGGTGACCGGCGTGCCGTTGGCGGAGATGATCACGTCGCCGCGCTTGAGGCCCTTGGCGCCGGCATCGCTTGCCGGATCGACCATGCCGATGACGACGCCCGACACCGACGAATCGATGCCGAAGGTGCGCGCGATCTGCGGGGTCAGCGTCGCGACGGTGACGCCGAGCGGGTTCGATGCGGCCTGGCCGGCGGTCGGCGTGTCGCTGTCGTCCGACATGTCGCTGTCGGCGTCGGCATTCGCCTTGGCGAGCAGCACGTCTTCCGACGGGCGCGTGCCGATCGTCGCGATGATCGTCTGCGGGCGGCCCTGGCGCACGATGTCGAGCGGGACGCGCGTGCCCGGCGTGACGTTGGCGACCAGATAGCTGAGCGACTGGTCGGGGTTCACGTCCTTGCCGTTGACGCGCAGCACGATGTCGCCGACCTTGAGCCCGGCCTTGTCGGCAGGCTGGCCCGGCTCGATGCTGCGGAGCAGTTCGCCCTTGTTCTTGGCGAGACCGAACGACGAGGCGAGATCGTCGTCGATCGGCTGCGGGCCGACGCCGAGATAGCCGCGCGCGATCTTGGTGCCCTTCATCAGTTTCTCGATGACCGGCTTGGCGTCGGTCGCCGGGATCGCGAAGCCGATGCCGATATTGCCGCCACCGGTGCTGCCGAGGATCTGCGAGTTGATGCCGATCACGTTGCCGTTGAGATCGAACATCGGGCCGCCCGAATTGCCCTGGTTGATCGCCGCATCGGTCTGGATGAAGCGGTCATAGGCGCCGGCGCCGGTGACGCGGTGGAGCGACGAGACGATGCCCGCGGTGACGGTGCCGCCGAGGCCGAAGGGATTGCCGATCGCGACGATCCAGTCGCCGACGCGCGCCGAATCCGAATCGCCAAACTTCACGAACGGGAGGTTCTTCGCCTCGATCTTGAGCAGCGCCAGATCCGAGGTCGGGTCGCGGCCGATCAGCTTGGCGACATATTCCTTGCGGTCGGTCATCGTGACGGTGATCGAGTCGACGGTCGCGCCCTTGGCGCCTGCGGCGACGACATGGTTGTTGGTCACGACATAGCCGTCGGGCGAGATGATGAAGCCCGAACCGAGCGAGGTCGCCTCGCGCGTCGTCGGCGTGGCGCCGCCACCCTGGCCCTGCTGCTGGCCGAACAGCCCCTCGAACGGGGTGCCGGCGAACGGATTGGCGGGCTGCGCCTGCGTGATGTGCTGGCTAGTCGAAATGTTGACGACGGCGGGCTGCAGCTTGGCGACGAGATCGGCAAAGCTCATCGGCGCGCCGGGCTTGGGCGCGGCGGCGGCCATCACGGCGGGTTCGTTCTGGGCGGTCTGCGCGCCCCCGGCGGATGGCAACGCGATGGCAGTGGCGGTCCCGCTCAGCAGCAGGGCGGCGGTAATGGCGTAGGCGTAGCGCACGTGGGTCGTTTCCTCTCGTCTACCAATTGGCAGCAACACGATAGCTGATAGCCATGGTTGCTGAACGGCGATTGAATATCAACGGCTGGCGGGCCGTTACGGGGCCGTCAAATCAACGGCGCCCCTGAAATTCCTTCAAATAGGCGTTGTCGGGCGACAGCACCAACGACGTCGAACCCTTGGCGTCTTGCGCGAAGGTGTAGCGATACGACTGCATCGCCCGATAGAAATCGTAGAATTCGGCATCCTTGTTGAAGGCTTGCGCATAGATTTGCGCGGCCTGTGCGTCGGCCTGCGCCGAGATGATCTGCGCGGTCTGTGCGCCCTGTGCCTGGATCGTCAGCGCCTGCTGGTGGCGCGCGGTGCGCATCCGGTTGAGCGCGCTGTCGAACGGCGTGCCGCTCGGCAGGTCGGCATGCTTGATCCGCACGTCGACGATCTGCACGCCATATTGCGAGGCGAGGCGCTGGAGCCCCGAGCGGATGTTGCCCATCACCTGGGTGCGCTCGGGACTGAGCAGTGCCGCGAACGGACGCTTGCCGAGTTCGTTGCGCAGCGACGAGCTGAACAGCGGCTGGAGCTGGTCCTTGATGCGCTGCTCAGTGACCGAGGTGCTGCCGGTCGAGATCACCGCCTTGAGCGGATCGACGATGCGGAAGCGGGCGTAAGCGTCGACCTCGAGCCGGGTCTGGTCGGTCGAGAGCACGGGCTGGTTGTCGAGCTCGACGTCGAGCACGCGCTTGTCGACCCAGACGAGCCGGTCAATGAACGGCACGCGGAAGTTGATCCCGGCGCCGGTGCGGCCGAACACTTCGTTGGGGCGATATTCGTTGATCGTCGCGACGGGCTGCTGGAAGCGCAGGATCACCGCCTGGCGAGTCTCGGGCACGATTGCGATTGAGCTCGCGGCGACGATCAGCAGCAGAAGCGCGACGATCCCGATTGCGACGGGGTTGCGGAGAAGATTGCGGCTCACTGTGCGCCTCCCTGGGCTTGCGGGGCGGGCGCGATGGCCGGTGCGGCTTCGGGCAGACGGCGGCCGATCCCCGGCAGCGGAAGATAGGGAACGACCCCAGGCGCCTGGATGATCGTCTTGTCGGACTTGGACAGAACCTGCTCCATCGTGTCGTAATACATGCGCTTGCGGGTCACTTCCGGCGCGAGCTTGTACTGCGCATAGATCACGTCGAACGCGGCGGCCTCGCCCTGCGCCTTGGCGAGCACCTGTTGCGCATAACCGCGCGCCTTGCTGATATCGCTCTGCGCCTGCTGCTGTGCGGCCGAGACTTCCTTGAACGCGTCGGACACCTGCGCCGGCGCCTGCGCGCCCTTGATCGCGACACCCTGGATGCGGATCCCCGAATTATAGCCGTCGAGAATGTCCTGCATCGATTGCTGGACCTTGGTCTCGATCGCGGTGCGTCCGCCGCCGATCGCGTCGTCGAGCGTCGCGGTGGCGACCGCGGCGCGCATCGCGCTCATCGCGGTCGCCCGGAGCGTGCCGCGCGGATCGGCGATCTGGAAAGCGAAGTCCTGCGGGTTCGAGATCTGCCAGCGCACCGAATATTCGAGATCGACGATGTTCTGGTCGCTCGTCAGCATCAACTTGTCGGTCTCGGACGTGCCTTCGACATCGTCCGGGAAGCTCTCGGTGTTGATCGCGGCGACATCGACCTTGGCGACGTCGACGAACGGCGCCGGCAGCGTCACGCGGATACCGGGTTCGAGCGTTTCGGAATAGCGGCCGAGGAAGGTCACCACGCCGCGCTGCTGCGGCCCGATCGAGTGGAAGCTGGTGAGCACGATCCACGCGACGACAACGATGCCGACCGCGATGGCCCACAGGTTGGCGGCACTCGGCGCGCCCGGGATGCGCGGCCGTCCGCCGCCACCGAAGCCGCCGGGGCCGCTGCCGCCACCGCGCGCACGCTTGAGAAATTCGTCGAGCGCGCTCGGGCCGGGGGCATTGCCGCGCGGCTTGCCCGCCGGCGGTTGCGCCCACGGATTGCGCGGGCCGCCGCTCTTGTCGTCATCGCCACCAGTGCCACTCCCCCACGGGCCCTTGCCATCGGCGGATTGTAGGGAGGGGCGTTGGAACCAGCGCGATAGGATCGTCATGAAGCCTTTATAAGCACGGCCTCGCGCGAAAAACAGTGGCAAGCGCATCGGGCACGCCTATCTGCGCGGGATGACCGATCCGATTTCCCCCGATGCCGCCCTCAACGCCGCCCTTTCGCTCGTCGCCGGCACCCGCGCGACCGGGCGGATCGAGGAGGGGCGCGCCAGCGTCATCGTCGATGTCGGCGGCGTTCCCGAAGCCGACCATGCCGCGCTCGAGGCAGCGGTGCGCACCGCTGCCGCGACGATTGCGGGGGTGACCACGGTGCGGGTCGCGCTGACCAGCCAGCGCCAGCAGCGCGTCACGATCGCGGTCGGCAGCGGCAAGGGCGGCGTCGGCAAGTCGACCGTCTCGGCCAATCTGGCGATCGCGCTGCACCAGGCCGGGCGGCGCGTCGGGCTGGTCGATGCCGATATCTATGGGCCGTCGCAGCCGCGGCTGATGGGCGTCGCCGATCTCAAGCCGACCGCGCACAACAAGGTGCTCAATCCGGTGCAGACGCCGTTCGGCGTGCCGCTTCTCTCGATGGGGATGCTGGTTACCGCCGACCAGGCGATCGCGTGGCGCGGGCCGATGGCGGCGGGCGCGCTGACGCAGATGATGGACGCCAATTGGGGCGTGGCCGATACGCTGGTGATGGACCTGCCGCCGGGGACGGGCGACGTCCAGCTGACGATGATCCAGAAATATCGTCCGACCGGCGCGGTGATCGTCTCGACCCCGCAGGATCTTGCACTGATCGACGCGCGCCGCGCGATCGACCTATTCGTCAAGGCGGGCGTGCCGATCATCGGCTTGATCGAGAATATGGCCGGCTACGTCTGCCCTTCCTGCGGAGACGTGTCCGATCCGTTCGGCAACGGCGGCGCGGAAGCGGCAGCGAAGGAATTGGGGCTGCCTTTCCTGGGGCGGATCCCGCTCGACATGCGCGTGCGCGTCGCCTCCGATGCCGGGCAGCCGCCGGTGACGGGGAACGGGCCCGAGGCGGTGGCGTTCAAGCAGATAGCCGGCCACGTTTCCGGCTGGATTGCCAACGACTCACGGGGACATGCCTGATGCCGATCACCAGCGATAGCGACCTGCGCACCCTGCTCGAGGAGACCCGCACGATCGCCCTGGTCGGCGCGTCGGATCGGCCCGATCGGCCGTCTTATCGCGTGATGCGGACGTTGCAGGAGCATGGCTATCGCGTGATCCCGGTCAATCCGCAGATCACCGGCGAGCATCTCCACGGCGAATTCGTCTTTCGCGAACTGTCGCAGATCGGCGACCCGATCGACCTGGTCGATATCTTCCGCAATTCGGATGCGGCCGGCGATGCCGTCGACGAAGCGATCGCGGCGGGTGCCAAGGCGGTGTGGTTGCAGCTGGGCGTCGTCAACGAAGCGGCAGCGGCGCGGGCCGAGGCAGCGGGGCTCAAGGTCGTGATGGATCGCTGCCCGGCGATCGAACTGCCGCGGTTGGGCGTCGCCTTACTCTCCTGAGATCGGCTCGCCTGAAATTGGCCATGATTGCAGGGGAGTAACAGGGTCATGATGCTGCTGCTCCTCGCCGCGCAAGCCGCGACCCCCGCTGTCGCCGTTCCCGCGGCGCCGACCTCCTTTTCGATTCTGCAGACAGTGCCGAGCGAACCGTGCGTGCGGCGCGGCAAGGCGGTCGATCCGACCGACATCATCGTCTGCGGCAAACCGCTGCCGCTGCAGAAGCTGCCCTATCCCGACGAGGTCGTGCTCAACCGGCCCAAGCCGTCGAATCCCGACATGACGGGGATTGGTGCGATGGCGGTAGCGGGAAGTTCGCCGTGTGCGACGATGCAGGGCGGCTGTGCCGGGGGAATCGATTTCTTCGGCGGCGGCACGCAGGTGGTGCGGCTGATCCAGAAGGTCGTGTCGCCCGACAGCTGTTGCGAGCGACCCGGCGAGGCAAAGGACCTCGGCATGCTGGCCGGAGACGTCGCGCATGGCGTTGGCAAGATGTTCAAGAAGAAACCCGACAAATCCGGCCGCGTCGCGATCGCGCTCGACGATACGCCGCGGGAGTCGGTGATCTTGCCGTAAGCGGCAGCCACACGCGCATAACCGCCGTGAGCGCGGCCAACGTGCGCTGCCAATTCCAGGTGCGCACCCCTATCTCCGTTCGTGCTGAGCTTGTCGAAGCACTGTTCTTCCTTTCCGCCGTCGCGAAGAAGAACAGCCCTTCGACAGGCTTAGGGCAAACGGGGGGGTGCTTCTTACCCCAGGATATGCATCCACAGCGGCTGCCCGACCAGGCTCTGCGACCCGCGCAGTCGCTCGAGCGCTTGCGCGACGCAGCGCTCGGGGCCCTCATGCGTGACGATCGCGACCAGCACCGATCCGTCGGCATGCGCGCCGCGCTGCATCAGGCTCTCGATCGAAACGCCCGCATCGCGCATCGCTGCGGCGATCTCGGCGAGCACGCCGACGCGATCGGCGACCATGAAGCGCACATAAGCGCGCCCGCGCCGCTCGCCGGCATCGGCCGGGCCCTGCGCGGTCAAGGCATCGGCGGGCATCGCGAAGGCTGGGCCGAACTCGCCGCGCGCGATGTCGATCAGATCGGCGACGACGGCGCTCGCGGTCGGCCCATCGCCCGCGCCCGCGCCCTGGAACAGCAGCCGCCCGACGAAATTGCCCTCGGCGACGACCGCGTTGGTCGCACCGGTCACATGCGCGAGCGGATGGCTGACCGGCACGAGATGCGGGTGGACGCGCTGGAACAGCCCGCCGGGGCCGGCCTCGGCGAGCCCGAGCAGGCGCACGCGGTAGCCGAGCGACGCTGCCTCGGCGATGTCGGCGGCGAGCACGTGGCGGATGCCGGTCGCCGCGACGTCGCCGAACGCCGGCTGCGTGCCGAAAGCGAGGCTCGCGAGCAGCGACAGTTTGTGCGCCGCATCGACGCCGTCGATATCGAAGCTCGGGTCGGCCTCTGCAAACCCTAGTGCCTGCGCCTCGGCGAGCACGTCTGCGAAGTCGCGACCTTCCGCCTCCATCTTCGACAGGATGAAATTGCACGTGCCGTTGAGGATGCCGTAGACGCGCTCGATCTCGTTGGCGGCGGCACCTTCGCGTAAGCCCTTGATCACCGGAACGCCGCCCGCGACCGCCGCCTCGAACTTGAGCGCGACGCCGGCCGTTTCGGCAGCGCGCGCGAGCTCGAGCCCGTGATGCGCGAGCATCGCCTTGTTGGCGGTGACGAAGCTCTTTCCTGCGCCAAGCGTGGTGCGCGCGAGCGTGAGCGCAGGGCCGTCCGACCCGCCGACGAGCTCGACCACGACATCGACGTCGGCCTGCGCCAGCGCGGTGGTATCGTCGACCCATTCGAAGCGCGTCATGTCGACGCCGCGATCCTTGGTGCGATCGCGCGCCGAAACCGCGACGATCTCGATCGGCCGCCCGGCGCGCCGCGCGATCAGCGCGCCATTCGTATCGAGCAAGCGGATCACGCCGCCGCCGACAGTGCCGAGCCCGGCGAGGGCGATGCGCAAGGGTTTGGTCATAGCAGTCACACCTTCGTCTCCCCGGACTCGTTCCGGGGTCCCCCGACCAGCGCGCGCGCCGATCGCCGACTGCGCTAGCGGAGGAGTGGACCCCGGAACAAGTCCGGGGTGACGTGGGAATGCTATTTCTTGACCAGGCCGATCTCGACCAGCCGTTCGTGGAGATAGTCATGCGCGCTGATCGGCGTCGGATAGCGGTTGGGTCGCTCCGCGGTGATCGTCGAGGGCAAGGTTTCGATCAGGAAGTCGGGCGCGGGGTGGAGGAAGAACGGCATCGAGTAGCGCGAATGCCCGCGCCGCTCGGGCGCCGGGTTGACGACGCGGTGCGTGGTCGAGGGCAGGACGTGGTTGGTGAGCCGCTGGAGCATGTCGCCGACATTGACGACCATCGCGCCCTCGGGGGGCTTGATCGGCAGCCATTCGCCTTCCTTGGTCAGCAGTTGCAGCCCGGCTTCCTCGGCGCCGAGCAGCAGCGTGATCAGATTGATGTCCTCATGCGCCCCGGCGCGCACCTCGGCCGCATCGGCGGGGACGGGCGGGTAATGCAGCAGGCGGAGCACCGAATTGCCGTCCTTGACGGCAGGATCGAACCAGTCGGGCGCGAGGCCCAGATGCCGCGCGATCGCCGACAGCAAACGGTCGCCGGCTACGTCGAGGGCGGCGAACAGTTCGATGAAGGTCTCGCGGAAGCCCTCGGGCTGGTCGGGCCAGACATTGGGCGCCATCTGTGCTTCGAAGCGGTGGCCCTTGGCGAGCTCGCGGCCGACGTGCCAGAATTCCTTGAGATCGACATGCGTCGCACCCTTGGCGATCTCGGTCTTGAACGGCGTGTAGCCGCGCGCGCCGCCGCCGCCCGCGCTGAAATAGCTGCGCTTGGTGTCCTCGGGCAGCGCGAAGAACGCCTCGGTCATCGCCCAGGCGCGCGCGATCAGATCGGCGGGGACGCCGTGATCCGACACCACCGCGAAGCCGAACCGCTCGAACGAATCGCCCAGCGCCGCGGCGAAGGCGGCGGGATCGGCGGCTTCGTCGGCAAGCGACAGTGGCGGGACTTCGGCGGTGGGGGTGTCGAGCATGAGGGGCGTCCGTGATACTGGCAAAGCGCGAAGATAGCGGGGAATTGGCGCCGTGTCATCGCAAGTGCCGCCTCACCCGATCGTGATCACACCGTCCGCCTTGCCTTTCGCCACCGGGGTCAGCTCGAGCCGGAAGGGCTGGTCCTCGTCGGTCTTGCCGCTCAGCCCGGTACCGACGGGCGCGACCTTGAAGTTTGCCGCGGTCAATTTGTCCTTGAACCATTCGCGCACCGTCGTTGCGGCGGCGGGGCTGGTGAAGGTCACTCGGACGCGGCCGTCCTGCTTGGTGCCCGGGCGATCCTTGGCGTCGATGTTCAAACCGCCGATCGTCGAGCCGGGATAGAGATGCACGCCGTTCATCTCGAAATCCGACGCGTCGAGCTGAAGCTTGGGGATCTTCACCTTGCCCTTGAAGAAAGGCGTGTCGACCGTCGCCTCGCCATTGCCGTCGAGACTGCCTGTCGCATCGCCATCTGACGAATTGATCGAGATCGACGTGCCATGCTTGCCGCCGTCGCACGCGCTCAGCGCGAGCAAGGTCATGGCGCAGATCAGGGGACGAGACATGACGGACCTTTCGTGTGATATTGCTATAACACACTAAGGGCCCGCCACGATCGTCGTCAAGCGCCCAAACGCCTTACCACGCGCCTTACGACGCGAGGTTTTCCATCACCTTCTTGTGCAGCCACATGTTCATCGTCGCGCTGTCGTCGATGTCGCCAGTGTAGCCAAGCTCGTGCGCGAGCGAGACGCGGTTCTCGTGGCTCGGGTCGAGATCGAGCACCTTCATGAGATCGACGATCGAGGTCTGCCAGTTGAGCGGCTGGCCCTTCTCGGCGGCCTTCTGCGTCAGGATGGTATTGACGTCGAGCTTTGCTGCGGGGGCGGGGGTCGGCGTGGGGGCCGGCGCGGCGGCTGCCGGGGCGCCCGGATCGGACGGCGTGTTCATCTGCGGCATCGCAGTGGTGGACGGGGCGGCGTCTACCGGCGCGTCCTTGTGGCCCCAGATCGCGTCCTTGATCATCCCGAATATGCTCATGTCTTTGCTCCTCTCCCGGTTGAGCCTTGAGAATGCTCCGCGGATGCGTCGGTTCCGTTACGGTTGCGGCGGGCGATCGACCAGATGCGCGCTTTGCAGGGTGACCTGCGGCGCCCGGTCGGGCATGGGGCGCGCCATGGCCGCTCCCGAACATCCCCCGATGATCGACTCCCCGCCGCTGCGGCTGGTCGAGTTCGTTCCCCTGATCGCGGCGTTGATCGCGCTCGGTGCGCTCGGCATTGACACGATGCTTCCCGCGCTGCCCGACATTGCGCGGCGCCTCGGGGTCGATGCGATCCTCGATGGTCCGCTGATCCTGACGGTGTTCGTCGTCGGGCTCGGCATCGGCCAGCTGATCCACGGGCCGCTGACCGACCGCTATGGCCGGCGTCCGGTGCTGATCGCCGGGCTGGTCGCCTATATCGCGGGCAACCTCTGCGCTGGCCTTGCCAACAGTTTCGAGCTGCTGCTGGTCGTGCGCTTCGCCAGCGGCCTGGCGATCGCGGCGAGCCGCGTCGTGACGATCGCGCTGATCCGCGATTGCTTCTCGGGCCGCGCGATGGCGCAGGTGACGAGCCTTGCCTTCATGGTGTTCATGGCGGTGCCGATCATCGCGCCGAGCCTGGGGCAGGCGATCCTGCTGCTGGGATCGTGGCGGCTGATCTTCGAACTGATCGCCGCCGTCTCGGCGGTCTGCCTGATCTGGTTCGCGCTGCGCATGCCCGAGACGCTCAAGCCCGAAAATCGCGCGCCGCTGTCGATCCGCGGCATGCTGGCGGGGTGGCGGACGACGCTGTCGGATCGCTTCTCGGTCGGCTACACGCTCGCCGCGCTGATCGCGCAGGGGGCGCTGTTCGGCTATCTCAGCTCGATCCAGCCGATCATGGAGCGCGTCTTCCATCGCCCCGAACTGCTCGGCGCGGTGTTCGCCGCCTCGGCCGGCACGATGATGGCGGCCAACCTGCTCAATTCGCGGATCGTGATGAAGATCGGCATGCGCCGCATCTCGCAGACCGCCCTGGTGGTGATGATCCTGTCGTCGGGCACCGGGCTGGTGATCGGCCAGCTGGGCGAAGAGCCGTTGCTGTCGTTCGTGCTGGTACAGGCGGTGACGATGGCCTGCTTCGGGCTCGCCACGTCGAACATGTCGGCGATGGCGATGGAGAATATGGGCCGGATCGCGGGGGTCGCGTCGAGCGTCCAGGGCTTCCTCGGGATCACCGGCGGCGCGCTGATCGGCTGGGCGATCGGCCGTGGGTTCGACGGCACGACTTTGCCGCTTCACGCGGGCTTCCTCGTCGCAGGCGTGGCCGGGCTGCTGATCGCCGCGGTGGTCGAGCGGGGACGGCTCTTTCGCCCCAGCTGAGCGTATTTGGCGGGTCGCGCCGGAACCGAGTGCGGCTTGCGCGGTTCGCTCAAGAGCACGATCCTGCATCACGCGGGGAAGTCGGGAGAAGCGAGATGAGCATCGGTGGACATCAGGTGCCCGGCCAAGGCACGGGCGACGACGGTTTCGACGAAGAAGGCTATGACGAGAGTCAGCGCGCGGAGATCCTCGAGGTCACGCGCGACGGGCCGAGCGACGGCACGCTGCTGACCGATCTCGCGCCCGACATCGGGTCCGTGAACGACGACGATGACGAGAATGAAGACGATCTCGCGATGGAAGGCGACGAACTCGGCGAGGAAGATGACGACGCCGACGAGAGCGACGACGACGCGGATGAGGACGACGTCCAGGACGAGCTCGACGACGGGACCGTCGAGGACGACGAACTGACCGATCGCGACGACAAGGCCCTGCGTCCTTAACGCATTCACAGCTGAGCAAAGACGGGCGGCCGCGGAATTCTTCCGCGGCCGCCCGTTTGCATTCAGGCACTTGCACCGCGGTCGCAACGTGATACGCTGTATCATCACCTCAGAAGGAGTTGCCCGATGCGTGCACGATCCTTGAGCCCGGCGTTCGCCGACCACGGCCAGCCGATGGCAACGATGAACATGACCCCGCTGATCGACGTGCTGCTCGTGTTGCTGGTGATGATGATCATCACCGTGCCGATGATCACCAACACCGTTCCGCTCGACCTGCCGCAACCCGCGCCGATCCCGCCGCGCGACCATGTCTTCCACCGGCTCGATCTCCGCGCCGACGGTGGGCTGGCGTGGGACGGCACGGCGATCGCCGACAGCGCGCTTCCCGCCCACCTCGCCGCGCTGCGCCGCGATCCCGCGGCCGACCTGCAGATCGCCGCCGACGCCGCGGCGCGTTACGACCGCTTCGACCATACTCTGGCGACGATCAAGCGCGCCGGCATCACGCGGCTCGGCTTCATCGGCAACGATCGTTTCGCACACTTCGACGCAGAGTGAGGAACGGGCGCGATCTCTTCACGTTCTGTGGGAAGAGTTTCTGTCCCCTCTGGCGAGTAGCAGCCATGTCGCGTATTCTCAGTCTGTCGCTTCCGCTCCTCTTTCTCGGCGCCTGCACGTCCGAGACGACGGCGAATAGCAGTACCGTCGATATCAACGCCGCCGCGGCACAGGCGCAGGACGCGGTCGATTCCTATGGCGAGAACGTCGCCACCGAAGTGGTCAGCGAGCCCGAAGCCGATACGCCCGAGGCGGATGCGAGCAATAGCGCCGTCGCGGACACTGCGCTCGCGCCGCTCGATCCGCCCGCGCCCGGCACGCCGGGCGGGCTCGCCGACGATCGCACCCCGATTTCCGAAGCGCCCTTCACGCCGGACAGCGCGCAGGGCGCCGCCAATGTCGTGCAGACCTATTACGCGCTGATCGGCGAGCAGAAATATGCGCAGGCCTATGCGCTGCGCGACACTGGCGCCGGTACGCCCGCGGCCTTTGCTGCCGGCTTCGCGCGGTACAGCGAATATCACGCCAATATTGGCGCGCCCGGCACGATCGATGCCGGGGCGGGGCAACGCTACGTCACCGTCCCCGTCCAGGTCTACGCCCGGCTGCGCGCAGGCGGCACACCGGTCTACGAGATCGGCAGCGTGACGCTGCACCGCGCCGGCGACATCGATGGCGCGACCGCCGCGCAACGCCGCTGGCGGATCCGCGACATCGCGTTGAAGCCGGCGCCCAGACGCTGAGCCGAGCCGCTCAGTTACCCTTCATCACGTTGGCGAGGATGGCGAGATCGGCGGTATCGACCGCGGTGCCGGTCGCATCGGTTGGGGTGGCGTCACCGTCGGTCGCCTTGTGGTCCGCGGTGTGGACGGCATGCGCAGGCGGACCGAAGCCCACGACATCCACCGCAGTCCACACGATTCCGCCAGCCCACAGCAAGGCTGCCCAGCGGCTGAGAAAGAGTTTCCGGAACGGCACCGCCGTCGCATAGCGCGGCTGGGTTAACCGATCGGCTACAGCGAAGCGCGCTTACGGCGTCTCGGCGTGCGGCTCGCTCTCAGCGATATCGGCGGCCTTGGCGATTCTGCGCGCCGATCTCTTTGCCGCCGCGGGGGTCAGCGATGCCGCTAGCCCCTCGGGACCGTCGAGGATCACTTCGCCATGTTCGGCCGCCGCGTCGATCGGCGCATCCAGTGGTAATCGCGCCATGCTCGGCCTCCCTCTGGACAAAACGCGGCGCTCTGACGCAAGGTTCCGATTGAGTTGGGGAAACCATGTATACGCAATTGTTCTTGAAGACCCACCGTGTCCCGGCGCTCTCTGCAGAAGAACGGGCTGCACTCGAATCGGCGGTCGCACGCACCGCGACCTATTCCGCCAGGCAGATCATCGTTCGCCAGCAGACGCCGCTGACGCAGTGCACGCTGCTGCTCGACGGCTTCATCGAACGCTTCAAGGATACGCCCGAGGGGCGCCGCCAGATCCTCGCCATCCACATCCCCGGCGACTTCGTCGACCTGCATTCCTATCCGCTCAAGCGGCTCGAACATTCGGTCGCGGCGTTGACCGATGTCCGCGTCGCGCTGCTGCCCCATCCCGAGGTTCGCGCGCTGACCAAGCTGTCGCCGACGCTGACCGAATTGCTGTGGCGCTCGACGCTGATCGACGGCGCGATCAACCGCGAATGGATCGTCTCGGTCGGCGCGCGCAGCGCCGCGGTACGGCTCGCGCACCTGTTCTGCGAAATGTATGTGCGGCTCGAGCGGATCGGCCAGGCCGACTCGCCCACCTTCGCGCTGCCGCTGACGCAGGTCGACCTCGCCGACGCGACCGGGCTGACCGCGGTGCATGCGAACCGCATGCTGCGCCAGCTGCGCGAGCGCGGGCTGGTCGCCTTCCGCCAAGGGGTGGTCGAAATCCTCGATTGGGACGCGCTGCGCAATTTCGCCGATTTCGACCCGGGCTATCTGTTCTTCGATTGACCCGCCGGGCCGCGCCTCAGACGCGCGGCCCGCTCAGCACTACCCATGCAGATAATGCGTCTGCGCCGCGTCGGTCGCGTTCACCGCGAGGATCGAGCGCGCGTCGCTCGGGACGAGCGGTTTGCCCTGCCGATCGGCCGCGGCGCCGATCACGCGGTGGAGCAATTCCTGCCCCTCGGCCCACCAGCCGATCCCGCTCGCCGCATTGAGATGACCCTGCGGCCCGGCATCGACGAAATGGCTGCCCCAGCCGACCGCCAGGCTGTGCGCGCGGTCGATCGCGATCCACGGATCGTCGCTGCTCGCCACCACGATCGACGGGAACGGCAGCGGCGCGACCGGCGTCGGCCCGAACGCGGCGAGTTCGGCTTGCGCATCGGCCCGGTCGACGTCGGCGGGGGCGACCAGCAGCGCGCCCGCGACCGGCCAGCCATAGGGCTGCCGCGTCAGCTCGGCCCACCACGCGACCGCGAGGCAGCCGAGGCTGTGCGCCGCGAGAATCACCGGCGCCTGCGCCGAGCGGATCGCCTGGTCGAGCTTGGTCACCCAGGCGTTGCGATGCGGCGTGTTCCACATGCCGAGCTCGACGCGAACGGTATCGGGCCGCGCTTGCTCCCACAGGCTCTGCCAGTGCGACGGACCCGATCCGCCGAGCCCGGGCACGGTCAGGATGGTCGGTTGAACGGGGTCGAAACTCGAAAAGCTTCCCATCGATTCTCTCCCAATGCCCGGAAATACGGGCAGAGAGACGTGACCGCCCGTGCTCTAGGGGGACGCCGTGCGGCCACGCCTCCCGAGGTCAAAAGCTATTCCTACTATTCGCGGGGACAATAGCGTTGCGTCCAGTCGAACGCCGCGTGCGACGATCGGAAAGTCGCCGTTCAACTCGGCGTAATCGGGGCCGCGCCGGTCGCGCGGCAGCAACGCGACTCGCAAGAGGCTTGCAGTCGGCGGTCACTTCGCGTTGGAAGCGGCGATGGCCAAGATCCGTGCAGACCAACTCCTCGTCGATCGCGGCCTTGCCGAGAGCAAGACGCGCGCGCAGGCGCTGATCATGGCCGGGCTGGTCTTCGCCGGCGAGCGCAAGATCGACAAGCCAGGGCAGGCGATCGCCGACGATGTCGTGCTCGACGTGCGCGGGCGCGATCATCCGTGGGTGTCGCGCGGCGGGATCAAGCTGGCGCACGGGCTCGATGCGGTCGGCTGGGATGTCGCGGGCGCGGTGGCGATCGATGTCGGCTCGTCGACCGGCGGCTTCACCGACGTGCTGCTGCAGCGCGGCGCAGCGCGCGTCTATGCGGTCGACAGCGGCACCAACCAGCTCGCCTGGAAATTGCGGCAGGACACGCGCGTCATCGTCCACGAACAGACCAGCGCCCGCATCCTGACGCCCGCGCACATTCCCGAGCCGGTCGACCTGATCGTGTGCGACGCGAGCTTCATCGGCCTCGCCAAGGTGCTCGAGACCCCGCTCGGCTTCGCGCGTGCCGACGCGCGCCTGCTCGCGCTGATCAAGCCGCAGTTCGAGGCCGGGCGCGGCGAGGTCGGCAAGGGCGGGGTGGTGCGCGATCCCGCGATCCATATGCGGGTGTGCGACGAAGTGGCGGCGTGGGTGGTTGCGCAAGGCTGGTCGGTCGCGACCGTAGTCGAAAGCCCGATCACGGGTCCGGAAGGCAATGTCGAGTTCCTGATCGCCGCCATTCGGGACAGTTCGGCCGAGGCGACCGCGAAAATCAGCGGGCGCATTGCGGAGCGACCGCTATAAGACCGGTGACGATAGCGCTGCGGGACTCAGGGAATCACGGTCCGGTGGCGCCGGATCCGACGCGGGAAGGGCATAGGCTTTGAGGGAAATCGCATCCAAGCAGCAATTGCGGCTGGCGTTTCTGCGCTGGGCGGTGGTGACGGTACCCTTCATGCTCTTGGTCGGTTTCGCTGCGGCGCGGCTTGCGCCGGCGGGCTCGCAGAACGCGTGGTACAGTGCGCTCGCCAAGCCCGTGCTCACGCCGCCCGACTGGGTTTTCCCCGTCGCCTGGAGCGCGATCTACATCCTGCTCGGCTTGGCGCTCGCGATGGTGCTGCACGCCCGCGGGGCGCGGCTGCGCGGGCTCGGCATCGCGCTGTTTGCGGTGCAACTGGTCGTCAACCTGACCTGGTCGCCGATCTTCTTCGGGATGCACCAAGTCGGTCTGGCGCTCGGCATCGTCGTCGCGATGTTCGCGCTGACGGTCGCGATGGCGCTGGTGTTCGCGCGGATTCGCGTCGTCGCTGCTTGGCTGCTGCTGCCCTATCTTGCGTGGTTGCTGGTTGCTTTCTACCTCAACTATGGAATTCTACGGTTGAACCCGGGTGCCGAAACCCTTGCGCCGTCCTCGTCCACTACCCAGATCATCAGAACATAACGCGACTGGATTTACGTCTCATGCAATCCGACAACAAGATTTTCGACGACTTCGCCAAGTTCCTCAACGGCGCTGCCGGTACGCTGGCCGGCGTCGGGCGCGAGGCCGAAGCCGGTGCGCGGTCGCGCGCCAAGGAATGGATCGGCGGGCTCGACTTCGTCTCGCGCGACGAGTTCGACGCGGTCAAGGCGATGGCCGCAGCGGCGCGCGACGATGCCGACGCGCTGCGCGCGCGGATCGACGCGCTCGAGACCAAGCTCGCCGCCGTGCCCAAGGCGGAAGGCTGATCTGATCTTTTCCACAGTTTTTTCAAGCGATCGGGCCCCCCTGTGGCGCCGCGCCTGTTGCGCGGCCGCCACATCCTGTAGTGCAGGCATGGGAGACGCGAAGTGATGCTCGACGAAGCCGATTTCGACCACGACGACGCCGCGCCGATCGACATGCTCGAAAGCTATTTTGCCGCGCATGGCTGGGAGCACGAGCGGCAGGACGACGAGGTCATCGCCAAGGTCAAAGGCAGCTGGACGCAGTATGAGCTGCGCGCCTTGTGGCGCGAGGAAGACAGCGTCATCCAGTTCCTCGCTTTCCCCGACATCCGCGTCGCGGATGACCGGCGCGCGGCGATCTATGAGGCGATCGGGCTGATCAACGAACAGCTGTGGGTCGGTCATTTCGAGCTTTGGTCGTCGAGCGGCATCCTGCTCTATCGCCACGCCGCGATGATCGAGGGGGAGGGCGGCACGATGTCGCTCGCCGCCGCCGAGTTGATGGTCGAAAGCGCGATCGATGAATGCGAGCGGTTCTACCCCGTCTTCCAGTTCGTGCTGTGGGGCGGCAAGTCGCCCAAGGAAGCGCTCGCCGCGGCGATGACCGAGACCCAGGGCGAAGCGTGACCGATCGCCACGCGAACGGTGGGGCGCCGATCCGCCGCGTGTGGATGATCGGCTGCGGCAATATGGGCGGCGCGATGCTGCGCCAGTGGATCGCCAGCGGCGTGCTTGCCGCGGATCAGGTGGATGTCGTCAACCGTGGCGAGCGCGCGCTGCCACCGGGCGTGCGACAAGCGCGCACCTTCCCCGAGGGTGCGCTGCCGGATGCGGTGATCCTCGCAATGAAGCCGCAGCAGATCGACGACATCGCCGCGCGCTTTGCCGGTCGTATAGCAGGCGTCCCGTTGCTGGTGTCGATCCTTGCGGGCGTCGAGGAGGCCGCGCTCGCGGCGCGCTTCCGCGCTGGCGCGATCGTGCGCGCGATGCCCAACCTGCCCGTCGGGATCGGCCGCGGTGTGGTCGCCCTCGATTCGGCGAGCCGCGACGATACGCTGCGCGCGGCGGTCGTCGCGCTGATGGCGCCGCTTGGCCTGGTCGAATGGGTCGCGGCGCCGCAGTTCGATGCGGTCACAGCGCTCGCCGGCAGTGGCCCCGCCTTCCTCTATCGCTTCATCGATGCGCTCGCGGCGGCGGGCGCGGCGCAGGGGCTGCCCGACGATCAGGCGCAGCGCCTCGCGCTGGCGACGATCGAAGGCTCTGCGCTGCTTGCTGCGGCGGCGGATGTCGGTCCGGGCGAATTGGCCGAGCGCGTCGCCAGCCCAGGCGGGTCGACGCGCAAGGGGCTCGACGTGCTCGATGCCGACGGCGCGCTCGAGCGCTTGCTGATCGCGACGATCGCGGCCGCGACGCGTCGCAACGCCGAAATGGCCGCCGCCGCGCGCTGAGCGTGGCGCGTGCGACCGGCTACTGCGCCCAGCTAGGGTATCAGTCGCGAAGCCCGGACAGGTGCGCCATGCCTTCGTCGCCGATCATGCCTTCCAGCACCGACCAGAAACCGCTCACCGATTGCTGCCCGGCGCGCGCATAGGCGGCGCCCCAGCATTGCCGCACCGTTTCGAACAGTTCCTGCTCGAGCTCGACGCCTTCGGGCGAAAGCCGCAGCAGCCGCTGACGCCGATCGCGTTCGCCGACGCGCGTCTCGACCAGCTTGCGCTCGACCAGTTCGTTGAGCACGCGCCCGAGCGACTGCTTGGTGATGCCGAGCAGCCCGAGGAGCGCACTGACGGTGAGATCGGGGTGGCGTGCGATGAAATAGACCGCACGGTGGTGCGCCCGCCCGAGACCGAGCGCGGCGAGCCGCCCCTCGGTCGCGCGGGAAAGCGTGCTCTGGGCAAAATACAAAAGCTCCATTCCGCGCCGAATCTCGGGTTCGCGCAGAAAGAGCGGTGAGGCAGAGGCGATTGCTGTGGCCATGTTGACCGCGTTTGACGCCTCCCGTAGACGCCTTCAACCCCCAATTTGTAACAGAATGTCGCATTTCATGTCGCACGATGCACAACGTGAACCGCAGATGACTCAAGCGGCGAAAAGCGACCGTATTTTTGCGGTCGAGCCGCATGCGACGCCGATTCCGGTGGCCGAGCGCAGCGCGATGCTGGTCAATCCCGGCTTCGGTCGGGTGTTCACCGATCACATGGTGACGATCCGCTATTCCGAGGCGGCGGGCTGGCACGACGCCAAGATCGTCGCGCGCGCGCCTTTCCAGATGGATAGCGCCTCTGCCGTGCTGCATTATGCGCAGGAAATCTTCGAAGGGATGAAGGCCTATCGCCTGCCCGACGGTGGCGCCGCGCTGTTCCGCCCGACCGCGAATGCCGCCCGCTTCCGCAAGTCGGCCGAGCGGATGGCGATGGTCCCGTTGCCCGAGGACCTGTTCGTCGAATCGGTCCGCGCGCTCGTCCGGCAGGAAGCCGCCTGGATCCCCGAGATCGACGGCGGCGCACTCTATCTGCGCCCGTTCATGATCGCGAGCGAAGTGTTCCTCGGCGTCAAGCCGTCGGCCGAATATCTCTATGCGGTGATCGCCTCGTCGGTCGGCGCCTATTTCAAGGGCGACGCGCCCGCTGTCACGCTGTGGGTGACGCAGGACTATACGCGTGCGGCGCCGGGCGGCACCGGGGCGGCCAAGTGCGGCGGCAATTATGCCTCGAGCCTGATCGCCCAGGCCGAGGCGACGCGGCAGGGCTGCGACCAGGTGCTCTTCCTCGACGCGATCGAGCGGCGCTGGATCGAAGAGCTGGGCGGCATGAACATCTTCTTCGTGTTCGACGACGGCAGCATCGCGACGCCGCCGCTGACGGGCACGATCCTGCCGGGCATCACGCGCGATTCGCTGATCACGCTGGCGCGCGACATGGGGCTGACGGTGCGCGAGGAGCCCTATGCGATCGACCAGTGCCGCGCCGACGCCGAAAGCGGCCGCCTGCTCGAGGCGTTCGCCTGCGGCACCGCGGCGGTCGTGACGCCGATCGGCACGATGAAACTGCGCGACGGCGGCTTCCGGATCGGCAGCGGCGGGGCCGGGCAGACCACGATGCGGTTGCGCCAGGCCTTGATCGATCTCCAGCGCGGCACGGCACCCGATCCGCACGGCTGGCTCGATCGCGTGCTGTGATCAGCACTATCGGGCTTTCCAAGCCCGGAAACGCACCCTAAAGACCCGCTCTCCCGGATTGGGGCGTCGCCAAGTGGTAAGGCAGCGGCTTTTGATGCCGCCATTCGCAGGTTCGAACCCTGCCGCCCCAGCCAGAGACCGTCCATAGCGGTCCACAACGGGAGAAGAAACGGCAGATTTCTGCGGGCTTGCTGTCCATAACGGTCCACAGCCAACCAGTGACAGATACCCGGTTGCATGGTAGAAAATTGAAATTCTACCATGCGTTTTCGGGAATCTACCATAGATGCTGACCGACACAGCGATCCGCGCACTCAAGCCCGCCGAGAAACCGTTCAGACGATCGGACTCCGGCGGGCTTCTGATTCAGGTCGAGCCCGGTGGCGCAAAGCTTTGGCGCATGACCTATTCGCTCCACGGCAAACAGAAGATGCTGTCAGGCGGCGCCTACCCGAAGGTGAGCCTCGCGGCCGCCCGGCGATTCCGTGACACGATCCGCGAGCAGCTCGACAATGGGCAGGACCCGTCAGCGCTCCGGAAGGCGGCCAAGGTGCAGGCAGTCGGTGACTCGTTCGAGGTGGTCGCGCGGGAATGGCACACCGCCCGACAGACGCAGTGGGCGCCGAAATACAGCGCCCTGATACTCAGTCGACTGGTCGACGACATCTTCCCGGCCATCGGCGCAATCCCGATCGGTGACATCGACAACCCGACGATGCTGGCCGCGATCCGCGCGATCGAGAAGCGCGGCGCCGTCGATACCGCGCACCGGGTGAAGAATTATTGCAGCGAGATCTTCCGGTACGCGATCGCCGACAACAAGGCATCGCGCGACCCGGCGCACGATATCGGCGCTGCCATGAAAAGCCGGCCGCCGCAGAAGAACTACGCCAGGCTCAAGCCGATCGAGATGCCCGAGTTCTATCGTCGGCTGCGCGCAAGCGACTGCGATATCGCCACGAAGCATGCGCTGGAGTGGACGATCCTCACGATGGTGCGGTCATCGGAAACCCGGTTCGCCCAGTGGTCGGAGATCGAGGGGGATGTGTGGAGGATTCCTGCGGAACGCATGAAAATGGCAACTGAACACATCGTGCCGTTGAGCACCCAGGCGCAGGCGCTGCTATTCGAGATCAAGAAGCGCGCCGGCACCAGCAAATGGCTGTTCCCGGTTGGCTATGCGCACCGGCATGAGGTTATCAGCGCGAATCGGATGAGCGATTGGATGCGGGATAACGGCTACGAGGGCAAAGCTGTCCCGCACGGTTTCCGGTCACTGGCATCGACGGTGCTTAATGAGTCTCGATTGTGGGGTGCTGACGTCATCGAGCGCCAGCTTGCGCATCTGACCGGGAATGCCGTGAGACGCGCATACAACTCGGCCGAATATCTGCCCGAGCGATTCCGTATGCTCCAGTGGTACGGCGATCTGGTCGACCAGTGGCGCGGCACCGATGACGAGTTTGCTGCGCTGATGGGGTGAGGCAGATGCTGAAACGCCGCGGTTGCGAGAGGGCAGCAACCGCGGCGTTTTGCGCGTCCCGGCTAGATCGCGCGAGGAAAGGGGTGAACCTCGCGCGATCTCCGTCAGGAGAGAATCACCTTTAGAGTGACTCGGTGCGGTTTGTCAACCGCGTAGATATGGATCACCTCCCTTCGTGCGACGTTCGAGGGTTGGCAGATTTCGGATCATCTCAGCCTCCTATATCGATCGAGTCGCTCGACAACCGAGAAATGACACGCCTGCGGTTGACTGTCCATAGCGATCAAACTATCAACCAAAAGGTGACTATGGAGAAACCCGACGTGGCTCAATCCGACGACATCGAATTTCTGCGGCTTCCGCGCGTGATCGAAAAGGTCGGGCTCGGGCGCGCAGAGATCTACCAGCGCGTGGCCGCGGGCAGTTTCCCGAAGCCGCGGAAATACCCCGGCACCAATCGATCGTTCTGGGTCGGCTCGGAGATCACGAACTGGCAGCGTGCTGTTTTGGGGCAGGCGACCGCGTGAAATCGTCGCCTGCCTATTACAATGAGATCGAGCCCTACGCCGCCCAGTGGCTGCGCAATCTCATCTCCGCGGGCCACATCGCGCCCGGCGACGTAGACGAGAGGGACATTCGTGACGTTCGACCTGACGACCTGCGACCTTATACTCAGTGCCACTTCTTCGCGGGGATCGGCGTCTGGAGCTACGCAGCTCGTCGCGCCGGGTGGCCTGACGACCGCCCCCTCTGGACAGGTTCTTGCCCGTGCCAACCTTTCAGCGCGGCAGGCAAAAGCGGCGGGTTTGATGACGAGCGGCACCTATGGCCCGCTTGGCACTATCTCATCGAGCAGCGCCGCCCTCCGAACGTCTTTGGAGAACAGGTTGCGAGCAAGGACGGACTCGGTTGGCTCGACCTTGTTCAAGCTGACCTGGAAGGAACGGATTACGCCTGCTGGCCGGTCGATCTGTGCGCTGCGGGCGTCGGGGCGCCGCACATCCGACAACGTCTCTGGTTCACCGGAGTTGATCAACTGGCCGACGCCACAGGCGAGCGACGGGTCGGGTGGAGGACAGGCGAAACGCGCGTTGAATCCGTTCAGGTCAAACGACCTGAACGACTTCGCAATGCTGAGTTCTTGGATCACCACCACCACCACCACCACCAGGGATTGGAAAGGAGCAACCTTGGAGCGGTGGGGCTCGAATGCTCGTCCACTCAACGAACAGGTCAAATACACCTTGTCGGGATGGCCGACGACGACGACGACGACGGATTCGGCGCGACATCCATCCGACCATTTCACGACGCCAAACATTACGCTGAACCATGCAGCCGTGTGGGTGCGCGACAGCCCGGCCCGACTAACGGTCCATGGGGAGCGGCTGACTGGCTTTTCTGCCGGGATGGAAAGTGGCGGCCAGTTGAACCCGGCACATTCCCGCTGGCTCATGGCGCTACCAGCCGCGTGGGACGACTGCGCGCCTATGGCAACGCGATCGTCGCCGAAGCCGCGGAAGCTGTCATCGCCACGTATCTCGAAGGCGAACGTGCAGGCTTTGCTCCTGCTGGCGATCTGCGTGTGATCGAGCACGACGACTTCGCGGAACTCATGGCATGACCGACGACTTCGCATCCCTGATGCCGCCGGAAACCCCGGTGAAGCGGCGACCAGGTCGCCCGACGCGCGAAGAAGCGGCAGCGCGTCTCGCTGCGCAGGTCGCCCGCGAGGCCGAGGAAGACGAACGCCGGGCACGCAGCAGCGCCAGCATCAACCAGCGCGCGGAGATTGTGCGCGCGAGCACCGGGCAGCAGTGGCTCAAGGAAGAGATGTTCGGCGAGCCCGTCGGCATGAATTTCCTGATCCGTGTGATGCGGATGGACCCCGGCACTATCAAGACCCGGCTCCAGCGCTGCAAGCCTGCCGGGCAGGTGGGCAACCGTACCGTCTGGTATTTCCACGAAGCGCTGCCGTTCCTGGTGAAGCCGAAGATGACGGCCGAGGAATTCGCGCGGACGCTCAACAAGGCAGACCTGCCGCCCGAGATCAACAGCGCGTTCTGGACGGCTCAGCGGTCGCGCGTGAAGTACAAAATCGAGGCGCAGGAAGCCTGGGAAACCGAAGACGTCCTAGCCGTGCTCGGCGATGTCGCGATGGCGATCAAAGACAGCCTGACCATGGTCGTCGAGGAACTGCGCAACCGGGCCAAACTGACCGACGAGCAGACGGAAATCGTGTCGACGACGATCGACGAGATCCGCACCGAGATGCGGCGCAAACTGGTCGACATGCCGTCGCTGAAACAGACCGGCTCGATGCACTCGAAGCCGCTGTTCGGGATCTCGGAAGACATCAACACGACGCCGGACATCCCCGACACGGGGTGGCTGGATGATGACGGGGATGACGGCGAGTGAGCAATTACGGCAAGCGCATGCTCGTCCGCGATCGGGCGCCCGCATACCGCACTCTTCAGGAGCTGATCGTCGCAGGCACGGAGGCGATCTCGCCGCCCGAGCGCCTGACCGTCAGCGAGGCTGCGGCGAAATACATCCGAATCAAAGAGAAAAATTACAGCGGGCCATGGTCAGCGGAGAAGACCCCCTACGTGGTCGAGCCTCAAGATGTTCTCACTTCTCTTGATTTCACCGGGATGTGCTTTGTCGGCCCAGCTCGAACCGGCAAGGCACTTGCGCTGACCACTCCAGTTCCTGTTCCATCTGGTTGGGTTACACAAGGTGACCTGCGAATTCAGGATCAAGTTTTCGATGAAAGCGGAAGTATCTGTAATGTAACTGGTGTTACAGAAACCATGCACGATCGCCCGTGCTACAAAGTTGTTTTTTCCGATGGCGACACCATCATTGCCGATGCTGAGCATGAATGGCTGGTTGTTGACAGTCATCGGCCAAGCGCGATGCGCAAGATGACAACTGCCGAGATATACCCATCGCATCGATATGGTAAAAGTCAGCGAGCGCGGTATGCCATTGAGATCGGCGGACGCCTTGACCTACCTGAAGCAAATTTGCCGTTGCATCCCTATGTTTTAGGGGCGTGGCTCGGAGACGGTTCGACCGAAGACGCAGCAATCACGTCGGGGGCTCAAGACGTCAAAGAAATGACGGCTATTTTGCAAGAATGTGGTATTCCTGTTCGCGCATCAAGTCGGGGCGTCGGAAAAGCATTTTATATTCGCCTCTCCGACAAACGGTACGGGGACCGACATGGTAGTGCGCAGGTGGGCAGAAGTCCAGTTAGCCAGGCGCTGTTGACACTGGGAATGTGCTTTAAGGGGTCATCGAAATTTATCCCACCGGCCTATCTTCGATCTTCTTCTGACCAGCGGATCGGCCTTCTTCAAGGGCTAATGGATACCGACGGTCATGTTGACCGCCGTGGTCAGCTTGAATATTGCACGACTTCACCTGCGATTGCCGAAGGATTTTCTGATTTACTTAGCGGCCTCGGCTACAAATATTGCTTAGTTAAACGACCCGCGGCCTCAAAAATGGCCTATCGTTTTATGTTTTATGCGCATGCCAGTGAGGTAATATTTCGACTACCGCGTAAACAGAAAAAGCTTGTCTCAACTGAGCATAGGCGTCGCGTTTGCAATAGCAAACGTTTCATAAAAGCAGTTGAGCCCATCGAAAGCGTTCCTGTTCGGTGCATAGAAGTCGACAGCCCTTCGCATTTGTACCTTGCTGGCAAGCATATGACTCCGACCCATAATTCGGCAATGTGGTTGAATTGGCTCGCTCACAGCGCGAAATGTGACCCGGCCGACATGATGCTGCTGCAGATGTCACAGGGCCGCGCGCGCGAGTTTTCGCTCTCCGATCTGAAGAAGATGCTGCGGAACTCGCCCAAAATCGCGGAGAAATTGGTTCCCGGTCGCATCAACGACAACGTGTTCGACAAGACGTTCATCTCCGGGATGCGCGCCACGATCGTCCACCCGTCGGTCAACGAGTTGTCGGGCAAGACGAGCGGCCGTAACTGGGCGATGGATTACGATCGCCTGCCGTCTAGCATTGACGGCGAGGGTGATGCGTGGACGATGCTCTACAAGCGCGCCGAGACGTTGGGTCGCTACGGTATGACCGTCGCAGAGTCGTCGCCAGGCTTCCCTGTCACCGATGCAAAATGGATTGCCGAGGCACCGCATGAGGCGCCGCCATGCGAAGGCGCATTGTCGATCTACAACGATGGTGATCGCCGCCGCTGGCAGTGGTCGTGCCCGCAGTGCCACGGTAAATTCGAGCCCGATTTCCACCTATTCAGTTACCCGGATTCCAAGGATGCGCGTGAGGCGGCCGAGCAGGTAACACTGGTCTGTCCGCACGACGGCTTCCCGATGACGCCGGATATGCAGCACGAACTGAATCTCGGCGGCAAGTGGATCAAGGAAGGCGAAGTCTGGTTGCCGGATGACACGGTCGTCGGGACGCCCCGTCGCTCGGATATCGCGTCGTTCTGGCTCAAGGGCCCGGCGGCCGCATTTAACACCTGGCCGAAGCTGGTCATGTCGTATCTGAACGCGAAAGCCGATTACGATCGCACCGGCAGCGAAGAGAAGCTAAAGGCTGTCACCAACACGTCGTTCGGTCTCCCGTACACGCTCAAGGCTCTGGAAGCCGGTCGTCTGCCGGACGAACTGAAGAACCGCGCGCGGGCTTATAACGACCGCGGCACCGTGCCGATGGAAATGGCGAGCGGCGGGTTCCTGCTGACGATGATTGACGTCCAGGCAGGTGGTCGACCAGCGTTCGTCGTCCACACCTTCGGGATCGTGCCGGTGCTGATGGCTGGCGGCGCATGGTCGTTCGACATCTACCACGTCGACATGTGGAAGATCACCAAGTCGCGCCGGCTCGACAAGGACGGGGACACTGCGCTGATTGATCCTGCCGCGTTCAAGGAAGACTGGCTGATCCTAATCGACGAAGTGATCGAGCGCGATTACCCACTGGCTGATGGATCGGGCCGCACTATGCGCGCAAAGCTGGTCGCCTGCGATTCTGGTGGTGCTGCGAGCGCCACGGCTGCTCGGCTAAACGCGGCGCTTGATGGGCCAGTCGTCTCGGTGACATCGAACGCTTATGATTTCTGGCGCTATCTGCGGCTGCACGATCCGAAGGGGCGGAACTACCACAACCGGTTCCATCTGCTGAAGGGCGAACCGAGCCGCACCGCCGCGCCACTGCACGTCACCTTCCCGGATGCCCAGCAGAAGGACAAATTCTCGATCGCGCGCGGCGACGTGCCCGTGTGGGCGGTCAACTCGAATCCCGTGAAGGATCAGGTCAATAATATGCTCGGTCGATCTGAGCCAGGCGGCCAGGTTCATTTCCCGATCTGGTTGGAGGAAAGCGGGGAGCGCGAAGATATCGACTGGCTGTTTAAGCAACTCACATCAGAAATCCGTGTGCCGGCAGGTTGGCGAAACGTTGCTCGCCGCAAGAACGAAGCTTTTGATCTTTTGGCGTACTGCGTCGCGTTTCTGGGTCACCGCGATATCCGGATCGACACGCTCGACTGGATGAAGCCTGCCGCGTGGTTCGCCGATTGGGATCACAATGACCATGTCTCGGTGCTTGGCGTGGCGCAGGCAGGGGGCAAGCCAACCGGTCGCAAGACGCTTGCCGAGCTGGCAGATGATTTGATGTGATAATCAACCACCAGTTGACAATAATACGAGCCGTTAGTATTCAATGAATCGCAACGCAAGGAAAGGGACATTCCAGTGGGATTTTTACCAGACATCAAAATCGACATGCCTCGGCCGAAATTTATGCTCGATTTCGGCAGCTACCCCTACAGCGTCGCGCGAGGTGACCGAAAGAACGCTGCCGGTGTTTATCCCGATGTCGCATGGCCGTCGCCCGGCATCCCGCGTCTCGCCGTCCCAGCCGCACCGGCCGCACCGATGCCGAGTTCCGAGAGCGATTCTGTCACGATGCTCCGCAACCTGCTGCGCGATCGCCGCGCCACGCTGCAAGAGGCTGAGCACAGTAGGCATAATCGGCTCGGCGAGATTGCGTATCTCGAACAGCAGATTGGCTATCACCGTGCAGTCGTTTCCGACCGTGAGCGTGAAATCACGGCGGCGCAGGCTTCAATTGATGCCACGCTTGCCGATATCGCGAAGCTCGGCGGCAAGCCCGAAGACGCCGCTGTCGGGTGACGTCGGTGATCGTCGTGAATAAAACAAAGGCCTCCGAGGAAACTCGGGGCCTTTTTTCAACCTAACGTTGACAACTATATGCAAATCACCCATTAGTTGATTATAAGCTGATTCTGTGGCATTGCCCGTTCATGGCATTGTCGCTCACCAATCAGCTTTCCGAAGCACAAGCGGCATACCACGATCTGATGATCGGCAAGACGGTCGTGCAGTTCCGCGACAGCAATGGCGAGTTCGTCTCCTATCTCAAGGCCGACGCGTCGAAACTGCTCCAATACATTGAGGATCTAAAGGCCCAGATCGCGGCCTTGACGGGTTGCCGCGCGACGTCGCGCGCGCCGCTGCGTATCTTCCTGTGAGCGATGATTTCGCGGCGCTGATGCCGGCGGTCGCTGATGATTTCGCGCCTCTGCTGAGCGGAGCGCCCTCCGGTGTGGTGACGGTCCCCATCACATCGGGGGGTGAAATGGCCTCCACGCAGGATAATCGGTATCGCGGCTGGGGTGCCTTCGAGGGTGCCGATCGTCTCAACCACGCGATCGCGCTGTGGTCACCGCCGCTGCAGTCGGTCGACGCCGATGTGCTGCCGGCTAAGCAGACGCTGGATAGCCGTTCGCGCGACATGATGCGCAACGACGCGTATGTCCAGGGCGGCGCGAACCTCCACAAAGACAACATCGTCGGCGCCCACTACCTGCTGAACGCGCGTCCCGCATCGCGGTCGGTGTTCGGCAAGCTCGACGATGTCTGGGAAGAAGAGTTCCAAGAAGAAGTCGAGGAAAAGTGGGAGCTTTACTCCGACTCCCCCGACAACTGGATTGATGCCGCGCGGCAAAACAATTTCACTGCGCACGTTCGCATGGGTGTCGGCATTCACCTGATGGCCGGCGAAATGCTGGCCTCGGTCGAATGGGTGACCGACGACGGCGCACCGTTCAACACCGCGATCCAGATGATCGAACTCGATCGTCTCAGCACGCGGCAGGATGAACCCGCGTCGATGATGGACCCGAATATTCGGGCAGGTGTCCGCTTCAACCAGCGCGGCGCCCCGCAGGCGTATCAGGTCCGCACGCACCAACTGAACGACTTCGGTCCGATGCGCTGGGGTCTCCCGGCCTGGACCGAAGTGCCGATCCGGAAGCCTTGGGGCCGGATGCAGATGATCCATCTGTTCGAGACCGTGCGTCCCGAGCAGACGCGCGGCGTCACCGAGATGGCTGCGGCGCTCAAGGAAATGAAGCTCACGCACACGATGCGCGACATCAACGTGCAGCACGCGATCACTCAGTCGATGTACGCGGCGGCCATCACGTCGGACATGCCCGACGAAGGCGTCATGGCGGCGCTCGGTGGCGGTCAGATCACGGCAGACAAGGCGCAGGAACTGATCACCGCATACGCCGAAGGCTACCTCGGCAGTGTCGCGCAATATGCCGGCGGGAAGCGCGGGCTTCAGATCGACGGCGTCAAGATCCCGCGTCTGTATCCCGGCGAGAAGCTGGACCTGCTGACGCCAGGCAGCGGCGGGCCGCTCGGTTCCGAGTTCGAGCAGTCGCTCCTGCGCTACATGGCCGCGTCGATGGGCGTCAGCTACGAGCAGCTTTCGCGCGACTACACGAACACGAACTACTCGTCCGCGCGTGCTGCCATGACCGAGACGTGGAAGTTCATGCAGGCGCGCAAGAAGCTGATCGCCGATCGGTTTGCGTCGTCGATGTATCGGCTGTGGCTGGAAGAAGCCATGAACGCCGGTCAGATCGAGACGGCGCGCGGCATCCAGATCTACAATGCCCCGAAGCGCGGTCAGAAATACGGGCAGCTCAATCTGGCGTTTGACGCCCTGACGCGCTGCGACTGGATCGGCGCGTCGCGCGGCCAGATCGACGAGTACAAGGAAACGCAGGCCGCTGTGCTGCGCATCAACTCGGGTCTGTCGACTGCCGAGGAAGAACTCGCGCGTCTCGGGAAGGATTGGCGGAAGGTTTACCGCCAGCTCAAGCGCGAGCAGGCGCTCCGCGAGTCGCTGGGTCTGTTCTTCGTCACCTCCGATCCGAGCGTCATGGCCGCGAATGCCGCCGCGATGGCTGCGCACGACGCCACGCCTGCGCCGGAACCCTCGAAAAAGGTCGCCAAGAAATGACCCTGAATCCTCTCATCGCGCTGTTCGCAGATCAGCCCGCCCTGGTCGAACCGTCGATGGCAGCCCGGTTCGAGTCGAATCTGAATTCCGTGATGGCACACCCACGTGCCAGCGAGATGTTGAGTGGCGAATTGTTCGCGAGCGCGGATGACTTCTGGGCTGAGGACAGCGGCTGGTGCCGCCCGTATGTCGTGACCGACGGCATCTTGCAGATCCCGATCAAGGGCGTGCTGCTCAACAATTTCGCTTACCAGCTCTACGACTGGGCGACCGGCTACGATTATATCTGGCAGGCGTTCAAGCGCGGCTGTGCAGATTTCGCGATCGGCGAGATCAAGGGCATCGCGCTCATCATCGATTCCTGTGGCGGCTATGTCGCCGGCTGCTGGGACGCGATCGACAAGGCCGTAGCACTCAAGGATCAGACCGGGGTTCCGGTTCGATCGTTCGCCCACGAGTCTGCGTACTCGGCGGCATACGGCTGGGCGACCGTGGGCGACCACATCGCAGTCAGCCGGACAGGCGGTGTCGGTTCGATCGGCACCGTGACCACGCATTTCGATTACAGCGGCGCGATGGAGAAGTCCGGCGTGAAGGTGACCTTCATCGCCAGCGACCCGTCGAAAGTCGAGGGCAGCTCGATGCAGCCGCTCTCGCAGGACGCGAAAGACCGCATTCAGACTCGTATCGACGAGATGAACAATATCTTCGTCGCCACAGTGGCGCGGAGTCGGGGCTTGTCGGAGTCCGTCATCAGGAATGACCTGAAGGCGCACTGTTACACGGCCCTGCAAGCGACGTCCAACGGGCTCGCCGACAGCATCGGCACCCTGGAAGACGCCACCTCCGCTTACGCGGATTTCCTGGACGACCAGTCCGAACCCCAAGGAGAAGACGAAATGGCAGCACCTGCCGCTTCGACGGTCGATCAGGCCGTCCACGATACCGCTGTGTCCACCGCCCGTGCGGAAGGTGTCGCCGAAGGCGCCGCTTCGGCAACCGCGCGCATCAACGCGATCCTCGCCAGCGACGAAGGCAAGGCGCGTCCGAAGGCAGCTCTCTCTGCAGCCCTGAAGACGGGCATGTCGGCCGACGAAGCCAAGGCATTCCTCGCGGACCTTCCCGCCGAATCTGCGGCTGCTCCCGCAGCCCCCGCCGCAGCGGCAGGTGGCACGGCGTTCGAAAACGCCATGGCCGACGGTAACCCCGATCTTGGCGCCGAAGCCGCAGCCGCCGCCGATAAGGATGACCCCGAGGGCATCAAGGCGCTGCACAACCTCGGCGCTGGACTCGGCCTCAAGGGCTTCACCCGCCCGACCTCGAAGTAAGGAGACACCAACACCATGGGCATTCTCAACAAGTCCTACGCGAACGCCAGTTCGGCTGTTCACGGTGTCCCCGCCTTTGAGGTGATGGACACGTTCATCGACTCCAACTTGGTGGCCGGCGCTGAGCCTGCCATCCAGCAGCCGCGTCGCGTCCTGCTCGGCGACTCGCTGACCCTGCCGCAGTTCGCGGTCGTCGGTCTGTCGGGTGGCAAGCTGGTGCTTGCGACCTACAACGCGACTGTTGCAAACGCCGTCGTCCCGATCGGTGTGCTCATGCAGCCGGCTACTTCGGGCGCCGCAAACACCACAATCTACGGTGAGATGACGCTGACCGGCTGCTTCAACGCGGGCTCGGACGACGCCGGCACCGACAGCCCGCTGGTCTGGGATGCGTCGTTCGATACGCTCGCCAAGAAGACCACGTGGGCCGGTGTGCTCGGCAACGCGATGCTGCTGTTCCGCAAGCGTCTCGGCACGGTCTGATCGTCTCCAGCCCTCTCAGGAATAAGGAAAACCGCCCGTGACGACGTACGCAACCGCCAATCCGTTCGAACCCTGGTCGACGACCAAGATGCTTCAGGCTCCCATCCGTGATGAGAAGCCTGAAGACTGGTACTTCGGTCAGTTCTTCATCAACCAGATGCGCTCGGACACCGAGTGGATCGATTTCGAGAAGCTGCCGATCCGCAGCCGCACGCTCGCACCGTTCGTGAAACCGATGGGGCGCGGCCATGGCATGTTCACCGACAAGCAGACGGGCTTCCGTTTCAAGCCGGCCAACGTGGTCGTCGAGGACGCAGTCGATCCGCTACGCCCGCTGACGTTCCAGCCCGGCATCGGGGAGTCGTCGATCCGCATGGGCACGTTGAGCCCGATGCAGCGCCTCGAACTCATCAAGGCGCAGATGATGGGCGAGTTCATGACTGCTGTCGAGCGCCGCTGGGAATGGATGAAAGCCAAGGCGATCATTGATGGCAAGGTGCAGGTCACCTACCTCGACGGCACTTCGGTCCTGGTCGATTTCCAGCGGGCTGCGGGTCATACCGAAGTGCTCACGGCAGGCAACTATTTCGGTGATGCGGGCGTGTCGATTCTCGACAAGTTCCAGTCGATCGTCGACACGATGAACAATGCGTCGTTCGGCGGCATGCCGACCTGCATCACGATGGGCGGCCTGCTCGGCACCATCGTGCGCAAGGATGCCGAAATCCTGTCGCATCTGGACAAGAACATCGCGGGCGCAACCGTGGTGGTCGAGCGCGGCATCATCAGCGGTGCACCGGGTGGCGGCAAGGTCTACAAGATCGGCACGTTGCTGATCGGCGGCGCAGGCGGTCAGTCGATCGAGATGTGGGTCAACAATGAGACCTACGATGTCGGCGGCGCGCAGATCCGCTACGTGGGCGACTACGACGCGGTGTTCACCTCCACCCCGCAGGCGATCAACGGCTACGAGTGCTTCGGCATGATCGTTGATCGCGACGCGGCGTATCAGGCGATCCCGATCTTCCCGAAGAATTACCTCACCGGGGAGCGCGTCAAGGTTGAGAACATGTCGGCGGAATCGGCGCCGCTGTTCGTGCCCATCAACCCGAACGCGACCTACAAGCTCACGGCCCGAGTAGCGTAACTGACCCGATCCGCCGGACGGCCTGTGTCCGGCGGATCAACCAGAAGGTGACTATGTCATGGCAAATGCAGACGTGAAGCCGGAAATTCCGGAACTGAAGAAGCCCGCCGCAGCTCCCGTCGCCGCGACGCCTGAAGTCGATGCCGCGGTCGGCGCTGACAGCAAGGCCGAACCGGTCAAGGCGGTCTACCGTATCGACGGCAAGATCGAGCCGGGCGTGATGTTCCGCCCCGCAACGATCAAGCAGCGCAAGGAACTGTTCGCGCTCGAAGCCGTGGTCGAACTCGACGAGAGCGATCGTGCGCTGTTCGACAAGATCGAAGCATCGGCTAAGACCGACGAGTTCGGCTGAGCGATGAGCCGCTTGCGTGACATCAAGCGGCGGATGCGCGGGGACCTTCATCGCGAGATGTCGGTCCCCGCGCTCTATATTCCCGCGCCAAACGCGACTCCGGTGCCATGCACTGTGCGGGTCTGGCGGAAGCGCGAACACGAAGATATCGCAGAGGGCCATCTGCAGGGTTATGCTGGCGCTGCGCAGATGGTGATCAGCGAAGACCGGTTGCGGTTCGATCTGTCGCAGGGCTTCGCACCGCGGCGGCTGGCGATCGTCTCGGTTGCGGCCGGCGAGGCCTACCGCCTCGAATTCCTGTACCCCGTCGACTTGGGCTATCAGACCGCGCGTGTGATCCCGCTCACCACTGATGAGGCAGTCGTATTGCCGGTGCCGCTGTGAGTGACTCCTACGTGGTTGCGGTCGAAGGTATTTCGGTGCTGCGGACCATGGAGACTCTGCCGAAGTCCGTGATCACTGCGGCCTACCGAGCAGTGAACCGGACGACGGAGCGAGCACGCACCGCATCGTCGCGGCTTATGCGTGAGCAGGTCAACTGGAACGCTCAGTATCTGACCGGTCAGAACGGCAAGCTCGAACTGGGCGGCCCAGCGTCGGCCGACCATCTGGAGCGCGGAATCACCGGTCGCTTTCGACCAACCAGTCTCGCACGGTTCGTGGTCGGCAACCCCACTCCAGGGAAGGCCGGTGTCCGCGTCCAGGTCGCACCCGGTTTCGCGAAATATATGAAGCGCGCATTCGTGATCCGGCTGCCACAGGGATCGCAGTTGACCGAGACGAAAGCGAACCTCGGTCTCGCGATCCGGTTGAAGCCTGGCGAAGTGCTGCACAACAAGATCAAGATGGTGAAGCTGAAAGGCGGTTTGACGCTGTTGTTCGGCCCGAGCGTCGATCAGGTGCTGTCCACAGTAGCCGAAGACGTGCTTCCCGACACCGAAGCTTTCCTTGCCCAAGAGTTTCAACGCCTCCTGAAATTGGATCTTCCATGACCGATCCCGCACAGCGTCCGTTCAAACTGGCCGTGCTGTACCGGCTGACCGAAATCATCAAAGCGGTGACGCCCGCTAACGGGTTCGTCAGCGACTTGGCCGACTTCACCGACGGCGAAGGGGTGGCCATGGAGCGCGTGTTCAGGGGGCGCGCATGGTTCGGTGCCGACGATCCCCTTCCGATGATCTCAGTGCTGGAAGGCACGGCACCCGGCGACGATACTGCGTCCGAGCCGCCCATGATCAACACGCAGGGCACGGACTATAACTGGACACTGCTGGTGCAAGGTTTCGTCGAAGACGCGCCGCTCCATCCGACCGACCCCGCGTATCTCCTGCTCGCCGATGTACGCCGTAAACTGGTCGCCGAGCGGGCGCGGAAATTGCCCAACGATCCCACCACCCCGGATGTGCTCGGGCTTGGCACCGGGAAGAACCGCGTGACCGAAATTCACGTTGGCCCTGGCGTCGTTCGCCCTGCCGATGATGTCTCGGGCAAGGCGTATTTCTGGCTAACTATCACGCTGCGCATCTTCGATTACGCAGCCGATCCGTACGCCTATCATTTGTCGCCATAATCAACTATAAGGTGACCAAATCCAATAAGTCAACAAGGAGTTGAATTGGCATGACGGCAATCGGAAACCAGACTCTCGGCCGCGGCAAGGTCGAACTCAGCCGCTTCAAGACCGGTACGTTCATCCCCGAGGGCTTCCGATACACCGGAAACACGCCCGACTTTGCGTTGAACAGCACCAGCACCACGCTCCAGCACTGGAACTCGGACGGTCCGATCAAGACGAAGGACAAGTCGGTTATCCTTCAGGTCGAGGACAAGGCGACCCTCACGTTCGATGACATCAATGTCGACAATATGGCCCTGTTCTTCCTCGGCTCGTCCGGCATTATCACCCAGACGTCCGGTAGCTCGACTACCGAGGTGCTCAGCCCCGTGAAGGCCGGCTACAACTACGTGCTCGGTATCACCGATCTGACACCGACGGGCGTGCGCGCGCTCACCGCCGTGACCGTCACCAAGGCGTCCACGCCCCTGGTCGCCAACGTCGACTATACGCTGGATGCTGCGCGCGGCACCGTGGCCTTCATCGCGGGCGGTGCCGTGATCGACGGTGACTCGATCAGCGTCGCATACACCCGCGGCGCTGTGAACCGTACTCAGGTGATCTCGGGAACGACTCAGATCAAGGCCGCGCTGCGGTTCGTCGCGAACAACGGCGAAGGCGACAACATCGACTTCTACATGCCGTACGTCCGCATCTCGCCGAACGGTGACTTCAACCTGAAGTCGGACGACTGGCAGAAGCTTTCGGTGAACGTCGAGATCCTGACGGCCCCCAATCGCGCAGCGATCTACGCCGACGGTCAGCCGTACACCGCTTCGTAAAGGACATAGGGACCGATGGCCTTTCAGAATCTCATTCGCCCGAAAAAGACAGTCACGCTCTCCGATGGACAAACGTTCGCGGTGGGCGGGCTGTCGCCGAACCAGGTGTTCGGGCTATATCATCGGCACCGTGGCCAACTGACCGCGTTGTTCGAGCGCAGCATCGCCGCAGGGGAGGTGGATCTCCCGAGCGTCGCGTCGACGGGCGAGAGCCTGGTCGCGGAAGCGCCGTTGCTGCTGGCCGAGATCATCACGATCGCGGCCGGCGGAGACCCGTACACCGAGGTTCCGATCGACCCGGAAGTGCCGGAAGGCGTGACGGTGTGGCAGGCGGACATCGCGTTCATGCTCGACATGCCGTTGCCAGTCCAGATCGATGCGCTCCAGAAGATCGGTGAGCAGTCTTTCACGCCGGACATGCCGCCAAAAAAGTTCATGGGCGTCCTGGTGAAGATGCTCCAGGACGCCCGCGAAAGCCTCCCACCCTCGCCGAATGGATCTGGGGACTGAGATCGAAGGTCTCTCTGCTTCTGGCCAACGGTCACCCGGATGCTGCGGATTACGTGATTTCGCAGGTCTGGGAAGAAGCCGAGATCGTGGTCGAGCGGAAGAACGGTGAATTGGTGACGGCGGCAGTGGTCATCCAGAAGGCAACTTCGACCACGGGGATGACCGCCGGCAAGGAAGCGGTCGCGGCTTTCAACACATTCATCAAGGGGCTCAGCGGAGAAGCATAACGTGGCAAGCCGCAATTCCGACGTCACACTTTTGGTGCGGGCTCGTGACGAGTCCACCAAGACGCTCGAGTCCATCAGCGGCGCGCTCGACCGGCTGTTCGGCGCGCAGGAGAAGGTCGCCGGGTCGGCCACCAAGACCGGCGGCGGGGTATCCGATCTCGCCAAGATGGTCGCAACCCTCGACAAGTCGTATGTCAGCCTCACCGGTAACGCGACGACCGCGCAGGCAGCGTTCGAGCGCCAGGCTGCATCCGTGGTTGCGCAGAAGACCAGTCTCCAGGCATTGCAGCAGCAGGCCGATGCGGCAGCAACGTCGCTGGCGAAGCTGAATTCGCCGAACGCGATCGTCGAAGCGGGCCGCGACCAGAGTGGTCGGCTGGAGCAGGCGAAGCTGGTCGAAGCGGAATACACACGGCTGCAGGGCCAGATATCCAAGCTTGCCGCGACGATCGCGACGCAGGAGAATGCGCTCGGCAACTCGGCGACGTCGATGCAGCGCATCGGTTCGACCGCGAATGCCGTGGAAGCTGCGATCGGGAAAGCGCGCCTCCAACTGGAGGCTGAGACTCGCGCTCTCCAGGCGAACACAGCAGCCGCTGAGGCAAATGCTGCGGTGAAGCCGCGGATCGAGGCGCTCACGGGCGTTTCGAAATCCGCGGCAACCGACGGAGGGGCAACGTTCAGCGCGTTGGCCGCGCGCGAGGAAGCCGCGGCTAAGACTCAGGACGCGCTCAACCAAGCTGCCGAGAATGCGCAGATTCGCGCCGCCATCGCTCGGAATACTGGTGACGGCCGCGACGCAGCAACCAATGGTGGGGCGACTTTCAGCGCGTTGAACGCGAAAGCCGAGCAGGACATCCGAGCGGCATCAATCGCGCACGCTGAATTCGAGGCACGCGTGAAGGCCGGTGCAGCCGCGCTGCGTGCCGAAGAAGCCGAGACCACCCAGATGGCGGCGGCTGGTGCCCGGTTGCGTGCGCAGCTCGACCCGGTGGCCGATGTGCAGGCGCATCTGAATGCCGAGCTGGCGAAGCTGCCGGGCATCGCGAAGGCCGCCGGTTTCAGCACTACCGAGCTGGCCGCAGCACAGAAGCTGCTGCGCGACAACGCTGCATCGGCGGTGAAGGCGCTGAACGAAAAGCCGAAGCTGACGGCGTTCGGGCTCAAGCCGTACGAGTTCACCAACCTCGGCTATCAGATCAACGACGTCGCGACCGGTCTGGCGAGTGGCCAGCATCTCGGCCAGATCGTCGCGCAACAGGGTGGTCAGATCCTGCAGTTGTTCCCGAAGGTCGGGGCGGCGATCTACGCGGCATTCACGAATCCGGCGACACTGATCTTCATCACGCTGCTCGGCGGGGTAGCGCTGGCGCTCAAGGAAGCAGTCGATCAGGCGCAGAACCTGCGCACCATCAACGAGATGCTGTCGCTCAACGCCGATGGTGCTCGGTATGCCGCAGCCGGGCTCGCTGAGACCGAGAAGGCATTGGAGCGGGTTGGCGTCACGGCCGAAGACGCGCTCAAGATCGTCCGGATCGCGCTGGCGAACAATCTCGACCAAGATAAGATTCAGGCATTCGGCCGCGATGCCGAGCATCTGGCCCAGATCATGGGGACCGATGTCCCCGCGGCGGCGCAGCTTCTGGCGAGCGCATTCGACGGCAGCTACGCGTCGATCGTCAAACTCGACAAAGCCACGAACATCTTCACGGCGTCGCAGCTCGAGAATATCCGCGCGCTGTTCGACCAGGGGCGAGCGCAGGACGCCGTCTCGATGGCGAGCGACATCGTTCATGCGAAGCTGGAGAATATCGCAGCCAAGTCGAAAGGCGAGTGGGCAAAGGCGACGCAGTCCCTGACCAGCGCATGGTCGGGGTTTCTTGACGGCCTGGCGAACTCGACCCCGATCCAAGTGGCGATCGATAACCTCGCGCGTCTTGGAAATGCCGCTGCGACGGCCATGAACCGGGTGAGCGCGACCGGCGCCGCGGCGCTCGACAACGAGCAGACCGATCTGGAGCAGCGCTACAGCCGATTCCTGAAGTACGATGAGAAGAACAAGAGCCGCCCGTATTCGGTGGCGGGCGGCATCAACAATGCGCAGGACCAGGTGGTCAATGCCGCAGCACAGCGCCTCAATGACATCATCGAAGCTCGCATCCGGCTGTTGGCGAAGCAGGCTGAACTGACGAAGCAGACCGCCGCGACCGCCGCATCGACGAAGACCCAGAACGAGCAGAAGGCTGACAGCGCCTTGGCTGACGCCGCCGAAAAGCGCGCCAACATGGAAGGCAAGATCACCACCGAGAAGCTGCTCCAGTCGCGCATCGACCAGATCCGCAAGGATGCCCGGATCGAGGCAGGCACGCAGCAGCCCGGTTCCAGCGACGCCGCGCGCAATGCTTACGCCGAGACCGTGGTCGCGCGCGAACGGGTCGGGTTGGAAAAGCAGCTCACCGATTACAAGCGACAGCAGGCTGCCGAAGCCGAGCGGACGGCGCGCGCGAACAACACAGTTGAGGCGCGGACCAAGGCGCTGCTCATGGGCGCCGAAGGTTACCGGCCGGCGGCGAAGTGGGACCGCAATGCCTATCGCCTCGGATTCGGCTCCGACACGCAGACTGCTGCCGACGGAACCGTGACGCGCGTCACCTCGAAGTCGACCACTGATGTGGCCTCGGCAACGCGGGATCTCGAACGCCGGATCAAGGAATTCAGCGACACGGTGAAGCGCCAGGTCGGTGCTGATCGCTATGGCGCGTTCAACACGACGCAGCAGGCTGCGCTGAACTCGATCGCCTATAATTACGGCTCGCTGCCCGATCGGATTCTAGGTGCCGTGCGGACCGGCAGCGCCAGCCAGATCGCTGCGGCCGTGCGTGGGCTCGGGAACGACAACGGCGGCATCAACCGTGGTCGGCGCAACCGCGAAGCGTCGATGCTGGAGACGCCGAACCTCGAACTCGACCAGAGCACCGAGAAGCTCGCCGAAGACCGACTGGAGTTACAGCAGAAGTTCAACGCGCAGATTGAGGACGAGAACGCCAAGCGGAAGCTGTCGACGACCGAGTTGCGGTTGCAGGTCGGCCTGCGCGGCGAGGCGCTGATCGCGGCACAGCGTGAACAGGCGATCGCGAGCGCCATCCTCGCCAAGCAGCAGGAATACGACAAGATCAACGCCGACCGTGCGAAGAAAGGGTTGGCCGGCCTTGATCCGCGCGACCTCGGGGAATCGCTCGTCGGCATCCAGCAGAGCGTCGGCGCGGCATTCGATGCGTCGCATCTCCAAGCGGTTGCCGCAGCGAAGCGTGATGCTGTTGACCGGCCCGTGGGTGACCTGTCGGCCAAGCGCGATGCTGTCGGCGGGCAGATCGGTCTGTCGCAGCAGGCCGGGCGCGATACGCAGGATCTCGAAGCCACCTATCAGTCGCTGACTGACCAGATCAACGCCGCGCGCGACGCGCAGATTGCGTTGTACGAGTCGATCATCGCAGGCGGGGAAGCTGCGGCTACGGCGAACGGCACCACGATCGACGCGCTGACCGCCCAGGTGCAGGCGATCCAGAACGCGAAGGACGAGTCGAACCAGCTCGGCACCCAGTTCATGATGACCGGGCAGCAGATCAACATGTCGCTGACCAACGGCGTCGTGTCCGCGTTCGACAAATTCTCGCAGTCAGTCGCCGCAGGGAAGAATGTTTTCGGGTCGCTGAAGGATGCGTTCGCGTCGTTCGCTGCCGACTTCCTGCGCCAGATCGCAATGATGATCATCAAGCAGACGATCTTCAATTTGCTCGGCGGCGCGAAGGGTGACGGCGGCGGGGGCATCGGCGGCGCGATCACGTCGTTCCTTGGGAAGCTGCACCACAGCGGCGGCGTGGTCGGTAGTGATGGTGCGGACCGGCCCATGCGTCCGGAGTGGTTCGCGAATGTCACGCGCTATCACACGGGCGGTGTCGCAGGGCTGGCACCGGACGAAGTACCAGCGGTGCTGCGTCGCGGCGAGGAAGTGTTGACCGAGGCTGATCCGCGACATCGGGCGAACGGCGGCGGGGCAGGGGACGGCAGCGCCGCTCCGGGTAGCCGTGGCAGCGTGAAGAACGTGATCCTGTTCGACCGGGAAGCTGCGATTCAGGCGATGCTCAGCACGCGCGCGGGCGAGGAAGCATTGTTGACGGTGATCGGGAATAACCCGTCTGAGTTTAAGGCTGCGCTGGGGTAGGGGCTCTCAGCAGCATAAGCATCGTGCCCGCCTTTTCAAAGATCCTCGCACTTACAGGATCATTTGCACAATCAAATATTTCAGACAGATGGCGCCATTCTTCAATTGTGAGCACGGGCGCAATGACACGCCGCGGACGTATCGGACACTGAGTGGGTTGTTGTTTTGGTTCGGCATCGGGCGTCGGCCACAGTCGATGCACCATGACTGGGTGGTCTGGGTGGTGTAGATTCCACTGGTCGGCGCCTAGATCGGTCATCCGGTAACCTTTGTCCCAAACGATCAGCCGCTTAGCTGCAAGCTGACGCGCAGCAACCTCACCGCCATCAATGCGACCTGGATTTATGTTTTCAGGGCAACCGCGCGACCCGCCAACAGCACCTTCATTATTGACATAGTAGCCGGCTACTCGGCCAAGCCAGTACATTTGACGGTTGGTAATCTGGATTTTTTTCATACCCCATTCTCCGGGTCGCAGGGTTTTAGGTCAGGATAATTCCGTTCCGCCGGCCGCGCCTCGCACCCGTTGGCGTAGATCACGATATCGCCGTCTGCCATCTCGCGCCGCATCCGGGTGTCGTTGCCCATGTGGATGAAGCCCGGCTTGCCCCAGATGCGAACGGCCGACAGGTATTCGTCGCCGCGGAACCCGACGAAGTGGATGGCGGGTTTCATTCGTTTTCCAGGTAGCCATCTTCGACTGCTTGGGCGCGTATCATATCTAGCGTCCACCCTTCGCCGATCTTCTGTTCGATCTCGGCCTCTGCGATGTCTGCATCCCGCAATTCTTGATAGACACTCATCCCAAATACTCCTTCGGATCGCCGCCGAGCGCGATGCACGCCCCGTCCCAAGCCGCCTGCCACCGTTTCGCCGTGTGGCCGGTGCAGGAGTAGCCGGGTTGGTGGAGTTTGTCGTCGTAGGTGCGGTATTTCGGCTCCACCTGATCGGCGATCTCGGTGCAGCGGTCAGCAAGCGCACCGTTGCGAGGATCGGTCACGATTCCGAATCCCACTCGACGCGGCGGTAGTCATGCCATTTCTCCAGCAAATCAGCCAGTAGCGGCCGCATGCTCTCGCCACCGACATAATCGGGGAAGCAGCCTCGCGGGGATGTGCCATAGGTGCAGAGCCCGGCCGTGCAGAGCATTTCACGAAACATCTCGTGCGCGAGCGTCTCGCCGTGGTCGGCGCCCCAGCGATTGTTTAAGATGTTGTCGAGCACTAGGATCGCCATGTCGTCAAAGTCAGACGAGTAGCTGCCGTACAGCGCCGGAAAGACGTTCCAAGGATCGAACACATCACCTGTGCCGCGTGACCACTGACGCTCCTCGCCTTCCAATTCGACGGGCTTGGCGAGTTCGACGCGGAGGATGTCAATTTGATTGGTCACAGCCGACCCCTCTCGTAAAGCGGTTGAGCCCAGTCAGGCAGGTTCCGAACGCCGATCCGAGTCGCCTCGGGGCCATCCGGCTTCAGGTCGGCATATTCGACCACCGCACGTTCAAGCGTGTCCGCCGCAGCATCGTGCGCGAGCCCAAGCATCAGGTTGCTCATCCGCCGCAGGAAATCCGTGCGGAACTCTTCGCACGTCTCGGGACCGGTCGGCGGGACGATTGTGTTGCCGCACCCATTCGCGAAGATTGCGGCGATGCGGACCACTTCGGCGGCGCGCTGTTCATCGGTCATTAGTGGTTTCCTTTACCCCGGCGATGCGAGCGCGATGCGAGCGCACTGGTAGGCGTAGGTTTTGAAATGCGTCGAAGGCTCTATGACGACGTCGTCCACAATAAATGGCTCGGGCTTTAGACCAAGAAAATCGCCCCATGTCGCCGCATCAATCAGTGCGCGGTCCCGAGCTTCCTCAACAGAAAGCCCTTCGCCGTTGGTGTAGATGCTACCGGTTCGATGGCCGTCGACCTCTTTGGTCAATCCTTCATCGGTGATCGCCCGCACACAGAACGTCGTGCGCTCGCATGATTCATACATCGAGAAAACCTCGATCTTTACAATGCGGGCCACTTCCGCCTCGGCCATCACTCGATCTCCATGAACACGGCGCTCGGGCCGTAGGTCATCTGCCGCTTGCGCAGGATCATGCGCAGCGAGCCTTCCGGCGTCCTGTCGGAGACGCACCGATCGATCGTGACGCGCTGCAACGGACGACAGGACAATCCCGCCATCCCGCAATCTGGCCACCAAGCGGTTAGATCGCGGTTCACGGGATGGCGGCCATGCTCGTCGAAGCCTGCCGCCATAGCTGCTGCGCGGTTGCGCACGACGACGAGTTCGGGGCCGCGGGGTTCTGGGGGTAGCGACAACGCGCAGCGCAGATCTGCGGTTGCGCGGTTGATGCGATCGAACGCTTCTTCGATGTGCTCGGCCTGTCGATGACGGTCGGTATCCGATGAACCCATGATCATGATGGCCTCCTAATTGTCAACCAAAAGTTGAATGTCACCGTCTTCGTGACTCGCGCTTTCGAAGTCAACCAAAAAGTGATAATACCCGTACATGGCCAGCAACCCGTTCCTATGGCCGTTGGAGCCCAACTGGGCTTCCTCGGTGCAGATCGCATCCGCATTCCGCACTGATATCGTCACCAGCCGCTCGGGCAAAGAGCAACGTCGGGCGCTGCGCAGCACTCCGCGGCGGTCGGTCTCGTTCACTTCGATGGCCGATGGCAACCTACTGCTGGTGCTGCGGCGGTCGATGGCGAACTGGCAGAACCAGCCGGTCGCGCTCGCAGATCCCGTGCGGCGCGTGGCCGTGGTCAGCGCGGCGCCAGGCAACGCGATCCAAGTTGCGTCGCTTCCGGAGTGGCTGGTCGCCGATGCACAGGTGCTGCTGACGGACGGCGATGCGCGTGTGTTGCTGACCGTCATGACCGCGACCGGAACGGGAATCACCGTGACGCCCGATGTCCCGGCAGGGTTCGGCAGCGGCAGCTTGATCCGCCCGGCACTGGTCGGCCAGCTCGCCACGAAAATCGAAACCTCGCTGCCGACCAGTGGGGTAGCGACGGTCGACGTGAAATTCGATGTCACCCCGGCGTCCGAGCGACTGTTCCCCGTCTCGGGCGGTGTCGACGCGCTGCACGGCCGCGAGGTGTTCGTGCTCAAGCCGAACTGGCTTGGCGGCATCACGGCGACTCACGACTGGGATGTCGAAACCGTGGACGTCGGCTTCGGGGTGATCGAGACGTTTCGGCCCATCGACTTCGGAAGCATGACGGTGAAGGCGACATTCCTTGCCGACGGGCAACCCGAAGCCCGCGCACTGGAATCGTTCTACTGGCGATGCTTCGGGCAACAGCGTGAATTTTTCATGCCGACCTGGATCAACGATCTACCGCTGAAAGTCGCCAGCGCGGGCGGGACATCGACATTCCGGGTCGCCGGGATCGACACCTACGCCGCATATTCAAACGACCCGGTCTACCAGTCGATCGCGGTCATCATGGTCGATGGGCGTCGGCTCTACCGCCATGTGGAAAGCATGACGACGAATGCCGGCGACACGGTGCTCACCGTCGACTCCCCGTGGTTGTTCGACATCAACCCCAGCGACGTTGCGATGATCTGCTGGATGCCGGTGATGCGGCTGGCCTCGGACGATCTGACGCTGGAGTGGCTGACAGCCGATGTCGCGCAGACCCAGCTTGCGATGACGACGTTGCCGATCGCCGTGGTCGAAGCGCCAACCGGTGTCGACTACGACGGTGCTGCGCAGTGGGCATTCGAAAACTGGGGCGGGGACACGCCGATTCTGGATCTGCTCGATCGCCTAGTGAACGTCCAGTATCCTGGGATCTTCAATTAACAGGCGGCGGCAAAAAATAGTATAGCCGCTTCCGCGCTTCCCGGGATGCGATCGCCCTCGCAGCGCTGCTTCAGATGCATGACGAATTTATGCTTCGCGAAAGTCCCGACTAGGGTGTGGCCAAGTGCCCGCATCTGCGCGTTGGTTCGGGTCTTCGTCGCGAGCTTTGCGACTTGGCCTCCGGACTTATCTTCCCAGCGAGGGTATTTAGCCGTTTTGCCGACATAGGTCCAATTCGCTGCGTGGTAGATCGCACCCGTATGCTTCATAAAATCGTCGGCGTATGTCACCAAACTGACGAACCGAGCATCTCGGCGAATGAGCCGGATCGAACGGCCCATCAGAAACGTGGCGCCATTTTTCGGAACGTCGGGCCGAATTGCCAGACGCGAGAGGGTTAAGACCTTGCGCCACTGCGGCTCGTTCACGGACTCAGCAGCGATCCGAGTAGGTGGCATCCACATCGCCACCCCGAGCAACTCGCTGGCGCCTTTGCGGTAGAGACCGTGCGCGTACACCGATGTATTTGAGCATCCGCGACTGTAGTGGTGCTCGACAACAAACTGTCGCGCAGCTCGCCACTCGGGTTGCGGAATTAACCGGACCTCATAATCGTCTGCCCGTAGTGCCATACCGGTTTCCTGCGACCTGCCGCTCGCAAAATCAACCGAAAGATGATAATGCGGACGAATGTCATTCCCCACCTACGAAACCAGCCGTTCACTCGGGCAGCCGGACATCCTGATCCGGTTCACCTCGGGCGACAACGTCTACGGCTACACCGATGCCGAAGAAGCGATCACGTTCGCTGGCACGACATACGAGCCCCTGCCGCTCGATCGGGACGCGGTCACCAGTTCGGGCAATCTGGACAAATCGACGTTCCGGATCACGCTTCCGGTCTCCGCGCCGATCGCAGAACTGTTCCGCGTCTTTCCGCCGTCCGAGGTGGTGAGCTGTGTGATGCTGCAAGGTCATGGCAGCGATCCCGACCACCAGTTCATCGCCGTGTGGTCGGGCCGCGTGTTGTCTTGCAGCCGCGCGAAATCCCGCGCCACCCTGTCGTGCGAACCGATCTCGACGTCGATGCGGCGACCGGGTCTGCGGCGCCGCTACCAGTACGGCTGCCCGCACGTGCTCTACGGGCCGTACTGCCGCGCCGATCGGGCAGCATTCAGCGTCACGGCTACTGTGGTCGCGGTGAACGGCACTTACATCACCATGGCGGCCGGGTGGCCGGGCGCGCTGGATCAGGCGAAATTCGCGAACGGGATCATGGTCGCCGCCGAGACTGCGCAGACCGATATCCGCACAATCTTGAAAGTGGTGCCTGGCGAAAACACGATCATCATTTCAGCCGCGATCGGGGGACTCACGGTCGGCAGTGCCATAACGCTGTCCCTGGGCTGTAACCGGCAGATGGGTGACTGTCTGAACGTGTTCAACAACATTCACAATTTCGGTGGCCACCCGTGGATTCCGAAGACGAATCCGCTGAGCAACGAAGCGCAGTTTTATTGACCGCGGCGACTCGGCGGCGCATACTTGCGACACGGGAGAAATTGTGATGGGTGGCGTCGGCAGATTTTTTGTGGTCGGGGCAGGGGCATTCGTCCTGCTGGCGATCGTTCTGATGACGGTACGGCTTCCGCTTGCGCCAGTGCCCCAGCAGTCCCGCGCCGCCCAGATAGACGCAGGCTGCCAGCGTGAGTTCGCCGCGGAAGGCGCCGACCGGGTAGCCGATTGCGTTCGTGAGCTTGATGCGCGGGAGCTTATTCAGATCGAGCGGGACAAGATGGCTCGGGCGGCGGGGTGAGCTTCGCATCCTTGATCAGCGCAATCACCGCTGGATCAAAGTAGCCGCGCTGCCGAGTTTCGTCGATCACGGGTTTCGTGGGTTCGGGCTTTGGGGCGACCGCGGGTTTCGATCGGGTGAAGCGGTGCCACCACATTATGCGGGGTCTCTCTTGCGCGAGAGGGCTGCGAGAGCGGCTTCCCAGACTTGCTCGGCTTCCTCCCAATTTAGGGCCGTGAAGCCGCCTTGCCCGTCAGAAACCTTGACCTCAGTCATAGCATCACAGATGGAAACGGGCAGAACGCGCGGCACCTCCACCATCCCCCGGTCCACCCCCTCGCGCATGGCGGCGAGTTCGGAAACGTCGCATCCGAAAGCCCGATAGGCCACCTCGCGCGGCGACTTGGTGACCACTACCCGGCCCGATGGAAAAGCGGTGATTGCCCACCCGTTCTCCCAGCAGAGGGCATAGGACTGCTCGTCTTCGCCATACTCGCAAGTCAACACCCGCTCGACCTCATCCCCGGCGTCGGGGCGGGCGGTGTGGGCGAGGCGGTGACGACGGCAAAACTGCACAACCTCGTCATTATCATGCTTCCCGTCGAGCAGTGCTTTCAACCAAAGATCATTTGGCTGGGGTTCGAAGCACGAAAGATAAGCATCCTCTGCCGCCTCACGATCAGCCTGCGTCACATCCTCGCGTATCGGCGCACCATCATTCGTCAGCATCGAAGCATCTCTTTTTCAACCTGCGATTGAATAATCATCCTGCGGTTCTAATGTCAACCAAAACGTGATAATGCACCGGCATGGCATTGATCGTAGCAGCGCTGATCTCACTCGCGATATCACTCGCGCTTTCGATCGTCAGCTATCTGATCACGCCGCAGCCGAAGGTGGCGAAACCGGTGGCCGCAAAGGACCTCGAGTCGCCCACTGCCGAAGCCGGGCGCGAGATGCCGGTTCCCTTCGGCACGCTGACGATTAAGAGCCCCAACTGCCTCTGGTACGGCGAGAAGTCGAAGCTGACCTACAAGGTCGCCGTCTGATGATCCCCCGAGATCTGATCATCACGATCGACGATGTGCGGCGTGTCTTCTGCGTCCGTGGTGCCCGTGGCTGGTTCGAACAGAACGGGCTGAACTTCCGCCACTTCCTCGACAATGGAATCGCAGCGACCACGCTCGCGGCAGTGGATGCCCACGGTCTGGCCGTCGTCCACGATCGCATGGCGCGCGACGCCGCGAGCACCGAAAATGGGTAAAGGCGCCGGCGGTAGCCAAGCGGAAGTCACTGATTACCGACTGTCCGCGCACTGGGGCGTCTGCTGGGGGCCGGTCGACGCGATGCTCGGCATCTTCGTCGGCGAGAAACCTGCGTGGACGGGGGCGATCACCAGCGAAGGCGACATCAGCATCAACGTGCCGAATCTGTTCGGCGGAAACACCAAAGAGGGCGGCGTCAGCGGCTCGGCCTACTGGCTGCCGGGTAACGACAATCAGGTCATGCCGGAGTCGCTGGCAAACCGGATGGGCGTCACCACCGCGACCTGCCCCGGCTACCGCGGTACTGCGTCGTTGTTCTTCACAGGTGGCGTCGCCGGGAGCGGCTTCTACTGGACGTCAAACACACCGTATCTGAAAACGCTGTGGGTACAGGTGCGCCGCGCGCCGCGTGGGCTCAACCCCGCTACCGCGATGATCGGCAACGTGGTCACGCTGTCGGTCAATAATCTGACCGTCACCTGCAACGGCGCGACTGCCACCCTGGTCGATGAGGTGGGCCAGACTGTCGGCGGCCATTTCGTCGCCGTCAATCTCACGGGTGGCTCGGATCGCGTCGTCACGGTCGACGGGCTGGTGATCACCATCACCAAGGTCGACAGCACCTTCACCGTCGCGTCCGGCAGCAATTCGCAGGACGTCTCCAGCGGCGGTACGGTGCGGCTGATCGGTTGCGAAGTCACCGTCACCGACTCCACGACCAATATTTCGTTCGGCTCATCCGGGCAGGACGCGAATGGCGCGCACATCATCTTCGAATGCCTGACGAACCTTGATTGGGGAATGGGGGCACCTGCCGGGCTGATCAACGTTGCATCGTTCGAAGCCGCAGCCGTGACGCTGTTCAACGAAGGTTTCGGGCTGTCGCTCGCCTGGGTCAAATCGACGACGATCGAAGCCTTCGTCAGCGAGGTGGTCGACCACATTCTGGCGACCGTCTTCGTGAACCCGAGCGATGGCCTGATCACGATCAAACTGATCCGCGACGACTATAATCCCGCGGACCTCCCGACGCTGACGCCCGACAACTGCACGATCAAGAAGTTCGATCGCAAGCTCTGGGGCGAAACGATCAACGAGATCGTCGTGACCTGGACGAACCCGGTCAACGAGAGCGAGGAAACGGTCAGCGCGCAGGATCTGGCGAACTGTTCGATCCAGGGCAACATCGTATCGCAGTCGCGCAACTACTACGCCGTCCGGAACGCCGAGCTGGCGATGCGGCTGGCGCTCCGGGATCTCCGCAGCGTGTCGGCGCCGCTTGCCAGTTTCCAGATCGAAGTCGACCGGTCGGCCTGGAACTTCGTGCCGGGTGGCCTCGCGCGCCTGTATTCGCCCGAAGACGGCATCGACGGAGTGATCCTGCGCATCGGGAAAATTGACTACGGTAAGCCGGGGGCGCCGTCGATCACGGTCAATGCGATCGAAGACATCTTCGGGCTTCCGACCTCCCACTATACCGCGCCGCCTGTGTCCCAGTGGGTGGACCCGGCGAGCGATCCGGCGCCGATGGCATTCGCACGCGTCATTACGATGCCGCGGTATTTCGTCGAGAACACCCTCAACGCGCAGGCTGTCGCGCAGTCGCTGTACCCCGAGGTGACGACGCTGCTGCTAGCTGCGCAAAATGACACGGACACCTTCGACTACGATCTGCTGACCACGGCAACATCGCCTACCGGTGTCGCGACAACATCTGACCTGGGACTGCATGCCGTGGTCGGTCGAGCCGCGCTGGCCTCGGCGTTGGCCGCAGAGCCCATTTCGACGATCACGCCGGTCGGGTTCTTCGGACCACGGTTCACTGCGATCAACACCTTCGTGATGATCGGGGACGTCGGCGAAACCGCAATGGAGATCGCGCTGATCACCGGGTCCGATGGCAGCGGCATCACGCTGGCGCGCGGCCTCTTGGACACGGTGCCGCATGCGTGGGCTGCCGGAACGGCGTTGTGGTTCGCGCCGATCAATATCGCGACTGCGGACACGACCGTACGGGCAGCAGGGGAGATTGCACAATACAAGCTGCTGACCCGCACGTCGCGAGATGTGCTCGCGGAAAGCCTCGCGCCTATCGTATCCCAGACACTGACCGATCGACCATGGCGGCCGAACCGCCCCGGGAACGTCAAGATCGGCGGCGTCGGTTTCGCTACGGTGGAAGCAGGTACGGCTTCTTCACTGCCGCTCACCTGGGCGAACCGAAATCGGCTCATGGAACCGCTTCGGGTGATCCGCTGGACCGACAACACGGTAACGCCGGAAGCTGGGCAGACGACTACGGTGACGCTGATGAAAAGCGACCGTACCGTGCTGGCGACTTATGCGGGGCTCACCGGCACCAGCTTTGATATTCCGATCGAAGGTTTCCACAGCGAAGCCGCCGGGATCGTGCGGGTGACGGCGGTTCGTGATGGCCTGGAATCGTTGCAGGGTCATGAAATTTCGGTGACGATTACCGTTCGAGGCTACGGGCGAGCATACGGCACGTTCTATGGCGGTGGCGGCGACTATGTTCCGATCACCCCGGTCGATCCGCCAGCGCCGCCGCCACCCGATCCGGTCGACCCTTGGAACCCTCCGCATAGGCAGGGGCCGTACAATCCGCTCGAAAGGGACGAATAATGACTGGCGAACGCGCGCTTCCCGGTATCGGGCTGAAAGGATTCTGGACCCACGGCAGCGATGGCTGGGACACCGAAAACGATGTGAACTTGCGTCTGCTGTCGGCCACCACACAACTGGTCGTCGCAAGTCGCACGACCGCACTGCCGGGATCGCCGACCGACGGGATGATCTATATCACACCCGGCACCGGTCTGATCGCGGTGCGCGACGGTGGGGTATGGGTCAACATCACACCGCTCGAAGGGTGGCGTGCATGGGTGAAAGACACCAAGCAAATCGTCGTCTTCGACGGTACAGTCTGGATCGGCGAACCCGTAGACCTGATGTCGTCAGTGGCTGGCCGTCCCGGTGCCTCCGCGAATATCGCGATATACCTACCCACTCGCATGCTCAACTTCGCCTCGGGACTGCCGGGGAGCATTGCCCGGGCGATCGGGGCAGCTACAAGCTCCACAGTCTTGACGGTCGCGAAAAACGGCACCACGGTCGCCACGATCACATTCGCCGCGGCGGGCGTGAACGGGTCCTTCGCGACGAGCAGTGGGGCATTCAGTGCAGGGCCAGGCGATGTGCTGACGATCAGTGCGCCTTCATCGCAGGATGCGACGCTCTCGGATATTGGCATCACCCTGGTGGCGAACCGCTGACGTACGCCAGTTGGACTCCAGCGTGGCACTGTGATAGTGCGAAATCAACCAAAAAGTGATTCCCTATCCGGAGATGTCGACATGGCCGCACCTACCACGACCAACCTCGGTCTCTCGCTCGACACGACCGGCGACTTTCTGTTCAAGCGCGCATACGTCGCAGCACTGAAGCTGCTCGACGCGGCAATCGGCAAGCTCTTGTTCGGCTCCGCGACCTACGATGCGCCGAGCCTCGTTGATGGTGCAGGTGTATCGACCACGGTGGCCGTTCCGGGCGCGGCGCTCGGCGACTTCGTCACGGCTGTGTCGCTCGCGGTGGACCTACAAGGCATCATGATCGCCGGCTACGTGTCCGCGGCGAACACCGTCACCGTGCGGCTGCAGAACGAAAGCGGCGCAACCGTCGATCTCGCGAGCACCATGCTCCGCGTGATCGTCCGCAAGGCCTGAGCCACGTGAGTACATCGCTGCGCAAACCTGCTGCGTTCTTCACAGCGCTCCGTGGCGGCAAGCTGCTCGGGCCCACGCTTGATCAGGGTGAAATCGACGGCTGCAACGAGATCCTGAGTGCCGCTGGCGCTCGGGACTGGCCGCTGTCGTGGATCGCCTACGCGCTGGCGACAGCATACCACGAATCTGCGCACACCATGGAGCCCGTGGTCGAGGCGAACTGGCTCAGCCCCGCCGCGGCTGCGAAGTATTTCTTCCGGATGTATGATATCGGCGGCAGCCGTCCTGCGAAGGCGCGCGAGCTAGGCAACATCAAGCCGGGCGACGGCGCGCTATTCTGCGGCCGCGGTTATCCGCAGACAACTGGCCGGACGAATTATACGCGCGCCGACAAGGTGCTCGGGCTCGGTGGATCTCTGGTCGCCAATCCGAATCGCATGCTTGAGCCCGCGATCGCCGCTGGGAGCATGATCGATGCGATGACCGTCGGCTGGTATACCGGGGTGTCGTGCCGCACGTTTCTTCCCGTGGTCGGCTCAGCTGGGTTGATCCAATTCACCAAGGCGCGCGCGATTGTGAATGGTGTCGACGATGCTGCGCTGATCGCCGGATACGCGGTCGATTTCCAAAAAGCTCTGATCTCGGGGGACTGGCGTTGACCATCTCAGGCATTCTCGACTCGGTCACTGGGTGGAAGTGGAAGCTGGCTGCCGGCGTCGGATCGGTCGCGTTGCTGGCACTGGCGGGCTTCCTCGCGTACGCTCAGATCCAGAACTACCAGTTGAACAGCGTCAACGCGAAGCTTGATGCACAGATCAACGATCCCACCACGGGCCTGCTAGTCTCGGTCGCGCAATGCCGGACGAACGCAGCTACGGCGATCGGCGGTCTCACGGCCCAGAATGGCATCCTCGACGCCCAGGCCAAATCCGATGCCATCAAGCTCGCCGATACCACGCGGCGACTCGCCATCGCGCAGGCCGAGACGAAGAAGGCCGAGGCGCAAGCAGCCGTCTTGCTCGCGACGCCGCCGCGTGGTGCCACACTGCTCGCTCGCGTCCAGGACGTTGATGCGCGACTGCTGGAGAGCCTGAAATGAATCGCTCCATGATCGCAGCGACCGCGCTGCTGCTTGCAGGCTGCGCCACGAAACCTGCCACGCATCCCGCAGTCGCAGCGCCGATCGTTCGAACGGTGACCGTGAAGGTGCCGACTTTCAGAGCCTGCGTGCCGGCCACGCTGACCGCAGCCCCGTCGTACCCCGACACTGACGCCGCATTGAGTGCGGCAGTCGACGCAGCATCTCGCTATCTCCTGCTGACCGCAGGTCGACCACTGCGGGCTGCGCGCCTGGCCGAGCTTGAGATCGCGGTGGACGGGTGCCGGAAGTGAGCAGCGCGGGGCCGAGTTTCTTCGAAGGCATCGCGATTGACGCGTTGGCGCTGGGCAAGAAGAACGAGATCGATATTGCGTCTCACGAAGATCTGTGCGCCGAGCGATATCAGAATATCAACACGAACATCGGCGAGATCAAAAGCTTTCTGAAGTGGGCTTGCACGACCGGTTTCATGATCATTATCGGCCTGCTCTGTTTCCTCGCCAAGATGACCTGGGAGGCAAAGGATCAGGCGGCAATCGCGGCGGCCGCAAAAATTGAGATGCTCCAGCGACAGATCGAAGCGCCACCCCGCATTCAAGTCGTGCCAGCCCCGCAACCCCAGCCGTAAAGCTGGGCTGCAGGTGCGGGCTCACAGTAAGCGCTGCGCGATCGTGTTGCAGAAGCCAATCTCGATCGCCCCGAAGCTTCCGCTCTCGGTAATCGCGCGGACGACCGAACCGAAAATATTCGGATCACCCTCGGCGACGATGTAATCGGCAAGTGCCTCGGCATGGTCGCGACCGCTTTGACAGTCGGTCGCGTAGTCTCCGGTTGGCACAACGCTCCAGAAACATTTGGTTGTGTCCGCGTTGATTCGGACGAAGCTCAAAGCTTGAAACATCAGTATACTCCCCTACTGGCAACGGTATGATTAACCCTTTGTGTAGAGTCAACCGCTAGTTGAATGATCTTTGTTTGATCGCTAGGCGATCAAAGCTGCGAAATCATCGGGCATCAGATCCGCAAAATCATCGTCGGCCAGGTCGAACCGACGCTTGATGTCGGCGATGAATTGAGGCTCGGCTTCCATCAGGATGCAGTCGAAATTCTCCGCGCGCGCGGCGGCTGCCGTCGTGCCGCTCCCGCCGAAAGGATCGAGCACCGTACCGCCCGGCGGCGTCACCAGTCGGCAGAGCCAGCGCATCAGTGCGATCGGCTTCACCGTGGGATGCTTGGAGCCTGAGCGGTCGGTCTTGTTGGCCTTGGCGTGGTAGAAAAGCGGATCGCATTCGAGTGCCTGTTCTCGTTGTGTTCCGTTCTCGTACTCCGATTCGCCGGATGTAGGAAAGCTGTTAAAGAAGCGGGCTGCTGAGCCAAGATCGCCAGTGCGGTCGGATGGTGTGCGCGCGGTGAATTGGCCGTACACATTCCCGGTTTTGCCGGAGGGCTCTACACCGGTCACAGGGGCATGCGCACCAGCTTTGGCCGGAAACATTGCGACCACATTATCGCTGCCGTCGTGGAGCAAATTTGCAGGGTGGCGGCCGGCGGGCGAACCACCTCTCGGCCCAGGAGTCGCAGCGAAATTTGTGCTTCCGGCTTCGGTGTAGCGACGCTGTTGTGAGACTTCACCTTCGCGGTTCCGACCTTCTCCAGTCGCCTCTACCCGACACCCGTCGATATTCATTGCACCGACGCCGTGCTTCAGCAGATTTAGCGCGCCGTTTTTCTCTGCGAACGGCTTCTGGCCGACGTAGATCGGTTCGAGCGCGGGCTTCATCGACTGGGCGCCGTAGGCCCAACCTTCCCATTGCGCTGCGTCGTCGCTGCCAGGAACGTACGTGCCGGGTTGGTATTCCCGGTCGTCGGTTTTGATCCAGTCACCGCTGACATGTTGCTGGTTTCCAGGGATCATACGTTTGACTGGTTCGCCGATGGGCACGATCACGCCACTGGTGCCGAGTTCACGGTCAATCGCCTTCGACGCATTGTGCGCTTTCGGAAATCCAGAGCCGTACACCCACCCGAAAAACGGATGCATAATGAACCCGGCCATCTCAATCGCGCATGCCTGCCAGTGGCCGGTGCGCGGGCTGCTGAACGCCAGCACGTAGCCGCCGGGCTTGAGCACCTGGAAGAGCAGCGACCAGAACTCAGGATCGCGCTCGATGCCGGTGGCGTCCCATTTGGAGCCCATGAATCCCGACGACGCACGCGCGAACGCTCCGTCGCTGCCGAACTTCGCGGGCGCTGCTTTTTCGGCGCCAAACCGTTTGGTGGTCGATACGAGTCCATAAGGCGGATCTGTGACCACGGAATCGACCAGTTCGCCGCGCGCGATCATCGCAGCCAGTGAGGCGCGGTTGTCGCCGGCATGGAGTGTGATGCTGTTCAACCCATGAGCCCCTTAAAGTCGTCATCGTCTGCGGGGGGTGGAGGATACCTGCCGGCACCAGCGTCCGTCTCGTGCGCCAGAGCGATCGCGTCTTCGATGTCGATCTGCCGGGGCTCTAGTTCAGAATCATGCACGACAGTTCGGATTGCGACGCCTGTCGCGCGAAGGCGCAATGCCTCCTGCAACGCATAGATTGGGTCGTCCTGCGTCTCGCATGTCCACCCACCCGCGCGCTCAGAAACGTTCGCCTGAAAACCACCACCCGCAACCGGCCATAAATGCATGCGGACACCTTGAGGTGCGAGCTGGCGAATGTGGTGCTCGATGCTGTCGCTCATCAGTCGAGACCGAGAGCGGCTTTGTACGTGTCCAGCAGCGCTTCCTGTTCCTCGCGGTGATGCTGTTCCATCTTCCGCAGTCGCACGATTGAGCGCATCGTTTTCACGTCAAAACCAGTGCTCTTGGCCTCCCCGTAGACGTCACGAATGTCGTCGGAGATGCCCTTCTTCTCGTCTTCGAGACGCTCCACACGCTCGATCAGCAGTCGCAACTGGTCGGCTGCGATGACGTCGGAATTGTGCCCGATTTCGCTCATGGAAATACCTTTCGATTGTTTAATCAACCAGTAGTTGATTCTGTGCTTATGTCAACGATCGCCGCGCGTCACGAAGCCGCTTTGTTACCGCGGCCTCGCTTATACCTTCCGCTGCGGCGATCTCGGCAGCGGTGTTGCCGAGCACATGGGCGACCACGCTTGACCGTGCGCGGGGCGCAAGGCGGCGCAGCGCCCAGTCGATCCCGACGGCTGCTTCCTGGGCGCCCGCAATCGCCGGTTCGTGCCAATCCTCAAAGCTGACCAGATCCGATGAACGTTTTCGACGGTGCAGGTCGCGCCACATCAGATTGGCGGTGCGATCGAGGATGCAGAACAGCAGCCCCGACAGGCGCTCGACAGCGGCGAGCACATCCCACTGCCGCCAGATGATGAGCCAGAATTCCTGCAGCAGCTCTTCGGGGTCAAGACCCCCGTTACGGCAGCGCCACTGGGCGCGGCGCATCATCGCGGCCCGGTATCCTCGAACAGTGATATCGAAATCATGCACGATCAAACTCGGCTGCGATCTCACCGATCAATGCCGTGAAAATCGTGGCTGTGCCGCGGTAGTACGAAGCGTCTTCGGGATGCTTTTCGGCGCGGTCGAGCAGCTTGGTGACGCGTGCCTCGATATAGGCGATGATGGATGCGCGGTCGGTGGTGTCAGGCATGGGTAATGAGCCGATCGGTTTGATGCTGAAGATAGGCGATGTCTGCGGTGTTGCGCAGAATGCAGTCGACGTGGGCTTCGTCGAGCGCTCCCTCGGATCGATGCGTGGTCGAGGGAATGAAGCCTGGACGTGTGACACGGGCGGTGGTCGCTCCGAGTTCCTCAAGCATCGCCAGTTCGTTCTGGAAGCGCATGTCATCGACGACGACGTTGATGCCTGCTTCCATGCGCGCTACGATCCGCTGGCGAGTCAGATGCAGCCACAGGTCGGCGCGGATCAGGTCGCGGCCCCATTCGGTCCCGAGCGTGACCTGTAGATGGCGACTGCTGACCCCGATCTCGGGGATGATTGTTTCCTTCAGATCGCCGTCGACATAGCGCTCGATCAATTCAGACGCTGCCCAGTTGGTCGCATCGTAGAGCAGTGACCGAACCATATTCTTCAGCGGGTCGGCGAACTTGATCAGATTGAAGCCGTGGGCGTCGACCAAATGGCGCGCGACCTCGGATTTTCCACAGCCAGGGGCGGGGCTGCACAGGGCGACGAGCTGCGCGGTCACGCCACTCGCTCCCATACCTTGTTATTGATGGCGCGCACGGTCCCGCGCTTCCGTTCTTGCTGCATCAGCCGATCTGCGACCCGTTCGACGAAATAGTCGCCGGGGCTGCCGCCCATCACGCCAGCGCGCGTCAATGCGGCGCGAACAGCATGGGCGTTGAACTGGCCAACCATCGCCTCGCGGCCGGCGCGTTGCTGCGCATCGGTGATGAAAACTCCCTGCACCTTCATCAAATCAGTCCCTCAAAATCGTCGTCATCAGCCACAGCGGCCGGCGGCAACAGGTTGGCGAATTCATCCTCATCAGCGGGCGCCGCGACGACCTGGGTCAGCAGATCCGCCACACCCGGCACGGCGATTCCCGATTGCGCGAGAGCGTCGAGCACCGAGGCGACCACGGTCTTCCCCTTGCCGGTCGCCAGCTTCACCTGATCGGTGCCACGCAGCGTGAAGGCATCGCAGGACCAGGCGCCGCGGCGGCCGTCTCTCGTCATATGATCGAAAAACAGGACCCGCTTGCCGCACTCACGGTGGAAGCTGCTCCAGCCGGGCAGCTTCCGCGCATCTTCGATTTCGGGTTCCGATTTCCACAGCACCTCGGCTTGGACCTTCCAGTTCACACGGAAACGGGGGCGCGGATCGCCGGATGCGGCAGCAGATCGGCGAGATCGGGAAGTTCGGTTGCGATGATGGCACTGGCAGCCGCCGCGAGCAGCCGGTGTTCCTTCTGGGTCTTCGGGTCACAGCGGAGATCCAAATAGTGGAGCCACGAACGCAAAGTCCCTGCCATGTACAGCCGCGAGGGCGTCGTGCCTTCGGGCAGCACGGCGCGCGCGACTTCCTTGGCGATGCCGTAGTCGAGCGCCCACTGGTAGGCCGCTTGGGTGGCACGGTTCGCCGCTGCCTGTTGGGATACCCACTCTTCCGCAAGCCCTCGATCATCCGTATCGATCGAGTTCTGCCGATCAGCATGATCCTGTAGTCGTGCTTCTCGCAGCACCGGAGGCTCGACCACCGCAGCATAGCGCTGGCTGAATTCCTGGAACGAAAACGACCGGTGTCGCAGAATCTGGCGAGCGATGTCGCGCGTCGTCACGATTTCCATGGTCAGCGAGATCATCTCCAGCGGCGACCACTCCTTCCGGCGAACCAGCGACCGCAGCAGCTTGCCGCCGGTCTCATGGCTGTTCTGGTTCGCGGTCGACGAGACGCGGGCCATGTAGGCCAGCAGTTCGGTGGTGCCGGGGACATCGTCGATGACGGGGCGGCTGATTGCGATCAGACGGACGCTCATTGCGACACCACCGTGGTCGGCGTCCCAGCGCGCAGCGCAGCCGTGTTGCGGTCGATCGCGCGCTCGATGCCGCCGATGCCCAGCCATAGGATGACTGCGATGATGATCAGCAGAAATTCCTTCATTTCGGGTTCCCTTGAACGGAGGTAGCCTGGGCCACGGGTGCGGTTGCGGCCACACGCTCGATCTTCTCGGAGATCAGCATGTTGTCCTCGCGGTATCGGAGGCGCGTGGCGACGCGGCGGCTGCGGGTCATGCGGTCGCGCCCCGTTGCTGCGATGCTTCGGGGATGCCGTCGGTCATGATCACCGGTTTCACGATGCCCGACCTGTCGAGAGCGAGCGGGATCAGGCAGCCGAGATTCGCCATGAGCATGGGATCGCGGAGGTGGACGTTGGTCTTCCGGATCTCGATCTGCTCGGCTTCCATTGACATGACGCTGTCGATCACATCGGAGAAAGCCGCGAAGAAGTGGACGATGAAATCCGACCCGGTGAGCACGGCGACTGGCTGCCAGCCAGTGACGACCACGCCACCTTCCTCCGCGAATTCTCGGATCATCGCAGCAAGCGGTGTCTCGCCGGGTTCGATCTTTCCACCGATCCCGTTCAGCTTGCCAACCTGCCACTTGGGCTTCTGCTTCCGGATCAGCGCCAGCCAGTTGCGATCTGCCGAGAACAGGAAACCTGCAACGTAGGCCTGCCGCGCAGGACATTCGCAACGAACTGCGTCGCCTGTGCCGCCGATGATATTGCCGCAAGTCGGACAGACATACGGGCAGTCATGGCAGCGAATGCGAACAGTTCTATGGCAGCAGGTCTCGCGGGTCATCGGATCAACCTCCTCTGAGCCTTCGTCTTCAGCCACATCCACGGCGATCGACCATTCAGCGCGCGACGGATGATGTACTGCCGCGCGACGCTGATGAACGTGAACGCTGCGACGATGCCAAGATGCGTCCCGGCGCCGACGTGGATTCCAGCGATCGGGAAAATCACCACTTGGCCTGCGAGCGTCAGTGCCGCGCCGATCGCGATATTCACGGCGACCTCGATCACGGAGTCGATCCGCGTCTGAGCCCCACGGGGCGCCGCGAACGGGCGCGGCCAAGGGATCGGCAACGCCGCGCAGGGGCCATCGTGCCAGGGTTCCCGGGTGCAATACATCCCGGCAGGCGGCTGCTGGCAGACCAGGGGCCCGGTCGATGTGTTCATGCTGCCACCTGCGGACGATAAAGCGTATCGCCGTGCCAAGCATCGTAGTCGTCGAAATTCCAGCCATCTGCGCGAAACGCAGCCGCCTGCTCGACACCGATTTCGGTCAGCCGATACGACCACTTTCGATCGCACCTGAGCTGGTGCTGCCGAACCCAGCCGCGCGCGAACATCTCGTTCTGGTCCCGGCTGAACCACCGTTCGCAGTCTGCCGGCTGAATGATGCCGTCCGGTCCGGCCGACAGCATCGCAGCGACTAGGGTAGGGTGGGTGAACGGGTCGAACACCGCAGGATAGGTGAGGTTGAGTGGGCAACTCATGACTGCGGCCACGTCATCCACAGCGACGCTACGGAGAGCGCGAGCATGGTGGCTGAGAGTGCAATGGCGCGCGGCTGCCGATCGGCCTGCGTATACCAAATATCCGATGGCGCAGGCTTCGCGGTGGCGATGCGTACCAGATCGGCGGACCACCAGCCGACGCCGAACGCGCTGAGCATGGCCCAGATCATGACGTTGCACCGGGGCAGTCGGGCTTGCCGTCGCGTCGAAATCGGATCGACAGGCTGCCAACCGAAGTGTTGCCGAGGCCATCGCGGTAAACGATGTATCGGCAGCCGGTGCTGGGGTCGGTCCAGATCGCCGTGTTGTCGGCGGACTGCGGCGCCGTTGCGACCATGCAGCCGCTCAGCGCCAGCAGCGCGATTGCGATTGAAACGCGCTTCATGCCGATGCGACCTTCTTCGCGCGCACCCGCTTCGGCTTCGCTGCGACAGCCGCAGCAGCGGCGAGACGCCGAGGCCCATCACCGTTCTGGCCGCGGTAGATCGGATTGTCGGACCGCGACGGCCGATAGCGATAGAGCTTGGATGCCGGTGCCGCGGGCAGCGTCTTGGCAACGCGCAGCACGGCTTCCTTCTGCAGTTCAATCACCGACAGCGGCGATTGATCCAACGCGTTGCGTTCCAGCGCGATCGCCACAGCCATCGCCTGCATTGCGGCGTTGATGCGCTTGCTCGGCGATCGTGTGAAACCCGGAGTGCGATCGCGACCAAAACGGAGGCGACGCTGTTCTGCACGTGTCATCTGACTTCCCTTTTTCAACCGATAATCAACTAATGGTTGATTGAGCGATCGGCTTGCGGAAGTCAACTGGCAAAATCCACCGAAAGATGATAATGCGCAATCATGCAGACAGATTTCGACTTCCGCCGCACCGTCACCACGCTGACATTTTGCGGGCTGGGCGTCGGCCTGACGCTGCTGCTCGGGGCGATGACCGTCATCATACGGAACACACCGCGCCTAGTTTTCCATATCGCACTGGGCGTGGAGGGGCTGCTTCTGGTGGTCGTGACCGGCCTCGCGATGACTGTGGCACTGCGACAGATCAGCGCAAAATTCGGAGGCGGCACATTCGATGCGCAGGGCGGGGCTGACCCCGATCCCGCGACACCGGCTGTCGTGACCACCACAACCACGACATTGGAGTCGAAGCAATGAAGCGATTGATCTTCGGTGCAGCGATGCTGTGCATTCCAGTAAATGCGTTCGCACAAGTGGCGCCGATTCCACCAGTCGTCCGCGATTTCAACGGCAACAAAACCACGGCTACCGCCATCGTCTGTGTTCGAGATCCTGCCGCGAATCCCGTCGTGCTGGTCGCATGCGGCAGTGCGTCTGTTGCAGCAGCCACATCCACTCCGCAGCTCGGCACCGTGACCAGCTCAACGGCGACCGCAACAAGCGGGACCGCGACGTTCGCAGCAGGCGTCGCCACAATCGGGCCGCTCACGCCGCAGCTTGGCCGGCCCATTCGAGTGGTGCTCAAGGGAACCTGGTCGGGCACCATTTACGCAGGCACTTCGACCGACGGCTGCGCGAACATCAACCCGCTGACGATCGGCGGGCAGCCTTGGGCATCGTTCACCGGCAACGCGAATGAAGATATCGACATGGCCAATGTCGCTGGTGTCGTCTATTGCGCTCGGGCGACGATCGCTTCGGGTACTCTGACCTATGGGGTGCAGCAGTGAGCGTCTTCGAAACACTCGGTAAGGCCCTGTTTTCGCGCCAGTTGAAGGCGCAGGCGGCAACCGTCAGCGGCGCCGGGGCTGTATATTCGATCAACCGGCTGCTCGGCAGTTCAAGCACGCTCGCGCTGATCACTGGGACGAGTTCGAATCTCACGCTGTCGGGCTCGTCGATTGCGGCGGCGACGGCGCTCCCAACGGGTGTTTCGCAGACGGCAGTAGTGCGCGAGACGCTCGGCCAGCTCGCGGCGGAATATCCCGTGGTGCTGACCGGCGCCGTAGTGCCCGCCACTGCGCCCGCAGCACCCACGCTCACCGTCACCCCCGGCAACGCGCAGAACACGCTCGCCTGGACGGACGGCGCGACCGGCGGCGCGGCGATCACCTCGCACAACCTTTACGCAGGCGCCTCGGCTGGCGCGCTGACACTGGTCGGCGCGATTCTCTCGGGATCGCCGTATATCGACACCGGGCTGACCAATGGGGTGGCGCGCTTCTATGCCCTGACCGCGGTCAATGCGGCCAGTCTCGAAAGCCCGCGGGCTACGGGGAGCGGGACGCCTGCTGTGAGCATACCCCGGATCACGACGCTCACAGGCGGCCGCTCGGCCGAGTTGGCGATGCCCGACGCATACTGGCCAGCGATTTATGCGCAGGGGCAAGACCCTAACATGCATCCATCGCTCGGCACCTTCACCGTCACCGCGATCAAATCCGGCAACTGGTCCGACCCGACGACGTGGAATACCGGCGTCGTTCCGGTGGGCGGCGATCTCGTCAACATCGCGTCGCCCTATGAGGTTCTCTACGACGTCTCGACCCCGATCACGCCTTATGCAAATCCGGCGGCACTGCTGACCGCCTATCGTTCGGCATGCGACACGCTCAAGACGACCCCGGCGGATAGCACTGCGCTGGCGACCATTGCTGGGATCGAGGCGAAGGTTATCAAGGCCGTTCATATCGGCGGCACGGCGACCTTCCGCATCAGCACCAGCGTCAGCACGTTCCTGCTTTGCGACAACCTCGTATCCCACGGGGCGTATATTGCGGGCGAAGAAGGCACGCCGGTCACGCATCTGCATGTAATCTGCGGCACGTCTGATCCTGGCGCCACGACCAAGACCGGCATCATGACCATGGGCCGCACGCGGATGGTCGGCGCCCCCAAGACGGTCGCCACCAAGTTCTCGATCGACCCCACGGTCGGAGCAACGCAAGTCACCCTGGACCAAGTCCCGTTCAACATGAGCATCGGGGATGACATCGTAATCACGTCGACCGCGTTTGCGGGCAACGCGGCGAGCGATGCCAGCTATACTGGTCCAACGACGGCCTACGTGCCTGAGTTTGGCGACTTCAATACCTGGCGCTCCAACATGGTCCAGCGTAACGCCACTGGCTTCAAGCTCAGCTACGACGAAGTTCGTACGGTCACCGATATCAATGGCCCGGTGGTATCTTTCGCGGTCCCCTTGGCATACGCGCACCCGACCATAGCGCGGACGCTCAAAGACGGCACGCCCTCCCGCATCGAGCCACGCTGCGTAAACCTCACGCGCTCGCTACGCTACGAGGGTGCGTACTGGCGTGAGAAGGGCGTGGCCGGCACGGGGCGGCACCGCGGCCACACGATGCACATGCACGTCGATGACATCGTTCGGAAGTTCGCGCAGTTCAGGAACCTCGGCCGGACGCGTACCGATCCCACGCTGACCAGCGCGCAGAACACCGCGACCGATGGCTGCAAGGCTTCCAGCGGCGGCGCCTATCTGGCTGATCCGAACAACGTGATCGGGCGCTACCCGGTGCACGACCACTGGACCGGCCCGTACTTCTACCGGCGCCCCGTGATCTCCGAAGGCCTTTCGATCCATTCGGATCTGGCTGGCGACCCGACGCCGGGCTGGTCTTATACCCAACATCACAGCCGGTCGAACCTCAAGAATTGCGTCACGTTCAACACGCGAGGCGCTGGCTTCGCGTGCGAACTCGGCTCCGAGATCGGGCAGTGGGATGGTTGCCTGTCGATTTACAACCGCGGCGACGGCTACACCCCGGCCGGCTACGGTGACCGCTACGAGGTTATCTCGAACCATAACGGTCATGCCGGCGTTGCGTTCGACATGCAGAGTCGGGCGGTTATGCTGACCAACTGCATCGGTATATCCTCGCGGTACGACTTCATCTGGCACCAGCAGAAGACGCCGCCGATCAGCGCGCGGTCGCCGGACTCGGCGGCGCTGCGCCTCGTAGAGCCCATCAGTTTGGGCACCACCGAGGTGCTGTCGTCGTACCCTCTGGGGATCGATCAGTTGGGGGTGTACGGGCATCTTGAGGCGCAAATCCCTGACGGCAACGGCAATGAGGGCCACGACGTCGACGTTGGATTCTACGTCTCCAGTCGCGACGTGCACGATGGCGGCGATGTCATGCCGATGGGGTGGGACAACCTCAAGATGCTTGCCGACAAGCCGTTCTTCATCTTCAATTATTCGTTCAATTACAACTTCAGCAATTTTCTATTCGTGGGGAAGGGCAAGGGCGTGTCGACCGCCGGGCTGCATTTCGGGACGAAGAGCTACACGCTCAACTTCCGCAATGGCCGGGTCGAGGGGTTTAACTACGTCATCAACGACGTCGGCGGGTTCAACTACGCGGGGTTCGTTGTCGACGTCGACTACGACACCACCGCGTTCTCGAACCAGAACATCCAGAACATCACATCGGGTAATACTCTGGCAAGCCACCCCGCCAATGGCATCATGGGGCCGTGGGCGTTGGTGACCGCCCGGACAACAGATGCTGACGTGCGGGTGCGCGATTACGTCCCGCTGACCTCGGCAGATATGCCGCAGCCCTACCCGATCGCGCCGTTCAGCACGACCGTCGAGCCGTCGCCCGGCACCCCCAAGCCATACATGGTGCTGGATGCCGGAACGGGGGGCACTGTGACCCCCTCCGGTCTGTCGCAGGTATCCGTCAGCGGCACCCTGGTCGATAGCTGGGGCATCCGCTATTGGCCGACCTCGCAGCGCTTCCAGACGGCGGCCGCTGACCCGGCGCACCCCGTTCGCAAGAACACCATTGCGAACGGCACCGAGCTGGTGCGGCGCAACGCCTGCTACACGCCTGACGGTGGGACGACATGGAAAACGCGCCTGTGGTTCAACGATCAGGACCGCGGCACGCACGTGCGCTTGCTCATCCCGGTCGACATCACGCTTTCGGGCTTCGACCCCGCCTTCCTGGCAAAGCATCAGGTGGCAGACGGTAATGCGACCAAGCCCGCGTTCCCGATGCTGCCGGAAGAGCTGACCTACGACAACACGCCTGCGGTGCAGACCAAGGCCTATCTCTGGGACTTCACCGGACTGGTTGCCGCGTTCACGGCGCAGCAGGACGTTGCCGTGTCCTCGACCAGTACATCGAACACGCTGACGGTTACGCGCCTCACCAGCGGGCAGACCGTCCCTGTCACGATCTCAGGGGGCAACTACTCGCAGAACGGCGGCGCTTACACCAACGTCGCGACCACCGCGAAGACGGGTGACACGTTCACCCTGCAGAACGTGAACGGGGCGACGCTCGGGGGAGCTACCACGGCGACGCTGACCGTCGGAGGGATTGCCTACGGGTTTACCTCGACCGTGCAGAATTACCCGGCGACGGGTACGATGGCGCGGGACTATTTCGACGACCAGGTCACGGCGCAGAACCTGGATGCGCGCGCGGGCTGGGAGCTGCTGGGCGGATCGGCAGGTGGAGCGATCGTGGACAGCACCAAGATGTTGACCGCGGCGGCTCTCGCTGCTCAGACCTCGACCTATCGCTACACAACAGATCTCGGTGCCTTGCAGCAATATGTCGAGTTCAACGCAGCAACCACAGGCTTCAATAGTTACCGCCATCTCGTCAGCATGTCGGATGCGAACAACTGGATCGGGTTCGCCCAAAACAATAACACGATCCGCGTCTACAAGTGCGTGGCTGGTGTCGAGACGCAGATGTTCTCTTTCACCGTCCCCAATGGCAGCGGGGCGCAGCTTCTATTCAGGGCTGAATACAACGCCACGACGGGTGCTGTCGCCGTTTATTGTAACAACGACCAGATCGGGTCTGGTACTGTTGCTGCCCCACCGCCAGTGGCCACACGCAGTGGCCTACGCGTCACGACAAACGGAACTGCAACAGCTATTGCAGCTTTCGTCGGATTTGGCGCCGGTCCCAAGAACAGCTTCGGCGACACGTTCACGCGCGCGAACGAGAACCTGGAGGCCTCGCCGAACTGGACGCGGGTCGACGGCACGGCGGCAGCACTTACCGTATTTTCCAACCAGGCAAAGGGCACGGTTACCGGAAGCCCGACATCGTATCGTGTGCCGAACCGCGGCGTTAATCGCACTGCGATCACGGCGTTCATCCAGTCCTTCACGACGGGCCGGATCTGCGTGCAGCTGACTGACAGCAATAACTATGTCGGCATCTACCTCAGCAATGGCAGCACCATCGCTTTGGTATCGGTGAAGGCTGGCGCAGTCACAGCGGTAGCGAACATCACGGGCATGAGTTCTTCTACAGGGTTCGTCTATACGCTGGAGTACGACCCTACAACCGGCGTTGCCAACGTGTACCAGAACTGGAACTTGGTCGGCAGCTACACGGTGGCATCGGGCAATCGTCCCCCAGTCACAACGCACGCAGGCCTTCTCACAAACGGTAATGGCGTCCTCGCCGACAACGTCATTGTCGAGGCGTTCTAAGCTGGGACGCTCAAGATGGCCGAAGAAGTTCGGCTTTACAAAAGGCTGTGCTACGGCTCCCCCGGCATTGGGCCGGGGGAGAGCGAATTGTGAGCGTGCGCTTAGACGCCGGCGAGGGGAAGCATAAGGGACACTTCGCTGTTCTCGACGGATTACGTGGTGTGGCTGCCATCGCCGTTGTGGTGATGCACATAGGCGAGATGCTACTTCTGCCTAATTGCTTTCCCCAAGCCTACCTGGCGGTGCCATTCTTTTTCGTTTTGAGCGGGTTCGTGATCTCATACGCTTATGAGGGCGGTCTCATGCAGCGAACGACTGCACTTGGGTTTATGATCGTCCGCATTAAACGTCTCTATCCCATGCTTCTCGTCGGGCTCGCAATAAGCATTGCCATCAGTGTCTTTCGAGCTTTGGCGAAAGGCGCCGACTTCAACACCACGGATGCGATCGTTAACCTGTTAGCCGCGATCACCATGATCCCACGGCCGGGGGCCTCGGCGTTTGGATTGCTGCCACCACAATGGTCTCTCGCGATCGAGCTTTGGGGCAATCTGTTGCACCATCTGCTGCGTTCATTCTTGAGTCGCTCGGCCTTGAATCTGGGTCTACCGTTGGCGTTTGTAGCGATGGCGAGCGGCGCTTTTTATTATGGCGGCCTCGGGACAGGCTGGGCTATCGGCAACATGCTCGGCGGCGTTGCCACGTTTGTTTTCTCTTACGGCATGGGCGTCTTAATATTCCGGCTATGGCAGGAAGGGCGCCTGCCGCGTGTGCCGATCCCTTTGTGGGCAATCATAGGAATATTGGTGGTTTCGTTGGCCGTGCCGCAGCCGTTACGCACCTCGTCGAACGCGCTGCGCGACCTGGTATGCGCGACCTTCGTTTACCCCGTAATATTGATCGCCTGTCTCACGACTGCGCTTAGCCCGACGGCGTTGCGATTGTCGTTGTTCTTCGGGCGAATTTCTTATCCTGTCTATATCGTGCATTATCCGGTGGTATTGTTTTGCTGTTACGCGCTGCTGCGGCTGAAATTGCCGCTCTGGGCAAAGTATGCAACGGTGCCATTTGTTGCGGTTCTCGCGATTTCGGCCGCGTGGTTGCTTCTTAAATATTTCGATGAGCCATTTCGCCGTTTGCTGGACGGTGCCACGCGCGCCTTACCTTTGACACCGGGTCAGGTCCGCCGGTAGTCGTCGGCGCACGTCACCGTCCCAATCACCCGCGCGGGAATGCCGCCAACCACGGTGCGCGAGGCCACATCCTTGGTGACGATCGCGCCAGCGCCGATGACGCTATGATCACCGATCGTCACGCCAGGCATAATGATAGCTCGATTGGCTATCCAGACGTTTCGGCCAATGACGATCGGCGCCTGCGTCACACCGTCTCCCTGACCCACCTCGTGGTAATTCGAATCCTGAATGAGGACATCATCGCCGATTAAGCAGTGCGGGCCGATCTCAATACGATTGGTGGCTTCGATCGATGTGCCGCTGTTGATGAAGCAAAAGTCACCAATGCGCAGAAGAGCGCCCGATGCCGAGCCGAGCTGCGGGCGCCGCAGCATTCCCCGAAACGAAATGCGGGACCCCAGTTCGATGGCGCCCCCGGTCCCGATGCTAGGCGCCAGCCCTGCACAGACCACCCGGTCCAATACCTTGACGCCGCGCGCGCGCCAGACCGCCGTCAGCAGGAGCCCTTTCGCGTACCGCGAGAGCTTTTTAATTGATGCATGTTTCAAGTTATCACTCGATCGCTGGGGGATAGGGAGTCGGGCATTGGGGAATGGTGCGCGGGGTCGCCGTTTCAAGCAACCCCGCGACTGCTCAGAACTGTTTGCCGTCTTCCTTTAGCCGGTTCGCAATCTGGTGGTCGGCGCGGATGGCGTTGTAGGCGCGCTTCTCGGCGATACAGCCGAGCAGGTCCACTTCACGCAGGCGCGCATGATACGCGACACCGAGCAGCGCGGTGACCAGCGCATCACGGTATTCCTGCTGCCGGTTCTTGCGCAGATGCTCGAACGCCGCGACGACCAGGTTGACGATCGCCATCAGCGTGTTGGGCGTGGCCTCGCTCGGCACCGCCGTCATCGCGTCTTCCGCGCCGATCAGATCGAGCAGCCGGATTGCCGTGTCGCCCAGTTCAACGTCGAACATCAGGCGCGCGGGGAGCTTGTCATCCATCAGGCAACCGCGGCGGCCTTCGTCGGCTTCCGACAGCTCGCTGACAACGAGCATCAGGATCTCGCCGCGGTTGCGCGTCGTGAGGATGGATTCGCCAGTCTTCAGGTCGGTCCACCAACCGGCGGTGACGTTGGAAGCGTGAATTTCGGGGGCGAGTTCGAGCAGTTCGTTCAGCATGTTGATTTCTCCGGGTTGGTGATTGGGGGAAGGGGTGGCAGCGCGAACACCAGTTCGAGCGCTCCCCAGTCGCCGAGGCTGTTGTGAAATGTGCCGTCGCGGACGTAGCCGGGGCCGACGATTATCCAGCTTTCAGGGTTCAGCGGAGTGCGGAACGCTGCCATGTGTCGGTGGTTGGGAAGCGCCTCGGCGATCGGCACCCACCCCTTTGATTTCTTCGGGGACCTTCTGGCCTCGCGGCTCACGACTCGCACCCGGCTGGCGCGACGACTCGCGGCCCCCATTCGAAGTTCTGGATGTCCTCGGACTCGGTCTGACCGGGCACGAACACCCGCAGATTGAACTGCGCGTCGCCGTTGTCGAACGTCTGCACGACCTCCCAGTCGCCGGACAGATCGGCGCCGGCGTGGATGTCGCTGCGGGTCTGCTTGGCCCAATAGTGGCCTTCGGTGTGGGGGCGGGTCACGCGTCCACGTCCATCACTGCGATCCCACGGCGCAGCGCCTGGGCGCGGCAGTGGGCTGTCCCAGCGCCGCCGGGGAACGCGACGACCAGGGTCGGGGCCGACAGCATCAGCATCCGGATATTCCGAGCGTGGCCGGCGAGCGCATTGTACGGCTTGCGGCCCTTGTATCGGATGCGACACGGCATCGCGGTGATATCGTCCCATGCTGCCGGATACGGCTCAACCGGGATCTTCCGCTGCCAGGCCCACTCGGCGGCGAGGGTGTCGGCGCCGGTCGCTGCGCCGTGGATCAGCACCTCGATCGGTCGCTCGGCGTGGATGGTGTTGAGGGCCTCGGCGACCCGTTTCTGGTCGCGGTAATCGCGGCCTCCTGTGACCACCACGCGCATCAGCGCACCGGCATTTCGACGATCGCCACGTCATCGCCGTCAATGATGCGGACGGTGCCGCCGCTGCGGATCAACTTGGTGATGGGTGCGACGTCGCCGAACATTCGCCGCAGGAAATCGGCTGTGACAGTCTTCCCGCATCCCTGCGGCCCGGTCAGGGTGATCGTGAGGCCGTCGGTGGCTGCTGCTGCCGGTTGTGAGTCTGACCGGTAGCCGACGATCTCGGGCATCACCGCATCAGTCGGCTCGAACACCACGCCCATGGATTTCACCTCCTGCTTCAGCGCATCGCGGGCGGCGGTAAGCGCAGATGCGGGCCACTCAGACTCCCTGCCGATGCGGGTCAGCCGCTGGTTCAGCTTTGCGATTTCTCCGAGCAGTCGAGCGGCCCGCTTCGTGTTTCCCGGTGACATTTCTCTGGTCCCTCTTGGTTCGACTCGACTCATAATGCTGCGCGTCACAGAGTCAACCAATAGTGGATTATGGCGATTCATTTCTCCGGGTGGGTCAGGGGCTCAGCCTCCGATTTCTCCGGGGGATTGGCGCGACGTCTACGGGAAATCCCGTAAACCGCCTGGCTGTGATATACTCGGCGCCATGCATGCACTGTTTCACCGCCGCCGCGTGCGTCTCAACCGCCGGTCGATTTCCACCACAGCGCGTGACTGTGCAGCCTGCACCTGGTCGCGCGGCTATCCCGTCACGGCTGCGAACGGCCGCCGGGCGCCCGCATGACCATGCCACCGCGCTTCCAGCTCCACAGCGCCCCGCAGGCCGTGCCCGCGCCTCTGGTTGCGCCAGCTCAACCGCTACCGCGCGCAGCGACGCCACGGGAGGCGCGAGTCCGTGCGGCTGTGCTGCGCTATCCCCGGCTATTCGCCGCGATCGTGGGCGCCGTAGACGCGGAAAACCCGCCACAGCGCGAAACCGTGGCGGGTTGAAACGTTGAGTGGGTGGCAGGGTCTTTAGGGGTGCGGCGGCATTGTCATGGCGCCATAGACCAGAATGAACGCCAGCGCGGCGCACGGGATTAACAGGATACGGCCGAAGGGGCGCATCTTCGCTTTAGCGGCTGCGCGCGCCTCCACTGTGCTGCAGGAAAAGGCGATAAAGAATATCGCGACTACTAGCATCAACACGGTGCGCGACTCCGGATTCGTCCCGCATCGATCGCGAGAATAATCGAGTCCCAATAGCCAGCGGGGTTGTCAATTATCGCGCGGACTCGCCCGTCGGCGGTTTCATGTAGCTCCACAGCCACGGCGTCGGTGGATCGCGCCACGCCCGACAGCTCGCGCACGGTTGCGGCGGTTGCACGGTACAGCGTATCACTGGCGCCGCTATGATGCGCGACACGGCCGCCGAGAATCGCGGCGTCTAGGGCTGCGCGCGCCAGTTCGTGCGGGGAGGTGCGATGGCGGATCATTGGACAGACACCCTGCGCGCGGTGTCGTGCTGGCGCGTGATCCGCGACACGACGACCAATTCATAAGCCTCATCGCCGTCGCCATTCGACACGCCGTAGATTCCCTGCAGCTCGCGCAATAGGTCAGAGTATTCGGCCGGGCTGGCGGGTCGCGTCGTGCGATACCACGGCTTATCGCAAGCGCCGTGTTGCCCGACGTGCGCGTAGCAGGTCATATCGTAAGCGGTTGCCCAACCAAGAGTCGGGAAAACTGCGGTCACGCCGTCGTCGGCGAATGCGGCTTTACCACGTGGACGGCGGAACAATACGGGTAGCTTTTCCATCTCGGATTCCCTTTTTGGCGTGCTGAATTCATCGGCGCCGGCGGATCGCACCCGCCGCGCTGTCAACTCAGCTCAGATAGAATTTGCCATCATCGCCAAAATACGGGTCAATCGACCCAAGGGCGGCGGCCGCTTCGGTTAGCAAATCGCCAGCCTTACCTAGACCGCGGTCCCAAAATCCCGCGCCGTGGCCGTTGCGCGTCAACCATAGGTCGCAGCCGGCTTGTGCGGTCGAATAGGTGGAACCGACATCGTAAAAAATCAGGTCCAATAATTCCCCGGCGCTTGCGCCATTGTCTGAAACTGGAGCGGCCAAAAACCTTTCAACATCGGCCACGGCCGCAGCGAAGTCGGAGTCCGAAAGCGTGTAAATTGTGCCAGTGTCGCGTTCCTCGCGCTCAGCGCTGCAAGCGTCATCCGCTTCGCTGTATTGCGCATCCTGCAGCGCGGTGGCGAGGTAATCGGACAATATAGGCAACCGCCGGAATTCGGCTTTGCGTTCGGCTTCGGTCATTGGTTGAGTCCTCTGCTTTTGGTTGATCTGGTGGACGTGATTAGACCGCCTGTCTCTTGAAAACCTTAGACCACACGAGTCGGTTGCATGTCAACTCACGGTTGAATTTAACTCCGACGGTAGCGAATGATTTTCGTGTGAACGCGCGCCGTCGCGAACGTATCGTCCGGCAGCGTCTCTAGGGTCTCAGCGCCTGCCAGGTTGAAGGTGACTGGCACAAGCGCGACCAGCGTCGGCGTCTCGCTATGGCCGCCGCGACCCATTAGCGAGATTGCGGCCGCGACGTGTTTCTTGACCGCGCTAAATGGGGGATTCATGATCACCCGCGGGAATTCCACGCGACCCGCGACTTCGGCCGCATATTCGAGAAAGCATCGGTTGATGACAGCGCCGTATTTCCCGAGCCCGCTTGATAATGTGCAATGCCGCTCAACCTGGACCAGCTCGCACGAGCTGTGACCCGATGCCGATAGCGCGCGCGAGATATTCCCGGTTCCCGCGCTCGGTTCGAGCGTCAACACGTCGCCAGGCGGGCCCAGATAGTCGACCATCCGCGCGGCGACGTCCGCGGGTGTCACGTGGCATTCTGTGAACTTGTCCACCGTCACGATCGCGGGGAGTTCGAGCGGTACCACTGGGGCGCCGTCGCGGCGATTGCGCACGGGGATCCGCAGGGGCTTGGCAGGCCGGCTGTAGACCGCGGGGTTCATGCTGCGGCCTTTTCGTCGATCGCGGCGCGCGTGGCCGCTTCCAGTGCGGCAAGATCGAGCGGTAGCGCCTTGCTCGGCTTGTCGGTAATCGTGACCACGTGGCGCGGCTTATGGAAACCCGTTCCGCGGCTGCAAATCCGGATGCGCGCAACAGGTTCACCTGAGCGAACCTGTTGCATGTTGCGCCACTGCATTGAAACCCGCGCACCGCTCGCGTCGATTTCCACAGTCTCGAACGGCGAATAACTGCCGCCCGAATTCGCCGAATAGCGCGCCTGAGTAAGCGCGACCACTTCGCTTGTCTCAGGCGTCACGTACGGCTTGCCTTTGCACGCCAGCGCCATTTGCAGATTCCAGATTCGTTGTAACCGCTCGGCGTCTTCGGCCGTGGGGTTGACCAGTGGAGCGGCCGCGGGTTTCGTGGATACGCGCCGCGGCTTGGCATCGGGAACGACATAGCCGGTTGCCTGCATCAAGTCGCGCCAATCGTCTTCGCTCAGGTCGAGATAACACGCGTCCGCGATATGCAGGGGCAGGGGAACCGGGCTTTCGAGCTGGAAGGCGCCGGGATCGGTCACGGTTGCTTTCGGCGACTCCGCGCCGTGCTCGCGTGCGAACGCTTGCAGGATGACGGGAGTCAGTTCGCCTTCAAACCGCGCGACGTCGCCGAGCATGGCACGCTCGAACGCCAGCCGATTCAGAACGTGGGCAATCCAACGCCGCCGCATCGGTCCTGCAATGATCGTTTCAGCGTTTGCGATACAGCGGGCGCGGGCGTCGGCTGGCGTGACTTCGTCACCCTGGACGGCCGAATAGAGGCTATAGGGCGCCTGCATTGTGCGCGCGTCCATATTGCCCAACGCCCAACGAATTTGTTCGTCGGTTGTGAACTTTTCCCACATCTTCAGGCCATTGTGCGCGGCATTGATACCGCGCTGCAGGTCGCGCAGTTCTGCCAAAAGCGTTTTGATCCGATTTGCGCGGACTCGCGGGTCGTTCTTCATATTGGCGAAGCATTCGACTCCCGTGGCGCGGTAGAGCCAATAATTCGAGGTCTCGGCAAGCTTGATTGCCTTAGCCTGCGCGCTTTCCATGCGCTCAGCGTCTTTCCGAGCTTTCCGCTCGGAATGGTGGCCGCGCAGAATAGGCTGGCCATCGGCGAAGCGATCCGAAAGGCCTTGTGCCGCGCGTTGATAGGCGCCAGATTCCGCCAGTTTCTTGCCTGCGAGGATGTCCAGCCGCTCGGCTTTGATCGCTGCGCGTTCGGCGAGCGTGGACTCTTCGGCCTCGATTTCGCCCGCCAGTTCCGTTGCGATGTCTTCGCGGGCGGGCGTCCATTTCGGGGCGACGAACAATCCCTGTTTTGGCGCCCAGTTGAAACCGGCGGTCTTGATCCGCTCGAACGTCTCGGGATCAAGGCGCGACGTCGCGTAAAGTCGAATCTTGTTATCTTCGGGGCTATAGGTTGCGGTGATCGTCGTCATGGTTGATTCCCTTATTTTCGTTTCCGTTGAAAACCTTAGACCAGCGAGTCGCGTGACTGTCAACCAATGGTTGAATTTATCTACAGCAACGCGGCGAATTCATCCGCAGGCGCCCGCCGGTTTCCGTGGCCCCGATCGCGCACGCATTGGACGCACGCCGATGTGCTCGAATACCGCGTTTCGCCGTGGCTGGCGTTCCGGCGGCACGTCGCGCCCTGGTAGAACGGGTTGCCGGCGGCTCGGTCTGAGTTGCGGGGGCGGGGCATTAGGCGATTTCCGGCCTATCGCGGATGTAGTCGACGAACCCCGCGCAAATCTGTGGCCGTTGCCCGCGCACCGTTTCATGACAGCCCCACACGGTAGACAATTTGCCGGCGGAACGTTCGCCCGATATCCGCGCCTTGATCAAGTCAGCTTGCGCGAGTTCGCTCGCAGTCAGAGCATAACCGGCAAAAGGACACTTGCCGCAGGCCGCCTTGCGGACGGTTGGTGCCATGGCCAGTTCGCGAGTTTCGGTTCGCGGCATCGGCGCGATCATCTCGGCCAGTGCATTACGTAAATCGGACATCACTCGGATTCCTTCCATGCGGTGGCGAGCGTGCCACCAATGATTGCTAGGGATGCGATGCCAGCCGCGGCGAATAGCGCCTGCGACGGCCACAGTATGACGATTGGCAGGGTTGCTGCGATGACTAGGGCGCGGGTCATACTGAGAGGCGCCGCGTGCGTTCTGCGCTGGCCTTACCGCCAACCCGCTCGACGAATTCGCCCGCCCTTGGGTCGTAGAACCGCGCAGGTTGGCCTAGCGCAAGCGCCTGCCAAAAGTCGCGCGCAGGTTTGTCCGCGGGCCAATCTGAATAAGTGCCGCGCATGAAAGCACGGAAGCGGGCATATTCAAGCGCACGCCGTGCGAGTTGGTGAACGCTAAAGGTTTGCGCGTCGATCGTGCCAGTATCCCAAGGTGACCGCGAATCCGGTGGAACCACTATCCCCTTTGCTGCGGCTTTACGCTCTACCGCGTCGGCGATGAAATGCCGGAGGTGCGCACGGGTCGCACGGCGTTCCGGAGCATAGGCCCAAAGGTGAAACAGAGGCTCCACCATCCATTTACCGCAAGGCCGGGTGATGACGCGCCGCCCGACATATTCGGGCTTCATAGGCCCGATGTCTGCACGGAAGCGGAGCGCATTCGCGCCGGGGCCGCGGAGCGGGTGACAGAGTCCGTCTTTGCCGCGCACCTGCAGCACGATAGAGCCTCGCGCATTGCGTTCGATTGTGCCGATGATCACAGCGCCACCACATCGACCGAGACGACCCGAACCGTTGCACCCGTCTCGCGGTCGATCAACGTACGCCCAATCTTGCGACGCTCCCCGGTGGCGTAGTTTTCAGCGGCTGCGAGGCTGCGCGTGTCATGGGTGCGGCGGCCGCCTTCCATCGTGGTGACGACGCTGTGTGTAAGCGGAGCTGCGAGGGCTGCGGCGATGAGGGGGTGTGTCATGCGAATCACCTTTCAGTTGATAAGACTGGTCTAAGGTTTTCCGGGTGACTGTCAACCGATGGTTGAATTTATCTGCGAGCGAGCTGCGTCTCGATAGCCCTTGCACCTGGTCGCGCATGGCGGCCGCCGCATCCCTTCAGCGTGGTCTAAGGTTTTCACGCTCGCGCCTCTCTGCAGGGGCGTGGTCTAAGGTTTATGCGCCTCAAGTCTAAGCTTTATCGGGCTTTGGTCTAAGGTTTATGTGCTGGGTCTAAGGTTTTCATGGTGGCTAAGTGTCTGTGATTGCTGCGCTTATGGCGGAAACAGCCAAGGTACTCCCCAGCGATATGCCAGGGTCGCGCGGTGCGCTGAGCCGCAAAAAACCAGTCATCTCAGACCACTACCGGGACCAAATGGAGCGGTCTAAGGTTTACTGGAACAGTGGAACGAGAAAAATACGCTCGTTCCACCCTCTCGTTCCGGGTCAAACTACTGATTTATCACAATAATTCGGTGCCTGGAACAGTGGAACGAGATTCTCTTAGAACTTTGTCGTCTTTGAGACTGTGGAATGGGGTGTGGTCTAAGCCTTACGGCAAGCCCGTGGTAGGACCAGAAACGGGTGATTTGCGCAGCGACAGCATATAGGAATCGCTGAAATCTCGTTCCCTCGTTCCACCCCTTCCGAAAGCCGCGGAAATCTGCGGTTTAGCCCGGAACGAGAGGGTGGAACGAGCACCCTCTATCTCGTTCCACTGTGCCGGTTTCAGGCCCAAAATCGCCAGATTCGGTCGATTCCGAGCAATGTCTAAGGTTTTCGGCCGAAAGTACCTGAATTTCTACGGAGGTTTGAATCGGGCCTGTTGCGGCTAAATTTTTCGCAAAACAGGCTTCTGGGACAAACATCAAAAAAGCCGCCGGTTTTACCCAGCGGCTCCTTCATCTGCGCAGCACCCATGGTAGGTCTAAGCCAATAGATCTCCGAGACCCATGCGAGCGAGACGCCCTGCTTCACCGCCGCGGCACAGCACCCGCTGCTTGCCGTAGACCGGGAAGCGCATGGAGCCGGCCTGCTCCCAGCCTTCCAGCTTCGCCATGGCTCGGTTGACGGTGCTCTGCTCGACCGTCTTGAACGCCCGCTGGTCGCCCCCCAGACACTCGACCCACACCATGACTGTGCAGACCTCATTGCGGTAGACGGGCTTCCCGCTGTCATCGAGATCGTCATATTCAGAACCAGTGCTGATCGGCTTATCGAGCCACTCGGCAATCCGGCCCGCCATGACATCGTCCGCGCTTTCGAGACGTCGCGACTCCTGCAGCCGTGCGGCAATGACCCTGGACTCCGGGTCGCTCAGATAGAGGGGCAGGGTGCCTCCTGGCTGGGCAGCTCGCATGCTGCGATAGATCGACATCGCCTCGGCCCACAACTGGGCGACGTTGCTCCGCAGCAGCGCGATGTCGATCTCGTCGGCGGTCGCCAGATTGCACTGCACCGGCCAGAAGCGACGGCCGCCGGTATCGTCCTTCAGATATTCGCGGTCGTTCGTCGAGCCGATGAAAATGCACTGCCGCGGGAATTCGCCGGCCCGGCGGGCATAGGCCAACCGAACGCGATCCTTGCGGCGGCTGATGAAGGCCTTGATCGAGCGCACGTCGGCGCGGCCGAAGCCGGTCAACTCTGGGATCTCCATGATCCATGCGCCCTGCATCAACTCGACCATCTGTTTCTGGTCGTGGAAGTCGCCGTCAAGTTCGGCAAACCAGCGGCCGCCGAGCACCTCGATCAGTGTCGACTTGCCCTTGCCTTGCAGGCCTTCGAGAATCGTCGCGAAATCGAATTTGTGCCCGGGCTCGAACACGCGCGCGACCGCGGCGACCATCATCATGCGGGCGATATCCCGGTGGTAGCAGTCATCGGTCGCCTGGACATAGTCGATCCACAGCCGCTCCACGCGGGCGACGCCGTCCCACTGCACGCTGCCGAGATATTCTCGGATCGGATGGAAGGCGTGTTCGTTCGCCGCCAGCACAATCGCCGCGCGCAGGTCGCGATCGGAGACCTTGAGACCGTAGCCGCCCTGCGTAGTCGGGGCTTCAAGCATCGATCGGATCGCGAAATCTCGGTCGTCCGACCACAGTTCCCCGTTGAGCGTGTCCTCGACCTTCCAGACGCGACCGGCAAGCTGGCGGGTTTCCTTCGCCTGGTTCTTCCGTTTCTTCAGCCGCACGCCGGGTGCAACGCGCTGCACGGTTTCCTGCGTGAACTCGTTGATCTGCGCGAGGCTCCAGAGCCGCTCGTCATAGCGGACGATCATCTCGACGTTGTGCAGCGTCGGGCGGACGCCACCTTCATCGTTGAATTCGAGAATCATGCGCAACTGCGCCTGCGTCATCGGCTGCACCGACGTGGTCGACGGCATCGGCTCAGCAGGATCATCAGCCCCGCCATCCCAGTCGTCGGAAACCGGTGCGCTCAGCGCCGCGGCAAATTCATCCTCGTCATCGGCAATAGGCGCGGCGGCGGCAGGTGCATCGTCGTCCAGGTCATCGAACTCGTCGGCGATGGCGGCGGCGCGCGCTTCCTGCGACCACTGGACGATCGTGCCCATGGTGACGGGCTTGCCGCGGTATTTCCCGAAGCTGCGCCACTTGGTTTTCCGCATTTCGCGGATCTGCGAGTCGCCTGTGAACTTTTTCGACCGCTTCGTGTGGGTCAGCCACAGGTCGAAGCCTTCCTGCGAGGCGCCAAATTGGTGATGCAGCGCCTGCCCGAGCCTGACCCAGTCGTCATAGTCGAGATCGCTGACCGAGATGTCGTTGAGCACGCGATCGAGCTGACCGGGCTTGAAATCGAGCGGCTCGCGGCTTTCGAAGTCGTATTTCGCCGATTCCACGGCACCGAGCGACTCGATCGCGGCCGCTGGAATGAAGGGTCCCATGCCAAACTCAAGCGCATCGACATCGAATTCGCGCAGCCAAGCATAGGCTTTGCCCGTATCCGGATGGATGCTCGGTGGCAAAACGACCTGTTTACCGGTCCCATATAGCTCGATTTCCCAGTCGTATGACCAGGTTTCGCGCGTTTCGCCGGTCGCTACATCGCGCACCTTCCGGCGGTGTTTCCCGGCCGAGTGGGCGACCATTTTGCCCGCAAACGGGCGATCGCTGACGAAAAAGCCATGGCGCGACTCGCCACCTGAGCCGGATGCGACGCACGGTAGATCGGCGAAATCGACCGGGAGACCGAGATCGGCGAACGCCTCCCAGGCTTCCTCGGCGAGTTCTGCGATGCGGATGTCGATGTCGAAGGCATGGAGATAGTTGCCGTCGATCAGTTTGGATGGTTCGCCGAGCCGCACACCGGTATTGTTGCCGGTGCCATGGGTGCGCTGCAGATCGGCAAGCGTCGCAACTGGCTGCGTCGACCAGTCGGCACCTATCGGGCGTTTCGTCTTGGTGTGCAGCCAGTGCAGCGCGAATCCTGCCTCGCGCAGAGGCCGAATCGCACTTAGGGATAGTTCGTCGAATGTCATGGACCCGGCTACGCCTTAAACTGAGAGATCAGGCGTAGACGAACGGGTCGAAATCTTTCCGATCGAGCACAGTGTCGGGGTAGAGCTTGATGGCGAGTTCGCGGATCGCATCGGCGTTCGCAGGCGAAATCTTGCTCTTGCGCAGCCACTTATAGACGGCTTCGTGGCTCTTCCCGAGTTCGGTCGCCAGTTTGCGCACGTCGAGCAGCCCCGAGCTACTGCGATGCTGCGGGAACAGGTCGAGCAGGAAGACGTAGAGGCCGACTTTCTTCCAAGGCTGGGCGCCGAAGGCTGTCTTGGCGGCGTCGGTCATGGTGAAAATTCTCCGAATGGCAGAAGCCTCCCGTAGACCAACCAATCAACCGTATCAACCACCAGTTGATTTTCAGATCAACCAACAGTTGATTTCCGGGATGAGGCCCGTCTATATGGGTCCGACTCGCCGGACGATCTGGCGCTGCATGAAGGGACCGACATGAGCATCGAAACGCTACTCGCCGAGAACACCGCCGCCATGAACGCTCTCGCCGCCGCGCTCGCGGCACAGACCGCCGTCAGCGAGCGGGTGGTTGCCGGACAGGCTGCCGCGATGGAGAAGCTCGAAGCCGCGAAGAGCGGCACGACACGCGCGAGCACCAAGACGACGAAGGCGACCGAGCCGGAAAAAAAGGTCGAACCTGCCGCCACGGAATCTGGGGCGGGCGCTGCCGCCAATGCGTCTGACTCGACCGGTCCCGATCTGTCAAAGATCGTCGACGCGGATACGCTCAAGGCACACATCATGGGCTGGGTCGGCAAGGATCAGACGTTCCAGGACAAGCCGCGCGGCCAGTTGCTCTACGACATGGCGGCGCATTTCGGCTGCGGCGCAAAGTTCGCCGAGCTGGCGTCCACACCCGAGCGCATCAAGCAGGCGGTGTTCTTCGTTGAGCGCGCGAAGCTCGATCTCCCGGTCGACGTCACCGCGGCATACGACTTCGACCAGTCGCCCGATCAGGCTGAACCCGGCGCCGCCGCTGCCAGCGACGACGATTTCGGCTGATCAACCACACGCGGCGACCGGGCAGCGCGTTTGCTGCCCGGTCCCGGCAGGAGACTGACATGGACCACGAACTCGACAATTACGAGATGACCCAGCGAGAAGCGGCTGTTGCTCTCAACGAGTGGCGCCGACGCTCGATCGAAGAACCCGATCGGTTTTTGAGCGAATCGGAGACCATCGCACAGTTCGTCGAGCAAGACGCCGCTGGCACGCCCGAATATGGCGCGTCGGGTCTGGCGTACATGCTGAAGATCCATCGCGAACTAACCACGTGACCGACGCGCCCCATGATCCATGCCGTGCCACCGAGATGCGCAAACTGTCCTCAGCGGACCGAACGCGGCTGATCATCTACGGTGTGCTCATGGGGCGCGTCGTTGATGCCCGCGGCAAATTTGCCGCAGTGGTTGAACGGAGATCGGCATGAGCGATAACCTCGCGCTCAGCCGCCGCAGCTTTCTCGGCCTCATCGCTGCAGCAGGTGCGATCGGTGTCACAATGCCGGCGTTCACCGCGCCGCGCGCGCCGTATATCACCGCAGCCGACGGCAGCGTTTCGTACGTCGGACTATGGAAGCCAGGTGGCGGGGACAGCTTTATCGGATCGCGCGTCGTACGTCGCGTCAAGAACTGGGACGGCGTCGGCTATCTAGTGGGCATGTGCAACGGCCGCTACGGCAAACACCGTGCCGACGTAACGTTATATGACGTCGATCTCGTGAACTTCAATCGTGAGTTGACCGAGGCGTTCGGCTCACATTTCGGCACATGGGGGCGTCCCGAACTTCAGCCATATCCGAACCTGCATTCGTGGGTCCGCCATCGCCGCCTCGGCGAGCACCCCGCACGGATGGTCGCTAGGATGGAGGCGATGCGGCTCGGTCTCCCACATCCGGATTTCGCATGAGCGCCGACGACCAGCTTCCCGCGCACAGCGAACATAGTCCCTCATCCGCCGAAGGCTGGACGAACTGCGCCGACTACATCAACGCGAACCAGGGTCTGCCCGATGTCTCGTCGTGGGAAGCAGCGGAGGGCACCGCCGCGCATTGGATACGGAACGAGTGCCTGACCCGCGACATGGACGCATTTGAGTTCATCGGGCACATCCAGAAGATCGGCGAATGGGAATTCCAGTGGACGGCTGACGATGCGATGTTGCTCCAGCCTGGTATCAACTGGCTGCGCAGTCACGGTGGTCAGTTCTACGGCGAGCACCGGGTCGATCTAACGAAGTGGTTGGGTCACGACAGTTTCGGGCGCCCGCAAGGCGGCACTCTGGACGGCGGGATTGTGACCGGCCCTAACGAAGATGACCCGATCATCATCGACGACGAGAAATGGGGCCGCGGTGTCCCGGTCAGCCCGGTGCGGAATAAGCAGACGATGCTTTATGCGCTCGGCTTCTGGGACGCGATCGCGCGTCACAAGACGAAATCCACGACGTTTCTGCTGAGCATCGATCAACCGCGGCACATGACCGGCGGCGGTAAGTGGCGCGTCTCGCTCGCCGAGTTGCTGGCATTTGGCGAATGGGTAAAGGCCCGCGCGGATGCCACGCGCGCGCCGAACCCGCCCCGCACTGCGTCTGAGAAGGGCTGCCTATGGTGTCGACGGAAGAATGCCCCCGGCGGCTGTGGCACCCTTGACGCGTATGTCCTGAAAATGCTGGAAATGGAGTTTGAGGACTTGGATGAACCGTTCCTCTCCGTGCCGCAGAAGGTAACCCCCGATCGTCGCCGTGTCCTGATCGATCACACCAAGATGATCACCGACTGGCTGGATGCCCTCTATGCGCGCTGCATGGAAGACGCGCTCGCCGGGATGCCCGCAGGCGGATTGAAGGCGGTGCTCGGTCGCAAAGATTCCGATCGCTGGATCGACGAGAAGGGCCAGGCCACGCCGGCCGTGGTCAGTGTTCTTGGTGCAAAGAGTTTCACCCAAAAGTTGATTTCTCCGACGGCGACAGCTAAGGCTGTCGATACCGATTCCTTCGACTGGACGCTGAAAATTGAGCCGCTGATCAAGCGCGGCCAACGCAAGCCCACCCTGGTCGACATTTCCCATGATCTACCGGCCATCGTGTCGGGAGAAGAGTTCGACGATCTCGACTGAAAACGTCACCCCTGCAACCCTGCGTCTAGGAAACCGATATGACCGAAGAAACTAAGAAGGATGACGGCCGCACCGTCATGCTCAAGCGTGTGCCGATCTCGTTCACGGATTCGCTCCACATTGCGAAGCCTACCGTGAAAGACGGTGTTCCGAAGCATACGACCAATGTTCTCATCTTGCCGGGCTCCCCGAACGAAGCTGAAAACAAGGCGAAGACCCTGTCGGCCATGCGGGCGGCGTGCGTCGCCGAGTTCGGCGAGGGCAAGGAAGACTTCTTCAAGCGAATTGCCGAAGATAATCCATCAAGGGTCGCCTACAGAAAGGGCGAACGCTTCCGCAATTCGGAGACGGACGAGATATATAAGGGCTACGAAGGCGCAATGGTAATTGCCGGCGCCGGACCAGGGGGCAGCAAGAAGCCCCGCCGCCCGAAGATGTTCAATCGGCGTCGCAAGGCAATGGACGAGATAAACGAGGCGAACGGAAAACCGTTCTTCACGGTCAACGACATCCCCGAAATCTTTTATTCCGGCGTCATTTGTGACGTGAAAATCTCTTGGTACGGCGTATCCGGAAAGGACCACGGCGGCAACGGACTTTTCTGTTCGATCGAGGCTATTCGCAGCTACGAAGAAGGCGAGCGCATGGCTGGCGGCGGTACTGCCACTAACGCTGATGAGTTCGACGAAGCCGATGACGATGATCTCGACGATACGCCGGCAGTAGGCAGCAAGCTTGCAGTCGACGACGACTTCGGTTGATTTGAACTGCGCGACGCCGGGACTCTGTTCCCGGCGTCAACCATTTGGTGATTATCATCCATGAGACGTCTCGAAACATCACTGGAACTGGATGTTCTTCGCGATCTGTTCACGTGTGATCCCGAGGCTGGGACGGTGACCTGGAAGCCGCGGAACCCCGTATGTTACCGTGTTGCCACTTGGAACAAGCGGTTCAGTGGACAAGTTGCCGGTCGTCGCATGGCGAAAGGCTACATTCAAATTGTCGTAACCGTTGAAGGTGTTCGGCACTATATTCAAGTTCACCGTTTGATCTGGGCGCTGACCTTTGGCGAGTGGGTGCCAGTCGAATTTGAGATTGATCATCGTAATACGGTTAGAGATGATAACCGTATCAAGAATTTACGCGTTTGCTTGCCTGTTGAGAACGCAAAGAACCGTGCGCTATACAAAAATAATAGTAGTGGCTTTAAAGGTGTTTCGTGGGTCGCGCGCTACGGGAAGTGGGGAGTCCAGATACACATCAATGGCGGTAGCAAATTCAAAGGTTACTTTGATTCACCTGCTGACGCGGCGGCCGCCTATGATCAGGCGGCATTAGAAAATTTCAGAGAATTTGCTCGAACTAATAATGATATGCGATGCGCAATATGAAACACGCGACAAAAAACACGCTGATCTGCGACACCGAATGTTATAGTAACCTCTGGTCGATCGGCTTCACACGGATCGAAGACGGTCGGACGGTTGTGATGGAAAAATCCCATCGGCGCGAACTTGATACCGAGAAGCTGCGCAACATCATGCTGCAGAATCGGATCATTACCTATAACGGCCGTCCGTACGATTGGCCGATGATCTGGTATGCGATCAGCGGAGCGACGAATGCGCAACTCAAACAGGCGAACGACCAAATCATCTTAGGTGGGGTGAAATACTGGGATGCCCCGAAGCTGCTCGGCATCGACTATCCTCGCGGCGATCACATCGACCTGATTGAGCCCCAGCCGAACGCTTTTGCGTCGCTGAAAACGCTCTCGGGACGCCTTCACTGCAAGCGGATGCAGGATCTACCGTATTCGCCAGACTCGGTCCTGACGGATGCTCAGATCGATCATGTGCTGTCGTATATGGGCAATGATATCGCGAATACGGGGACGCTGTTCGACGAATTGCGCGAGGCGCTGGCAATGCGCGAGGCGCTGTCCGCGGAATACCGTTTCGATTTTCGCAGCAGCAGCGATTCTCAAATCGGCGAAGGGATCATCAAGAAGCGCGTCGAGCAGTTGACGGGTGAAAAGGCTGAGCGTGTCGTCACCCCGGCGGGAACCACGTTCCGCTACACCGTTCCGGCGTATCTCACATTCGAGAAGCCCGACTTGCAGGCCGTGGTCGAGCGACTTCGGGACACCAATTTTCACGTCCAAGGCAACGGAAAGGTCGATCTTCCGGACTGGATCGGGCGGCTGAAGATCGGCGACACGACTTACGCGATGGGGATCGGCGGACTGCATTCGACAGAATCCAACCGATCAGTTCATGCCGACGCTGACCATTTTCTCCGCGATTACGACGTCGCGTCGTTCTATCCCGCCATCATCCTAGGTTCTGGCCTCTATCCGAAGGCGCTCGGTCGGCATTTCCTCGACGTCTATCGGAAGATCCGCGAAGACCGTATCGCGGCCAAGCGGGCGGGTGACAAGTTCGTCGACCAGGGTCTGAAGATTGCTCTGAACGGCGTTTATGGCAAGCTCGGATCGACATATTCGATCCTCTACGCCCCGCACCTGATGATTGCGGTCACGTTGACTGGGCAGCTCGCGCTGTTGATGCTGATCGACCGAGCCGAGCGCGCCGGCATTCCTGTTGTCTCGGCAAACACCGACGGCGTCATTTTTCGGTGCCCGCGCGCTTGCGAAGCGGATTTGGATGCTGTCACGAAACAATGGGAGGCCGACACCGGTTTCGATCTTGAGGCGACCGATTACACCTCGGTCTACAGTCTCTCGGTCAACACCTACATCGCAGTGAAGCCCGATGGAAAGACGAAGCGAAAGGGCACACTCTCGAACCCGTGGCGAGAGAAGGACAGCCGCGGTCTGTTGATGAAAAATCCGAACGCGGTCATCTGCTCGGACGCAGTGGTCGAACTGGTCACGAAGGGCACGCCTCTCGAAGACACGATTCGCGCATGCACCGATATCCGAGACTTCGTCAGCGTCGTAAACGTGAAGGGCGGCGGGACGTGGCGGGGCGATTATCTCGGCAAGGTCGTTCGATATTACTGGGCGCTCGGCGGGGAGGAAATACTCTATAAGATTCCGCACGCGACGACCGGGAATTTCAAGAAGGTGCCTCGTACCGATGGCTGTCGACCCCTGATGGATCTCCCCGAGGAGTTCCCAACGGACATCGACTACGATCGCTACATCGACGAAGCGCGCGAAATGCTGATGGACATCGGCTACGACAACCGCCCGCCGCCGATCAAGCCGATCCGCCTGTTCCGCTATAATGCCGCGGCGTACTGGGCGCTCGCAGTATGACCCTGCCCCCGCGGGAAGGCCTGCTCGCGTCGATCGCCACAGGCACCTGGCCAGACATCAGCCCGTTCACCGTGTTGCCTCTCGACCCAGCGCTATTCCATCCCGGCCTTCACTGGTGGCAGTATGACCTGCTCGTCCAGGTCGCCACGCTGTTTCGCGCGGGCTATCGCCGCGTGCTGCTGCAGGCCGCAACGGGCGCCGGCAAAACGGTCATGGCGCTTTCGGCACTGCGCTCAGCGCGGATGCAGGGGCTCGACGCCCAGTTTCTGGTGCACCGAAAGGAACTGCTGAAGCAGACCAGCAAGACCTTCACCAGCGCGGCGCTCGATCACAGCTTTGTCGCAGCATCGTTCCCGTTTGATCGGAGTGCTGGCCTTCTGCTTTCGGGCGTGCAGACGCTGGTGAATCGTCTGGATGGACTTTTGCCGCCAGTGCTGGTGATCGTTGATGAAGCACATCATGCCGTCTCGAATACCTATGCCGAGATCCTCGAACGGTGGCCGGATGCCTTCATTTTGCTGCTCACGGCAACTCCGGAGCGGCTTGACGGTCGCGGGCTGTGCGAGCAGGCCGACGCGATCGTGCTCGGGCCGCCGCCGCGGTGGTTGATCGACTACGGCTATCTGTCGGACTTCGATATCTACGCCCCCGACATTCCCGATTTCTCGGATGTGCCGACATCGGCCGGCGAGTATCAGGCAGGCGCCGCAGACCGGGTGATGAACAAGCCCAAGCTGATCGGGAACGTGGTCGAGCATTATCTTGAACTCGGCGGCGGCGGGCAGGGGATCGTGTTCGGCCAGAGCCGCGACCATAGCCGTAAACTGGCCGAGGCGTTCACAGCGAACGGCATTCCCGCGATGCATGTCGATGGAACAACGGGCACAACCGAACGCGACTATTTTGACGACGCGTTTCGCGCAGGCGACATTCGGATCGGCACGAACTGCGATCTGTTCGCCGAGGGCTATGACGTGCCCAACATCAGCTATCTTGGCGACGCATCGCGATCGAAATCCAAGATCAAGGTGAAACAGCGACATGGCCGTGTGCTCCGCTTCATCCCGGGTAAGCGCGCGGTAATCTGCGACCATGCTGGGAACGTGATGCCGTCGCAATTTGGCGGGCAGGGTCATGGCCTCCCTGACGAAGATTACGTCTATACCCTGGAGGGTCGGGCCAAGGGGAAGACGTCTGTCAATGACGACGCCACCCCGATCACCCAATGCACCAACTGCTTTCTGGTTTACCCATCATCGGCGCCCTGTTGCCCGCGGTGCTCCGTCGATCGACCGGCCGTCCCGCGCATCATCCGCGAGGAAGCTGGCAAGCTGACGAAGATTGAGAAGGAGCAACTGCGGCGGTCGCTCGCGATCACGCGAAAGAAAGAAGAGTGGAGCTGCAACTCATTCAGCGAAATGATCTCGCTCGGTGTCGCGCGCGGCTACGATCATCCGACCGCCTGGGCGCGGCGCCAGTGCAAATTTCGCGGCATTCCGTTGATGACCGACAAGGCGCTGGCCCGCGAATTCGAAGGAATCAGCGACTATGACTAGCGAGAAAAAGGCGCTCAACGCTGCACTGATGGATATCTCTGCGTTACCTGATACCTTCGCATATCGGCAGAACACAGGACAGGCCTGGCAGGGGCGGCACGTGGACGTGGCAGTCGGCGAATATGTTCGGGTTACTCCCGGCATGAGGATTCTCGCCGAAGCGCGACCGATCAGTTTCGGCTTGCCTGGTGCTGGCGATATTGTGGGCCATCGTCGCGGGTTCGCGTTCCAGGTCGAGATGAAAACTCTCACCGGACCACAGCGTGAGGAACAGCGAAGCTTCGAGCGGGCTTGGAAAAAAACGGGCGGAATTTATGTGCTTGCGAGGTCGGCTGGGGAGGCCGTTTCCGCGTTAGAAGACGATTTCAAATTCTTGCTGTGATACTCAACCCGCGCTTGACTTTGCGGTATTTTTCGCACAATTCAACTCGCGGTTGAAAAGTGAGAAATGACGATGCCCGCCGCCGATACCCGCAACGAAGACACTTCGCGCAAACTCCGAAATCCCGAGTTCGCGCGCAGGCTCGCTATCGCTTGTGACGGGAATAGTCATTGCCCAGATATGAACTTTGGCCGCCTTGTGTGGCTGAAAGACCAGCTAAAAGCAAAGTTCGGCACAGAAGTGAGTCTTGAGTCAGTGCGGAAGTGGTGTTCGGGTGAGTCGACGCCTAAGCATGATAAAGTTGCGCAGATCGCGGAGCTACTTGGTGTAGACTTGGCATGGCTGCATGTTGGTATTGATCAAGGTTTGACACCGCGTGAAATTAAGAAGCGAAAAGGTCAAGTCAGTGGTGTCATCAACCTGGTTGCTGGTCTGATAGAGTTGGATGGAGGTCACACCGCCTTTCCAGAAAACGATGGCCCAGTCGACCTGCACGCAATCATTCGCGCAGCAAAGTATGATTTCCGCGTTATTCTGGCCGACAGCAACGGGATTTTCGCTGTCCCCAAAGATGATGGCGGCGCTATTATGCTCGGCGTAGTTCGCACGGGTTTCTCGGTCGAAATCTATGAGATTACAAGTGAAGCGCTTGCCGCAGGGAAGCCCCATGGTCGGATCGTGGAAGTCGATGCGAAATCGGCAGACCTGCGCGCCATAGAGAGCTTCAGCCAACGCATCTGAGCGGATATGGTAAAATCAACCGTTTGGTGATAATGACCGGGTGACTCCCGGAGTATCGCTGAATGACGAGTGCCGTCGAATACCAGACCAAGGTAACGAAGTCGGCCGTCAACATGGACCGGCTCGACGGCATCGTGAACGGGGATGCCACGGCTGTCGTTCAGACAGACGGCGGGGAAGTTCCGTCCCTTGCCAATCTCGCTGCAAGGTTTCAGGTCCAAGGCGCAGCCTATCGCAAAGTCGCCACATACGCCGATCTTGCAACGATCCCTGGTGAAGATCGGGAGTATGGTCTCCGCGTTTACGTGGTGGAGTCCGGCACCCAATATCTGTGGGGCCAAGATGCCGAAGGAGATGCTTGGATAAGCCTCGGCGCCGTTCATACCGGCGGTGCCCGCGTTGATGGTCGACCGGCAGTAGCGACGATCGGGGCTGAAGACAGCGACGGCGTCATGCGCCTGTTCCTGGCGATGATGGCGGATAACGGCGCGCTGCGGACATCTATCTTTGAGGCCGGTCGCATGACCGTCGCAGGTACCACGTACGATGCTCGCCGCGCGGTCGGCTGGGATTGGGTGCTGTGCAAGGTCACACCCGATGGCCGGGCCTGGGCGATCGCTGGCGTGCGTGACGATGGATCGTGGTTCCCGGGCGGGAGTAGCAGCCCCGCGCCTGCCCGCCCCGTGTCGACCTACACGGCCACGCAGACGAACGCGCAGCGGCAGCTATCGTGGGTGTCCGAGGACGATCACTGGATCATCCTCTTGATCGTCGGGCAATCGCAGTCTGCTGCGTTCAACGCAGACGCAGATGACGTCGCGCTGACGACGACATCGCTTTATCCGTCGAACAGCTTCATGCTCGCCGGAACCGACGGGCCGCGACGCCGTGGTCAGGCTCGCAGCACGACGCTCGTTCCACTAATCGAGCACACCAACAATACGCCCGGCTCGCCTGATGCCCCAGCGAGGGAAACCTATAGCTCTGGTTTCGCGAACCATTTCATCCGCGACATCCATGCGGCCACCGGCAAGATGCCGAAGATGATCAGCATGGTCGCGGCGTTCGGCGGCCAGTCGCTCGCAGGTCTGTCGCGCGGTCAGCCGGTCTATAATGACGCTATCAACAGCGTGGCCGACGCAGTAACTGCGGCAAGGGCGCGCGGCGCAAAGTCGTTCACGACGATCATCCTGAAGGATCAGGGCGAGGGCGATACTGGCGGGTCGCCGCTGGATCGGGCATCCGGCTCGACCGGCAGCGCCGGTTACGTCTATGAGATGATGGAGAAGAAATATTTCCGTCAGCTAACCGGCGACGTGATGGCGCGAACGGGTGAGACCGAGCTTCCCGTCTGCTTCACGACGCAGCACGCTACGACACTGGCGGGCAACGAGTGGAACAACAGCAGTCGGTTCGGCGTCCTGCGCTCGCACGGGCAGCAGAACATCCGCCTGGTCGGGCCGCGGTATCAACTGCCCTTCGCGAACGAAGCCCCCAATATCGGGGTGCAGCTCCATAACAGCAGTAGGGGCCGATACCTCTACGGCCAACTCGCGGCAAATGCGGCTATCGAAGAGCTGTGCGGCATTGGCTACGCACCCATTATGCCGATGGCATGGAAGTGGAACGGGGCGGTTCTTGAGATCGAGATGTCGGTCTTGTCGGGCTCCCTGGTCAAAGACAGCAGTGGCACGATCGACCGGACGGGGCTCATCACCGAAGGGTTCGTCTACCTGGACGACAGCGGCTTCGTTACCATCACAAATGTGGCGACGAGCGGCAACAAGGTCCTCCTGACGTTCGCAACTCAGCCTTCTGGCGGCAACCCGCATGTCGGATACGCGATCTTCCGCAACTCGGGCAACACGACGCTCGATGGCCCAATCGTTGGCCCTCGTGGCACCATCCACAACGACGTCGCGCTACCCACGATCGGCGGGGGCAACCAGTACCACTGGCTCTGTGCATTCGTCCTCAACCTCTCCTGATAGGACCAGACTATGTCTTCCGGCGTTTCGATCATTTTGCCCAGTGCTGAGTTTTCGCCCTCGTTCGACCAAGAAGAAGTCGTCCTGCTTCACCCTAGCGGCTTCGTCGACCGGGGCCTGCGTGCGCTGCATCTGCTGAATGACAATGGCGGCACGACCTTCAAGGATTCGATGGGCGGTGCGCCGGGGAACCTCGACCTGCTGATCAACAGCAACAACGCCTTCGCGCGCCTTGCCGGGGGAGGCGTGGCGCTATCGGGAGCCCAGTTCATCAGCTTTCCCGCATACGAAGCGAATGGCCCCTGGACGATGTTCACCGCAGGCGCGATCATGGGCGACGTGGGTTCCGATTTCGAGAAGATCACAGGGTTCGTTGGGCACCGAACATCGTATGGTGTGAATGCGCGGGGATCATACTTCTACGCGCGTGGCGCAACGACATGGGGATCGCCGGCCAACGTAACTGACTTTTTCCATCACCGGACGAATGGAGATGGCGATGCGGTCGACGAAAGCCTTTCGCCGATCGACCAGAACGCTGCCGCGGTGCACCATCTGATCGCGCACTCCTATGACGGCTCCAGCACGCTGACGTCGACCCTCTACGACGCAGCAGGCGCGGTCGTCGCGACTGGCACACTGGCGGCTACGCCTGCGCAGCTTTTCACTGTCTCGGGGACCACCGTTTCAATGCTTCAGCCAATTATCGGCGGGATCAGCGACGTGTTCGATGGCGCGATTCAGCAGTTCGAGTTTTTTGCACGCTACACCGTCGCGTTGTCTGACTTCTCGGAAGCAGAAATTCAGGCGCAGGTCGCCGCGGCTGCTGGGTATGGTAGCGCGCGCAGTCGCCCGTGGGCATGAGATAATCGGGTGGGTAGAAACGAAGGTAGATCTGTTGCGATGACCCACAAAATTGTTTAATATCAATGCACTAAGCTATTGAAATGAACCCTGCCGCCCCAGCCAACAGCCTGTTCGGCTGCTGGCTTTGCGCCGGGTCCGCGAAAACATTCGAGCTCAGGCCTGCGCGTCGCCCAGCCCGGCGGCGAACGCGATCCGCAGCGCTTCGGACAGGCTACGCGCCTGCAGCTTGGTCATGATGTTGGCGCGGTGGACCTCGACCGTGCGCGGCGAGATGCCGAAATCATAGGCGATCGTCTTGTTGGGCAGGCCCTGCGCGAGCCCCTGGAGCACCTCGCGCTCGCGCGCCGTCAGGGCGCCGATCGCGACCGTCGCATTGGCGGCACGGGCGGCGTCGGTCTCAGCGCGATCGAGTCGTTCGAACGCCGCGACGAGCGCCTGGAGCAGCACCACTTTCTCGAACGGCTTCTCGATGAAGTCGACCGCCCCCGCCTTCATCGCGCGTACCGCGATCGAGATGTCGCCATGCCCGGTCATCACGACGACCGGCATCGCAACCCCGTGCGCGATCATCGCCTGTTGCACTTCGAGCCCGTCCATACCCGGCATCCGCACGTCGAGCAGGACGCACCCGGTCGCGGCGGTGCGCACGTCTTTCAGAAAGGCGACTCCCGAGCTCCAGGTTTCGACCTGGAAGCCGGACGTCTTGAGCATGAAGCTGGCCGACCGGCGGATCGCTTCCTCGTCATCGACGATATGGACAAGTCTTTGATCACCCATCGCTACGCCTCCCTTATCGTGCGGTCCTAGCGCAAAATTCCGCCGAGTGCTGCCGCAATCCCCCCCGGTCGCCGATCGGCACGGGAAAGCGCGTGTTTTCCGCTTTCATCGGCGGTCACGATGCGCGACGAAAGACCCCGCCGTTGCACCGAAGGAAGCATATGTCCCGGACCCGCCAGCATCCCGAACATCACCTCATGGCCCGGATCGGGTGGCTGCGCGCGGCCGTGCTCGGCGCCAATGACGGCATCGTCTCGACCTCGAGCCTGATCATCGGCGTGGCGACGTCGGGCGGCACGCAGGCGGCGATCCTGGTCGCAGGGGCAGCGGGATTGGTGGCGGGCGCGATGTCGATGGCGGCGGGCGAATATGTCTCGGTCAGTTCGCAGGCGGATACCGAACGCGCCGATCTCGAGCGCGAACGCGGCGAGCTCGCCGCGGATTTCGGTCATGAGCAACAGGAACTCGCGGCGATCTACGTGGCGCGCGGACTCGATCCGGCGACAGCGGCGGTGGTGGCGCAGCAGTTGATGGCGAGCGACGCGCTCGGAGCGCATGCCCGCGACGAACTGGGGATATCGGCGGATACCACCGCGCGCCCGGTGCAGGCGGCGCTCGCATCGGCGGCGGCCTTCACCTCGGGCGCGGCGCTGCCGCTGCTGATCGTCATCCTGCTGTCGGGCAAGGCGCTGATCCCGGCGGAGGTGGCAGGTTCGCTCGTCTTCCTGGCGACGCTGGGTGCGATCGGCGCGCGCGTCGGTGGCGCGCCGGTCCTCCGCGGCACGGCGCGGGTCACCTTCTGGGGAGCGTTGGCGATGGCGGCGACCGCTGGGATCGGGCATCTCGTCGGTACGGCGGTCTGATGCGGGGGCGCGGCGTTCAGCTCAGCGGGTGATCGCGCCGCGCCTGGTTGTGCTCGGCATGGCGCGCGCTCAGCACCGCCGCAGAGGTCTGGCGCGCCTTGTCCTCGACCTGGGCCAGGCATTCGGCGACATAGCCGGGCGAGACGCGCTCGACGATCGCGTCGAAATGCACATGGCCGCCATCGACCAGATCGAAGATCGTCGCGAGATAGCTGTCGATGCCGTGGCGCAACGACACCCACTGGCCCTGCTCCTCGAGCCACGGCCGCGTCGAGGCCGACGAGCTGAAGCTGACCATCCGCTTGCCGCGCCACGGTGACGGCGACGCGGCCGCGCCGAGATCATGGACCGTGAAACCGGCGCCGAGCACACGATCGATATACCCCTTGATGATCGCCGGTGGCATGCCGAACCACAAGGGATAGACGAAGGTGATGACCGCCGCCTCGACCAGTGCCGCGATTTCGGCGGCGATGTCGGGCGCGGGAGCGGGGCGGTCCGCGCGCGGGTCGAGCCGGAGCAGCGGATCGAAGCCGAGCGCGTAGAGATCGCGAATCTCGGCATGCTGGCGGCAGTCGGTGACCGCGTTGCGATACGTTGCCGCGATGGCCTGCGCGAAACCGGTCGCGCTGGGGTGGCCGAGGATGATCACGTGGCGGATCGCGTGCGGATCGGTATCCGCATCGCCCGCGCGCGACCGTGGCGGGAAGAGGGACAAAGTGTCGTTCATCTGGCAAACCCCATCCTGGACCCGCATATGGTGCGCCCGTGCGGTGCGGGCCGACATCCGTTTGTTTACTTAGGGATTGCGGACAATCCGCCCCGGGTTCGTTTTGCGCGCTGCCGAGAAAATTATGGCGAGCGCGGTCAGTGCGCGAGGAACAGTGGTAGCGGACTATGCTCCAGCAGCGTGCGCGTCGTGCCGCCGAGCAACGCCTCGACCAGCCGCAAATGCCCGAAGCCACCCATCACGATGTAGCCCGCCGCAGCGTGGCGCGCCTGTTCGAGGATGCACTCCGCGACCGGTCGTCCGGCGCGCGCGGTGCGGACGACACTTGCATGAACGTCGTAGCGCGACAGATAGGCCGCGCCCTCCTCGGTGGGGTGCGTGATCTCCTCGGCGGCGACCTCGAGCAGCGTCACCGTCTGGGCCAGCCGCAACAGCGGGACCGCGGCGCGCAGGGCAGCGGCGGCGGGCGGCGAACCGTCCCAGGCGACCAGCGCGTGCGTCAGATCGAAGCGCACGAGGTTCTGCGGTACGGCGAGGATCGGCTTGCCCGCCTTGACGATGAGCGTGCTCGCGGCCTCGGCGAGCTCCGGCATCGCGAAGCCGTTCAACCGCCGGTTGAGCACGATCAGGTCGGCGAGCCGTGCGGCGTCTTGCACGCACGGCGCGACCGCACCGCCCGCGTCGATCCAGTCCCACGCGACATCCTCGTGCGCGAGGCGCGCTTCGAGACGGGTGCGGTTGGCGGTTTCGCTTGCTACCTCGTCGGCGAGCAGCAGGGCGCTGATGTCGCTGCCGAACGCCGCGCCGACCTGCGGCGGCATGATGGCCACGTCGAGACAGGTGAGATGCCCGCCCAGCGCGCGAACGATATCGACCGCCGCCTGGAAGCGGGCTTCCTGGCCGGCATCGTCATGGGCGAGTAGCAGAACGGACTTCATGGTATCCTCCCTGGTGCGTGGATGGAGGATCGCTACGGCGCGCCGCACGCAGCGGACATTGGGATGTTTACGGAGTGGCCGGGCTGGCGCGCAGCGCGGCGAGCAGATCGTGGTGGTGGAACGGCACGTCGAGCACCGCCGCAAAGCCGCTTGCCCGCGCACGCGCCGTCAGCGCGGGGGAGCGCAAAGCCGTGATCAACACCGCGCGGCCGCGCCAGCCGCGACGGCGCAGCGCATCGACCACGGCGATTCCGTCGGCGTCGCGCAGCACTTCGGCGGTGAGAAGGATGTCGGCGGGGCCAGGCGACCCGTCGTGCAGCAGCGGCGCGGCGCTGGCGAAGGCGCGGACCTCGAAGCCGCGTCCGTGCAACAGCAATTGCAGTTCACGACGGCCCGCCTCGTCAGTGTCGAGCAGCAGGATTCGCTGGGCGCGCGTCGCATCGGTGGGGTCGGGATCGAGCATAAGCACCTGGCGCAATGGAACGCGCCTTTTGCAGCCGCCGCGCCCCCCGGGTCGCTACGTAATGATCCGAGGATCGCCCGCCGCGTCGCGCGCCGCATGGACGGTGAAATGGAAGACGCTGCCGCCGCCGATACGCGCGTTGGCCCAGATTCGCCCGCCATGGGCCTCGACGATCGTGCGGCAGATCGACAGGCCGAGCCCCATCCCGCTCTCCTTGGTGGTCGCGAACGCCTCGAACAGCCGCGGCAGCACCATCGGATCGATGCCTGGGCCGCTGTCGGCGACGGTGATTTCGACCATGTCGTCGCTGGCGCGGCGGGCGGCGATGGTCACGTCGCGCACCAGTGCGCCTTCCACCGCCTCGACCGCGTTGCGGACCAGATTGAGGATCACCTGCTGAATCTGGATGCGGTCGACGAGCACTACGCTTGCGCCGGTCCCGAAATCCAGGAAGGCGCGCACGCCGCGCTGACGCGCGCCGATCAACGCCAGCGCGCTCGATTCCTCGATCAGCTTGCGCAGATCGACGCTGCGCCGCTCGACCTCCCCGCGCTTGACGAAATCACGCAGCCGCCGGACGATCTCGCCTGCACGCAACGTTTCGCGCGCCGACTCCGCCACCGCCTCGCGCAGGTGGCCGAGCGTGTCCGCGTCGGGGTGGTCGAGCAGGTCGCGGCTCGCTTCCATGTAATTGGCGATCGCGGTCAGCGGCTGGTTGAGCTCGTGCGCCAGCGTCGAGGCCATCGTCCCCATCGCGCTCAGCCGCGAGACGTGGATCAATTCGGACTGCAATTCCTTGAGTTGCAATTCGTTGCGCTGCTGCTCGGTCAGGTCGCGAATGAAGCCGGTGAAGATGCGCCGCCCCTTGCTCGTCGCCTCGCCGACCGAGAGCTCCATCGGAAAGGTGCTGCCATCGCGCCGCGCGCCGACGACGACGCGCCCGATGCCGATGATCCGCCGCTCACCGGTCGCGAGATAATGGCCGAGATAGCTGTCGTGCCGGTCGCGGTCGGAGCGCGGCATCAGCGCATTGACGTTGCGGCCGAGCAGCTCGGCCTCGGTATAGCCGAACAGGCGTTCGGCGGCCGAACTGAACGACAGGATGCGCCCGCGCTCGTCGATCACGATCATCGCATCGGGGATCGTCGTCAGGATCGAGCGCATATGCTGCTCGCTGTCGGCAAGCGCGCCTTCGGCGGCACGGCGCGAAGTCACGTCATAGACGCTCTGGCCGTAGCCATGCAGGTGCCCGTCGGCGTCGTAGAGCGCGACGAGCGTCGAGTCGGCGAGATATTCGGATCCGTCGCGGCGGATTCGCCACGCCTCCTTGCGCGTCGTCACGGCAGCGCGCGCCGCGGCGAGGTCTGCCTCGGGCATGCCGTGCGCGACGTCGGCGGACGGGTAGAAGCGAACGAAGGACTCGCCGATAATCTCGTGCGCGCGCCAGTCGGTGAGGATTTCGGCGCCGCGGTTCCAGCTCGTCACGCGTCCCTGCAGATCGAGCAGGAACTGCGCACGGTCGATCGTGCCGTTGACGAACAGGGCGAAGGCGTCGGCCGGAAGGTCGGTCTGTTTCACCGCAACACTGCCCCTGTGGCCTTCCCGGATGGCGTCCGGCGAAGATGCCGGGCTTTCCTCCATAGCCGATGATGCGGCGAGCGGCGGGCAAAATGTTTGCGGGGTGTGCCGCGATCAGACCGCGCGGCTGAAGCGGATCGCGTGGGGCGAGCGATAGCGGTCGAACTGCGCCGCGATCAGCCGTGCATAGGCGCGACCGGCCGGCAGGATCGTGACCCGCATCCACTCGATCGCGACGAGCCCTCGCGCGACATGGTCGGCGAGTCCGGGCAGCGCCGCAGCAACGCTGTCCAGCCGCGCCCCGTGCTGCGCGGCGAGCGCGGCGAGATCGACCGTGCCGTCGCACAGCAGCCGCTCGATCACCGCGCCGCGCAGCCGGTCGTCGGATGATCGCGCGACGCCGCGCGAGGCGGCGAACCCGCCATTGCCGGCGCGAAGCCGGTAGCGGCCGACATGCTTCTCGTTCTGCACGAGCAGCCCGTCATACTGGCTGATCGCCGAGGCGCCGAGCCCGACCAGCGCGGTCGCCGTTTCATCGGTAAAGCCCTGGAAATTGCGCCGCAGCCGCCCGTCTCGCGCGGCCTGTGCGAGGCTGTCGCCGGGCTTGGCGAAATGGTCGAAACCGATCGCGGCATAGCCGGCGGCGACGAGCAAATCGTGCCCCAGCAGATGCTGCGCGAAGCGCGCCGCGCCGTCGGGGAGCGCCGCGGTCTCGATCATCCGCTGGCGGGGAAGCAGGCGCGGCATATGCGCATAGCCGAACAAAGCGACGCGGTCTGGGTCGAGCGCGAGCGTCGCGGCGATCGTGTCCGCAATGTCGGCCGCGCCTTGGCCGGGCAGGCCGTAGAGCAGGTCGAAATTGATCTGCGCGATCCCCGCCGCGCGCAATTCGCCGACGACGCGCTCGACCATGGCCAGCGGCTGGACGCGGTTGATGCGCGCCTGCACGTCGGGCGCGAAGGTCTGCACGCCGAGGCTGACGCGCGTCACGCCGGCGCGGGCGAGCGTGTCGGCATAGGCCGCATCGAGCGTGCGCGGATCGAGCTCGGCGGCGATCGCCATGTCGTCGGCGCAGTCGAACCGCTCGCGCAACCGCACGACCAGCTGGGCGAAGGCCTCGGCGGGCAGCGCGTTGGGACTGCCGCCGCCGAAATGCAGCGCGGTCACCTGGCCTCGCAGTGTGCCCGCGACCGCGTCGATCTCCTGCTCGAGCGCGGCGACATAGGCGCCGAGCCGGTCGGCGCGCCCGATCGCGCCGGTGTTGCACCCGCAATACCAGCAGATTTCGTGGCAATAGGGGATGTGGACGTAGAGCGAGACCGGCGTGCCCGGTGCGACCGCCGCGATCGCGCCGCGCTGGTCGGCCGCGCCGATGCCGTCGTGGAACTCGGCGGCGGTCGGATAGCTGGTGTAGCGCGGGACCGGCTGGGTCGCGAGATCGGGAAGGTAAGGGTGCATGGCGGCGTCGTGGCAGAGCCTGCCGCGCCTGCCTTTGACGCAGGTCAAACCCCGCCGCGACCGGCTTTGCGCGGGATCAAAGTCGGGCCGGCGTCAACAGCTTAGCGCGGCTCCATCGTTCAACAGGAGCCAAGCCCCATGCGCCTTTCCCTCGTCGCCCCGTTGCTGGGCCTTGCCGCTGTGTGCAGCGCCGCTCCCGCCTTCGCGCAGGAGAAAGGCGACGTGCTCGTCCGCGTCCGCGCGATCATGGTCTCGCCCAACGAAAGCTCGGGCGGGGTCCAGCCGAGCTTCCCCGGCGCGCGGATCGGCGTGACCGACAGCTACGCGCCGGAACTCGATTTCACCTACATGATCTCGGATCACATCGGCACCGAGCTGATCCTTGCGACAACCAAGCACACGATGCAGGGCCGCGGCACGCTGTCGGCGCTCGACCATGTCGCGAGCACCTGGGTGCTGCCGCCGACGCTGACGCTGCAATACCACTTCCTGCCGCACGCCAAGATCCGGCCTTATGTCGGCGCGGGCGTCAACTACACGATCTTCTATTCGACCAAGGCGAGCGGCGCGCTCAACACCGCGATCGGCGCAACCGACGTCCACCTCAAGAACAGCCTCGGCTATGCGCTGCAGGCAGGGCTCGACTTCGACATCACCAAGAAGGTGTTCGCCAATCTCGACGTCAAATATATCGATATCGACACCAAGGCGCGGCTGACGACGGGGGCGCTGGTCAACCGCGTCGACACCAGCATCGATCCGCTGGTGTTCGGCGTCGGCCTCGGCATCCGGCTCTGATCCGCCATGCCCTGCGGGAAGCGCGCGCGATGACCCGTCCGCCCGCCCCGTCGGGCACCGGCTGGCACATGATCGCCGAGATCGATCTCGTCCGACTGGTGGCGGATCACGCCGCGCTCGACCGGCTGTCCGATCGGCTCGAAGAGCTTGCCGATCGCCTGCCGCAGCGCCCCGGCCCGCGAGAGGCCGAGGCGCTGTGCGAGGACTTGCGCGGACGGCTCGGCCAGCATGTCGTGCGCGAGGAGCGGCTGTTCGCGGCACTGTTCACGGCCGGGCCGTCGTCGCCTTTGTGTCACGCGCTGCTCGACCAGATCGGGCGACGGCATACGACCTGCCTGCTCCAGGCCGAGGACGTCATCGCCGCGTTGCAGCCCGACCCGGTCGAGCCGCTGCTCTGCGCCGAGGCGTTCGGCTACATGCTGCGCGGCTTTTTCGAGGGCTGCCGCCAGGCGATGGCGAATGAGGAACTCGCGATCGTCGCGCTCGGCGAAGCGCGGCTGACGCCGGGCGCGCGAAGAATGCTGACCGAGCGGATCGCGGCGGGGTGAGGGTGGGGGCGCGTGCCCCGGCTTTCCTCGATTGAGCCAAGGCGATCAGTCGTCGAGACGAGTGTCTACAGCGTTCGCCATCCGCGAGCGGTCCAGCGCGATCGCCGAGAAAGCGGACTGGCAGCAATCGACCACAATCAGACATTCGACGCGCCCCACAGACGCACCAACCGATTGCCCCGCTCCTAGGAATTGAAGAGCCTCCTTGCCTTCTCGCAGCTGAATGGAAAGCGGGTCAGCTTCACGATCATCGCATGCATCATCTCGACGTATACCTTAGAGCACTCCGACTAATCGAACTTACATACTCCAGAGTTCCATTCCTCGTACTTGCATGATTTCAGGTGATAGTTGTTGCGTGCCACTGATGTAGCAGGTGGACTAACACCTTCTCTGCCGCCCGGGCTAATGGGTCCGAAACCTCCATGCTGGTGCCTACTACATGCAAAAGCAGAGCTAACATCGTAGCAAAAACTGCCGATGACACGGTAGCCGCAATTATTTTGCACCTCCCACAAACCGAGCGCCTTTTCCAAAGGTGCCATCTTAACGCATTGCACCATGGTCGCGCGGACTGATTCCTGTCCAACCGCCATGCCACCCTGTGGGGAGGCTTGATACGTTGCCCCCGGCGCATTCCCCACGGCGGAGGAGGATGGCGTAGTGCCGAACGATTGTGCCAATCGGACGCAGGACTTCGCCGCAATCGATCCATCGTTCGGCTGGTTCTGACACTCGCTGCTCCACCGGCTCCGCTGCGCAGGCGTTCCCATATCAGAAGGCAATGCTCCGAGCCGCGCAGTGCTGCTGGGCATCGTGGTTGCGACCGGGGCCACACTTTGCGGGACATAGCGTCGTTGCTCGGCCACTCGCTGCGATTCCCGCTGCTCAGCAAGCAGGTCGTTGTTTCGTGAAATGATACCCATCAGCATCTGCTGCCGTTGAGCCGAGGCCTCCGCTTGCTGAGCTTCATCCCTTCTTTTAGTTTCCGCAAGCTCGACAGCGTCTGCGGCGTCATTCGCCGCGACTTGTGCCTTGTACTCGGAGCTTGCTACAACAGCGGCCAGCTTCCGATCGTTCGCTTCTATCGTTGCCTGACCTGCACTACAATTCGCGGACGACATTATACCTTCAATCTTCTTAGCCCATTTGGGACTAAATGCCGGATTTGACTGATAGGGTCTTGTGTTCAAGAAAGTGCACATTTCCACTATACTATTATTGATGTGAAATGTCGAATTTGCATAAACAAATGCGCCTAGCGCCGCGTAGGGCGAGGATTTATCGAATGAATAACCTTCATACGATAATCTTCGCGCAGACGAGTCATTACCGATCATCATCAACTGATAGGACTTACCGATTTTTGCTGCGGCGACCGCACTGGTTTGCTTGCTGTTAGCGATAACCTCGTCGAATATTTTTTCCGCTTTGTTCCAGTCGTACGATTCGGCAAGTTGGAAAGCCTTCGTAACCTTTCGGTCGCCCTGCGTTTCAGCCGATGCCGAGGTTGCGGACATAGTAGCGATGATCACTGCCGATATAATCTTTCTCATGCTCAAACCGCCCTCGCATGCCGTAACGGCTCAGGAAATCATGACGAATTTCTCTTGTCAACAATGGTTAATGATTCACATTTCACAAGCTCTCTGCTCGTGACCCTCTGATCTCTGATTTTTGACCTCTACTGCTGATCGCAGCGTCGGTTCGTGTATGTTCGATTTGGTTGCGAAACGCCGTTCCAACCGGTGTCTGTCAAGCGCAGGCACAGCACCCATTGTCCGCATTCCACCAGAACAAGACGAGCGCCCGCGTCGGTAAACCGCCGCCGATCCGCCTGATCAGCCCATTCCCGCCTGCACCCGCAACGCCGCGGGGTCGCGGATCGTCACGCCGCGCGCGCCGGGCAGCGCGAGGACGCCGGCGGTCTTGAGCTTGGTCAGCTGGCGGCTCACCGTCTCGATCGTCAGGCCGAGCACGTCGGCGATCTGGCCGCGCGTCAGCGGGAGGTCGAAGGTCGCGGGGCCGTCGGGCGTCGCACGGCTGTCGCTGATGCCGCGCGCGCGGTCGGCCATGGCGAGGATGAACCCCGCGACCTTCTCGCTCGCGGTGTTGCGCGACAGGATCAGCATCCGCGCGCGCGTCGCGTCGAGCGCGGCGAAGGTGCGTTGCAGCAGCTGCCGCTCGAGCTCGACATTGCTCGCCAGGACCTGCTCGAAGCGCGCGCGCGGGAAGATGCACAGCTCGGACTCGGTCAGCGCGGAGACGGTGAAGTGCGCGGTGTCGGCATACGGGCGGCCGACGAACTCGCTCGGGAAATGCAGCCCGACGATCTGTTCGCGGCCGTCGCTGGTCGAGGCGCTCACTTTGAGCACGCCCGACAGGAGGTTGGCGCAGATCCGGCTGTCGGCGCCCGCCCACAGCATCGTTTCGCCACGCGCGAGCGTGTGGCGCCGGCCGATCCGGTTGAGCGCGCGCAGCGCGACGTCGTCGAGGCTGCCGCACGCTGCACTCGGCGCAGACCGCGGTCATGCGCGCGCACCGATTTGACGCCGGTCAAAGCCGACCGCCCACGCCGGGTGCATCGTCGCGGTCACTCGCAGAGGAGATGCCCGATGGACGGTTCCTATTTCCTGTATCTCGTGGTCGGCAGCATGGCGCTGTTCCTGGCGGTGACCGCTGCCATCGCCGTCGAGGACGCGGTGCGCGGCCGACGACACGACGGCTGACGCCGCCGTTTTCCACCTCCCCCTGACCGCTGCGGAACTCCCCCTTCCGCAGCGGTCTTTTTGTGTCGGCGCGTCCCTCATGGAATGTCCGGAAGGTCGCCGTCATCCTCGGCGGGCAGGTGAAATTCGTGCCACATCCCGTTGAGGATGCCGAAGCCGACCGCGAGGCCGAGGCCCAGCACCCAGGTGAAATACCACATCGTCGCTCTCCTTGTTCGGGGGATCAGTAGAAGTCGGGGTTGGTAGCGACTTCGGCGGTGGTGACGCGGCCCCACATCACCTTGAACGCCCAGCTCGTGTAGGCGAGCACGATCGGCAGGAAGACGACCGTGACGAACAGCATGATGCCGAGCGTGGTCGGCGTCGACGAGGCGTTCCACACCGTCAGGCTCGAATGCGCGTCGATGCTCGAGGGCAGGATGTAGGGGAACATCGCCAGCCCGACCGTCGAGATGATCCCGGTGATCGCGAGCGCGGAGCCGCCGAACGACGCCTTCTCCCACCCCGTCGTCACCGCGATGAACGCGCCGATCGTGCCGATGAAGCCGAGTGCGGGCGCGAGCACCATCCACGGGTAGAGCCGGTAATTGTCGAGCCAGGCCCCGGCGACCTGCTGCGTGGTGGTGCGCAGCGGGTTGGACTGGCCGAGCGGATCGGCGGCCGAGACCATGTGATAGCCGAGATCGCCGAACGCGACATACGCGCCGCCAAGCGTGAACAACACGACGGTGGCGATCGCGGCGAGCGTGGCGAAGCGGCGGGCGCGCAGATGAACCAGGCTGGCGCGCTCGACCTTGAAGGTCAGCCAGGTCGCGCCGTGGAGCACCAGCATCGCCACCGACAGCAGGCCGCAGAGCAGAGCGAACGGCGTGAACAGGCCGAGCAGACCGCCTTCGTAGAAGGAGCGCAGGTCGCTATCGAGCCGGAAGGGCGCGCCGAGCAGGACGTTGCCGACCGCGACGCCGAACACCAGAGCCGGCACGAAACCACCGACGAACAGCGCCCAGTCCCACCGGCTGCGCCAGGCGGCGCCGGGATGCTTCGAGCGATATTTGAAGCCGACCGGGCGCAGGATCAGCGCCGCGAGCAGCAGGAACATCGCCAGATAGAAGCCCGAGAAGCTGACCGCATAGACGAACGGCCACGCCGCGAAGATCGCCCCGCCGCCGGTGATGAACCACACCTGGTTGCCCTCCCAGGTCGGGCCGACCGAATTGATCACCATCCGCCGCTCGGCATCGCTGCGCGCGACGAACGGGAGCAGCGTGGCGACGCCGAGATCGAAGCCGTCGGTGACCGCGAAGCCGATCAGCAGCACACCCATCAGCGTCCACCAGATAAGGCGTAGAACTTCATAGTCGAACATGGTCCGTCCTTTCGTATCAGGCGGCGATGGGCAGGGCGGGGATCACGCCGGGCGCTGGCTGCGGGTCTTCGGCATGCTCGAACGGCCCCTTGCGGATCGAGGCGATCATCAGCCGCACCTCGATCACCGCGAGCGCGCCGTAGAGCAAAGTGAAGCCGACGATCGTCGTCCACAGCGCCGCCACGCTCAGCGTCGAGGTGGCGAGGAAGGTCGGCAGCACGCCCTCGATCGCCCACGGCTGGCGGCCGATCTCGGCGAGCATCCAGCCAAGCTCGATCGCGACCCACGGCAGCGGGATCGAATAGAGCGCGAGCTTGAGGAACCAGCGCGTGCTGTCGTGGCGACGCAGGCTCGCCAGCACGAAGGCGGTGGCGAACAGCGCGATCATGTAGAAGCCGACGAACGCCATGATCCGGAAGCTCCAGAACATCAGCGGCACGTTGGGGACGACATCCCACGCGGTCGCCGCGATCAGTTGCGGGCTTGCCGCACGCGGATCGGCGACATGCGCCTTCAGCAGCAACGCATAGCCCAGGTCGCGCTTGTGCGCCTCGAAGCGGGCGCGCTCGCCGAGGTTGGTCGGATCGGTCTTGAGCTTCTGCACCGCGTCATAGGCGATCACGCCCGAGGTGATCCGCTCCTGCGCCTTGAGCACCAGCTCGGACATGCCGGTGACTTCCTTGTCGATGCTGCGCGTCGCGATCAGCCCGAGCACCCACGGCACCTCGACCGCATAATGCGTGGTGCGCGCGGCGACATCGGGCAGGCCGATAAGCGTGATGCCGGCGGGGGCGGGGGCGGTGTGCCACGCGGCCTCGATCGCGGCGAGCTTCATCTTCTGGTTGTCGGTGAGCGCATAACCGCTCTCGTCGCCGAGCACGACGACCGAGAGCGAGGAGGCAAGCCCGAACGCCGCGGCGACCGTCATCGAGCGCTTGGCGACGCCGACATATTTGCCGCGCAGCAGGTACAGCGCCGAGATGCCGAGCACGAACACCGAAGCGCAGACATAGCCCGCGCTGACGGTGTGGACGAACTTGGCCTGCGCGATCGGGTTGAACAGCACCGCGCCGAAATCGCTGACCTCCATCCGCATCGTCTCGGGGTTGAAGGTCGCGCCGGTCGGGTTCTGCATCCAGCCGTTGGCGATGAGGATCCACAGCGCCGACAGGTTGGTGCCGAGCGCGACCATGAAGGTGACGCCGAGATGCGCGAGCTTCGACATCCGGTTCCAGCCGAAGAACATCAGCCCGACGAAGGTCGCCTCGAGGAAGAAGGCCATCAACCCCTCGATCGCCAGCGGCGCGCCGAAAATGTCGCCGACATAATGCGAGAAATACGACCAGTTGGTGCCGAACTGGAATTCCATCGTCAGCCCGGTGGCGACGCCGAGCACGAAGTTGATCGCGAACAGCCGACCCCAGAAGCGCGTGATCACACGCCAGATCGGCCTGCCGGTCATGACGTAGACCGATTCCATGATGACGAGCATGAAACTCAGCCCGAGCGTCAGCGGCACGAACAGGAAATGGTAGAGCGCGGTGAGTGCGAATTGCAGCCGCGACAGATCGACGACGCCGGGGTCCATGAATATCTCCATCGAGGCCGCAGCGCGGCATGGTGCCGCAGTGCAGCGGATGGTGGCTTGAACCCACTTCGCCGCTCCGCAGATATTAGGGTTTTCCCGTAGACACTTACGCCAGTGCAACGAGTCTACGGGACTTTGCGTATTCGTCGGCGGGCCGATGCTGCGTAGGCGGGGGCGATGACCACGCTTTCCGCCGCGCCGACCCCGCGCCTGGCTGCCCAGCGCCTCAAGCGCATCGTGCCCTCGCAAGCCTTGGTCGGTCGCTCGACCCTCTTGCTGCTCGCCGATACGCTGGCGGGGATCGGCTTTGCCGCCGGACTCGCGGGCGCGGTGGTGCACGTGCCCGCGGGGTTGCCCGCAACGCTGCCGTGGGTCGCGCTGCTGGTCGGTGCCGGGATCGCACGCGGGGTGTTCGCGATGCTCGCCGCGCGCGTCGGCGCGGCGGGCGCGCGGTTCACCAAGCTCGCGTTGCGACGCGCACTCGTCGCCGATCTGCTGCGGCGCGGCGTCGGCGGGCAGGCGACCAGCGGAACGCTGATCGCCACCGCGGTCGACGAGGTCGAGGCGATCGACGGCTATGTCGCGCGCTTCCTTCCGGCGCGCCATGCCGCGGCGATCGCGCCGCTGCTCGTGCTGGCGGCGACCGCGCTGGCGAGCCCGATCGCGGCGGCTATCCTGGTCGCGACGCTGGTGCCGTTCATCGCCGCGATGATCCTGGCGGGCGGCGCGGCGGCGGACGAATCGCGCCGGCAGTTCGTCGCGCTTTCGCGGCTGTCGGGGCTGTTCGCCGATCGGATCCGCGCGTTGCCGATCCTGCTCGCCTTCGGTGGCGAGACGCGCGAGACCGAGCGACTCGGTCGTGCGTCACAGGACGTCGCGACGCGGACGATGCGCGTGCTGCGGATCGCGTTCGTGTCGACGGGAGCGCTCGAATTCTTCGCCGCGCTGTCGGTCGCATTGGTCGCCGTCTATGCCGGTTTCAATCTGCTCGGGCTGTTGCCCTTCCCGGTGCCCGAAAAGCTCGATCTCGCGCGCGCCTTTTTCATCCTCGCGCTCGCGCCCGAATTCTATCTGCCGATGCGACGACTGGCGGCGGCCTATCACGACAAGCAGGCGGCGTTCAGCGCGGCCGAGCGCTTTCCCGAAGCGTCGTTCGCCGCGCCGGTGGCGCGCGGCGGTGTCAGTGTTCCCACGGCCGCGCCGGACATCCGTTTCGAAGACGTGCGGATCGCTTATGACGGCACGGCGGCGGTGGAGCATTTCTCGCTCGCGGTCGCACCCGGGAGCATCGTCGCGCTGGTCGGCGCGTCGGGGAGCGGCAAGAGCAGTCTGCTGCATGCGGCGCTGGGGCTCGTGCCGCTGTCGGGCGGGCGGATCCTGATCGACGGCGTCGCGCTCGATACGAACGCCACGCTCGCGCCGATCGCGGCGTGGGTCGGGCAGGCGCCGCTGATCGTCGCCGGTACGATCCGCGAGAATATCGTGCTCGCCTGGCCGGGGGCGAGCCCGCTGGCGATCGTCATCGCGGTCGCACAGGCCGGGCTCGACCGCGCGCTCGCGAACCGCCCCGGCGGGCTCGACGCGATGATCGATGCGCGCGGTGGCGGGCTTTCGGGGGGTGAGATCCGCCGCATCGCGCTCGCCCGCGCCTTGCTCAAGCCGGCGTCGGTGCTGCTCCTCGACGAGCCGACCGCACATCTCGACGCCGCGTCCGAGGTCGCGCTGGTCGAGGCGATCCGCACCGCGTGTCGCGGGCGCACCGTGCTGATCGCGACGCACAGCCCCCGCCTCGCGGCGATCGCCGATCGTGTCGTTTCGCTGGAGATGGACGGATGACCCAGCTCGCGCACTTGCTCGCCGAACAACGCCGGCGCCAGCGCGCCTTGCTGTGGCGCGGCGGGGCCTATGCGGCACTGGTCGCCGGCGCATCGGTGTTGCTGCTCGGCCTCTCGGGCTGGTTCATCACCGCCGCGGCGATCGCCGGCATTGCCGGGCCGATCGTCGCGCAGGGTTTCAACTACATGCTGCCGAGCGCCGGGATCCGTGCGCTCGCGATCGTGCGCACTGGCGCGCGCTATGGCGAGCGACTGGCGAGCCATGAGGCGGCGTTCGGCGCGCTCGCCCGCATCCGACCCGCTGTGTTCCGCGCGATCGCCGCGGCGCCGGTCGCGCGCGCGCTGTCGTTCTCGACCGGGGAGGCGACGGCGCGGATCGTCCAGGATGTCGGCGTGATCGAGACGCGCTTCGCGATGGCGTCGGCGCCGTGGGGCGCGGTCGCGGCGGCGCTCTCGGGCATCGGCCTGATCGCGCTCGGCGGCTGGGCAGCGATGCTGACGACGTTGGGGTGCCTGGCGGGATTGCTGTTCGTCGCCGACCGGCTGGCGACCGCGCTCGAGGCGCCGGGCCGCGCGGTGCAGCGCACGACGGGGGTGTTGAAGCAGGACGTCGCCAGCCTCACCGGCGCGGCGGCGGAGCTGCGCTGTTACGGTCTGGAGGCCTGGGCCGAGCAGCGTGTCGCCCGGAGCAGCGCGGCCCTGGCGAATGCGGTGGCGGCGCAGGCCGGGGTGCTCGGCTGGTTCGAACTGGCGCAGGCGGGCGCCATCGCGCTCGCGGCCGGGGCGGCGGTGGTGTCGGCGCAGGCGCACGGCCCGGCGATCGCCGCGCTGGCGGCGTTGGCGGCGGCGATGACGATCGACGGCGCCGCGCCGCTGGTCCGCCGCCTCGCGCAGCGCGGCGCGGTGCGCGAGGCCGAAGCGCGGCTCGGCGAGTTGCTCGGGGCGGCGCCCGCGGCGGCGGCGGCGGCGGGGTGGGGCGGTGCGGCACGACCGGCGCTGGCCTTCCGCGGCGGCGCGGTCGCGCTACCGGGCGCCCGGATGCTGATCGCCGGGGATTCGGGGACGGGGAAGACGGCGCTGGTCGAAATGCTGCTCGGCTTGCGGACCGCCGAGCGCGACCGCGTGGCGATCGACGGCGTCGATCTCGCCGACATTCCGCCTGCCGCGCGACGGACGCTGTTCGCCTGGGCACCGCAGGACGCGGCCCTGCTGTCGGGGACGGTGCGCGACAATCTGCTGCTTGCCTGCCCGCAGGCCGACGATGCGACCCTGTGGCACGCCTTGTCCGATGCCGCGCTCGACGCGCGCGTCGCGGCACTGCCGGGGGGGCTCGACAGCTGGATCGGCGAGAATGGCGAACGGCTGTCGGGGGGTGAGCGGCGCCGTCTCGCGCTGGCGCGGGCGTATCTCGGCGCGGCGCCGTGGCTGGTGCTCGACGAGCCGAGCGAGGGTCTCGATGCCGCGACCGAGGACCGCATCGTCACGCGGCTCGCCGCCCGGCTCGCGGCGAGCGGACAGGGGCTGCTGCTCGTCAGTCACCGACCGGCGCTGACACGGTTGTGCGATCAGCGTCTCGCGATCGCTGCGCCTTGCGACAGCGCGTGCCCGACGGATCGGGGCGAACCGCAGCTGGTGCCGGCGTGAGCGTGCGCGCGCGTCGGCGAGCGGCCGCGGCGCATCCTAGTATATCTACGGACAGCGCGGGGGGCGCGGCTGGCGTAGCGCTGGCGCGAGGAGAATCCCCAATGCCCGAGCCCATGTCCACCAAGCCCCCGCGCCACGTCGTCGTCCTGTGCCATCCTGAGCAGGACAGCTTCAACGCCGCGGTGGCCGCGACCTATTGCGCGACGGTGCGCGCGCATGGCCACGACGTGATCGTGCGCGACCTGTACGCGATGGGGTTCCACCCGGTGCTCAAATCGATCGAACGGCCGGGGCCCGACGCGCGCACCTTCGACGATGTCGAGGCCGAACTCGAGATCCTGCGCGACACCGATGTGTTCGTGCTGGTCTATCCGATCTGGTTCGGCACGCCGCCGGCGATGCTGAAGGGCTATGTCGAACGCGTGCTCGGCAGCGGCGTCATGCCCGCCGCGGTCTATCGCGGTGCGGCCAAGGGGGTGCTTGCGGGGCGGCGGATGCTCAGCTTCACGACCTCGGGGTTGAAGGAAATCTGGCTCGACGAGATGGGCCAGCTCAAGGCGCTCACACAAGGCTTTGATCATTATATCGAGCACGCCTTCGCGATGCGCCCCTCCCGCCACCATCATTTCGGGCATGTCACGCCGGATATGGAGCCGGCCTGGGCACGGCGCCACCTCGATGCGGTGAAAGCCCAGGCGGTCGCGCTGGTCGAGGAGCTCGAGGCCGACCGGCACGCGGTTCCGCTGATGCTGTGAGGCCCGATCCGCACACGGATGCGCCTCGCCTCGACGGCTTGGCGCACAGCGTGCGCGACGCCTGACGGCGAATGAAGGCAAGCGCCCGATTAAACGGCCGCCCGGCAATCCTTGCACTTTATATTATACCATATACCGTGATCCCGTCGTTGCGGGAGATCACGGGATGCAGTGGGACTATCCGGCTTTTTGCGGTGCACATCGACCGGCGCATCGGCGATCCGCCTGATGCCGGGTCTCGACCAGGCCAGTGCCGTTCCAATCGCAGGCAAGACTCTGTTCGGCCATCCGCGCGGCCTGTTCGTGCTGTTTTTCGCCGAATTGTGGGAGCGCTTCTCCTATTAAGGCATGCGCGCGATCCTGATTTTCTACCTGACCAAGCATTTCCTGTTCGCCAAGGATCAGTCCTACGCGGTCTATGGGGCCTACACCTCGCTCGTCTACGTCACGCCAGTGATCGGCGGCTATCTCGCGGATCGGTATCTGGGCGCGCGCAAGGCGGTGCTGGCCGGGGGTATCTTCATCGTAATCGGGCATCTGCTGATCGCGCTGGTCGAAGGGCCGGTCGGCACGCAGGGCGCGTATCTCAACGGCTTCTACCTCGGGCTGGCGGCGATCGTGATCGGTACCGGCTTTCTCAAGGCGAACGTCTCGGTGCTGGTCGGCCAGCTCTATCGCCGCGACGACCCGAGGCGCGATCCCGCCTTTTCGATCTTCTACATGGGGATCAACACCGGCGCCTGGATCGGCGCGATCCTGATCGGAATCCTCGGCGAGACGGTCGGCTGGTCCTACGGTTTCGGCGCGGCGGGGGTGGGGATGCTGCTCGGGCTCGGCGTGTTCGTCCTGTTCCGCAAGGAATTGCACGGCGCTGGGGCGCCACCGTCCGATGTGTGGCTTGCGACGCGCGGTCCCGGCGGCGTCCCGCGCGAGGCGCTGCTCTATCTCGGCGCGATCGGCGCGGTCGGCGTGGTATGGTGGCTGATCCGGTCGCAGGGCGCGGTCGGGGTGCTGCTCGTCGGTTTCGCGGCACTGACGGTGGCCTACATCGTCTATCGCGCGGTGTGGACCTTGCCGGCGGTTGATCGCGACCGTGTGTTCGCCGCGATGGTCCTCGTCGCATTGTGCCCGCTGTTCTGGGCGCTGTTCGAACAGGCCGGGTCATCGCTCAACGTCTTCACCGACGAGCGCGTCGATCGCATGCTGTTCGGCTGGGCGGTGCCCGCATCGGTGTTCCAGTCGGTCAATTCGGCCTTCATCATCCTGCTCGCGCCGGTCTTCGCGTGGGGCTGGGGGTGGCTGGCGCGGCGTGGGCGCGAACCGAGCGTACCGATGAAGTTCGGGATCGGGCTGATGCTGGTCGGTCTCGGCTTCGTCGTGCTTGTCGCGGGGGCTCCCGCGGCGGGCGGCCTGACGCCCGCACTGTTCATCATCCTGCTCTATCTGTTCCATGCCATGGGCGAACTCTGCTTTTCGCCGATCGGCCTGTCGTCGATGACGCGACTGCCGATCGCCAGCATGACCGGGCTGATGATGGGAACCTGGTTCCTGTCGACCGCAGCCGGCAACTTCATCGCAGCGCTGATCGCACAGGCGACCGGGGGCGTCGGCGCGGGCGCGGACACGATCCTGCACGTCTACAGCAATATCGCCGGCATCTCGATCATGACCGGCGTCGTCGTCATGGCGCTCAGCCCGTTCGTGGTGCGGCGAATGCATTTGGCAAGCATCGCAGACGGGTTGCCGGGGCAGGCGTGAACCTCACTCGTGCGTTTCTGACGGCAACGCAACGATCGTTCAGGCCACGCGACGCGCGGCACATAATATCGCCCATTAGCATGCCAGCGCGACATTTTTCAACTTGTATACTTTATATAGTATGTCATAAACCTGTCATTGGGGCCTCCGGCGCAGAGTAACGGGGGGTTAAACGGGGTGGATATACGATGAAATTGAAAGTTGTTTTCGCGCTTACGAGCGGCGCGGCCGCGCTGCTCGCGACGGGCGCTCCCGCCGCCGCCATCACGATCCGATCGGCGGCGACCGCTCAGCAGACCGCGGCGGATGCCCCTTTGTCCAAGGCCGACCGCGCCGCCGCTCGCCGTCAGGCACGCGCCGAGCGTGCCGCCGCGCGCCGCCGCGCCAAGGCGGTCGATGCCGCCGCCGCCCGCGGCGCGGACAGCGCGACCTACACCAGTGCCGAGGGCAACGACATCGTCGTGGTCGGCCTACGCGCGAGCCTCAAATCGGCGCGCGACCGCAAGCGCAACTCCAAGCAGATCGTCGACTCGGTCGATGCCGAGGACGCCGGCAAGCTGCCCGACAACAATGTGCCCGAGGCACTCGCGCGCGTCACCGGCGTGCAGATCGACCGCTCGCATGGCGAGGGGACCGGTGTCACGATCCGCGGCCTGAGCGACGTGCAGACGACGATCAACGGCAATGAGGCGACCAGCGCTGGCTCGCGGTCGCTCAACCTCGCCGACATCCCCGCCGAACTGCTCAAGTCGGTGCAGGTCTACAAGACGCGCAGCGCCGATCAGGTCGAGGGCGGCATTGCCGGCACGGTCAATGTCGAGTTGCGCCGTCCGCTCGATCTCAAGCGCGGCCTGACGGTCGCCGGAAGCTTCCGCGAGACCTTCTCGGATCTCGGCAACACCAAGAGCCCCTATGCCAGCCTGCTGCTCGCCGAACGCTTCGACACGCCGATCGGCGAGATGGGCGTGCTGCTGAACGGGTCGTATACGCGCAACAATTACTTCGAGAATTACGTTGTCAGTGAATCGCCGCAGCAGATCGGCTTCTTCACCGGGAGCCAGTCCAACGCGCTGCTGCCGGTCGCGCTGCAGAACACGATCATCCCCTACGCGATCAACTACGGCGTGGAATCAGGCTCGATCAAGCGCCCGTCGCTCAACGCCTCGTGGCAATGGCGCGCGAGCGACCATCTCGATTTCGTGCTCGAAGGTTCGTATCTCGGTGTCCGCTCGGACGACGAGCGCAACAATCTGCGCATTCAGACCAACAGCGACCAGGGCGCCTACAGCAACCTCGTCGTCAATCCCGACGGCACGATCCGCTCGACGACGATCACCAACAACGGTCGCGAGGGAGTCCAGGGCGGCCCGCTCAACATCTTCCAGAAGACGAAGAGCGACACCTACAACGCCAATTTCGAGACGCGCTGGCATTCGGACGCGGTCGAGATCAAGTTCGGCAGCCAGTACAACTGGTCCGACTACAGCCAATATTTCGTCCAGAGCCAGTATCGCCTGACCGGCGGCAACGTCGCCAACGTCGACTTCAATTCGCCCAACGTCCCCGGCGGCGGCCCGTTCGTCACCTTCCCGAACACCGACCTCAACAATCCCGCCAACTACAAGCTCTACCAGATCCACGACCAGCGCGGCACCAACAACGACACGCTGTTCGCGACCAACCTCGATTTCACCGTGCAGACCAGTGCGACCGGCCTGCTGCGCTCGGTGCAGTTCGGGACGCGCTTCACCAAGCACACGATCTCGCGCGATTACGGCTATCGCGATGCGTTCTTCGCCACCACCGCGACCGCGCCGACGATGAACGCAGTGGGCGCGGCGACCGGGATCAACGTGGCCACGACCACACCGGATATTTCCGGGGCGCCGACCTGGTACCATCTCGACGGGGCCAGCCTGTACGACAATTTCGGCGCGATGCGGAGCTACCTCATCGGAAACCGGGCCGATCTCACCGGCCGCGACTGGACGCTGTCGCAGCCGGCGACGACCGATCCCGGCGAGAGCTTCAAGGAGCATGAGCGCACCTTCGCCAGCTACGGCTCGCTCAACTACGGCTTCAAGGCGGGCTTCCCGGTCGATGGCACGATCGGCCTGCGCTACGTCAATACCTGGGGAACGGCGGTCAGCTCGCGCTATGCGTGGAAGGCGTTCCTCGCGAACGGAACGCCCGATTATGCGCAGGGCGTCGCCTACGTCCCGACCGGCAGCAAGGTGAACTACGTCGACCTGCTACCCAGCGCGACGGCGATCCTGCACTTCACGCCGAAGGTCCAGTTGCGGCTGTCCTACACGCACAACGTGTCGCGCCCGGATTTCTACAGCATGCGCTCGGCGGTCAACATCCTCGATGCGACGACGGCGGGCCGTGTTTACGCCGGCAATCCGGACCTCAAGCCGACGCAGGAAAACAACTACGATGCCTCGCTCGAATATTATTGGGGCAAGGGTGGCCTGATCTCGCTCGGGACGTTCCTGAAGAACCAGACCGGCTTCATCTATTATACCGAAATTCGCGAGGCGGTCGTCGGGCTGGCGCCCAATCCGCTCGCGGCCGACGGTCTCTATATCGTTGGCAAGCCGCGCAATGCGGGGCCGGGCAAGATCTTCGGGCTCGAGGCGCAGGTGAACACCTTCTTCGACTTCCTGCCCGGCTTCGCGAAGCATTTCGGGATCAACGCCAACTTCACCTATATCCCGACGGCATCGCTCCAGCTCGCTTATGCCGATAGCGATGTGGACACGCAGGGGCTTTACGACGCGCCCTACACGTCCAAATATTCGGGGAACGTGGCGCTCATCTACGACACGCCGGTGCTCAGCGCCCGTATCGCCTATAACTATCGCTCGAAGTACAAGACCGGGATCGATTATGTGAACCCGGGCTATTCGGTCTACACCCGGCAGACGTCGCGGCTCGATGCGGCGGTCAACGTCACGCCGTTCAAGTTCCTGACGTTGAGCGTCGAGGCGACCAACCTGCTGCACGACAATGCCGACTCCTACTTCGGCGCCTACAATGCGCTTCCGGTCGGCGTCCGCGTCCAGGCTCGCACGATCCAGACGAGCGCGCGCTTCCGCTTCTGAAGGCTTCCGAGCGTCACCCCGGGCAGGCGTCCGGGGTGACGCTCCGGAGGGGAAGCGGTTTCTGAACACGAAAAAGGGGTGCGGCGAATATTCGCCGCACCCCTTTTTCGTGCGTGGAATCTTTTGGAAGCGGGGGGATATCCCGCCTTGCCGCTTCCCCGCCATCGGCCGGGGAAGCGGCCCTTGGGTCAGCGCGGGGTCAGCACCACCGTCGTCGTGCCCGCCGACAGCGGGATCGTCCGCGCGCCGCGTTCGAGTGTGCCGGCGGTGGTGTCGTACGGCCGGCCGGTCTTGGTCGTCGTCTCGACGAACAGCCGCGCCGCCGGCGTGGTCGTGGTGGCCGGATCGAGCGTCAGCGTGATCGTGCGCGTGGCGGGCGCATAGGCTGCGCTGGCGATCTTGCCCGCCTCGAGCGTAATCCAGGTGCCGGCGGGGGCCACGAACAGCCGCGACCGCGCGCCGTCCTTGGGCACCACGGCGACGCGCGCGCGCGTCCGGGTCACATTGCCGCCATACGACACCCAGCCGAAGGTCGGATCCTCGACCAGATAGGTCGCCGCGGCATAGGCATGGCCGAAGAAGCCCATGCCATAATCGCCGGTATAGGGATCCCACGCCATCCGGTCGGGCCAGCTATGGAACGCGGCCGAGCCGAAGCCGTCGCGATCGATGTTGGTGATCCCGCCCATCATGCCGCCATAGGCGACGCGCAGCAGGTGGCTGTCGGCCGGGTTGGCGCGATAGGCATCGAACAGCGGGACGGCGTTGAGTGCCGAGCCATAATGGTGGATCTGCCGCTCGATCCGCGGATATTTGCCGCCGTACAGGAAGTCCCAATAGCGCCGGGCATTGCCGTTGTAGCCCCAGCTCGGGATCGTCGGATCGTAACCGAGGATCGCCTCACGCGTGGTGTCGGCCTGTGGCTGGTAGCCGAAATAGCGCATCCAAGCATAGACCTCGGGCTGGCCGGTCGAATCCCACGCCATCTCGCTGCCGAAGGGATATTGCAGCGTCTTCCAATGGTCGGCGCGGCCCTTCATCAGCGCTTCCATATTGGTTGCCTCGGCGGTCAGCCCCTCGCGCTTGAGGTCCTTCAGGATGTCGACGAACACGTCGCCCTCCATCAGCCCGAACTGCGTGTAATAGGGCGCGTCGCGCATCATCGCGGTGACGGTGCCGTAGGCATGGTCGAGATACCAGCGCCAGTCGTGGCGCGTGACGAGACCGGGATGGTTGCGTGCGAGGCGATAGAGCACCCAATGCCCGATCGCGACGTGCGGATAATTGTAGGCGCGGCCGAGATCGTCGGCGTCCTTGTGCGACCACGACGTCCAGTTCCGCCAATTCTCGGTCGGGTCGTAATAGCCGGGATGTTCCTTCGGGTCGTAATAGAAGATGCTCTTCTTGACCGCGCCGGCATGCTCGCCGCTGGCGACCTGCAGCGTGCCGACGACGGTTTCGTCGACCAGTGCCTCGAGCTTGCCGACCTCGGCCGCGTCGGGATTGTCGAGCTGCTTCATCATCGCCGCGACCCAGCTGCCGGCGCCGCCCTCGTCGCTCATCCCCGAGATCCACACGCGCGGCTCCTGCGTCAGGATCTTGCCGGCTTCCTTGTCGTAGGAGAGGATCGCAGGCGCGCGGTGGAACGGGTCGGCCTTGTCGTCATACCATTGTTTCGTGGTGGTAAATCGGCCGATGTCGGCCATCACCTGGTCGAGCGGCTTGGTGATGTCGTAGCTGACGGTCTGCACCGTCCCGTCGGCATAGGTGATGCTGAGCCGCGCCGGGCCCCAGCCGCGCGCCTGCACGTCATAGCGCGCCCAACCCTTGGCCGCGGCGGTCGGCGTGGCGATCAGCGCGCCGGCGGGGAAGGACTCCACCTTGGCGACCTTGCTGCCATATTTGAGGAACAGCGCAGCGGTCAGGTCGGTCGGCACGACATAGCCGGGGATGCCGACCGCGACCGGGCGGTGCTGCGCGGCGAGCGTCGTCTCGATCGCGCGGATATCGGGCGATTGCACGAAGCGCACGCCGACGTCGCGGCGTTCGCCGGGCGCGAGCGTGATGCTGGTCGACGCGTTCCACTGCGGCCCGGCCTTGCTCCATTCCTTGTCGGCATAACCCCTGGACGCGACGGTCCAGTCGTAAAAGCCTTCCGACGTCTGGCTGCGCGGGCTCTTCTCGGTGAAGGTCGTGCCCTTGGGCGCGGCGCGGTCCTGCGGGAGCGGGACATAGGCTTCGAGCGGGCTGTGGCCTTCGGGCAAAACCAGCAAGGCAGAGCCCTTGCCGCTCAGCCGGGTGACCTGGAGATAGCCCGCATCGCGGCCGATATAGGGGTCGACGAAGCTCGCCTGCGCATGCGCCTGTTCGAGCGTGCGGTCGTCGATGATGTTGTCGAACACCATCGGCATGCCGAGCACGCCGATCTCGACCGGGGTCGTCGATGTGTTGACCAGCGTGAAGCGCAGCACGGGCGCGCCACCGACATCGAGCCAGCGGCGCTCGACGCGCAGCGGCAGATCGTCGCCGAGCGAAGCGGTGATGTCGGCCGCGGCGAGCGTTGTGCCGCCGGCCGGCAACGCCAGGATCGCCTTGCGGCGATGCGCCGAGGCGAAGTCGCGCCATTCCCCGCCGGGGGTGCGCAGCCGCAGGTTGATGTCGCCGACATGATTGTAGCCGTCGCCCTGCCGCTCGGGCTCGCGCTTGCCGGGGACGAAATCGAACGCCGGATCGGCGAGCGGCGACAGGCCGGCGAGCGTCTGCGTGTCGCTGCGCAGCGTGAGCTGCAGCGTGCCGACGCGCAGCGGTGTCGTCGCGATCGGCGCATAGACGGGCTTGGGCGGCTTGGCGTCCTGCGCGGTGACCGCGAAGGGCGTCGCGGTCGCGAGCGCAAGGAGCGAGACACGCAGCAGGCGGGTATGGGTCATCGGGACTTTCACTGTCTGGGTGCGGCAGGCGCCGCTGCGGGATGCGGGTTCTGGTCGGCGAAGGCGGCGTCGGCCGGCGGCGCCTCGTCGAGCAGGTTGCGGACGAAATAGTCGCGGAACTTGCGCCAGAAGAAGGGCTGCGGCACGCGGTGCGTGGTGTTGGGCAGCACCACCATGTCGAAACTGCGCTGCGCCTGGATCAGCGCGTTGCCGAGCCGGTAGCTCTCGGTGATCGGCACATTGTCGTCGATCTCGCCGTGGATCAGCAGCAGCTTGCCCTTGAGATTGCCCGCGACCGACATGTTCGAGTTGCGATCCCACACCGCCTGGTCGGGATTGCCCATCGACACTTCAGGCCACCACGCCTTGTCGAGCCGCAGGTCGTGATTGCCCGACGAGGCGATCGCCACCTTGAAGAAATCGGGCCGGCGCAGGATGAAGCGCGCGGCGTCATAGCCGCCGGCCGATCCGCCATAGACGCCGGCGCGCGTCGTATCGATGTAGGGATAGCGCGCCGCGATCTGGCGGATCATCGCGATATGATCGTCGAGCCCGACCTCGCCGAGATTCTGATAGGCGGGCAGGCGGAAGGCCTGTCCGCGCTGCGAGGTGCCGGTCGCATCGATCACGACGACGACCGCGCCGAGCTGCGCGACGCTGCCGGGGGCGTTGAACACCGCCTCGCCGAAGCCGCTCGGCACGACGTGCGTCGTCGGGCCGGTATAGACGTTGTCGATCACCGGGTAGCGCCGCGTCGGGTCGAAATGCGCCGGGCGATAGATCATCGCGTAGAGCGGGGTCTTGCCGTCGGCGGCGACGCCGCGGAACGGCTCGGGCATGGTGAAGCCGCTGGCGACCAGCGCCGATGCGTCGGTGCGGCCGAGCTCGAACACGATGTGCCCGTCGCTCGTGTCGCGCACGACGGTGCGCGTCGGGACGGTCGGGCTCGACATCGCATCGATCGCGAAACGCCCGTCGTCGGACACGCGCAGCTCGTGGTTGAGCGGCTCGGGCGTGAGCAGGTGCGGCGCGCTGCCGTCGAGATTCACGCGGTAGAGCGCGTGATAATAGGGGTTACGATCGGCCTCGCGGCCGACCCCGGTGAGCAGGATCGAGCGGTGCTCGCCGTCGACATGGTTGACCGCGGTGACTTCCCACTGGCCCTTGGTCAGCGCGATGCCGCCGTCGGGTGCGTCGGGCCGCACCAGATACAGCTGCGCCCAGCCGGTGCGTTCGGACACGTCGAGTTCGCCGCCGAGCTCGGGCGCAGGCTGGAGGAAGCTCGAGGTGACGGTGACGAGCGGCTTCATCGCCTCGCGCGCGACGACGCTTGAGGCGCCGGTGACGGGGTCGGACATGTAGACGACGAGCTGGCCATAGCCGCGCTCGGTCCATTGCGAGCGCACCTTGCCTGCCGACCAGCCGATGTAGGGGTCGGCGGGGTAGAGCAGCGATTCGCTCGGCACCTGCAACGGGACGATCGTCGCGGTGCCGCGGGCGAGCGCATCCTCGATGTCGATCACCAGCTGCTTCGCCTGCGGCAGCCGCGCCGCGCCGGCGAGCGGATAGACGTAGGAAAAGCTGCGCGGATAGAAGGCGCCGGGTGGGGTTTCCTGCGTCATCGTCAGGCGCTTCACGTCGGTGGTGTCGAGCCGCCAGGTGAGGATTCGTTTGCTGTCGGGCGACCAGCGGACCGAGACGGGGAGCACCGGATCCTCGGTGCCTTGCCGGAGGATCTCGGATAGCTCGGCGATGCCGCGGCCGTACGGCATGTCGCGCGTGCCGTCGGTGGTGAGCGCGAGCTTGCGCCCGGTCTTGAGCTCGAGCACCGCGAGATTGTGCTGCTCGGCGATGATGCGGAAGCGACCGTCGGGCGATACCGCGTCGTCGCCTTTGGGCGCGCCGGTCGCGGCTTCGGCCAGCGCGCCGTCCTTGAGCGTCCAGCGCTTGCCGAGCGCGCCGAAGGTCAGCGCGCCTGTCGTTGCATCGTAATCGGGCTCTCCCATCGGGAGTTCGCCCGGCGGGCCCGACCTGCCGGTTACGGCGGTGAAGAGCTGCGCGAGCGCGGTCTCGGTGATGATCACGCGCGGCTGGTGGGTCGCGAGATCGAGATAGAGGATTTCGCGTTGCCCGGCACGGCCGCGCCGGAACAGGATGCCGCTATCGTTGGCGATGAAGCGCGCGTCGAGATTTTCGTCGACCACCAGATCGCGGATCCGTGCACCAAGATAGGCGTCGGCGAGCGCATAGCGTTGCTCGACTGTCGGTGGCGTGGGCGCCGGCGCGGCGCTCGCGACACACGGCACGACGGCTAAGGCCGTGCCAAGCAGCAGGCTCGCGCGGGCGAATGCCCGGCCCAGTGCCGGGGTGCGATCGTTAAGACTGGACGGAGCGGACGGCACGGCATTCCCCTTATGCGGGCGACTACAGCAGCCGCTCCGAGATGCGTCAACAAATATTATACGATATAAGATTGTTTGAGTTGAAGGTGAGTTGCCGGTGGGGTGTATCCGTAGCGCGCGGAATGAAGCGGAGAAATTGCGATCCGGTGTTGGTAGCATGGTGGGCGTGAGGAATACCGAAAGCCCGTTCCAAGCCGCGGCGCACCGCCTGGTCCATGATCGCCGTGGCGATCAATGATTGACCGAACCAAGAACTGGTCCTAATCGTATACGATATTCTAGAGGGGGTGATGGCATGCAGAGCACGCGGCGCGAACTGATGGCTGGAGCAGCGGCCCTCGCAACTCTGGCGGGGCCCTCGGCGGGTCTTGCCGCGGTTGCGCTCGCGGCTGGCCTGCCGCGCAAGGCGCAGCCGCTGCCGCTGTCGGCGGTGCGGTTGCGGCCGTCCGATTATGCCACCGCGGTCGAGGTCAATCGCACCTATCTGCTGCGGCTGAGCGCCGATCGCCTGCTCCACAACTTCCTCGATTATGCCGGCCTGCCGCCCAAGGGCGCAGTCTATGGCGGGTGGGAAAGCGACACGATCGCCGGGCACACGCTCGGCCACTACATGACCGCGCTCGCACTGATTCACGCGCAGACCGGCGATGCCGCGGTCAAGGCGCGCGCCGACTATGTCGTCGACGAACTGGCGCGCGCGCAGGCGGCGCGCGGCAACGGCTATATCGGCGCGATGCAGCGCAAGCGGAAGGACGGCAAGGTCGTCGACGCGATCGAGATCTTCCCCGAAATCACCAGGGGCGAGATCCGCTCGGGCGGGTTCGATCTCAACGGCGCGTGGTCGCCGCTCTACACCGTCCACAAGCTGTTCGCCGGGCTGCTCGACGTCCATGCCGGCTGGGGCAATGCCAAGGCGCTGTCGGTCGCGGTCGCCTTTGCGCGCTATTTCGAGCCGGTGTTCGCCGCGCTGAGCGATGCGCAGATGCAGGAGATGCTCGGCACCGAATATGGTGGCCTCAACGAGAGCTTCGCCGAACTGTCGGTGCGGACAGGCGACCGCAAATGGCTGGCGATCGCCGAGCGGCTGTACGATCGCAAGGTGCTCGACCCGCTCGTCGCGGGGCAGGACAAGCTCGCCAATTTCCACGCCAATACGCAAGTCCCCAAGCTGATCGGGCTGGCGCGGATCCACGAACTGACCGGCGAGCCGGCCAAGGCCAATGCGGCGCGCTTCTTCTGGCAGGCGGTGACTCAGCATCACAGCTACGTCATCGGCGGCAATGCCGATCGCGAATATTTCTCCGAGCCCGATTCGATCAGCCGGCACATCACCGAGCAGACGTGCGAGCATTGCAACAGCTACAACATGCTCAAGCTGACGCGGCAGCTCTACAGCTGGCAGCCCGACGGCGCGCTGTTCGACTATTACGAGCGCGCGCACCTCAACCATGTGATGGCGGCGCAGAACCCGAAGACCGCGGGCTTCACCTACATGACGCCGCTGCTGACCGGTGCGGTGCGCGGTTATTCGACCGCCGCCGACGACGGTTTCTGGTGCTGCGTCGGCACGGGGATGGAGAGCCACGCCAAGCATGGCGAATCGATCTTCTGGGAAGGCGAGGGGGCGTTGCTCGTCAACCTCTACATCCCCGCCGACGCGACGTGGCGCGCGCGCGGTGCGGCGCTGACGCTCGACACGAAATATCCGTTCGAGCCGACCTCGACGCTGACGCTCGCCAAGCTCGCCAAGCCCGGTCGTTTCGCGATCGCGCTGCGCGTGCCCGGCTGGGCGGCGGGCAAGGCAGTGGTGACGGTCAACGGCCAGCCGGCCAGCCCGACCTTCGCGGGCGGCTATGCGATCGTCCAGCGCAGCTGGCGCGCGGGCGATGCGGTGGCGATCACGCTCCCGCTCGAGCTGCGGATCGAGGCGACGCCGGGCGACGACAAGACGATCGCGATCCTGCGCGGGCCGATGGTGATGGCGGCCGATCTCGGCACGACCGAGGGCGAGTGGAGCAACCCCGATCCGGCGCTGGTAGGCGCCGACCTGCTCGGCGCCTTCCATGCCACCGCGACCCCGGCAACCTACACGACCAGCGGCGTCGTGCGTCCGGGCGACCTTGGCTTCGTGCCGTTCTACAAGCAATATGAGCGGCGCAGCGCGGTCTATTTCAAGCGCTTCTCGGAAGGCGAATGGAAGAGCGAACAGGTCGCCTATGTCGCCGAGCAGGCGCGGTTGAAGGACATTGCGGCGCGCTCGGTCGACGTCGTCCATCTCGGCGAGATGCAGCCCGAGCATGATCACGGCCTGACCTCGGAACTGTCGTTCCCGACGAGCTACCGCAATCGCAACGGGCGCGATGCGCGATCGGGTGGCTATTTCGAATTCACGCTGAAGGCCAAGCCGGGCCCGCTCATCCTGCAGGCGACCTATTGGGGCGAAGAGCGCAGTCGCGATTTCGACATTCTGGTCGACAATGTGAAGGTGGCGACGCAGCGGCTCGACGGCGACGCACCGGGCAAGTTCTTCGATGTCGAATATCCGCTGCCACAGGCGCTGACCGACAAGAAGACCCAGCTCAAGGTGCGCTTCGTGCCGCATGACCGCAGCTCGGCCGGGCCGGTGTTCGGCGTGGTGCTGTTCACGGCGAAGCCCGGCGCGCTGAAATGAGTGAGGTCGCGGCGGCGGATACGGTCCTGATGTCGCTGGCCGATGTCCGCGCGCTGGCGCGGCGCGTGCTGCGCGAGGTCGGGCTGGCGGGCGATCATGCGCATGCCGTCGCCGAGACGATGGTCGCGGGCGAGCGCGACGGCTGCATCTCGCACGGCCTGTACCGCTTGCTCGTCGCGGCCAAGAGCCTGCGGGCGGGGACGGTGGTACCTGACGCGATCCCGGCGCTCACCGAACCCGCGCGCGCGCTGGCGCGGGTCGATGGCGGCGGCGGGTTTGCGCAACTGGCGTTCGAGACCGGGCGCGATCTGCTGGTCGAGAAGGCGCAGCGCTACGGCATCGCCGCGTTGGCGCTCAACAATGTCGTGCATTTCGCGGCGTTGTGGCCCGAGGTCGAATGGTTGGCGGCCAAGGGGCTGGTGGCGTTCGCCTTCACCCCGAGCCATGCCTGGGTCGCCCCCGCGGGCGGCACGCGGCCGGTGTTCGGCACCAATCCGATCGCGTTCGGCTGGCCGCGCGCCGGGCGCGATCCGTTCGTGTTCGACTTGGCGACCAGCGCGGTCGCGCGCGGCGAGATCGAATTGCATCGCCGTGCTGGCAAACCCGTGCCCGACGATTGGGGTTATGACGCGGAGGGCGCGCCGACGACCGATGCCAAGGCGGTGCTCGACGGTGCGATGCGCACCTTCGGTGGCCACAAGGGATCGGCGCTGGCGGCGATGGTCGAACTGATCGCGGGGCCGCTGATCGGCGACCTGACCAGCGCGGAATCGCTGGCGGCGGATCACGGCGCGGGCGGCTCGCCGCTCGGCGGCGAACTGATCATCGCGATCGATCCCGCGGGATTTCTGGGCGATCAGGTCGAGGCGCAGCTGGCGCGCGCCGAGACGATGTTCGCGGCGATCGAAGGGCAGGGCGCGCGGCTGCCGTCGCAGCGGCGCTATGCCGCGCGGGTGAAGAGCGTTGCCGAGGGTGTCCGCATCCCGGTGCAACTGCTCGCCGATATCAATGCCCTCGGGGCGGGAGCATGACGATGCGAACGGGTTGGCTGTTTCTGGCACTCCTGGCGAGTGCCGCGCCCGCGATTGCCGGCGGAGCCGAGCGCAAGGTGGCGGTGCGACCGGCCTCGGCCGATGCGCGGCTGAAGGCGATCGCCACCGCCGAATATGCCTGGCGCCAGAAGATGCAGGCGCCCGACGAGAACAGTCCGCCGGGCACGCAGGCCTATCTCCCCGATGTCGGCCCGGCCGCGCAGGCGGCCAAGCTCGCGCGCTGGACCGAAACCGCGCGTTTGCTCGCCGCGGTCCCGGTGGCGAGCCTCTCGCCCACCGCGAAGGTCGATTATGCGGTCTATAAGGGCCAGATCGACGCCTTGCTCGCCGAGCAGCGCTATCGCGATTATGAGAAGCCGCTCAATTCGGACACGAGCTTCTGGGGCGACGTCGCCGAATCCGCGCGCGGGCGTTTCCACAGCGAGGCCGATTATCGCCACTACATCGCGGTACTGCGCGCCTTGCCGGGCTATTTCGACGCGCAGATCGGCAATATGCGCGCCGGCCTCAAGCGCGGCTTCACCCCCGCGGCGGTGACGTTGGTCGGCCGCGACATCGGCGTCGCGCAGGTGGCCGAGGCGAAGACGCCGGCCGACAACCCGCTCTACGCGCCGTTCAAGACCTTCCCCGCGGCGATTCCCGCGGCGACGCAGGCGGAACTGCGCAAGGCCGGCGCGGCGGCGATCGCCGAGGCGGCGGTGCCGGCGCACGCCCGGCTGCTCGCCTTCCTGCGCACGGAATACATCCCCGGCGCACGCAAGACGCTCGCCGCCTACGATCTTCCCGACGGCAAGGCCTATTACCAGTCGAAGATCCGCGAGTTCGTCACGCTCGACCTGCCGCCCGATGCGATCCACGCGATCGGCCTCGCCGAGGTCGCCCAGATCCGCGCGCAGATGCTGGACGTGCTGCGTGCGGTGAAGTTCGACGGCGACCTGCCGGCGTTCCTCCACTTCCTGCGCACCGATCCGCGTTTCTATCCCAAGACGCCGCAGGACCTGCTCAACCGTGCGGCGTGGATCGCCAAGACCTTCGACGGCAAGGCGAGCGACTGGTTCGGCCACCTGCCGCGCAGCCGTTTCGCGATCAAGCCGGTGCCAGCCGACCTCGCGCCCTTCTACACCGGCGGGCGCGGTGGGCCGGGCATCTATCTGGTCAACACCTGGAACCTGCCGTCGCGACCCTATTACCAGATGGTCGCGCTGACGCTCCACGAATCCGCGCCGGGGCACGCGATGCAGATGCCGCTCGCCGCCGAGAATACGGACCTGCCGCAGTTCCGCCGCGACGCCTATCTCTCGGCTTACGGCGAGGGCTGGGCGCTCTATTGCGAGCAGCTCGGCGACGACATGGGAATGTATGACGATCCCTATGATCGCTTCGGCATGCTCAGCTACCAGATGTGGCGCGCGGCGCGGCTGGTGGTCGATACCGGGATCCACACGCAGGGGTGGAGCCGCGAGCGCGCGCAGGCCTTCCTGCACGACAACACCGCTTTGTCCGAACATGAGATCGAGACCGAGGTCGATCGCTACATTGCGTGGCCGGGCCAGGCGCTGAGCTATTACATGGGCGAGCTCGCCTTCCGCAAGGCGCGCGCGCGCGCCGAGGCGGCGCTCGGCCCCAAGTTCAACATCCGCGCGTGGCACGACGCGATGCTCCAGCTCGGCTCGGTGCCGCTGCCGGTGATCGACGCGCGGACCGACCAGCTGATCAAGGATGGCGGCAAGGGCCCCTATCCCGACGAGGAATGACGATGAAGCGCCCGGCCCCCGTTGCTGCCCTTCTCGCCGCACTGCTGGGCACCACGCCGCTCGCCGCGCAGGAGGTCGTCTACAGCAAGGGCAACCCGATCCTTGCCGACGGGCGCTCTTACTCGACCGATCCTGCGCCGTTCGTCGTCGACGACACGCTGTGGATCCTCGCCGGGCGCGACGAGGCGCCGGCGGGGGTCAACGACTTCATCATGAACGAGTGGCAGTTGCTCTCGACCAAGGATCCGGCGGCGGGCGAGTGGCTGCATTATCCCGCGATCGCCCGGCCCGAAACGCTGTTCCGCTGGGCCGAGCCGGGACGGGCCTATGCCGGCCAGATCGTCCGCGGCGGCGACGGGAAATTCTATCTGTACGCGCCCGTGCTCGAGGCGAAGAGCGACGCGCAGGATCGCTTCGCGATCGGCGTTGCGGTGGCGGACAAGCCGACCGGACCGTGGCGCGATGCACATCCGTCGGGACCGATCCTCTCGCAGCGCACGCCCGAGCACAACACGATCCAGAACATCGATCCGACCGTGCTGATCGACGATGACGGCACGCCCTATATCGCGTGGGGGACCTTCGGGCAGCTGCGCGTCGTGGCGCTCGAGCGTGACATGATCACGCCCAAGGGCAGTGAAGTTGGGATCACGGGGCTGCGGGGTTTCTTCGAGGCGCCGTGGCTGATGAAGCGCAAGGGCGTCTACTACATGCTCTATGCCGGCAACACGGCAGGCCCCGACAGCGATTGCACCCCCGCCGTCTACCACGCCTGCATCGCCTACGGTACCGCGACCTCGCCGCTCGGGCCGTGGACCTATCGCGGGGTGATCCTCAAACCCGTCTCCTCGACGACGTCGCATTCGGGCGCAGTGGCGTTCAAGGGGCAATGGTATCTTGCCTATCACACCGCCGATGCCGTCGGCGGCGGGCACTTCCGCCGCAGCGTCGCGCTCGATCGGCTCGAGTGGGACGACAGCGTCAGCCCGGCGCGAATCCGCCAGATTGTGCCGACCCGCGCGCCGCAGCCCGCGCCGCTGCCGACGCGCAACGTCGCGGCGGCGGCGACCGCCTTCGCCTCGAACGCGCCGGTTCCGGTGCAATATTGGATCGCGGCGCTCAACGACGGGATCCGCCGCGACGCGCCGCTGCCGCCCGACATGTGGGGGACGTGGCGCGCGCAGGGCAATCCGGCGCATCCCTGGATCGAATATCGCTGGACCAAGCCGGTCACGCTCGACGGGTCGCGCATCTGGTTCTGGGGTGACCATCCTGCGGGCAGCGGCGAGGGAGTTGCGCCGCCGCAGCGCTGGCGGATCGACTATTGGGACGGCGCGTGGAAGCCGGTGCCCAAGGCGAGCGGCTATGGCGTCGCGGCCGATGCCGCGCAGGACGTGCGCTTCGGCGCGATCACGACGCGCTGCCTGCGCGCGACCTTCGACGCAGCGCAGGCGGGCGGCGCGACCGCCGGCGTGGCGGTGACCGAGTGGGAAGTGCTCGCGCCCAAGCCGTCCAAGCCGACGGGCGCCCCGCAGTCAGCGCCCGCGCCCTGCGGGCCGTAGTCGCGGCGATCAGTCGGCGAAGGGCCGGTCGATCGCCGGTTGCGGCTGAGTGAACCACGCCGCGCCCTGCTCGGTGACGTGGAAATGGTCCTCGAGCCGGATGCCGAAGCGGTCGGGCACGACGATCATCGGCTCGTTCGAAAAGCACATGCCGGGCGCCAGCGGGGTGCAATCACCGCGCACGAGATAGGCCGGCTCGTGGATCGCCAGCCCGATGCCGTGGCCGGTGCGATGCGGCAGGCCGGGCAGGCGATAGTCGGGGCCGAGCCCGGCTTGCTCGAGCACCGCGCGTGCGGCTTCGTCGATCGCTTCGCACGGCACGCCGGGCGCGACCGCGGCGAAGGCGGCGGCCTGCGCTTCCTTTTCGAGCGCCCACAGCGTGCGGATCTCGTCGTCGACGCGACCGAAGGCGTAGGTTCGCGTGATGTCGCTATGGTAGCCGTCGACGAGGCAGCCTGTGTCGATTAGCACGAGGCTATCCTCCTCGAGCTGCTGGTCGCCGGGCAGGCCGTGCGGGAACGCGGTCGCATGGCCGAACTGCACTGCGCAGAAGGTCGATCCCGCGGCGCCGAGCGCGCGGTGGGTGGCATCGATGAAGCGGATCACCTCGCTCGCGGCGATGCCGGGCGCGAGAATCCGCGCGGCGCGGCGCTGCACTTCGAGCGTCATCGTCTTGGCCTGCTGGAGCAGCGCAAGCTCGGCCGGCGACTTGATCATCCGACACCCGTCGATCGCGGGCGCACCACGGCGCAGGTCGAGACCGTGCCCGCGCAGCCGCTCGCCATGCTCGAACGACAGCAGGGGATCGACCGCGAGGACCGCACCGCGCGGCAGCGCGTCCGCGACGAGCGCGACGGGGTCCTGATCTTCCTCCCACAGCAGCAATTCCGCGGGAATCTGTAGCGCGGCCTCGAGCGAGCCGCGCTCAAACGCCGGGCAGACGATGCGCGCTGGCCCGGCGACGGGGAGCAGCAGCGCAACGAGCCGCTCGGTCGGGCTCCACGACACGCCGGTGAAGTAGCGCAGGCTCGGCCCGGCGTTGACGAGCAGCGCCGCGGCACCCGCCGCCGCGGTCAGCGCGCGGGCGCGGTCGAGTCGTGCCAAGCGCTCGTCGCGGTCGATCGGCGGCGCGGCGGCGGTCGGCGGCGCGAGCGTCGCCAGTTCGATTTCTGCGGTCGATCCACCGATCATCATCTTACTCCCACGCGCGCGAACCGTTCGAGATCGAACGGCGTCAAATCCACCGGGCCAGCCTCGCCCGCGATCAGCCCGGCGATCAGTTCGGCGGTGATCGGCGCGAGCGTCAGCCCGAGATGCTGGTGCCCGAAGGCATAGAACAGGTTGGGCGCGCGGCGCGACCGGCCGATCGCTGGGAGATAGTCGGGCAGCGTCGGGCGCGATCCGACCCAGCGCGTGAACGGGCCGGCGATCGCCAAGCCGAGGTCGCCGACATGGCGTTCGAGCCGCTCCCACTTGCGCGGATCGGGCGGCGCATCGACCGGCGCGAGCTCGACGAAGCTCGCGGCCTGGAGCCGGTCGCCGTAGCGCGTGACGATCATCGATCGATCCTCGAAGACGATCGGCGGCAGGTCGGCGGGCCAGAGCGCAGCGCTGCCGCGGATATGATAGCCGCGCTCGGCGATCAGCGGGGCGCGGTGGCCCGCCGCGCCGACGAGCGCCGCCGACCGCGCGCCGGCACACACCAGCACGCAATCGGCCGTAAAGCCGGGCACGAACGCGCGCGCGCTTTCGACGGAGAGCGTGGCATCGTGCGTCACGATCCGTCCGCCAACCGCACGGAAGGCGTGGGCGAGCGTCGTCGCCAGCGCGTCGAGGTCGCTGATATGCGCGGTGCCGGTGAAGTGGATCGCACCGGCGATCGGCGCGGTGGTGATGCCGGCGAGCGCCGCGCGGGTCGCGGCGTCGGCCGCGGCGAACCGCGCCGTGCCGATGTCGGCAGCGGCCCAGCTGGCCTGTCCGGCCCGGGCGGTTGCGGCGCTTTCCCACACGACATGGTGGCCGGATTCGCGGAGCAGCTCGGGCGTGCCCAGTGTCTGCACCAGGCGCTGCCACGCCGGCACGGCATCGGCAAGCATCGCGCCGAGCGCGCGCTTGCCTTTGGCAAAGCGCGGGGGGTAGGCTGCGGCGATCATCCGTAGCACGAAGGGGAGCCAAGTTGCGGTATGAGCAGGGGGAAGATCGAGCGCACCGCCGCGAACGAACAGTCGGCCCGCAGCCGACCGCAACGTCGCGAGCGAAGCAAGCGGCGCGACCTGTTCGGTCGCGATGTGGCCGGCGTTGCCCCACGAGGCTGCGTCACCGCGCGAGGCGCGATCGACGACCGTTACGCAATGCCCGCGCTGTGCCAGCCGCAACGCGCAGCTGAGCCCGACGACACCGCCGCCAACGACCGTTATCCGCACCTGCGCATTCCTCTATTGCCCTGCAGCATGTGACATCGTATACCGTATTCCAGACGAAACAAAAGGACGGATCACGCAAATGGCAATCGGTTGGAAGGGTGTTTTCCCGGCAGTCACGACGCAGTTGCGGGCGGATCTTTCGATCGATCTGCAGGACACGCAGCGTGTTGTCGATGATCTGATCCGCGACGGCGTCACCGGCGTGATCGCGCTCGGTACCGTCGGCGAGAACAATTCGCTCGAATTTGACGAGAAGGTCTCGGTCCTGACCGCGATCGTCGAGGTCGTTGCCGGCCGCGTGCCTGTCCTGACCGGCGTTTCCGAATATGATACGCGCCGCGCGGTGCGCTATGCGCAGGCGGCCGAGCAGGTTGGCGCCGACGGCCTCATGCTGCTGCCGCCGATGGTCTATGTGCCGCGCGCGCATGAGCTGGTCGCTCATTTCAGGGGCGTCGCCGAGAAGACCGCGCTGCCGATCATGCTCTACAACAACCCGCCGGCCTATCGCACGGTGATCGACAAGGCGGTGCTCGCCGAGCTGGTCGACGTGCCGAACATCGTCTGCGTCAAGGAATCGGCGCCCGACACGCGCCGCTTCACCGATTTCCGCAACGATTTCGGCGATCGCTTCGTGCTGTTCGCCGGGCTCGACGACGTCGCGCTCGAGGGCCTGTATCTCGGCGCGCAAGGGTGGGTGTCGGGCCTGACCAACGCTTTCCCCAAGGAATCGGTCGAGCTGGTCCGCGCGTTCGAGCGCGGCGACCATGCCAAGGCGCTCGAAATCTATCGCTGGTTCATGCCGTTGCTCCATCTCGATGCCGAGCATGATCTCGTCCAGTCGATCAAGCTGGCCGAGGAAGTGATGGGTCGCGGGTCGGAGCGCGTGCTCCCGCCGCGCTACCCGCTGATCGGCGAGCGCCGTGCCGAAGTGATCGCGATGGTCGAGAAAGCGGCGGCGACGCGACCCTCGCTCGCGCTCGCCAAGGCGGCCTGACGCCCTCCATGCGGAACACCTTCTTCTGCATCGACGGCCACACCGCCGGCAACCCGGTCCGACTGGTGGCCGGCGGTGCGCCCTTGCTCAAGGGCGACAGCATGTCGGCGCGGCGGCAGGACTTCATGGCGCGGTTCGACTGGATCCGCACCGGGCTGTGCTTCGAGCCGCGCGGGCACGACATGATGTCGGGCGGCTTCCTCTACCCGCCGACGACGCCCGACGCCGATGTCGGGATCCTGTTCATCGAGACGTCGGGCTGCCTGCCGATGTGCGGCCACGGCACGATCGGGATGGTGACCTTCGGGCTCGAGCACGGGCTGATCCAGCCGGCCACGCCGGGCAAGCTGCGGATCGAGGTGCCCGCGGGCACGATCGACGTCGCCTATACGACCGAGCGCGACCGCGTCACCTCGGTCAGGATCACCAACGTGCCGGCCTATGTCGCGTGGCGCGGGATCGTCGTCGATGTCGAGGGCATCGGCCCGCTTACCGTCGACGTCGCTTATGGCGGCAATTTCTACGCGATCATTGAGCCGCAGGGGGCTTACACCGGCCTCGACGCGCTCGGCGCGGCGCGGCTGGTCGAGCTCAGCGGACGCGTTCGCGCGGCGATTCGCGACCAATACGAACCGGTCCATCCGCTCGACCCGACGATCCGCGGCGTCAGCCACATCCTGTGGGCCGACGTGCCGCGCGCGAACGATGCCGACGGGCGCAACGCGGTCTTCTATGGCGACAAGGCGATCGACCGCTCGCCGTGCGGCACCGGCACCTCGGCGCGGCTGGCGCACCTCGTCGCGACGGGCCGATTGGCGGTCGGCGATCGCTTCGTCCACGAAAGCTATATCGGCAGCCGCTTCATCGGCCGGGTCGAGGCGGAAACGATGCTTGGCGATACCTCCGCGATCATCCCGTCGATCGAGGGATCGGCAATCAGTACGGGCTTGAATACAATCTGGATTGATCGCGCGGACCACTTCTGGGAAGGTTTCCAGGTTAAGTGAGCAGGCCTGCTGCTTGGGGGGAGCATCTCAATATGAGCATCGTCGTCCGTACGCTATCGGAACGCGTCTTCGAGATCGTCCGCGAGCAAATCGTCACCGGACAATTGCCGCACGAACTGCCGATCCGGCAGGATGCGCTTGCGGCCGAACTCGGCGTCAGCAAGATCCCGCTGCGCGAGGCGCTCGCGCGGCTCGAGCAGGAGGGGTTGCTGACGAGCCAGGCCAATCGCGGCTATTTCGTCCAGCCGATGTCGAGCGCGCAGGCCGAAGAGATTTTCGAACTGCGGCTCGCGATCGAGCCGGTGGCGGCGGCGCGCGCGGCGCGCTTCGCGACCGACGCCGACCAGCGCGCGGCGTCCGATACGTTCGAGCGGCTCGACCGCGCGGCCGCCGACAACCTCACCGAGGTCGCGATGCGCAACCGCGATTTCCACACCGCTCTGGTGCGGCCGGGCAACCGCATGCTGACGACGCAGGTGGTCGAGCGGCTGACGATCCTCGCCGAGCGCTACGTCATCGCGCATCTCGCCCCGGCCGGGCGCGACGCGCGCGCGCACCAGGAACATCGCGGGCTGCTCGATGCGTGGCTGGCGCGCGACGCGGCGGCGGTCGAGGCGATGCTGCGCCAGCATATCGCCGCGACGATCGAAGATCTGCGCGTACAGTTTGCGGCAGCCGCCGCGACCTGAAATTCCCCCGTTAAGGAGAGGTCATGTTCGGACCCCGTAAGTCGCTCGACAGCGTGACGCGTCATTCCGAGGGCACGCGCCTCGCCAAGACGCTGAGCTGGCCGCATCTCGTTGCGCTAGGGGTGGGCGCGATCGTCGGCACCGGCATCTACACGCTCGTCGGGGTCGGGGCGGAACGCGCCGGGCCGGCGGTGATCCTCGCCTTCGTCATCTGCGGGCTGGTCTGCGGTTGTGCGGCGCTGGCCTATGCCGAGCTCGCGACGATGATCCCGGCGGCGGGCAGCGCCTATACCTTCAGCTATACCGCGCTCGGCGAAGGCATCGCCTGGGTGGTCGGCTGGAGCCTGATCCTCGAATATTCGCTGGCCTGCTCGACCGTCGCGGTCGGCTGGTCGGGCTATCTCGTCGGCTGGATCGAGTCGGCGGGGGTGCATCTGCCGCCGGCCTTGCTCGTCGGCCCGCATGGTGGCGGGATCGTCAACCTGCCGGCGGTCGCGGTTGCGCTCGCGGTGATGGGGATGTTGGTGGCGGGGACGCGCGAGAGCGCGACGCTCAACATCATCCTGGTGGTGATCAAGCTTGTCGCGCTCGGCATCTTCGTCGCCTTCGCCGCGCCCAACTTCCACGCCGCCAACCTGCACCCGTTCATGCCGTACGGCTTCGGTAGCGACGGCAAGCATGGCGTGATGGCAGCGGCGGCGATCGTCTTCTTCGCCTTCTATGGCTTCGACGCGGTCGCGACCTCGGCCGAGGAGACCAAGAACCCGGCGCGCGATCTCAAGATCGGGATCATCGGGTCGATGGTGCTGTGCACGATCATCTACATGGCGGTCGCGGTCGCCGCGGTCGGCGCCTTGCCGTTTACCGCGCTCGCCAACTCGCCCGAGCCGCTCGCCCTGGTGCTGCGCAATCTCGGCCAGCCGGTCGCCGCGCATCTGATCGCGCTCGCCGCGATCATCGCTTTGCCCTCCGTGATCCTGGTGATGATGTACGGCCAGAGCCGCGTCTTCTTCGTGATGGCGCGCGACGGGCTGCTGCCGCGCGGGCTCGCCAAGGTGTCGAAGCGCAGTGGCGCGCCGACCGTAATCACGTTGCTGACCGGGGTGACGATCGCGGTAGTCGCGGGGATCTTCCGACTCGACGAGATTGCCGAGCTGGCCAATGCCGGGACGCTGCTCGCCTTCATCTCGGTCGGCGCGTGCCTGATGGTGCTGCGCCGCACCGCACCCGACGCGCCGCGGCTGTTCCGCGCGCCGGCGGCCTATTTCGTCGGATCGCTGACGATCCTCGGCTGCCTGTACCTGTTGTCGAGCCTGCCGCCGATGACGCTCGTGCGGTTCGTCATCTGGAACGTGATCGGGCTGGCGATCTATTTCGCCTATAGCCGGCGGCACAGCGACGTTGCGCTGCGTGCCCAGCCCGTCGGCGGGCGCTGAGGCGATGCTGCGGCGTGCAGTCGCGTGGCTGGGGCTCGCCTTGGTCGCGTCGGCGGCGCGCGCCGAGCCGCTGCGGTTGATGCCGGCGGGCAGCGGCGCCGGCGACGTCGCGATCGTCTTCCCCGATGCGCCGGCCAATCCCGGCATCCGCCTGCTGCAGCTCCACCGCGGGCGCGACGGGGCGCTGTCGGGCGCGCTGACGTCGGACTGGTATGGCGCGATGGCGATGGAGCATGTCGTCGCCACACCGACCACGCTCGACTTCGACATGCGCAACATCAACACGCCGGGCGTGCCGATGCGGCACTGGACCGCGCGCATCACCCCCGCCGGCGTCGCGCTCGAGGGCGGGATCTGGGAGTCGAAGGTCGCCTTGGTCGGGCGCAGGGCAACCCCGCGCGAGGTGACCGCGCTGACCTTCCATCCCGCGCCCTTGCCGCCCCGTGCGACGCTTGCGCCCGATGGCCTGGCGAAGACGCCGCCGATGGGCTGGAGCAGCTGGAATAAGTTCGCCGAGCGGATCGACGACACAACGATCCGCGCGATCGCCGATGCGATGGTGTCGACCGGCCTGCGCGATGCCGGCTACACCTACGTCAATATCGACGATGGCTGGCAGGGCACGCGCGGCGCGGACGGACAGCTCCGCCCCAACGCCAAATTCCCCGACATGAAGGCGCTTGCCGATTACGTGCACGCGCGCGGGCTGAAGCTCGGCCTCTATTCGTCGCCGGGACCGCGCACCTGTGCGGGCTACGCCGGCAGCTACGGCCATGTCGCGCAGGACGCCCGGACTTTCGCCGACTGGGGCGTCGACTATCTCAAATATGATCTGTGCTCGGGCGAATGGTTCTACGCCGATGCCGACACGGTCGAGCGCAGCTATGGCGAGATGGGCGCGGCGCTGCGTGCCACCGGTCGCCCGATCGTCTACTCGCTGTGCGAATATGGCCGCTTCCGCGTCGGCGGCTGGGGCCGCGCGGTCGGCGGGCATTTGTGGCGCACGACCGGCGACATCACCGACGATTATCCGACGATGGCGCGGATCGGCTTCGACAAGAATGGCGCCGCGGCCGATGCCGGGCCTGGCGGCTGGAACGATCCCGACATGCTCGAGATCGGCAATGGCGGCATGTCCGAGGATGCCTATCGCACGCACATGACGCTGTGGGCGATGTCGGCGGCGCCGCTGATGATGGGCCACGACGTCCGCACCACCAGCGACGCGGCTAAGCGCCTGCTCGAAAATCGCGGCGTGATCGCGATCGACCAGGATGCCAAAGGCGTGCAGGGCAAGGCGGTCCGCAAGGACGGCAGCAGCGAGATCTGGGTCAAACCGCTGGCGAGCGGCGCCTTCGCGGTGGCGCTGTTCAACCGCGGCGATGCGCCAGCGACGATCGCCGCGCGTCCCGACGATGTCGGGCTGGCGGCGATTGGCGCAGTGCGCGACGTATGGAGCGGCGCCGCGATCGACGCGAGCGCGACGCGCTTCACGGTTCCCGCGCACGGCGCGGTCCTGCTGGAGGTCCGCGCCGCGGGCGCTTGAGGGCCTTCCGTTTCGGGTCAACGAGAGATGGGTCCGACAATATCGACCGGTTGCAGCTGGAGCGCAATTGCGGCGACGCGCCCGGTTGCGGCACTCAGCCTGATTCGGAAACGGAATCATCTTCCGGTGGGAGGCCAACACTGCGGTATCCAGTAGCGCCTCGGGGTAGCGCTAACCCGAATCTTAACCAATGTTAGGCGATGAGCCGTGCTTAGACCGCCGCGAACGGTTGTTTGTACGTCGCTTTCTTACCACAAACGGCTTGGCGGGCAGCCAGCGGGCAAATAGACTGCAGTTGCAGCAGAGAACGATGTCGAATGACGGTACGTGATGGCGTTTATGCATAAGTAGACCCGCAACGTTCCGTCACTTTCTTCGTGAATCAACGATCTGGGAGCTTGGCATTATGAAGGGTTTGTTGTTGGCCGGCGTAGTGGTCGCAGGTGCTTCGCTTTACATGATGATGCCGCAAGCCAAGGCGGCGGACGGGGATGCTGGCTGCGGCGGCAAGCTCATCGAATATGTTCCCTTTACCGTCAACGGGCAGAAGATCGGGCAGCTCCAGCTGTACTACAATGCGCAGAACGGCATGAACTGCGCTGTGATGCTGCATGGCGGGGCAACGTGGGGCGTTGCGCGCGACACCGGCGTGGCCCTGTTCCGCAAGCGGCGCGGTGATCAATATTATACCGAGCCCGCTTTTGAGCGAGACACGTTCCGCTATCAGGCTGGGCCGATCCGTACCGCCGGCGATGGCTGGTGCGTCAAGGGCGGCGGCGGGATCACGCATGGGGGCAAGCATTACACGCTCTATACCGGCGATCACTGCGGCTGATGGCCGGGTCGGGACACAGGCGCGTCGGGCGCCGAGTAGGCCTTGTCTCGCTTTTCGGGGTGGCTGTAGCGGTTGCGGCGGGGTGGCTGGTGACCCCTGAAGAGCAAGGGAAACCTGCGGCGGCCAGAGGCGGGGTGACGATCGTCACCACCCAGCCCGAACCCATCCAGACAGCGGCGGCGCCGGTCAGCGGAGCGGCGGTGCAATCTCAAACTTCGGCGGTCGTGGTTGCGCCCGCCCCGGCGGATGTCCCGCGTCAGGAGCCGGTGGAATTGCCCGTCGACCTCAAGGCAATCGAGAGCGCAGGCGCGACGGAGGCGCCACTCGGTGACGGTGGCGCTGCGCTGGGGCAACCATAGCCACACCGTCGTGACGTGCCGCTCGCGGCAGGAACAGGTCAGCGGCAGCGCCCGGTTCCTGTTCGCCGAGGAGCTCCGCGGCGACCGACAAGAGCTTTACTCTAGGATCTGGCTCACCCCGCCACGATCCGCACCGGCACCGACTTCGCCGCCGGCACATGGCTTTCCTCGGCATGATGTTCGAGCGGCATCAGCACGTTGCACTCCGGATAGTAAGCCCCGAGGCACCCGCGCGGAATGTCGTAGGCGGTGACGATCAGGCCATCGAGGCGCCGCGTGATGCCGTCCTCGGCGTCGCTCTCGAGCGCGACGATCTGGCCGTTGCGCAAGCCCGCCTGCGTGATGTCGGCGGCGTGCATGAACAGGATGTCGCGCGTGCCCTTCACCCCGCGGAAGCGATCGTAATAGCCGTAGATCGTCGTGTTGAACTGGTCGTTCGAGCGCAGCGTCATCAGCCGGAAGCGGCCGTCGGCATCGGCGAAGCCGGTCGCCGACAGCCCGCTCGGCGCGAGGAATTCGGCCTTGCCGCTCTTGGTAAGCCAGATCCGCTCGCTCGCCTTGTTGCCTTTCCAATAGCCGCCGCGTTCGAACAGGTGGCCGTTGAAGTTGGGAAAGACCTGCGGATAGGTCTGCTCGATCGCGTCGCGGATCAGCGCATAGTCGCCGACCCACGCATCCCAGTCGACCTTGGGGTTGGGCGGCAGGATCTGCTTGGCGAGCGCGCCGACGATCGCGGGTTCGGACAGCAGATGCGGGCTCGCCGGGCTGGCCTTGCCGCGCGAGGCGTGGATGCAGCTGCTCGAATCCTCGACCGTCACGACCTGCGGGCCGCTTGCCTGGACGTCGGTCTCGATCCGGCCGAGGCAGGGCAGGAGATAGGTTACCTTGCCCGGGAAGAGATGGTTGCGATTGAGCTTGGTGGCGATCTGGACCGACACGTCGAGGTTGGTCCACGCCGCTTCCATCGGCTTGGTCTCGGGTACCGCGCGCAGGAAATTGCCGCCGAGCGCGATGAACGCCTTGACCGACCCGTCGATCACGCCGCGGCATGCCTCGACGGTGTCGAGGCCCTTCTCGCGCGGCGCGGTGAAGCCATATTGCGCCTCGAGCCGATCGACCGGCACGAGCTCGGTCTTCTCGGTGATGCCGACGGTGCGCTGGCCCTGCACGTTGGAATGGCCGCGTACCGGGGTCGGGCCGGCGCCGGGCTTGCCGATATTGCCGCGCATCAGCAGCAGGTTGACGACCATGCGGACATTCTCGACGCCTTTGACGTGCTGCGTCAGGCCCATGCCGTAGATCGCCATCACCGCCTTGGCCTTGGCGTAAAGGCGTGCGGACTCCTCGAGCTCAGCCTTGGACAGGCCAGCTTCGTCGACGATCGCGTCCCAATCGGCGGTGCGCACCGCGGCAACGAAATCCTCGAAGCCGTGCGTGTGGGTTTCGATAAAGGCCGTGTCGAGCACCGGCGGCTTGCCCGCGGCGAGCGCGGCGTCGTTCCATTCGACCAGGAACTTGGCGATTCCCATCATCGCGGCGATGTCGCCACCGGCCTTCACCTGATGATATTGGGTCGAGATGTTGGTCTCGGCGAGCGTCGCCATTTCGAGCGGATTCTGCGGATCGGTAAAGCGTTCGAGCCCGCGTTCCTTGAGCGGGTTGAAGGTGACGATCTCGACCCCGCGCTTGCGGCAGCTGCGCAGGTCGTGGAGCATGCGCGGCGCGTTCGACCCGACATTCTGGCCGAAGAAGAAGATCATGTCGCACTGCTCGAAATCCTCGAGCCGGGTGGTGCCGACGGGAACGCCGATCGACGCCTTGAGCCCGACCGAGGTTGATTCGTGGCACATGTTCGAGCTGTCGGGCAGGTTCTGGTTGCCATACATCCGTGCCATCAGGCCGTACATGTACGACGCCTCGAGGCTGGTGCGGCCCGAGGAATAGAACACCACCGATTTGGGATCCATCGGCCGCAGTGCGGCACCGATCCCGGCGAACGCCTCGTCCCACGAACAGGCGACATATTTATCGCTCGCGGCATCGTAGCGCAGCGGGTGCGTGAGGCGACCATTCTGTTCGAGGTCGTAGTCGCGCCAGCCGCGGAGTTCGGTCAGCGTGTGCTTGGCGAAGAAGTCGGGCGTGGTGCGATAGCTGGTCAGCTCCCACGCGGTCGCCTTGGCGCCTTCCTCGCAAAACTCGACCGGGTGGACGTGCTTCGGCTTGGGCCAGGCGCAGCTGACGCACTGGAAGCCATCGGGCTTGTTCTGGCGGACGAGCTCGCGCAGCGCCTCGGGCGTGACGCGTTCGCGCGGCAGGATTTCGGCGAGCGAGCGGACCGAGCCCCAGCCGCCAGCCGGGCCTTCGAACGGGGTGAGACCTGGCTGGTCTGATTTCTGCTTGGTCATCACGGTTCCCGCTCGTGGATCGGAGTGCGCGATCCTCTACCCTTGGAACGATGCGACAAACAATTGGTTCAGCGGCGCCGGGGTGAACTTCTCGCTCACCGGGTGCTGCCCGTTTGGCGAATGCGCACAATCGTCTAGGAGCGTGCGAATGTCCGTCGCTGCCACCCCGCATCGCTTCGACCAAGTGCGCGCCGACGGCACGCAGGTCACGCTTGAGCGCCCGATCGCGGTCGAGCGCCCGATCGCGATCGAATTCAACGGGATCGGCTATGCCGTGATGATGGCGACGCCGGTCGACCTCGACGATTTCGCGATCGGCTTCGCGCTGAGCGAGCGGCTGATCGACGGCGTCGCGGCGGTGATCGACATCGACCTTCATTCGCGGCCCGAAGGCGAGGTGGTCCGCGTGACGCTGGCGGCGGAGTGCACGCCGCGGCTGCTCGAGCGCGTGCGGCACCGCGTGTCCGAATCGTCGTGCGGATTGTGCGGTATCGAAAATCTCGAACAGGCGCTGCGGCCGCTTCGCCCGGTCGAGGCGCACAGCGACGCCGACAGCGCGGCGATCTTCCGCGCGCTGGGTGATCTGCGCGCGCTCCAGCCGCTCAATCGCGCGACCGGGGCGGTGCATGCGGCGGCGGCGTGCTCGGCACAGGGCGCGGTGCTGCTGGTGCGCGAGGATGTCGGGCGGCACAATGCGTTCGACAAGCTGATCGGGGCGATGGCGCAGGGGCAGCAGGGGTGGGACGGCGGCTTTGCGCTGCTGTCCTCGCGCTGCTCGTACGAGCTGGTCGAGAAGGCGGCGCTCGCCGGCTGCCCGCTGCTGGTGACGATCTCGGCGGCGACCGATCTCGCGCTGGCGCGTGCCAGGTCGTGCGGGCTGCGGCTGGTGACGCTGGCGCGCAGCGACGCTGTGCTGGCCGTGCCGGGCGATCTCGCGTGAGGCGGCTCGGCGCGATCCTCGCCGGTGGGCAGGCGACGCGGTTCGGCAGCGACAAGGCGCTCGCCTTTCTCGAGGGACGCGCGCTGATCGCGCACGCCGCCGCTGCGCTCGACGGCCATGTCGCGGCGACGATCGTCTGCGGGCGCGACACCGCGCCGGCGGGGATGGTCGCGATTCCCGATTGGCCTGAGCCCGGGATGGGGCCGCTCGGCGGGCTGTGCGCGGCGTTGCGGCAGGCGCGCGCGGATGGGTTCGACGCGGTGCTGTCGATCGGCTGCGATACGCCGACGCTGCCGGCTGCGCTGATCGATCGGCTGGTCGCCGGGCCGGGGGGGCGCTTCCTGCGGCAGGCGCCGATCATCGGCTGCTGGCCGGTCGCGCTGGCCGACGATCTCGAGCGGCATCTGGCGCAGCGTGGCGACCTCGCGGTGCGGCGCTGGGCGGCGGCGGCGGGGGCCGCGGCGATCGATGCCGGGGGCGACCTGCCCAACATCAACAGCACCGCCGATCTCGCGGCGTTCGGGGGCGCGGCGTGACGGGCGGGCTCGGAATTGCCGGCCCGGCCGACGCGGCGGCGGTCATCGCCTTGTGGCAGGCATGCGGGCTGACGCGGCCGTGGAACGATCCGGCAGTCGACTTCGCGCTGGCGCTCGGCGAGGGCAATGCGACGATCCTGCTCGCGCGCGACGGCGGCACGGTCGTCGGGAGCGTGATGGTCGGTTTCGACGGGCATCGCGGCTGGGTCTATTATCTCGCGGTCGCGCCGGATGCACGGGGGCGGGGGCTCGGCCGCGCGCTGATGGCGGCGGCGGAGCACTGGCTGCGCGAGCGGGGCGCGCCAAAGGTGCAATTGATGGTGCGCGGCGACAATGTGGCGGCGCTCGGTTTCTACGCGGCGTTGGGTTTGGCGCGGCAGGATGTTGTGGTGTTGGGGCGCTTTCTTCCGGACGAGAGCGCTGTCGACTGAGGGGCGGGGGCAGCCCAAGTTTGATGAAAGGCGATGGCCGCGGCGTCTGATTTTTGATGGCGTGGTCAATGGCTTGCATTTTTTTGGGCTAGTGGGCGGGTTCCGCTGCGGCTGTGTTGTTACGGGGTTTCCGTCGCGACCGTGTTGCCGCCTTCTTATGCATATGAGCGGCCGTCAGGTCGTCGTTAACATGTCTGCTTCTGGTGGGGACCGGACAGGCAGCTTTCAGGAGGCAGTTGGCGATAGCCGCCGTTCTCAAAAAGGATGGTGAAGCGGGAAAACTTCCGCAGGCTCATTAACGGGCCGGCGGCTGCATGAACTCTATCGTGATATGATCGGGGCCGGAAACGTATGCCACCAAAGTTCCTTTCCGTGGACCACCCGCGATCGGCAGTGGACTACCCTTGGCCTTCCATCCTGCTGCCTCGACGCGGGCAATAGCGGCATGAATATCCTTCACGGTCAGCGCCAGGTGGGCCGCTCCGATCGATCCCGCGCTGGAAGGCACCGCCCCATTCTGGTGCCCTCTTGAATATTGCAACAGTTCGACACCGTAGCCGTCTGGTGCCCTGACGATCGCCGTTGTCACACTCGGATCGTCGACACCTGTCACCTGATGCAGGAAATCGCCCCCCATCTCTGATTGTCGCTCAAGTGTGAAACCGAGCGCTCCCGTCCAAAACCGAACGGCTTCGTCCAAAGACGATACAGCGAAACCTGTGTGGTCCACGGCAATTACGTTTGCGGCGTCGTTCATTGCTGCACTCTCACTGGGCCGTGCTTGCCCTGTCTGGGCCTGCGCCCCGGCTGCAACCGACGCCAGCAGCATGGCGAACATGATCTTCATAGTGCTTCTTTAACACTTTGGGCTCTTCTCGAATAGGAACGTCTGGCGGGAACTTCGCCGCCTCGATCGCGCTGACGGACGCCTGCGGGTTTCGCTTTCCCAAAACCTGTTCCCAATTGCTCTTTCCCGAAATGGCCAATCGAAGACGGAAAAACGGGAAAGATCGCGCTAAACGAATGGCCGCTATTGGGAGCCCGTATCGCCAGCATGAACGTCCAGGTGTGGTCGATATGCGCCGCTATCGCTCCAACCACGCAGCCATAAAAACAACGGCTACAAAGACAAATAGCGATAAGATCGCTACGGCCCATCCCGCCCACGGGCCATGTTCCTCGTTGATCCATCCCACCAGATCGGTCATCGCCCGGAAAATCTCTTCCATCTGCCGACAATACCGCAAGCGCGGTGCCCCCGCTACGGCTTGGGCCGCTAGGTGCTTTCGGCGTTCGCCTATCGCCGATAGAAGGAGCGCCCACTCCAGCTTGACCCGAAAAGGACGCGCATGCCGCTCTCCCTGTATGGAATTCCCAATTGCGACACCGTCAAGAAGGCGCGGACGTGGCTGAGCGAGCAGGGCATCGCCTACGCGTTCAACGACTATAAGAAGCAGGGCGTCAACGAAGCCGCCCTGCGCGGCTGGGTCGATCGGCTGGGGTGGGAGGCGGTGCTCAACCGCGCCGGCACCACCTTCCGCAAGCTGCCCGACGCCGACAAGAGCGGGATCGATGCCGAGAAGGCGATCGCGATCATGCTCGCCAATCCCTCGACGATCAAACGGCCGATCCTGACCGACGACAACGAATCCGGTGGCGTGCTGCTGGCAGGGTTCAAGCCGGATACCTATCTTGAGGTCCTGAAACCCTAGGAGAGTCTCTTATGCCGACTGCCCGCTGGAACGGCGCCGTGATCGCCCAGTCCGATGACACCGTCGTCGTCGAGGGGAACCACTATTTCCCCGCCGACAGCATCGTCGCCGAGCATTTCGAGGCGAGCGCGACGCACTCGCACTGCCCGTGGAAGGGTGATGCGAGCTACAAGACGGTCGTCGTCGACGGCAAACGCAACGCCGATGCGGCGTGGTTCTATCCCGACCCCAAGCCCAAGGCCGCCGAGATCAAGGATCGCTTCGCTTTCTGGAAGGGCGTCGAGGTCGCATGAGGCGCTAGCCGTCCCACTGGAATACTGCGTCGAGCGGCTTGTCGAACACCTGCGCGATGCGGAACGCGGCCTCGAGCGTCGGGGAATATTTCCCGGCCTCGATGGCCGCGATCGTCTGGCGCGTCAGGCCGATCCGCGCGCCGAGCTCGGCCTGCGTCATTTCGCCGGCCATGAAGCGCAGCAGGCGGATCTGGTTGGTGATCGCCATCGTCAGCCGCGCGCCCGGTAGCCGGCGACCTCGACGCCGCAACGCGTCAATTCGCCGAGCACGATCGCCCCGAGGATCGCGTTGACGAGGACGGCTTGGCCGGCGCCGAAGAACAGCGTCGCGAGCGCGGCGAATATGGCGGTGAGCAGCACCGGATAGGAGATCGCCACCGCCCGCCGCGCGATCAGCCGGTCGCGCTCGTCGCTCGGCGCCTGCGCGTCGCGCAGGTTGCTCAGCGCCACCGCGATGCTCGCCACGATCATCGCGCACACCAGCACCAGGATCACGCCGAGGAACGGCCCGGCACGCGCCGCACTCAGCGCGCTCGGCGGCTGGCCGAGCACGGTGAGCGAGAAGAAATAGGGCCCGAAGGCCAGCAGAATGCCGCCGAGCGATAGCCACGACATCTTTTCCCTGAACGCCATATCCGCCTCCATGTCTTCAATTGCGAACTCAATGTTATAAATAGCTGACATGGAGTCAAGCCTATCGTGCATTGAAGCGGCGGGTGCTGGCGCGGCCTTGCGCGAGGCGCTATTCGGTCGCGCCATGTCCACGACCTTCACGATCGACACCGCGACCAGTCGCGCCAACCCCACCCCGGCGCCGATGAAACGGCTCACCGTCCCTGCGATCCAGCGGCGCAAGGGGCAGGAGCCGCTGGTCATGCTCACCGCCTATACCGTGCGCATGGCGCAGTTGCTCGATCCGCATTGCGACCTGTTGCTGGTCGGCGACAGCCTCGGGCAGGTGATCTACGGTTTCCCGTCCACGCTCCAGGTCACGCTGGACATGATGTGCGCGCACGGCGCCGCGGTGGTGCGCGGGAGCTATCATGCGGTGGTGGTGATCGACATGCCGTTCGGCAGCTACGAGGCGAGCCCCGAGCACGCCTTTGCCTCCGCATCGCGGATCATGGCCGAGACCGGGGCGGCGGCGGTCAAGCTGGAGGGGGGCGAAGCGATGGCACCGACCGTCGCGTTCCTGACCGCGCGCGGTATTCCGGTGATGGGCCATATCGGGCTCACGCCACAGGCGGTGAATGCGTTGGGCGGCTATGGCGCGCGCGGCCGCAGCAATGCCGAGCACGCCAAGATCATCGGTGATGCGCGCGCTATCGCGGCGGCCGGTGCCTTCGCGATCGTGGCGGAAGGCGTGGTCGAGCCGCTCGCGCGGGCGATCGTCGCCGAAGCCTCGTGCCCGGTGATCGGCATCGGCGCGTCGGCGCAGTGTGACGGGCAGGTGCTGGTGGCCGAGGACATGCTCGGCCTGTTCGAGCAGACCGCACGCTTTGTGAAGAAATATGACGATATCGCGGGCCGTATTTCTGCCGCGGTCGAGCAGTATGCGGCCGACGTGCGATCCCGGACCTTTCCGGGATCCGACCAGATTTACGCCCCGAAAGACTAGTATCGAAGGCTAGCGTCGCGGGGGTTTTTTGAATGCTTTTGTTTGCGGCGGCGCCCGGCTAAGGTCCGCGCCTTCCCGCCCTGATCCGATGGAGTTTCCGCCTTGGCCGTGCCGCCGAATACCGATGCCGCATTCCTGCGTGAAGTCGATGAGGAACTGCGCCGCGACGAAATGGCCAAAGCGGCACGGCGGTATGGCGTGGCCGCGGTCGCGGTGGTCGTGCTGGCGTTGGTCGGCTTTGCCGGCTGGTTGCTCTGGCAGTCGCACGCGCAGAACGTCGCCGCCGACGAAGGCGCGGCGCTGAGCCAGGCCTATGACGACATCAACGCCGCCAAGCCCGCCGCCGCGCAGACTGCGTTGGCCCCGCTCGCCCAGTCGAGCGTCGAGGGCTATCGCGCTCTGGCGCTGATGAGCCAGGCGGACATGCTCCTGGCAAAGCAGGACGTGGCCGGCGCCGCCGCCAAGTTCGGCGCGGTAGCGAGCGACACGTCGATCGGCCAGCCGCTGCGCGACCTGGCGCTGATCCGCCAGACCACCGCCGAGTTCGACACGATCAAGCCTGACGTCGTGATCGCGCGGCTGCGCGGCATTGCGGTCAAGGGCAATCCGTGGTTCGGCAGCGCGGGCGAGCTCGTTGCGATTTCCTATCTGCGGACCGGGCGCCGCGATCTCGCGGGCAAGATCTACGGGCAAATTGCGCAGGACCCCGCAACGCCCGAGTCGATGAAGCAACGTGCGGTTCAGATGGCCGGTATATTGGGTGTGGACGCGGTCTCCGACGCTAAGGATCAAAAATCGCAATGAAGATGAACAACCGCTTTCTCGTGATTGCCGTCACCGCCGTGGCGCTGAGCGGCTGTGCCTCGCTGAAGGGCAAGAAGAAGACCCCGGTCCTTGGGCAGAGGGTCGCGATCCTCGCCGGGGAAAACGACGTCGTCGCCGACAAGACGATTTCGGGCGTCGAAGTGCTCGTGCCGCCCGCCACCGTCAACGACAGCTGGGCTCAGCCCGGCGGCAACCCGTCGAAGGCGCTCGGCCAGGTCGCGCTCGGTGCCAATTTGACGCGCGCATGGAGCGCGACGATCGACGGCGGCAGCAATCGCCAGCGGCTCGGCGCGGCGCCGGTCGTGGCGGGCGGACGGCTCTATGCGATCGACGTCGATGCGACGATCCACGCTTTCTCGGCGACCACCGGCGCGAAGATCTGGCAGACCGACATCGCCAAGACTGACAAGGCCAAGGCCGACAAGAAGGCGCGCGGCGCGCGCTTCGGCGGCGGCGTCAGCTTCGATGACGGCAAGGTGTTCGCGACCGACGGTCTTGGTGACGTCGTCTCGCTCGACGCGGCCTCGGGCAAGGTCGTGTGGCGCGCCAAGCCCGGCGCCCCGCTGCGCGGCGCCCCGACCGTCGCCAACGGCCAGGTCTATGTGCTGAGCCAGGACAACCAGTTGTTCGCGCTGTCGCAGGCCGACGGCACCGTCGTGTGGAACCAGACCGGCTCGATCGAGACGCAGGGCGTGTTCGGCGTCGCGGCGCCGGCGGTCAATCAGGGCACCGTCGTCGCCGGCTTCTCGTCGGGCGAGCTCAACGCCTATCGCTACGAGAATGGTCGTCCGCTGTGGCAGGACGCGCTGTCGCGCTCGACCATCTCGACCTCGGTGTCGTCGCTTGCCGACATCGACGCCGATCCGGTGATCGACCGCGGGATCGTCTATGCGGTCGGGCAGGGTGGCCGCATGGTCGCGATCGAGATCGATTCGGGCCAGCGCCTGTGGGAACAGAATTTCGCCGGGATCTCGACGCCGTGGGTGTCGGGCGAGTGGGTGTTCATCGTGACCGACGACGCACGCCTCGTCTGCCTGGCGCGGGCCACCGGCAAGGTGCGTTGGATCAGCCAGTTGCGCCACTATAAGAGCGAGAAGCTCAAGAAGGACGGCACGATCAAGGACAGCAAGAAGGCCAACCCGGTCACCTGGTTCGGCCCGGTGCTGGCCGGCGGGCGGCTGGTGCTGACCAATTCGCTGGGCGAGATCGCCTCGGCGTCGGTCGTCGACGGCAAGGTCGGCACCGTGATCGAGAACAAGGCGCCGTTCACGCTGCCGCCGGTCGTCGCCAATTCGACGCTCTATGTGCTCGACCAGAAGGGGCGCGTCTCGGCCTATCAATGAGGCGATTCGCCCGGCGTTCGGGCGGGGGTGACGAAAGCGTGCGCGTGGCGTAAGGGACGCGCATGTCCAAAACCCCCGTGGTCGCGATTATCGGCCGGCCGAACGTCGGCAAATCGACTCTGTTCAACCGCCTCGTCGGCAAGAAGCTCGCTCTGGTCGACGATCGCCCCGGCGTGACGCGCGATCGCCGGGAGGGCGATGCGACGCTCGTCGGGCTCAATTTCCGCATCATCGACACCGCCGGCTATGAGGATCAGGACGCTGCGTCCTTGCCCGGCCGGATGCGGCAGCAGACCGAGGCCGCGGTCGCGCAGGCCGACGTCGCCTTGTTCATGTTCGATTCGCGCGTCGGGTTGGTCCCGCTCGACGAAGAGATCGCGCGCTGGCTGCGCGGATCGACCACGCCCGTCATCCTCGTCGCCAACAAGGCCGAGGGCAAGGCCGGCGCCGACGGCATCCTCGAATCGCTGTCGCTCGGCTTTGGCGATCCGGTCGAGCTGTCGGCCGAGCATGGCGAGGGGCTGGTTGAACTGTTCGACGCGCTGCTTCCCTATATCGAACCCGAGAAGAATGCCGCGGGCGAGGATATTCCGCACGGCCTCGACGAGGAGGAGGAATATGCCCCCGACGCGCCGCTCAAGCTCGCCATCATCGGCCGCCCGAATGCCGGCAAGTCGACGCTGATCAACCAGATCCTCGGTGAGCAGCGCCTCATCACCGGACCGGAAGCCGGCATCACGCGCGATTCGATCGCGGTCGACTGGATCTGGCACGATCCCGAGCGCGAGCATGGCGAGGATGCGCGCAAGGTTCGGCTGATCGATACGGCGGGCATGCGCAAGCGTGCGAACGTGCAGGACAAGCTCGAGAAGCTGTCGGTCGCCGACGCGCTCCACGCGATCGATTTCGCCGAAGTCGTCGTGCTGCTGCTCGACGCGACGCGCGGGCTCGAATCGCAGGATCTGCGGATCGCCGACGCGGCGCTGCAGGAAGGCCGCGCGCTGATCGTCGCGATCAACAAATGGGACATCGCCGAGAACGGGTCGAGCCTGTTCAACGGCATCCGTGGCGCGCTCGAGGAAGGGCTGAGCCAGATCAAGGGCATGCCGGTGCTGACGGTGTCGGGCGCGACCGGCAAGGGCATCGACGTCTTGCTAAAGGTCGCCTTCGAGACGCGCGACACCTGGTCGCGCCGTGTCGGGACGGGCGAACTCAACCGCTGGTTCGAGAAAGCGGTCGACGCCAATCCGCCGCCGGCACCCGGCGGCAAGCGGATCAAGTTGCGCTACATGACGCAGGCGAAGACGCGTCCGCCGGGCTTCGTGTTGTTCGGCACGCGCGTCGATCAGTTGCCGATGAGCTACCAGCGCTATCTGATCAACGGTATCCGTCGTGACCTTGGTTTTGGCGCGGTACCGGTGCGATTGACCTTGCGGGCTCCAAAGAACCCGTTCGATCGCTGACCCACGCCATGGTGAATAGGCAAAATCTTGCCCGATCTCGCCAGATACTTCGCTCGAGGGGTTCTTTCCTGAACGCGTGAACCTTTCGTTTACGTGCCGTGGCTTACGAAAGGCCAGCGATTGGGCGTGGGGTCCGATCGAGGAGATGACGGTGTCGCTCGACGATAAGACTCTGATCGACCGGGAAGTGTTCGCGCGTGCGCGTGCCGAGCTCGGCGCGGGTTTCGTCCGCATCCTCGGCTATTTCCGTGAGGATGGGGTCAAGTCGGTCGGCGCGATCGAAGCGGCGATGCGGGCGCAGAATGCCGCGGCGATGGTGATCCCCGCGCACACGCTCAAGGGCGAAGCGCTGCAGTTTGGCGCCGAGCCGCTCGGGGTACTGGCGGAGCGGATCGAAATGATCGCGCGCGACTGCCTGGAAAATCACGATACGCCCGATCAGGCGCTCAGCGATGTCGTCGCGTTGCGACCGCTGTTCGAGGCGACGCTGGCCAAGCTCGACCGCGAATCGAACCCGCTGGTCGAACGCCGTCCGCAGTTCGGGCGACGCGTCGGATAGGGTCGAGGCCCGCTAGGGTTGGGATTGATTCTAGCAGTGTTACCTACATCCGTTCGGGCTGAGCTTGTCGAAGCCCTGATCTCAACACGCGGTCTGATCGCTCGCCGAGACGTGCCCTTCGACAGGCTCAGGGCGAACGGTGTGCGCTGAAAGCGGCTACAAAACGTCCGAGCGTTCGAACGGCAGGGGCATCTCCCGCCACCGCCGTCCCGCGTTACGCGCGCAGCCGCTCGATCGCCTGGGCGAGCGCGACGTACAATTTGCCCATGTCCGACGACAGCACGGTGACCCCGAGCGGCGAGCCGTCGCGCTGCGACAGGATCGCGCGGAGCATCGCCTCGAAATCGTGGATGTAGCGATTGACCTGCTCGCGGAAGGCCGGGTCCTCGTCGTGCAGCCGCGCAATCTCGCGGGCCTCGCCGGCTTCGATCAGGCGCACTGCGCGCCGCGTGAACACGCCGCGATCGCCCTTGAGATAGGCCGACCATGCGCTGTCCGAAACATCGGTCGAGAAGGCCTTGGCGATGTCGATCGACGCCGAATTGAGCGATTCGATCAGCAATGACACGCGCCGCGTGAGGGTGTCCTGGTCGGCCTTGTCGCGGTCCTCGCGCGCTTCCTGCAACCGCGTCTCGACCAGCGCGGTCGAATCCGCGATCGCGAGCATCTGCCGGGTGAGCCGTTCCGATGCGCGCGCGGCGGCGTCGGCAGCCGCCTCGGCCGCCTCGCCGATGCTCGCAAGGTGGCGATCGACCGCGCCGCTGGTCGCGCGCTCGAGCGCGGCGGCGCTTTCTTCCTCGAGTGCGTGCGCCGCCTCGGGAATAACCGTCGCCAGCGTCTCGCGCGCACGATCGGCGGCGGCGCTGGCGCTGTCGCGGACGCGCAGCAGCGCTTCGACCAGCCGCGGTGCGGCTTCCTCGGCGAAGCGGTGCGTGCGGTCGATCGTATCGTCGACCATCAGGCCGAGCGCATCGGCCTTGACCTTGCCGTCGGTCAGCGTGTCGAGCAGCGTGCCGGCGAGCTTGTCGACGGTGTCGCGCTGGTTGGCGATGACATGCGCGATCGCCTCGATCGCGTCGTGCGTGCTCTCGGCTGCGGTGACGAGCGCGAGCAATTCGGGCTTGGCCTGGCCGACTGCGCGACGGGTCGCCGCCATCCGCGTGTCGAGGCGGGTCAGCGCGTCGGGCAGCGTCTCGTCAATCTCGCGCGCGGCGGCGTCGAGCGCGAGCAGGAGGCGTTCGGTCGTGCTGATCGCGTTGGTCGCCATCGTGTCGCCAGTCATCAGCGCTTCGGTCATCGCCTCGGCCGATCCGCCGAGCGCGCTGATCGATGCAGCCAGTTCCTGCGTGCGCACGACACCCTGCGCGTGCAGCGTGTCGAAGCTGCCCGAAACGCGCGCGACGCCGTGACCGATCTCCTCGACGATCGCGCCGCTGAGGTCGCGCTGTTGGCCAAGGCGGCCGGCGACGCGGTCGATCAGGGTCTCGATTTCGGTAATGCGGCCGGCGAGGCCCTCCGCGCTGTCGCGCGCGGCCCGATCGAGCGCGGCCTGATTGGTGCCGAGCATTGCCAGCATTGCCTCGCCCTGCGCGGCGATGCCCTTGCGTGCTTCGTCGACCGCGTCGGCGGTGCGGCCGAGCAGGCCATCGACCGCGTGCGACATCTCGTCAGTGACCTGCTCGAGTCGCGCGCCGGCGGTTTCGCTGGTCGCTTCCATCCGGGTGATGTGCGCGGCGAGCTTCTGCGCGGCACCGTTAGCGACGGCGTCGGCTTCGCGGCCGCGTTCGGACAGCGCGGTGAGTTGCGCGTCGAGCGCGGCGGTATGTTCGCTCGCGGCGATGCCGGTGGCCTTGAGCGTCTGCGCCAGCGCATCGGTCTCGCCATGCGCGCGTGGCAGCAAGGCGAGCAGCACTTCGAGCCGGGTGTGCGCCTGGTCGGCGGCGGTGGCGAGCGTCGCGGCATGGGCATCGGCCGCGGCGACCTGGTCGGCGAGTCCGCTGCCGACGGTGGCAAGGCGCAGCACCGCACCGTCGCCGAGCGCCATCAGGGCGGTGGTCTGCTCGGCGAGGTTGGCGCGATGCGTGTCGATCGTATGCGCCAGCGTCGCCACGGTCCGTTCGAGACTGGCGGATTCGGCGCGCATCGCCTGCGCGGTGCGCCCGAAGCGCCGTGCCTCGGTGCGGCTTGTGCGCAATGCGAGCAACAGCCCGATCCCGATCAGCGCCGGCGGCACGCACAGGCTGGCAAGGAAGCTCGTCAACGCAGGCGGGGTCAGCGTTGCCAGACTGCTCCACGACAGCGCGACCATCGTGGCGATCCACGCCAGCGACACCAGCGCGCCGAGCAGAGCGTACCACAGGCCGAAATCGCGTCCCGAGTCCGTGGGTGCATCGTCGTCGAGGTCGAAGGCCAGCGCGGTCGGATCCTGATAGGCAGGCGTGGCGGCGGCAGGCTGCACAGCGTCGTCCGCTGGGCCGCTCCCCGCTGGTGCGGCGCCATGCGGCCGCAAGTCGATGATACGCGAACCCCCGTTCATACCAATCCGTTTACCATGATTGTGCCACCCGCAAAGCGAATAGCGAAACCTTAGCTTAAGGCTTTATTGGGTATGAATATACCCATGGCGTATGATCCCGGTGCAATCGATGCAACATTGGCTGCAGCAGTGGGCGACGAGCCTGCGCTGATTGCCGAATTGCGCGAGGCCTTTATCGAGAGCGTCAAACGCGGGCTAAGCGTGCTGGAGGCGGCACAGGGTGATGCGGCGTGGCGCGCGGCGGCATTCCGGCTCCGCGGGCTGGCAGCGAGCTTCGGCGCGGTTCGGTTGATGGCGATTGCGACCGAGGCAGCCGAGGTGTGTGCCCAGGATCCCGCCTTGCTGCGACGTCTGCGGCGCGCGGTCGAGCGGCTGTGACGCCGCGACGGGCTTTGCGTTCAGCGCGTTAAGCCCGTAACAGCCACGCGATGCTGGCTGGACTGATTTTTGCGACCGAAGATGCCGATGACCGCACGGGCGTGCTCGCGGCGACGCTGCCGTTCGGCGGGCTGACGCTGATCGAGTTTCAAGCGCGGCTGCTCGCCGCCGCCGGGGCGACGCAGATCATCCTCGTCGTCGCGCGGATGACCCCCGAATTGCTCGGTGCGATCAGCCGGATCGGGCGGCGTGGCGTCTCGGTCGACGCGGTGCGGACCGCCGCCGAGACCGTCGAGAAATTGCATCCGCTGGCGCGCGTGCTGGTCGTCGCAGACAGCGTGGTGACGACCGGGGACATCGTCCACGCGATCGCCGCGACGCCGCATGACACGTTGCTTGTCACCGATGAAGGCGATCCGCGCTACGAGCGTGTCGGGGTCGCGACCGCCTGGGCCGGGCTCGCGCTGATCGACGGCAAGCGCATCGCCGAGGTGGCGGCCTTGCCGCGCGATTATGATTTTCAGTCGACGCTGTTGCGCGTCGCGGCGCAGGCCGGCGCCGAACACGTCCATCTCGACCCACAGATGGCGACCAGCCATAGCATCGAGCGCGGCACGCACGCCCTCGCGCGGCGCGGCAACGGCACGGTCGCGGCGCTCGTCGCGACGCCGCTGCGCTGGGCCGAGCGATTCCTGATCGCGCCGCTGGTGCGGCTCGCGCTGCCACCGCTGATGGCGCGCGGGGTTGCCACTGTCGGCGTGCTGGCCGGCTCGGCAGTGCTGGCGCTGGCGGGCTGCATCACGCTGTACGCCGGCCGCCCCGCGATCGGGATGGTGATGGCGTGCGTCGCGATCGTCGTCGCCGGAATCGCCAAGGCGCTGGCGTGGGTACGCGACGAGGCCGGCCTGGCGCGGGTCGCCGAGCACGCCGGGCCAGCGCTGGCGGCGATCGCCAGCCTACTCGTCGGCTTCGGCGCGGCGCAGCCGGCGGGGGCTATCCTGGCGGTCGCATTGCTGATCGTCGCGACCTTGCTCGAGCGCGCGGCGGCGCCGTCGCGCCAGCGCCGCTGGTGGGCGAGCCCGGCGGCCTATCCGGCCGTACTGTTGGTGCTGCTGGTCGCCGGCCAGCCGCTGCTCGGGCTCGCGCTGGCCGGGCTCTATGCCGCGGCGACTCTTTCTGCGGCAATTGAGGGGTTTCGTGAAAAGCCTTAGCTTGGCTTTAACGACAACGCCGTAGACGCTGGTTCATGTCGATTACCCGTCGTGACACGGATGAGGGCGCCCACGGCGGCGCCGAGGCGTTGCTCGACCGGGCAGCGGCCGCGGATATGCGTGCCGATGCGCGGCTGCGCGTGGCGATCGACGATTTCTATTTGAGCGACGCAGCCCGACTCGACGACCGCACGCGACTCGCGATGACGGCGGTTTTCGCCGATTTGGCGCGCAGCATCGAAGCGGCGGTGCGCGGGCATGCCGCGCGGCTGCTTGCGGCGCGTGGGGCGGTGCCGCTCGCGGATGCGATCAAGGCCGAGGCGACAATGCTGCTGCCGCGGCTGGTCGGCGCGGGTTTGGTGCGCGATCCCGAACTGATGCGCGAACTGTTCGGCCGCGTCCGGCAGGATCTGCTCGCCGAAGCGCTGCCAAGCGAAGCGCCCGACGATCCCGATCGCGCGAGCCTGTTGCCGCGGCTGATCGGTGCGTCGGACGCGGTCGTTGCGACACGCGCGCGGGCGTTGCTGTCGGCGGAAAGTCGCCGCCGCCTGCCGACGGCCCCTGACCGACCGGTGTCGACCGAGCTGCCCGCCGAACTCCATCACCGCCTCGTCTGGTGGATCGCGGCCGCGCTGCGCGAGCGGTTTGCCGAAACCGCCGGTGATGCGCTCGCCGAGCTCGATCGCGCGCTGGCCGAAGCGGCGATGCGCGCGATTGCCGCGCATGACGAAGGCGATCGGCTCGAGGCGGTCGCGCTGCGGCTGGCCGCCGCGCTCGACCCGCAGGCGAACGAGTTTGCCGGGCTGCTGGTCGAGGCGCTCGCCGACCGGCGACTGTCGCTGTTCATCGCCTTGCTCGCGCACGCGCTGGGGCTCGATTATGGCGATGCGCGCGAGATCGTGCTCGACCCCGGCGACGAACGGCTGTGGCTGCTGTTGCGCGCCCTGGAACTCGATCGCGACTCCATCGCCCGGATCGGCCTCGCGTTGAGCGAGGGCGATCCGACGCGCGACGTCGATCAGTTCGCCGACGCGCTCGACGAGATCGTCGCGGTCGCCCCAGTGACGGCCCGCCACGCCCTGGCGCCGTTATTGCTGCACCGCGATTATCGCGCGGCGATGGTTGCGCTAGGACGCGGACGATGAACGTGACAAAACCGATGCTGCCGCCGGTGCACGGACGGCTCGATCGCGACGGGCGGCTGGTCGAGGCCGACCCGCGGTTGCAGGATTTCAACGCGCGCGCCGGCGGCGGGATCGGGCAGCCGCTCGCCGTCCCGCAACTGGCGACGATCGCGCGGCTGGCGCAGCGGCTCGGCATCCTCGTCTCGCGCGGCGTGATCGCCGCGGACGGCGACGACGATCTCGATCTGTGGGTGCGCGCGCAGCCCGACGCCGGCGGTGTGCGCCTGGCGATCACCGGCTGGCGCAGTCGCGCGCCCTGGTATCCGAGCGCATCCGACGACGATCGCGCGGCGGACTTCGTGCGCAGCGACGCCGACTGGCTGTGGGAGACCGACAGCGCGCTGCGGCTCACCTTCCTGTCGGTCGACGCCGGGGTCCGCCACGGTTTCGATACCGCGGCAATGCTCGGCCAGCCGTTGACCCGCCTGTTCGTGCTGGGCGAAGGTGAGGCCGGCGCGTTTCCGATGCTCGGCGGGCTTGCGTTGCAGCAGCGCTTCGATGCGCAACCCGCGACGATCCGCGACAGCGGACAGGCGGTCCGGCTCTCGGCGAAACTCCGCACCGATGCGAGCGGTGGCTTCGCCGGCTTCGTTGGCGCGGCCAAGCTGGTTGAGGAGGAAACCCCCGACGCCGCGTCCGTATCGGATCCGGCCCAAACCACCAGCGCGTTCGCGGCACGGCTCGATCTGGCGCTGCGCGCGCCGCTCGGTCGGATCATCGCCAATGCCGACAGCATTCACGCGCAGTCGGAAGGACCGCTGCGGCAGGATTATGCCGACTATGCCGCCGATATCGCCAGCGCGGGCCGCCACCTGATGGGGCTGGTCGACGATCTCGTCGATCTGCAGGCGATCGAACGTCCCGATTTCGTCGTCGCGGCGGAAGCCCTCGACCTTGCCGACGTCGCGCGACGCGCGGCGGGACTGCTGCAGGTGCGGGCGGCGGATTCGAAGGTGCGGATCGACCGGCCGTCGTTTGGCGAGACGCTCGCCGCGACGGGGGAATTCCGCCGGGCGCTGCAGATCCTGGTCAATCTGATCGGTAATGCGGTGCGCTATTCACCTGCCGACGGGATCGTCTGGGTGCGCGCCGAGCGCGAGGGCAACCTCGCCGCGATCATCGTCGCCGACCAGGGCAAGGGTATTGCGCTCGAGGATCAGGCGCGGATTTTCGACAAATTCGAGCGCGTCGATCCGCGTGAGGCGGGCGGCAGCGGGCTCGGTCTGTATATCGCCCGGCGCCTTGCGCGCGCGATGGGCGGGAACGTGACGGTCGATTCGGCGCCGGGGCAGGGGGCTCGGTTCGTCTTCACGCTGCCGGCGGCTTAGTCGTCCTGACGTCACCCCAGCCTTGTGCCGGGGCCTACCGTGCCGCGCGTTCTACGCGGGCAGTACGCGTATCGGAGTGGGCCCCGGCACAAGGCCGGAGTGACGGTTAACCGTGGCTCAGCGCCGCGCCCACCAGATCAGCCCAGCGCCGGCGAGCGCGACGATCGCGCCATAGAGCACCCAGCTTCCCTGCTTGAGCATGAAGCTTGAGGCCGGCCACATGATGAGCCCGGCCCCCTGGCCTGCGAACAGCAGGCCGAACGCGAGGATCAAGACGCCTGCCACCAGGACGAGCGCCTTGATCACGCTCACTTACGGTCAGCCAGCGGCACGAAGTCGCGCTGCGTCGGGCCGGTGTAGAGCTGGCGCGGACGGCCGATCTTCTGCTCCGGATCCGAGATCATCTCGTTCCACTGCGCGACCCAGCCGACGGTGCGGGCGAGGGCGAACAATGCCGTGAACATCGTCGTCGGGAAGCCGATCGCCGAGAGGATCACGCCCGAATAGAAATCGACGTTCGGGAACAGCTTCTTCTCGATGAAGTATGGATCGCTCAGCGCCATTTCCTCGAGCGCGATCGCGACGTCGAACACCGGATCGGTCACGCCGAGCTCGCCGAGCACTTCGCGCACGGTCTGCTGCATCACGGTCGCGCGGGGATCGTAATTCTTGTAGACGCGGTGACCGAAGCCCATCAGGCGGAACGGATCGTTCTTGTCCTTGGCGCGCGCGATGTACTCGGGGATGCGGTCGACGGTACCGATCTCGCGCAGCATGTTGAGCGCCGCTTCATTGGCGCCGCCATGCGCCGGGCCCCACAGGCAGGCGATGCCCGCCGCGATGCACGCGAACGGGTTTGCGCCCGACGAGCCTGCGAGACGCACGGTCGAAGTCGACGCGTTCTGCTCGTGGTCGGCGTGGAGGATGAAGATGCGGTCCATCGCCTTCTCGACGACGGGGTTCACGACATATTCCTCGGCCGGAACGCCGAAGGTCATCTGCAGGAAGTTGCCGGTGTAGCTGAGGTTGTTCTTCGGCGACATGAACGGCTGGCCGATGGAATATTTGTACGCCATCGCGGCGATCGTCGGCATCTTGGCGATGAGGCGATGGCTCGCGATCATGCGCTGCTGCGGATCGGTGATGTCGGCCGAATCCTGGTAGAAGGCCGAGAGCGCGCCGACGACGCCGCACATGATCGCCATCGGATGCGCGTCACGACGGAAGCCGCGGTAGAAGGTCGCGAGCTGCTCGTGCAGCATCGTGTGGCGGCTGATCGTGTAGCTGAACTTGTCGAGCTCGTCCTTGGTCGGCAGCTCGCCGTTGAGGAGGAGGTGGCAGACCTCCATGAAGGTCGACTGCTCGGCGAGCTGGCCGATCGGATAACCGCGGTGGAGCAGCACGCCCTCGTCACCGTCGATATAGGTGATCGCCGAGTCGCACGATGCGGTCGAGGTAAAGCCCGGATCGTAGGTGAACATGCCGGTCTGGGCGTAGAGCTTGCGGATATCGATCACATCGGGACCGACGCTGCCCGACAGGACCTTCATTTCGAGGTCCTTGCCTGCGGCGTTCAGCTTGACGGGGTCAGTCATCGGTCGTCCTTTCGAAATCTCTAGAAAGCCGCTTCAAGCGGTCATCTGGTCGGCGATCCGCCCCAGACTCTCGTCGCGCCCGAGCAGATCGAGCACATCGAAGATTCCGGGCGAGGTCTTGCGCCCGGTCAATGCGGCGCGCAGCGGCTGCGCAACCTGACCGAGCTTGACCCCCGCGGTCTCGGCGACCTGCCGGACCGCAGCTTCGAGCGTCTCCGTATCCCAGCTTTCGGTTGCGTCAAGCGCGACGTGAAGCTGAGCGAGTAACGCCCGCGCATCCGGGCCCAGCAGCGCCGTCACCTCGGCGTGCATTTCCAACGGCCGGACGTGGAAAAGAAAGGCTGTGCCCGCCGCCAGTTCGTTAAGGTTGGCAGCCCGCGGCTTGAGCGAGGCCATGCTGCGACGCAGGACATCGGCCTGCCGGACGGTAGGTTCGAAATCGAGCCGCGGGGTGATCAGCTCGGCAAGTCGGGCATCGTCCGCCTGCCGGATATATTGGCCGTTAAGGTTGTCGAGTTTCTTCAGATCGAACCGCGATGGTGATTTCCCGACACCGTCAAGCTCGAACCACGCGATCGCCTGTTCGCGGCTGATCACCTCGTCGTCACCATGGCCCCAGCCCAGCCGAAGCAGATAATTGTCGAGCGCTTCGGGCAGCACGCCGAGCTCATCGCGATAATATTCGACACCGACCGCGCCATGGCGCTTCGACAGCTTGGCGCCGTCCGATCCGTGGATCAGCGGGATGTGCGCATAGACTGGGTCGGGCCAGCCACCCTCGATGCTGTTCATCGCGCGGATGATCGGAAGCTGGCGAAAGGCGTTGTTGAGATGGTCGTCGCCACGAATCACATGGGTGACGCCCATGTCGTGATCGTCGACCACCACCGCGAGCATATAGGTCGGCGTTCCGTCCGAGCGCAGCAGGACGAGATCGTCGAGCTCGGCATTCTGGACCGTCACCGAACCCTGGACGCGATCCTCGATCGTCGTCGCGCCATCGAGCGGTGCCTTGAGGCGGACGACGAACGGGCGGTTTTCGTCCGACGAATCGATGTCGCGATAGGGGCTGCGCACCCGCAGCGGCTTCTTCGCTGCGTCCGCGGCGGCCCGCATTGCGGCGAGCTCGTCCTGCGTCAGATAGCAGCGATAGGCGTGGCCATGCTCGACCATCTGATGCGCGACGGCGGCGTGGCGCTCGGCCCGCGCGGATTGGAAAACCGCGTCGCCGTCCCAATCGAGCCCGAGCCAACTGAGCGAGGTGAGAATCGCATCGATCGCCGGCTGGGTCGAGCGCGCGCGATCGGTATCCTCGATTCGCAGCAGGAATTGGCCGCCATGGTGGCGGGCGTAAAGCCAGTTGAACAAAGCGGTGCGCGCACCGCCGATGTGCAGAAACCCGGTCGGCGAAGGCGCGAACCGGGTTACGACCTTGGTGTCGGATGCGCCGGCGGCGGGGGCCGCGGCGGGGTCAGATATTGCGCTCAATCGCGCATGCTCCCAGACTAGAGATTGGATGGCCGGATCAGCCTTGAGCGCCTCTAGCACGCACCTTCCCGCGCTTCAAATCGGCGCGATCCGGGGGGCGTTACGCGACTGCGCGAGACTGGCAGCGCAGAGTGGGGGGCAATTCGAAAGATGGCTCGACGCCGAGCGCGATCAACTGGTGCTCTGGCTGCCGGTCGCGCTGGGGGCGGGCGTCGCCTTGTGGTTCCTGCTGCCCGATTCCTCCGCATGGGCCGCCGTGGCGCTCGGGGCGCTGGCGATCGCGCTGCTGGCGGTTGCGCTCGGGCGCGGTGGGCGCGCGGCGAGGGTCGTCGCGGTCGGTGGCGTCGCGGTGGCGTTGGGGATCGGGCTGATCTGGCTGCGAGCCGAGCGCGTCGCGCATCCGGTGCTGCGCGAACCGGCGATCGTGACCTTCCTTGCCCGCGTCGAGCGCGTCGAGCCATTGTCGATGCGCGATCTGGTGCGCGTGCAACTGGCGCCGCTGCGCGTAGTCGCGGAGGCTGCGCCGAACGGACGCAGGCGCGCGCTGCCGGTGCTGCCGCCACGCGTCCGCGTCAATCTGGCGACGCTCGATGTGCCCGTGGGCCTCGCCTCCGGCGCGACGTTGCGGCTTTCCGCGCGATTGATGCCGCCGCCGACGGCGGCGGTGCCGGGAGCTTACGACTATGCGCGGACCGCTTGGTTCGACGGGATCGGCGCGACGGGGCGGGGTTTCGGACCAATCGCGATCGTGGCTGGGTCTGCCACGACCGGCGGTGGACTGCGGATGCGGCTGTCGCAGCATATCCAGACAAGCGTCGGCGGCGGCGGCGCGGGCGGGATCGCCGCCGCGTTGGTGACGGGCGACCAGGGCAGCATTCCGCTTGCCGATAGCGATGCGATGCGGCGGTCGGGGCTCGCGCATCTGCTGTCGGTCAGCGGGTTGCACATCACTGCAGCGGTCGGGGCGGTCATGCTGCTGGTCAGTCGACTCCTCGCGCTCAGCCCGTGGCTGGCGCTGCGGATGCGCGTGCCGTTGATCGCGGCGGCGGCGGGGGCGCTGGCGGCGATCGGCTATACCTTGCTGACCGGGGCCGCCGTGCCAACGATCCGCTCGTGCGTCGCGGCGCTGCTGGTGCTGGTCGCGCTGGCGCTCGGGCGCGAGGCGCTGACGCTGCGATTGGTCGCGGCGGGGGCGACGATCGTCCTGCTGCTCTTTCCAGAGGCGCTGGGCGGGCCGAGCTTCCAGCTGTCGTTTGCCGCGGTTGCCGCGATCGTCGCGTTGCATGAGCATCCGCGGGTCCGCGACTGGTTCGGCCCGCGCGAGCAAAGCCGGCTCGCTGCGGGCGCCCGCGCGTTCGCCTCGCTCCTGCTGACGGGGATCGTGGTCGAACTGGCGCTGGTGCCGATCTCGCTGTTCCATTTCCACAAGGCCGGGCTTTACGGCGCGATTGCCAATATAGTGGCCATCCCGCTCACGACCTTCGTGACGATGCCGCTCGAGGCGCTGGCGCTGCTTTTCGACGCGGTCGGCGCGGGGGCGCCCTTCTGGTGGCTGACGGCGCGCTCGCTCGATCTGCTGTTGTGGATCGCGCATGCGACCGCGGCGATCCCGGGCTCGGTCGCGCCGTTGCCCGCGATGCCGGCCGGGGCCTATGGCGTGATGGTCGCGGGTGGGTTGTGGATCGCATTGTGGCGCACGCAATGGCGGCGCTTGGGGGCTCTACCGTTGCTGATCGGGGCCGCGTGGGCGCTCGCGACCCCGCCGCCCGACCTTCTCGTCACCGGCGATGGACGGCATGTCGCAATCCGAACCGCCGATGGCGGGTTGGCGCTGCTGCGCGACCGGACCGGCGACTACACCGCCGACACGATGGCGGAAAATGGCGGGATTACGGACTTGCCGGTATTGCTGTCCGAGCAGCGAGACGCCCGCTGCAGCCGCGATCTGTGCCTGATGACGCGGATGGCTGGCGGGCGGCAGTGGCGCGTGCTTGCGACGCGAAGCGGCTATCTCGTTCCCACCGCCGATCTCGTCGCGGCCTGCGCGGAGGCCGACATCGTGATCAGCGAGCGGCGGTTGCCGCGGCGGTGCGCGCCGCACTGGCTGAGGCTCGATCGGCCGACGTTGGCGCGCACGGGCGGCATCGCTATTGCGTTCCCGTCGCGCTCGGTGCGGACCGTGCGCCACGCGGGCGACCGCCATCCGTGGATCGCGGCGACTGATGCCGGGGTGGTCCGCCGAGCACCACGGTGGAGACGACGTGGGAATACGCGGCAGGCGCACTGACGAATGGGCTGCGATCGCGACCTGCAGGCGCCGGCAGACGAACCGGGTCAGGATGCGCGCGACCAACGATGGCCTAGGCCAACGCGGTCTCGCGTCCCGCTGTGCGAGGTTCAGTCGTAGCGTCGCAGGATACCGGCCAGCTTGCCCTGCACCCGGACTTGCGCGGGGGCATAGCGCTGCGGATCATAGGCGCGGTTCGCCGGATCGAGCCGCACCATCGCGCCTTCGCGGCGGAAGAATTTGAGCGTGGCCTCGCTCTCCTCGATCAGCGCCACGACAATCTCGCCGTCGCGCGCGATGTCCTGGCGTTTGATCAGCGCGTAATCGCCATCGAGGATCCCGGCCTCGACCATCGAATCGCCCGACACTTCGAGCGCATAATGTTCGCCGCTGCCGAGCAGCGCGGCGGGGACGGCGAGCATTGATGCGCCCTCGAATGCCTCGATCGGCACGCCGGCGGCGATCCGGCCGTGCAGCGGGATCTCGATCACGTCGTTGGCGGGTTCGGGAACGTGGCGAACGTTGCTTGCAACCGGGCTCGGTGCGGCCGCCTTGCCTGCAGGCTTGGTGCCTCGCTCGGGCATCTTGAGCACTTCGAGCGCGCGGGCGCGGTTGGGCAGACGGCGGATGAACTGGCGTTCCTCGAGCGCGCTAATCAGGCGGTGTACCCCTGACTTCGATTTGAGATCGAGCGCTTCCTTCATTTCCTCGAAGGACGGCGAAACCCCGGTCTCGTCGAGCCGGTCGTTGATGAAGCAGATCAGCTCATGCTGCTTGCGGGTAAGCATCGCGGCGCCCTTTCGTCGGAACAGACGACGAACCTATACGGAACGAAAAATCGCCCGTCAAGCACGCCGCTCAGCCGAGGGCGAGGATTTCCACCGAGTCGCCGGCTTGCGCCGCAGGAGCATGCGGCGCGCGGACGATCAGGCAGTCGGAGCGGGCCAATGTGGCCAGCATCGACGAATCCTGACGCGCCGCCGAATGGACGCGACCGGCGCGGGTTTCGGCCCGCAGATAGTCCTGGCGATGGTCGTTGGCGGGGAGCGGTTCGCCGAGCGTCGCGAGGAAACGGCGCGGTGCGGGATCGGCCGCGCCACTCAGATGGGCGATGAGCGGACGCAGGAACAGGATCGCGGTAACGAACGCCGAGACGGGATTGCCGGGGAGGCCCAGCACGATCGTGTCGCGCAGTCGACCGGCGAGCATCGGCTTGCCGGGCCGCAGCGCGATTCGCCAGAAGTCGAGACTTCCGCCCGCGGCGGCGAGCGCCGGACGGATCAGATCATGATCGCCGACCGAAGCACCGCCGGTCGTCACCAGTATATCGGCGTCGACACGCGCGAAGGCATCCGTGATCACGTCGAGCCGGTCAGGCAGGATGCCGAGCTCGATCAGCGCGATGGGCAGGTCGGCGAGAAGCGCCGCGAGCATCGCGCCATTCGATTCCGGCAACCCGCCGTCGGTGAGCGCCGCGCCCGGTGCGACCAGCTCGTCGCCGCTCGCCACGATCGCGACCCGCAGCCGTCGAGCGACCTTCACGGCACCGTGCCCGGCGGTCGCGGCCAGCGCGATCCGCGCGGCCGTCAGCCGCTCGCCCTTCGCCACCAGCAGATCGCCGCTGCTGAAATCGAGCCCCTGGCGGCGGACGTTGCCGCCGCGCACCGGGCCCGTCCCCGTTAGCCGGACGACAGCACCGTCACGCACCGCCTCTTCCTGCACCAGCACGCTGTCGGCGCCCGATGGCATCGCCGCGCCGGTGAAGATTCGGACCGTCTCCCCGGTACCGACATGTCCGCTGAAAGCATGCCCCGCCGCGCTCTCGCCGATCAGCGCGAGCGGGCCTGGCAGATCATCGAAGCGGACCGCATAGCCATCCATCGCCGAGACGGCGGTGGCGGGCTGGGTCCGTAGCGCTACGATGTCGGCCGCCGCCCAGCGCCCGGCCGCGGCGGCGAGCGGGGCATCTTCGGTTGCAGGCGCGGATCCCAGCGCGAACAGCCGCGCCTGGGCGTCGGGAACGGAGAGCAGCGGCGGGCGGATCGGATCGGGCATGAGCGTCCTAATGCGGCACCGTGCAAAGCGTTGCACGGGCGTCAGCGGCGGATGCGGCGACTGCGCCTGACTGTCAAACGGGCAAAGGCCGCGGCGCTCGGCCTAGCGTCGCCGCCTAATCGGCCTGCCGAAGCGAACGCAGCCGGGCTTCGGTGCGGAAAGACCCGCCGCGACTAAAAAACCACAGGTCGCAGACAATGTTGCTGGCGATGGCGCGCTGTCATGAAAATGTCATACCTCCGGCCTAGCGGCGCGGCTGGGGGCAGACTTTACCACGCTGAAGATCGCTCGCCCCATCGCGCGCAAGGTCCGCAACGGATCGGCGCGCTCGCTTTTCGATGTCCGCAGAACATCCAACATCAAAGGGAATCGCATGTCCAAGTCGCTCGTCGTCAAATCCGCCTTGCTGGTCGGAACCGCCTTCGCCGCCGTTGCGAGCGCCAGCGTCGCGCAGGCGCAGGACGTGCCCGCTGCCACGAGCGTCGCAGCACCGGCAGAGGGCGACTCGCTCGGCGACATCGTGGTGACGGCGCAGCGCCGCAGCGAGAACCTGCAGAAAGTCCCGGTTTCGGTCGGCGTGCTGTCGGGTGCCGACCTGCGCACCTACACCTCGGGCGGCAGCGACACGCTGCTCGAACTCGCCAACCGCGTCCCCGGCCTCTACGCCGAGACGACCACCGGCAAGATCTTCCCGCGCTTCTACATCCGCGGCCTCGGCAACGTCGATTTCTACCTCGGCGCATCGCAGCCCGTGTCGATCATCCAGGACGACGTCGTGCTCGAGCATGTCGTGCTCAAGTCGAACCCGGTCTATGACGTCAACCAGATCGAAGTGCTGCGCGGGCCGCAGGGCACGCTGTTCGGCCGCAACACCACTGCCGGCATCATCAAGTTCGACACCAATCGCCCGACCAACGAGTTCACCGGCCGCGCGACTGCATCCTATGGCACGTACAACACCGTCAGCGTCGATGCCGGCGTCGGCGGCCCGATCGTCAAGGACGTGCTGAGCTTCCGCGTGTCGGGCCTGTATCAGCGTCGCGACAATTGGATCGACAACACCTTCAACGGCGTCAGCGACGACGGCACCGTCGGCGGCAAGGACAAGCTCGGCGGGTTCGAGGAGAAGGACATCCGCGTTCAGCTGATGCTGACTCCGCCCGACACCGGCTTCACCGGCCTGCTCTCGGCGCATGCGCGCGATTACAGCGGCACCTCGTCGATCTTCCATCGCGGTGCGATCACGCGCGGCACCAACGACGTCAGCGCCGCACCGCGCGCCAGCGTCGGCCTCGACGAAGGCAACAACAACCCGCAGGCGTACAAGACCTACGGTACCTCGTTCAACGCCAAGAACGATTTCGGCGGCGTCACGCTGACCTCGATCACCGCCTATGAGACGACCGCAGGCTACAGCCGCGGCGACACCGACGGCGGCGTCGGCGCCAACTATGCCGGCATCCGCTACACCGCGCAGAGCCAGGGCCGCGTCCGCGACCTCGACCAGCTGAGCGAGGAAGTCCGGCTGGCCAGCAACGGCAATGGTCGCTTCAAGTGGCAGATCGGCGGCATCTACTTCGAATCGCGCGACATCACCGAGTTCGCCCAGCGCGGCGTGTTCCTGCTCAACAATTCGTTCGGCACGGCACCCAACCCGAACAACTTCGTCGTCCTGCGCAACAAGAACACCTCTTATGCGGGCTTCGGCCAGGCGAGCTACGAGCTGCTCCCCAAGCTGACGCTGACCGGCGGCGTGCGCGTGACGTATGACGAGAAGACCACGCGCCTGGTCACCCCGCCGCGCACCGCAGCCGGTGTCTCGACATTCCCGGCGACCGCGGCGACCTATGTTCGCCTCGCCGACACGCAGCCGAGCTGGGAGGGCAGCCTGAACTATGCGGTCGACCCCAACGTCAACGTGTTCGCGCGCGTCTCGCACGGCTTCCGCGGGCCGACGATCCAGGGCCGCAACGCGGTGTTCAGCTCGGCGTTCGTGACGGCGACCTCGGAGACGATCACGTCGTATGAAGCCGGCTTCAAGTCGAACCTGTTCGGCAACACGCTGCGCTTCAACGCGACGGGCTTCTACTACAAGGTCCACAACATCCAGCTGAACGGCAACGACGCCAACAACAACGGCCTGCTGTTCAACGCCAACCAGGCGCAGGCGTGGGGCGGCGAGGCCGAACTGACGTGGCGCCCGGTGCGCGACTTCACGCTGGGTCTGGGTGGCAGCGTGCTGCACACCGAGATCAACGACACGCGCGTCTATACCCCGGCGTGCTTCCTCAACGGCGCAGTGACCTGCACCGTGCTCAACCCAACGCTCAATGTCCGTAACGGCGCCGGTACGACCACCGCCGTGCTCGCGCAGATCAACGGCAACGCACTGCCGAATGCGCCGAAGTATCAGCTCGACGCCAATGCCCGCTACGACTTCCGCCTCGGCAACGGCGGCGCGCTGTTCGTCGGCGGGGACGTGACGCTGCAGGGCTATACCAGCTTCGTGCCGTACAAGACGGTCGAGTATACCTCGGACGGCACGTTCGAGGCGGGCGTCAAGGCGGGCTACACCGCGCCCGACGGCAAGTATGAGCTCGCCGTCTTCTCGCGCAACGTGACCAACGAGAAGAACCTCAAGGGCGTGCTCGACAATTACAACGCCGCAGTGTTCAACGATCCACGGATCATCGGCGTGTCGCTCAGCGGCAAGTTCTGAGGCAGAGCGCCTTCGACCCCCCAAGCCCTCTCCCATTCTTCATGGGTGAGGGTTGGGTGAGGGTCTTCTGCTTCTTCTTCTGCTTCGGCCGATAAAAAGAAGGCCCTCACCGACTACGACTAGGCCCGCCTAAAGAAGGCGGACCAAGTCTGCGTTGCCTCTCCCGCTTGCGGGAGAGGATAAGGGGTGATCAGCCCCCGTTCGCGAATTCTAGGCTTCTATTTCTCCCCCGGCGAAGGGGCCCTGTGGCTCGTCGCCGCCGCGCCTCAGCGCGCCCAGTCGCCCGATTTGCCGCCGGTCTTGGTCAGCAGCCCGATCCCGCCGATCGTCATGCCTTTGTCGATCGCCTTGGCCATGTCGTAGATCGTCAGCAGCGTGACCGACACCGCGGTCAGCGCTTCCATCTCGACCCCGGTTTTGCCCTCGGTCGCCGCCGTCGCGGTGGCGGTGACGCCGGCATCGTCGACCGCCAGCTCTATCGCCACGCGGGTCAGCGGCAGCGGATGGCACAGCGGAATGAGATCGCTGGTGCGCTTGGCCGCCATGATCCCGGCGATCCGCGCGACCGCGAGCACGTCGCCTTTCAGCGCAGTTCCATCGCGGATCGCGCGCGCGGCCGCGGGCGCCATGTCGATCCGCCCGGTCGCCACCGCCTCGCGCCGCGTCGCCGCCTTGCCGCCGACATCGACCATATGCGCGGCGCCAGCCGCATCGAGATGCGTGAGGTCGCTCATCCGACCAGCGTGTTGGTCGCGGATTCGAGATCGTCCTGCCGCATCAGCGCTTCGCCGATCAGGAAGCAGCGGATGCCATGCTCGGCCATCGCATCGAGATCGGCGCGCGTGGTGAGCCCGCTCTCGGCGACGAAGGTGCAATCCTTCGGCGCCTTCGACACGAGCTCGTAGGTCCGCGCGAAATCGACCGAAAAATCGCGCAGGTTGCGATTGTTGACGCCGATCAGCCGCGACTTGAGCTTGAGCGCGCGCTCCATCTCGGCGTGCGAATGGACCTCGACCAGCACGTCCATCCCGCATTCGAGCGCGCTCGCCTCGATCTCGGCGAGCGTGACGTCGTCGAGCGCGGCCATGATCAGCAGGATCGCGTCGGCGCCGATCCCGCGCGATTCGGGCACCTGCCACGGATCGACCATGAAATCCTTGCGCAACACGGGCAGGTCGCACGCGCCGCGCGCGGCGGTGAGGAAGGCGTCGGAGCCCTGGAACCAGGCTTCGTCGGTCAGCACCGAGAGGCAGGTCGCGCCGCCCGCCTGATAGGCGCGGGCGTGCGCCGGGGGATCGAAATCGGCGCGGATCAGGCCCTTGGACGGGCTCGCTTTCTTGATCTCGGCGACCAGCGCGTAGCCACCCGCTGCCGCGCGCGCGTCGAGCGCAGCGCGGAAGCCGCGCGGCGGCGACTGGCCGGCGATGCAGGCGTCGAGCTCGCTCAGCGCGGTGGTCGCCTTGCGCGCGGCGACGTCGGCGCGCTTGGTTTCGAGGATGCGGTTGAGAATGTCGGTCATGAATACGCAATCCAGCGATCGAGCAGGGTGTTGGCGCCGCCGCTATCGAGCGCCTCGGCGGCAATGGCAACGCCTGCGGGGAGAGTTTGCGCGCTGCCCGCGACGATCAGCGCGGCGGCCGCGTTGAACAGGACGGCGTCGCGATAGGCGCCGGTCTCGCCGTGCAGCAGGCGACGCAGCGCGGCGGCATTGTGCACCGGGTCGCCGCCACGGATCGCGGTGATCGCGTGGCGCGGCAGGCCGGCATCCTCGGGCGTGATCGTCGCTGGGAGGTCGACCTGTCCGACGCCGATTGCGATGCTCGGGCCGGCGCTCGACAACTCATCGAGACCTTCCTCGCCCGAGACGACCAGCGCCGCCTCCGTGCCGAGCTGCTCGAGTGCGGCGGCATAGGTGGCGGCATAATCGGGGCGTGCGATGCCGATCAGCTGGCGCGTGACGCCGGCTGGATTGGCGAGCGGGCCCATCAGGTTGAAGATCGTGCGGCGGCCAAGCTTCTGGCGGATCGGGGTGATGCGCTTCATCGCCGGATGGTGGTTCGCGGCGAACAGGAAGGCGATGCCGATGTCGCGCAGGCTCGCCTCGGCGCACAGGCCGGCGCGGTGCATGTCGAGCCCGAGCGCTTCGAGCGTGTCGGCGGCGCCCGCCTTCGACGAGGCGGCGCGGTTGCCATGCTTGGCGACGGGCACGCCGGTGCTGGCGACGACGATCGACACCGCGGTCGACACGTTGAGCGTGTGGTGGCCGTCGCCGCCGGTGCCGCAGACGTCGAGCGCGTCGGCGGGGGCGTCGATCGGGATCAGCCGGCTGCGCATCGCGCGCGCGGCCTCGGCAATCTCGATGCTGGTCTCGCCGCGCTCGGTCAGGCCGATCAGGAAGGCGGCGATCGCGTCTTCCGAGGCGTGGCCGTCGAGCACGTCGGCGAAGGCCTGCGCGGCGGTTTCGCGGCTGAGCGGGGAGGCGGTGTCGGGAAGGAGGGTCACATTCCCCTCCCGCTTGCGGGAGAGGTTAGGGGAGGGGAGTGCGGTTGCTGCGTTGCAGGCAGGCCCTCCCCCGACCCCTCCCGCAAGCGGGAGGGGAGTTCAATCCCCGCATCCGAGAGGAAATTCGCCAGCATCGCGTGGCCATGCTCGGTCGCGATGCTCTCGGGGTGGAACTGCACGCCGTGGATCGGCAGTGTCGCGTGGCGGATGCCCATTACCGAACCGTCGTCGGCGCGCGCATTGACGACCAGCTCGGCCGGCAGATCCTCGACGATCAGCGAATGATAGCGCGTCGCGGTGAAGGGTGAGGGGAGGCCGGCGAAGACCCCGGTGCCGTCATGCTCGACCGGCGAGGTCTTGCCGTGCATCAGCCCGCCGCGCACGACGCGCCCGCCGAAATGCTGGCCGATCGCCTGGTGGCCGAGGCACACGCCGAGCAGCGGCTTGCCCTGTTCGGCGCACGCGGCGACGAGATCGAGCGAGATGCCCGCTTCGGTCGGCGTCTTTGGGCCGGGCGAAATCAGGAAACCCTGCGCGTTGCTCGCCAGCGCGTCCGCCGCGGTCAGCGAATCGTTGCGCACGACCTTCACCTCGGCACCGAGCTCCATCAGATAATGGACGAGGTTCCAGGTAAAGCTGTCATAATTGTCGATGACCAATATCATCAGGCGCCGCTACCGCGTTTGCGCGCGCGCGACAATCTTTCCAGCGGCCACATTCAGGTCGGATCAACCTGCCATGGCGGACGTTGAGCGAATCGAGGAGATTTCACCATGTTGCGCACCCTAGCCGTCGCCATCACCCTGGCCGCAGTCCCCGTCGCCGGCTTTGCGCAGACCGCACCGGCGGCAGGCCCGGAAACACGGCAAGCCGAATCCGGCAAGCCGCCGCTGCGGATTCGTTCGATCACGCTGACCGGCAACCAGACCTGCCCGAAGCCGACCGACCCCGACGCTGAGATCGTCGTCTGCGCGAAGCAGGGCGAGCCGTATCGCATCCCCAAGGAATTGCGCGACGACAAGCCGATCCCGGCGCAGAATCAGAGCTGGGTCAATCGCGCCGCGGTTGCCGATGAAGTCGGGCGCCGTGCCGCCGGCTTGCCCGACACCTGCTCGCCGACCGGCTCCGGCGGGCAGACCGGCTGCGCGATGATGCGCGCGCAGCAATATGCCGCCGAAAAAGCGGAAGCCAAGCGTCAGGCAGCCGCCATCCCCTGAGCGACTACTGCCCGAAGCTGACCTCCGCCGCCCGCGCGATCGCCTCGCGCGCGGCGGCGAGCAGCGCGCCGGCCTTGGCCTCGCACTCGCGCTGCTCATATTCCGCGACGCTGTCGGCGACGATCCCGGCGCCGGCCTGGACGTGCATCGTTCCGTCCTTGACCACCGCGGTGCGCAACACGATGCACGAATCCATCGATCCGTCGGGCGAGAAATAGCCGACGCCGCCGGCATAGGGCCCGCGCACCGCATCCTCGAGCTCGGCGATGATCTCGCACGCGCGGACCTTGGGCGCGCCGCTGACGGTGCCCGCCGGAAAACCCGCGAACAGTGCGTCGAGCGCGTCATGCTCGTTCGACAGCTGCCCGACGACGTTCGAGACGATGTGCATGACGTGGCTGTAGAATTCGGTCGTGTAGCTCGCCGTGACGGTCACGCTCCCGGCGGTGGCGACGCGGCCGACGTCGTTGCGGCCGAGGTCGAGCAGCATCAGATGCTCGGCGCGCTCCTTGGGATCGGCGAGCAGGCCGACGCGGTTCGCTTCGTCCTCGGCGGCGGTCTTGCCGCGGGGGCGCGTACCCGCGATCGGGCGGATCGTCACTTCGCCGTCGCGCACGCGCACGAGGATCTCGGGACTCGAGCCGGTCAGCGCGAAGCCGGGCAGGTCCAGATGATAGAGGAAGGGCGACGGGTTGATCCGCCGCAGCGCGCGGTACAGTTCGAACGGCGGGAGCGTGAACGGCACGGTGAAGCGCTGCGCCAGCACGACCTGGAAGATGTCGCCCGCGACGATGTAATCCTTCGCCGCCGCGACCATTTCGGCATAGCGGCCCGGCGGGAGCGTCGGCGCGAGCGCGATATCGTCGACCGGCGCGGCGTGGACCGGGGCGGGCAGCGGGGCAGTGGCGAGCCGCGCGGCGGTCGCCTCGATCCGCTCGACCCCTTCGGCGACGATCGCATCGGGCGATCGCGTCGCGTCGGGCCAGACCGGTGCGACGAGGAACAGCGTGTCGGCGAGCCGATCGAAGATCAGGATCACGGTCGGGCGCACGAACATCATGTCGGGCAGGCCGAGCGCGTCGGTCTCCGGGCGCGGCAGCCGCTCGACCAGGCCGATCGTCTCATAGCCGAAATAGCCAACGAGGCAGGCGAGCGCGCGCGGCAACTCGGCCGGCACGTCCATCCGGCACGACGCGACCAGCGCGCGCAGCGCGTCGAGCGTCGGGACGTCGCACGGCGTGAAGGCCGCTCGGTCGCTCAGCCAATGCGGGTTGATCGCGGCCTGCGACCCGTGCGCGCGGAACACCAGATCGGGGGCGAGCCCGATCAGGCTGTGGCGCCCGCGCGTCTCGCCGCCCTCGACCGATTCGAGCAGGAAGTCGCCCCGCCCGGGCTCGATCAGTTTCAGCGCGGCGGCGACCGGCGTGTCGGTATCGGCGACCTGGCGCTGCCACAGTAACGCCGGCCGGCCCTCGGCCAGCGCGGCGCGGGCGGCGATCCGGTTGGCGCGCTCAGGGCTGCTGATCGTCTGCACTCACGCCACCGACCATCTGCGCCTTGAGCTTGGCGATCGCCGCGGCATTGCGCTTGGTGCCGACCGCGACCTGCACTGCCTTGCCGAACTGCGCGACATATTCGCGGCCGATCACGCTGGCGATATCGGCCTGCGTGCCGGCGATGACGCGTGCGTTGCCGCTCGCGTCACCCGGCGTGATCTTGTCGAGATGGATGATGAAATAGCCCGCGCCGTTAGGCGCCTCGAGCAGCTTGGTCGTCTTCTCGGCCATCGCGAACAGCATCTGCAACGGCGCTGGAACGCCGCGCGGGTTGGCCATCAGTTCGGCGCGCGGGCCGGCGATCGGACGGAGCGGCGGCAGCGTCAGCTTGGTCGCGGCAAAGGCCTGGCCGAGCGGGGTGCCGGCGTTGGCGACGGCGACGATCGTCCCGGCGACCTTGCGCGCGGCCTTCTGCGCGCGGTCGATCGTGAAATCGCGCACCACGGCGTCGCGGATCTGCGCGAGCGGACGCGGCGCCGACGGCACGATCTTCTCGAGCATCGACAGCGCGAAGCTGCCGTCCGGGCCGAGCGGCACCGTCTGCGGTGTATCGCCCGCGTGGGCAGCAAACGCCGCCGTGACGATCGGCGCGATCGCCGGATCGGGCTTGGCGGTCGGGTTTTCGATGTCCTGGCCGCTGGCGAGCAGGGCGGGGGTGCGCACCGCGGTCAGCTTCTGCTGTGCGACGATCCCGTCGAAGCTGACCTTCGACAGCTGATCCTCGAAGGCATTGCGGCGATCGGCGAGCAACGCGGCGCTCTTCTGCGTGGCGAGGCTGGTCTTCAGCTCGGGCGTCGCGGCGGCGAGCGTAGTGGCAGGGCGGGTGCGCTGCGTCTGGACTTTGAGCACGACGAAGCCGAGCGGCGCGCGCAGCGGCCCGACGACATCGCCGACCTTGCCGGCAAACGCGGCGTCGGCGATCGCGGGCGACGATTGTGCGGCGTAGGTTGCCTTCTGCGTGTCGGTCAGCGTCGCGGGCTCCAGCCCGGCGGCGCGCGCCGCCTGGTCGATCGGCGTGCCGGCGCGGACCTTGGCGGCGAGCGCGTTTGCCGCGGTCTGGTCGGCGACGACGATCTGGACGATCGTGCGCAGGTCGGCGGCGGCATATTTGCTCGCCTGCGCCTTGTAGGCGGCGGCGATCTCGGCGTCGGTCGGCGTCGCCTCCGCCGCGATGCTGGCAGCGTTGACGATCGCATAGCGGATCACGCGGCGTTCGGGGACGCGGTAGCGCGAGACGTTGCGGGCATAATACGCGTTGAGCTCGGCGTCGGTCGGCGCGGGGCCGGTCGCGAGCGCCTGCGAGGGCACGAAGCCGATCGTGCCGGCGCGCTTCTCGAGCAGCAGGCTCGAATAGGGGAGCGCGAGCTGGAGCGGGACCTGGTTGGCCTTGAGCGGCGACTGCCACAATTGCTTGACGAGGATCTGGTCGCTGGTCTGCAGGCGGACCTGCGCGTCGGTCATGCCGATCTGGCGAAGGGCGGTTTCATACTTTTCCTGGCTGAACTTGCCGTCGAGGCCGCTGAGTCCGGGCTGCGACGCGATCACCGCATCAACCGCGGGCTTGCCCACGACCATGCCCTGCGCCTGCGCGAACTGGCGCAGCGCGGTCGAATCGATCAGCCGCTCGAGCGTTGCGTCGAACCCGCCGCCGGCGACGAATTCCGCCATCGTCAGCGTCGGCTGCTGCTGGCGATAGCCGTCCATGTCGCGCTGCACTGCGGCCTGCAGATCCTCGACCGAGATCGTCTTCTTGCCGACGGTGGCGACGGTATCGCCCTTGGCGGCCGTGCTCTCGCCGCCCGACAGGCTCGACCGGTCCCCCAGCACGAACGCCAGCCCGAGCAATGCGACGAAACCGAGCGCAATCGCGCCTCCGAACCGGTGGGCAATCATTCGGCGGAAAAAGCTGAGCATGGTCGGAAACGGCCAATCTGTCTGGAGCGTGTTGCCGTTGCTTTAGGGGGCAGGCGGGGCCGCATCAACCCAGGCGGTTGGACTTGTGCCGCGCGCACGCTTCGGTATCGCTGTTCGGCGAGGATCAAAACGGGAGAGACGCACGATGGCGCGACGCAAGCTGGTGGCAGGCAATTGGAAGATGAACGGCAATCGTGCCGCGCTCGCCGAGTTGGTCACGATCGCGGAAGCCGCTCGCGCTGCGCCCTTGGTCGACGTGTCGATCGCGCTGCCCGCGACGCTGATCGCGCCGGCGGCGGCGCTGGTCCCGGGCTTCGCGTTCGGCGGCGAGGATGTCCATGCCGCCGAAAGCGGGGCGCATACCGGCTGCCTGTCGGCCGCGATGCTGGTCGAGGCCGGCGCGCGCTTCACGATCGTCGGGCATAGCGAACGCCGCGCCGACCAGGGCGAGACCAGCCAGGACGCGTGGGCCAAGGCGAGCGCGGCGCATCGCCACGGGCTCGGCGTGATCCTGTGCGTCGGCGAGACCGATGCCGAGCGCGATGCCGGCCGCGCCGCGCGCGTCGTCCAGGCGCAGATCGAGAAATCGGTCCCCGATCTGGCGACCGGCGACTGGCTGACAATCGCCTACGAGCCGCGCTGGGCGATCGGCACCGGCCGCACCCCGACGCTCGACGAGATCGGCGAAGTGCATTCGATCGCGCGCGCCAAACTGCGCACGCTGGTGGGCGACGCGGCGGACGGGATCCGCATCCTCTATGGCGGGTCGGTGACGGGCGCGAATGCCGCGGCGATCCTCGAGACCGAGGATGTCGACGGCGCGCTGGTCGGCGGCGCGAGCCTGACCGCGGCGAAGTTCGTGCCGATCATCGAAGCGGCGTAGCGGGGCCTGCGGCATGGGGCGGAAGCTCAAGGTCTTCGTCGTGCCGGCGGGCTTCAGCGACGCCTATGTCGCCGCGCCGAGCCGCAAGGCGGCGCTCGCGGCGTGGGGGAGCGAGCACGACCTCTTCGCGCGCGGCGTCGCGCAGGAGGTGACTGACGCGGCGCTGATGGCCGAGCCGCTGGCCAAGCCGGGTGAAGTGGTCAAGCGCTCGCGCGGGACGACCGCCGAGCAGATCGCGGCGTTGCCGGCGCAGCCGGTTCGGCCGGCGAAAGCAGAGGCGGTGGAGGAGACGCCGGCGCCGCGCGCGAAGACTACTCGGAGCGCGACCAAGCGTGCGACTTCGGCCCCGCGAAAAGCCGAACCCAAACCCGAATCTGCGCCCAAGCCCCCGCCCAAGCCCTCGAGCGACGCCCTCGCCGCCGCCGAGCAGGCGCTGGCCGAGATCGAGGACAGCTACCGTGACGCCGACGCCAAGCTCGTCGTCCGCCAACGTGTGCTAGACCGTGAGCGCCGCGATTTGGATGCGAAGCACGACCGGGATCGCAAGGCCCGCAGCGAAGCCGTCGCCGTCGAACGCGACCGCTACGACACCGCGATGACCCGTTGGCGGAAGCGGCGGGGAGCCTGATGACCCCAAGGCCTGCGATTCGGTCTTAGCGTCCTCCCCGTTTCTCAAGCTCCGGGGATCGATTTCGGGAAAGAGCGAGCAGAGACAGGTTTGGGGACAGCGAAACCCGCTTGCGGCAAAGATTCGACGATCGAGACGGCGTGAGCCGTCCCGATATGCGTTTTCAGCGGGAAGGAATGGGCGTTACGCGCCGCGCTGTTCGGCCGCCAAGTTGGCGGCAATCCAGGCCGATACGTCGGTAACGGGAATGCCATGGCGCGCGTTGAACGTCTTTGCCTTGTCCCATGCGACGCCACGCCCTTGCGCGAAGGCCGCCCGGTATTTGCACATCATGTTGGTCGGATCGTTCGCCAGTTCGTCCATCAGGAACGGCACGGTCCATTCGGACCGGCTGAAGCGACGACCCAGTGCTGCCTCGAGCGCGTCCGCGACCTCCCCATAAGTGACGGTATCCCCCGCAAGGAAGACGATCTCGTTCCGAATGGTCGGCTCGAAGAAGACGATCTCGGCGGTCAACAGCCCGATATCGTCCGGTGTCGTTAGCGTCACGGCGGTATCGAGGCTGCCGAGCGCGTGGACGGCATTCTTATCGAGGTCGACGACACCGAACTCTGGCTCGAACAGATAGCTCATGAACATGCCGGTGGAGATGATGACCCACTCGGTCTTGTCCTGCGCGCGCAGAAGCGCCCGCACGTCGAGCTGCGCGTCGAAAATATCCTGCGGACCGCCGCGGCCGATCGCTTCGAAATCGACGCCGAACTGCCACGGGAAGTAGCGCGGGATGCCGGACTGCAGGGCCGCCCTGGCAAGCTTCATCGGCGTGTTGATGCCCGCCGCATAGCCTGCGCAGCCGATCACCGTGTCATAGCGCGAGAACAGCGATGCCAGTTCGTCGATCGAGCTGGTGACCAGATCGCCCAGGACGATCTCGATACCGGCCGCGCGGATTTCGGCGATGTCGCGCTGTTTGGCGGGCGTATCGGACTCGACGGCGCTGGCGCGGAGCAGCACGCTGATCCTGGCACCGTCGATCGTCTTTGCGCGGCGCGCGAGGTTGCGGAGAACCGGTATGCCCAGCTCGCCGGCACCCAGCACGAGGATATTGCGGGACTTCACGGTGGAAACGGCTTCGTTCATCGGTCTAACTCGTTCAACAGGGGTTGCCGCCCTAATCTGGCGATCCACCCGCAAGCGCGAAAGAAGGGTACATGCGTGATACTGTGGCCAGGGCGCTAAGCCCGGAAGACGTTCTGAACTATTCCCAGACCGTCTGCGACGGCCTTCGCGACGATGATGACGGGGTGCGGCGCGAGGTGCTGGCGCATGCCGGCAGTCGCTGGTCGCTCGGGGTCATCCACACGCTCGGGGTCTATGGTCAGCTGCGTCATGCCGAGATTGGCCGGCGCATGCACGGCGTCACGCAACGCATGCTGACGCGCACGCTTCGCCATCTGGAGCGCGACGGGTTGGTGGTCCGGCATGACTTCGAGGAGGTCGTCCCGCACGTCGAATATGCGCTGTCCGATACCGGGCTGGAGCTGCTGGTGCGGCTGGTCCCGCTCTGGACTTGGATCGTCGAGAACGTGGACAATTTTCGCACGGCGAGAGACGCGTTCGACCGAGACAATGTCGATCTGAAAACGCCCTCTTAAACGCTGACCGACGGGCTCGCACGACACTGGTCGGTGAACCGCCGGGCAGGCGGTCAAGCCGGCGGCGGCGCGAGTCCGATCAGCTTCATCGCCACCGCCTGCGCCACCATCGTCACCAGCCAGAACAGGCTGTCTGCCGCGATCCGCCGCGCGCGCGCGCCGTGATAGCGCTGCGTTACCGCCACCACCGGCAGCACGAAGCCCGCCCAGATCACCACCGCGCTGCCCACCGCCATGATCCATGGTGCCGCCTTGGCGGGCGCGAGGATCAGCGCGCCGGCGAGGATCGAGGCGAACCAGAACAGGCCGAGTGCCGCCACGACGATCGCGCTCATCGCGACGCGCCCGCGCCCGAACGCCACGTGATAGGCGGCACCGAGCATCAGCCCGATCAGCGTCGCGACGAGGATCGGCGCGAGGTTGAGCAGGATGTAGATCATGCCGGGAAGCGACCCTTGAGCATCGTCCATGCCGCGCGCAGGCCGAGCGCCTCGCCACCTTTGGGGCGCCCGGGCTTGGAACTCGGACGCCACGCGAAGGTGTCAAAATGCGCCCAGGGCGTACCTTCGGGGACGAAGCGGCGCAGGAACAAGGCAGCCGTCACCGATCCGGCGAAACCGCCGTCGGGGGCGTTGACGAGATCGGCGATGTCCGAGGCGAGCATGTCGTCATACCCGTCCCACAAGGGCAGCCGCCACAATGGATCGCCGACCGCGGTTCCGGCCGCAAGCAACGCCGCCGCCAGCGCCTCGTCATTGGCGAAGGTGGCGGGCAGGTCGGGCCCGAGCGCGACGCGCGCCGCGCCGGTGAGCGTCGCGAAATCGAGGATCAGCGTCGGCTTCTCCTCCACCGCACGCGTCAGCGCGTCGCCGAGCACGAGGCGGCCTTCGGCATCGGTATTGGTGTTCTCGACGGTGAGGCCCTTGCGGGTCTTCAGCACGTCGCCCGGGCGGAAGGCGTTGCCCGAAATGCTGTTCTCGACTGCGGGGATCAGCAGGTGGAGCCGCACCGGCAGCCGCGCCGCCATCACCAGCCCGGCGAGCGCGAGCGCATGCGCCGCGCCGCCCATGTCCTTCTTCATCAGCCGCATGCCCGATGACGGCTTGATGTCGAGCCCGCCCGAATCGAAGCACACGCCCTTGCCGACGATCGCGATGCGCGGATGCGCGGGGTTGCCCCATTCGAGTTCGATCAGCCGCGGCTCTCGCCCGCGCGCGGCGGCCTGGCCGACCGCGTGGATCATCGGATAGCCCTTTTCGAGCGCATCGCCCTTGGTCACGGCCACGGTCGCGCCGTGCGCCTGGGCGAGCTGCTGCGCTTCGGCTTCGAGTTCGGCCGGGCCGAGATCGGCGGCGGCGGTGTTGACGAGGTCGCGTACCTTGGCGGTGGCGCGCGCGAGGCGGACGGTTTCCTCGATCCGCGCGGGCTCGCCGGTGAGCAGCACGCGTGGGCCGACGCTGGGTTCGTCGCGCTTGTAGCGATCGAACTTATGCTGTGCGAGGCACCAGCCGAGCATCGCGGCGCCGGGCTCGCCCTCGGCGAGGCGATACGTCCCCTCAGGCAATTGTTCGCCGAGCGAGGCGATCCGCCACGGCGAGTCGAGGCTTTCGTTGCAAACGAGCAGCATCGCCCAATCCTCGGGCTTCTCGCCCGGCAGGACCGCGCGATTGCCCGGCTTGCCGGTCAGCCGGTGCGCGGCGACCACGGTGCGGATCCGCGGCGGCTGCGCGCCGAGCCACGCCTCCCACGCCTCGGGGCGAACGACATGGATGAGGCGGGCGCTCTGGCCGCGGTCGGGTTGGAGCAGCGGGGTGAAATCGGTCATGGCTGGGTGGGGGTCACGAGCAATTGCTCGAGCTTTCCGTTGGCGCCGGGTTCGGCGTAGGTGCTGATCGACAGCGTCGTGGTCGGATAGGTCGCGCGGTAGTTGCGGTTGACGAAGCCGCCGCGCAGGCGCGCCTTGCCGGTCTGGACGAACGCGGTCGGCGCGCCAAGCGGGGATAGGCTGGTGCGGTAATCGGCGAGCGTCGTCGCGGTGAAGTAGAAATTGGCGTCGTCGGTCAGCTGGCTGCGATCGAGGGTGCCGCTGCGCAACTGATCGAACGCGGTGCGGACGCGCGCAAGCACCGCGGTGTCGGCCGCATCGGCCACCGGCGTGCCGAGCACGATGCCGGCGAGCTTCTGCGCGATCGTCTGATAGGCGTCGCTCGACCAGCTGTTGATGAGGACGACCACCGCCGTCTTCTGCTCGGGATAGACGATGTTTTCGGACAGGAAGCCGACTGCCTCGCCGCTATGCTCGACGAAACGGCGGCCGTTGGCGGTGCCGGTCGAGACGCCGAGGCCATAGCCGTTGGTCGTGCCGTCGGCGAGCTTGACCGGGGTTTCCTGAGTCGCCCAATCCTGCGGCGTCAGGACCGTGCGATCGAGCCGCGCGACGTCCCAGGTCGCCAGCGCGCGCGCGCTCATCGCGAGTTCGCCCGCGGCATAGAGCCAGCCGTGCGCGGCGGGCGTGACGGGGCGCACCGGGCCGAGCGCGGCGCGGCCATAGCCTTGCGGGAAGCCGGGGCCGACCGCGAGATCCTGATCGTAGACCTTCATCCCGAGCGGCTTGAAGATCCGCGCTTTCAGGAAATCGAGCAGCTTTTGGCCCGAGACCTTTTCGACGATCATCCCCGCGACGACATAGCCGGTGTTCGAATATTGCCACTGCGTGCCCGGGGTGAAGTCGAGCGGCTTCTTCGCCCAGCGATCGACGATCTGCTGCGGCGTGACCGGGGTCGCCATCGCCTTGAAGCTGTAATCCTGCGGCCAGTAATCCTGCAGGCCGGCGGTGTGGCTCAGGAGCTGGCGGATCGTGATCGTGTCGCCGCCGGTGATGCCGGGGACGTATTTGGACACGTGATCGTCGAGGTTGAGCTTGCCCTCGCGCTGGAGCAGCAGGATCGCCGCGGCGGTGAACTGCTTCGACACCGACGCGATCTGGTACGGCGCATCGTCGCGCGTCGTGCCGGTTTCGGCCTGCTTGCCGTACGCCCTGGCAAAGACGATTCGCCCACCGCGCACGATCGCGACCGAGGCCGATGGGACGCCCGACTTGGCGAGCGCGTCGGTGACCGTCTTATCGACCTGTTGCGTCTCCGCCGCGGTGAGCGATTGCGCGAGGGCGGGGGCGGAGACGGATAGCAAGCCTGCCACCAGGCAGTATCGGGAGAGCTTCACGTAGGGGGCAGTCCTTCAGCGAGATGAACGACGATATGTCACCGTCCTGCCGCGAAAGGGAAGGGGGCAGGCCTCAAACGGTCGGGACGCCGTAAAGATCATGCTCGTCGGCATCTTCGATGCTGACCGCCACGATGTCGCCCTGCTTGAGGTGGCCAGCGTCGCGCAGGAAGACCTCTCCGTCGATCTCGGGCGCGTCGGCCTTCGAGCGGCCGGTGGCGCCGCCATCCTCATCGACCGCGTCGATGATGACATCGAGCGTGCGGCCGACCTTGGCCCGGAGCTTGTCGGCCGAGATGCGCGCGGTGAGTTCCATCAGGCGGGCGTAGCGCTCTTCCTTGATCTCTTCCGGCACGTGGTTGGGGAGGTCGTTGGCGGCGGCGCCTTCGACCGGCTCGAAGCGGAACGCGCCGACGCGGTCGAGCTGCGCTTCCTCGAGCCAGTCCATCAGATAGGCGAAATCGTCCTCGGTCTCGCCGGGGAAGCCGACGACGAAGGTCGAGCGGATCGCGATGTCGGGCGCGATCGTGCGCCAATTCTTGATGCGCTCGAGCACCTTGGTCTCGTTCGCCGGGCGCTTCATCAGCTTCAACACGTTGCGGCTGGCGTGCTGGAAGGGGATGTCGAGATAGGGGAGGATCAGCCCCTCTGCCATCAGCGGGATGACCTGGTCGACATGCGGGTAGGGGTAGACGTAGTGCAGGCGCACCCAGGCGCCGAGCTTGCCGAGTTCACGCGACAGATCGGTCATGTGCGCGCGGACTTCCTCGCCGTGCCACATCCGCGGCTGGTGGCGGATGTCGACGCCGTAGGCCGAAGTGTCCTGGCTGATCACCAGCAATTCCTTGGTGCCGGCTTCGATCAGCTTCTCGGCTTCGCGCAGGATCGCGTCGGGGCGGCGGCTGACGAGGTCGCCGCGCAAGCTGGGGATGATGCAGAAGCTGCAGCGGTGGTTGCAGCCTTCGCTGATCTTCAGATAGCTGTAATGGCGCGGGGTGAGCTTGAGCCCGCTGTCGGGGACGAGGTTGAGGAACGCGCTCGGCGGCATCGGGGCCGCTTCGTGGACTGCGCCGACGACCTCTTCGTACTGGTGCGCGCCGGTGACGGCGAGGATGCCGGGGAATTTCGCGCGGATCATCTCCGCTTCCTTGCCCATGCACCCGGTGACGATGACGCGACCATTCTCGGCGATCGCCTCGCCAATCGCCTCCAAGCTCTCCTCCTTGGCCGAATCGAGGAAACCGCAAGTGTTGACCAGCACCACGTCGGCGCCGGCATAATCGGGCGACATGGCATAGCCGTCGGAGCGCAGCTTGGTCAGGATCCGTTCGCTATCGACCAGATTCTTGGGACAGCCGAGCGAGACCATGCCGATCTTCGGCGGGGAGGGGAGTGTTGTTGCCATGGGAGGGGCGGCATGTAGGCGCGTTTTGCGGAATTTTCCACCCACCCTGCGCCCGTTCGTCCTGAGCTTGTCGAAGGGCTGCCTTTCTCTCTACCTTGGCAATGAGGGGCAGGGCTTCGACAAGCTCAGCCCGAACGGAGGTTTGGTGCTCGACTTTTCCTTATTGCCGCATCCCGACACCCCGCCGAGTGCGGTAGAGGCCGTTCACGTAAAGGCAGAGGTGAGCGATCGCCGTCTCCTCCTCACCTTCGTCGTACACGGCAACGAACATGTCGCGCTGCCCGATTGGGTCGCGTCTGCCCGTACCGATGGCTTGTGGAAGACGACCTGCTGCGAGCTGTTCCTCGCAGTGCCCGGCGCGGACGCATATAGCGAGTTCAACTATTCGCCCTCGACGCGGTGGGCGGCCTACCGCTTCAAGGCGTACAGGGCAGGGGGCACCGACCTGGCGCTGACGCTCGATCCGCATGTCGATCGCGGTGACGACAATTCGGAGTATCTCGTCGAGGTCGAGCAGGACCTCTTCGATCTTCCCGCCGGCCCATGGCAGATGGGGCTCTCCGCGGTGATCGAGGAAACCGACGGCACCAAATCCTATTGGGCGCTCGCGCACGCCCCAGGGCCGCCCGATTTCCACAACCGGGATTGCTTTATCGCAACCCTCCCGGCACCTGCGCACCCATGAACTTCGGTATCGATCGCCTCCTCGCCGACCCCGCGCTGCGCGCGCCGCTCGAGGGCAAGCGCGTCGCCCTGCTCGCGCATCCTGCCTCGGTCACGGCCGACCTGACGCATTCGGTCGATGCGCTGATCGCCGCGGGGCTCAATGTCACCGCGATGTTCGGCCCGCAGCACGGCGTGCGCGGCGACCTCCAGGACAATATGATCGAGTCGCCGGATTTCACCGATCCGACCTACGGCATGCCGGTGTTCAGCCTCTACGGTGAAGTCCGCAAGCCGACCGGGCAGTCGATGGGCACGTTCGACGTACTGCTGGTCGACCTGCAGGACCTCGGCACGCGGATCTACACCTTCATCACCACGCTGCGCTACGTGCTCGAGGCCGCCGCCGAGCATAGAAAGACGGTGTGGGTGCTCGATCGCCCCAATCCGATCGGCCGGCCGATCGAGGGGCTGACGTTGTTGCCCGGCTGGGAGAGCTTCGTCGGCGCCGGGCCGATGCCGATGCGGCATGGGCTGACGATGGGCGAGCTCGGACACTGGTTCATCGATCTGCTCAAGCTCGACGTCGACTATCGCGTGATCGCGATGGAGGGCTGGCAGCCCGACGCGGCGCCCGGCTTCGGTTGGCCGACCGACCGCGTGTGGATCAACCCCAGCCCCAACGCCCCCAACGTGATGATGGCGCGTGCCTATCCCGGCACGGTGATGCTCGAAGGCACGACGCTGTCCGAGGGCCGCGGGACGACGCGCCCGCTCGAACTGTTCGGCGCGCCGGATATCGATGCCCGCGCCGTCGTCGCCGAGATGCAGCGGCTGGCGCCCGAGTGGCTTGCCGGCTGCGCCTTGCGCGACATCTGGTTCGAGCCGACTTTCCACAAGCATGTGAAGAGCTTGTGCAACGGCGTTCAGATCCACGCCGAGGGACCATCGTACGACCACGTCGCCTTCCGTCCGTGGCGCCTGCAGGCGTTGGCGTTCAGAGCGATCCGTACGCTCTATCCAAAATACGACCTGTGGCGCGACTTCCCGTACGAATATGCCTTCGGGAAATTGCCGATCGACGTAATCAACGGCGGGCCAGGCTTGCGCGAATGGGTCGACGACCCGGCGGCGACTCCGGATGCGCTCGACTCGCTGGCGCGCATCGACGAGGCGGCCTGGGCCGAGTCGCGCGCGCGATTCCTGCTCTACTGAGCCTTAGGACGAATGCGACGCTCGTCTCGTCGTGCGTGCGCAACGACTCGAAGCGGACAGTCGATTCGAAGGTAGTAGTTTATCGTTCGGTAATTCATGGAGAATATATCGATTGCCGGCCCGGGGGGGTCGTATCGTGTGCCGGAGAAACGTCGTGGAATCCGATCGTCACTTCTACATGCGCCGTGTCGTCGCAGAGCGCCTCGCCGCCGCCCGCGCGGTCACCGAAGAAGGACGCCAGCGTCGGCTCGTCCTCGTTGAGACCTATCTGCAGAAACTCCAGGCGATGCCGGCCTGAGCGGCTACTAGCCGGTCAATCTGTATCGCACGCGACGAACGTCCCGCGATCCAGATCGCGGACGAAGCGCGATCCCACCGGGGCATCGATGAGCGCGAGCCATGAGTCGTCGCGATTGAGGACTGCGCCGAGGGCGACATACTGCGGATTGTCGTCATTGCGTTCATCCTCCGAGATGGCTTGATCGGTTCCGCGAATGCGCCAGCCACTATCGGGGAATGTGTCGCTTTCCTGGCCCAGGTCCGGCTCTTCGCGGTACAGATACTCGACCGAGCTCGTGCCAGCGACGACGCAGGCATCGGCCATGCACCGATCCCAATATTCGCGACTCGCGGCGGGTGGGGGCAGGGACGCCGTCCGATCGGCATTCCATTGCAAGTCGATGATATCGGAGCGTCGAAACGCAATCGACGCGCCGATCTTAAGTTGCGGCATATCAAACGGGGCATTGTCCAGAGTTCCGACCAGCGCGTCGCCCTGCGCCGACGTGATGGTGACCCACATCCGCTCGGCATCCCACTCCGACCCGCCGGGATGCGACCGAAAGATAAGTTTCGCCAGATCGCCCGCTTGGAGCGCTAGCAGCTGGTTCTCGGTCGGCAGGAGGAAGGTGTAGCGCGCTTCCTCAGCGATCGGTCGCGGGTCGTCGATGGTGTAGCTGCCACGCATTCGGCGCCACAGATCGTAGACGGGTTTCGGCCAACGTTTCACCGCTTGCGCGTAAGCTCGCGCATCGCGTCGTCGAGTCCGGCGAGCGTCAGCGGGTACATCCGCTCGGTCATCAGTTCGCGGATGATCCGCAGGCTCTGCGAATAGCCCCATTGCTGTTCGGGGATCGGGTTGAGCCACACCGCCGCGGGATAAGTGGTGGTCAGCCGGTGCATCCACACCGCGCCCGATTCCTCGTTGAAATGCTCGACCGAGCCGCCGGGATGCGTGATCTCGTACGGGCTCATCGACGCATCGCCTACGAACACCAACTTATAGTCGTGGCCGAACTTGTGGAGCACGTCCCACATTGGCGTGCGCTCGGAAAAGCGGCGCGTATTGTCCTTCCACACGCCCTCGTATGGGCAATTGTGGAAATAGAAGAATTCGAGGTTCTTGAACTCGGTCGTCGCCGCCGAGAACAGCTCCTCGCAGAGCTTGACCCACGGATCCATCGATCCGCCGACATCGAGGAACAGCAGCAGCTTGACCGCATTGCGCCGCTCGGCGCGCATCACCACATCGAGCCAACCCTGCCGCGCGGTGCCGCTGATCGTCGCGTCGATGTCGAGCTCGTCGGCCGCACCCTCGCGCGCGAACTTGCGCAGGCGGCGGAGCGCGATCTTGATGTTGCGGGTGCCGAGCTCCTTCGTGTTGTCGAGGTTCTTGAAGTCGCGCTGGTCCCACACCTTCAGCGCGCGCTTGTGCACGCTCTCGCCGCCGATGCGGACGCCCTCGGGATTGTAGCTGCTATTGCCGTACGGGCTCGTGCCGCCGGTGCCGATCCACTTGCTGCCGCCCTGGTGGCGCTCGTGCTGCTCGTCGAGCCGCTTCTTGAGCGTCTCCATGATCTCGTCCCACGAGCCGAGCGATTCGATCTTCGCCATTTCCTCAGGCGTCAGATATTTCTCGGCAACGGCTTTCAGCCAGTCAGCCGGAATGTCGGCGCTGGTCTGGCCGAAGGTGGTGGCGATGCCCTTGAACACCTTGGCGAAGACCTGGTCGAACTTGTCGAGCAGACCCTCGTCCTTCACGTACACCGCGCGCGAGAGGTAATAGAAATCCTCGGGCGTGCGGTCGATCACCTCGGCGTCGAGCGCCTCGAGCAGGAGCAGATGCTCCTTGAGACTGGCGGGGATGCCGGCGGCGCGGAGCTCGTCGAGGAAGTTCAGGAACATAGGACCGCATCTCTCCCCCTCTCGCTATGCGGGAGGGGCTGGGGGAGGGCCTGTGACGGCCGGTACCGCCAGCATGCCCTCCCACGCTCCCGCTCGCAAGCAGGAGGGCATGGGCTCAGCGATAGACGTCGATCAGCGCGCCGACATAATCGGGGGCGCGGCCCGTCAGTTCTCGCGCTGGCTGCGCCGGCTGCCCATTGTCGAGCGCGGTGCCATAGATGAAGCCGTAGGTCGGGTAGACCGTGCTGCCGAGCCCGTCCATGTCGCGATACCAAACCTTGACCGCGCTCCAATCGCCGCGCGTCGAGACGTCGGTCAGCGTAACATCCTGTTCGGCATGGCCGCGCTCGCCATTCTGGCGCGACCAATTGGCGTGCGTGACCATGACAACCTGGCGGTCGACCACGCGGCTGATCACCGCGACATGCCCCATCGGCAGGCGCGTGGTGCGCTCGAACACGATCACCGCGCCGGGGCGGGGCAGGTCGCCGCGCTGATAATGGCCCGCGGCCTTTTCCCACCAGGTCCAGGCATCGCCGTAGATCTGGATGCCCGAGGCCGCCCGGGCGAACGGCACGCACTGGCCGACATAGTTGAGCAGCGATGTCGCCGCGGCCGCCGGAACGGTCGTCGGCAACACCGCGGCAAGCGCAAAAGACAGAAACGCGATACGCATACAGGCACCCGATACCGGCTGCCCCCCGAACATCGGGTAACACGAAAGGGTTTAAGAGGGCATTACCATCTTTGACGGGTATTGCTGCGCATCAAAGGGTTACGCCTTATTCTGCTGCCGCTTGGCCATGAAGGCGAGTCGTTCGAACAGCATCACGTCCTGCTCGTTCTTGAGCAGCGCGCCGTGCAGCGGCGGGATCGCCTTGGTAGGGTCGCGATTCTGCAAGACATCGAGCGGCATGTCCTCGTGGAGCAGCAGCTTGAGCCAGTCGAGCAACTCGCTCGTGCTCGGCTTCTTCTTGAGTCCGGGCACGTCGCGCACGTCGTAGAAGATGTCCATCGCGCGGTTGACGAGGATCTTCTGGATGCCGGGGAAGTGGACGTCGACGATCGCCTGCATCGTCGCACGGTCCGGGAATTTGATATAATGGAAGAAGCAGCGGCGCAGGAACGCGTCGGGCAGCTCTTTCTCATTGTTGCTGGTGATGATGACGATCGGCCGTTCGACCGCGCGCACCGTCTCCTTGGTTTCGTAGACATGGAATTCCATGCGATCGAGTTCCTGCAACAGATCGTTGGGGAATTCGATGTCGGCCTTGTCGATCTCGTCGATCAGCAGCACGGGCGGCTGGTCGCGGGTAAAGGCTTCCCACAATTTGCCGCGACGGATGTAGTTGGCGATGTCGTGGACGCGCTCGTCGCCGAGCTGGCCGTCGCGCAGCCGGGCCACCGCATCATATTCGTACAGCCCCTGCTGCGCCTTGGTGGTCGACTTGATGTTCCACTCGATCAGCTCGGCACCCAGCGCCTTGGCGATCTCGTAGGCGAGCACGGTCTTGCCGGTGCCGGGCTCGCCCTTGACGAGCAGCGGACGGCGCAGCGTGACTGCGGCGTTGACCGCCACTTTCAGGTCGTCGGTGGCGACATAGCCCTGCGTGCCCTCGAACCGCTTCATCGCTGCCATCCCGTTTCATTTGAATACCGGGTACGGCGATAGAGGGAAAAGTGGGGGGAGTGCAAGCCGCCGCCGCGGCTCGCGGCGGGGGGCCACCCGTCGCTAGAGCTGATCGCGCGCGATCGCGCGCGCTTCGATCAGGTCGCACAGGCCGCGATGCTGCGCGAAGGTCTGTTGCGCACCGAAGGCTATCGCGCGGACGACGGCGGGCGACGCGTCACCGGTGCCGCCGAGCAGGGATGGTTCTGCCGCATCGGGCATTTGCGGGGCAACGATCGGCGCGCCGACACGGGCGGCAGCAGCATCCAGGATGCGGCGAAAGGCCTGCCAGTCGATCACCAGCGCGAGAGCTGCGCCGATCGCGCACCCGGCCCGGTCCGATCGCGCGAGCATGTCGAACGTATGGCGCTGCGCGGCGAAGGCGGCATCGCTCGCAGCCTGACCGGGGGTCGAGGGCAACGGACCGACTGCGGCGGTGAGATGCGCGAGATAGGCGCGCTCGCTTGCGAAACCCTCGATCGCGAGCATCATCCAGCGATTGTCGAGCCCGCTGACGCTGCGCTGCGCGGCCTGCTCGAACAGATCGCCGAGCCGGCCGTGGACCGAGCAGAGTGCGTGCACCGCGTCGGCGAGATCGCGCCCCGCAGCACCCGCGCTGGTCAGCCGCGCGATTACGGGATGCGTCGCGCACCCGTCGGCGAGCGCAAGCGTCGCGATCGTCCCCAGATCTGGCGCCGGATTGAGATGTGTCGCTAGGATCGCCATGAGGTCCGAATCTATCCCTTTTCGCCCGGCCTGCCGATGGCCGGGTCTCGCCCGAACGGCGAGCAGTGGACGAAGGGATATACCGAAGCGCGTAAAGACCTGGTTTAAGGGCGGTTAAGTGTCTCTACACCTCGATTGTCATGCGTCGCCGGCGACGATGACCACACCGCTTGCCGCGGGCTCGATCACCAGCAGCAGCCTGCGTGCGGCGCGTGCGGCCGAAGGCGTTTCGAAGCGGTCGCCCACACCCCAGGCACTGACGCGACGGATCACGTCGCGCAGGCCGTCACGCAGCGCGGGTGGTGCGATTCCCGCGATCGGAGCGCCGATGCGGGCGATCGAGCCGAAATGCGCGCGCGCCGTGCGGCTCGACGCGATGATCGCGCCGCCCGCATCGGCGACCAGTACGAGATCGGCGATGACGTCTAGCAGCACCGTCGCGTCGATCGGCGGACGCACCGGATCGGCGCCGGTCGCGCCGTGGGGCGCACAGAGCGCCTCCATGATCGCGATCGACGCGAGCACGAAGCGTGGCCGGCCACGATGCAGGATGTAGAGCGGCGCGCGGGCGGCATGATCCTGCCAGAGGCCGAAGTGGCGCACCAGATCGGACGCGGTCACGAACTCCTCGGTCGGATCTGCGGGTGGCACGGGCATAACCGCCTGCCTAAGCGGCGGCGCCAGCGCCGTCACCGAGTACCACCGAAATGGAGCAATCTCGCGCGCACTTGCGCGGCTTGGCGCTGCGCAAGATACACAAAAGGTGGCGCAGTGGGCGGTTAGCGCCTGGGGGCGCAGAGCCGTCGGGGGCGGCGGCCGAACACCGCCCCGAATCGCCTTACTGGTCGAGGAACGAACGCATTTTCCGCGAACGGCTCGGGTGCTTGAGCTTGCGCAGCGCCTTGGCCTCGATCTGGCGAATACGCTCGCGCGTGACGCTGAACTGCTGGCCGACTTCCTCGAGCGTGTGGTCGGTGTTCATGCCGATCCCGAAGCGCATGCGCAGCACGCGCTCCTCGCGCGGGGTGAGCGAGGCGAGCACCCGAGTCACGGTTTCCTTGAGGTTCGCCTGGATAGCGGCATCGACCGGAATGATCGCATTCTTGTCCTCGATGAAATCGCCAAGATGCGAATCCTCCTCGTCGCCGATCGGCGTCTCGAGGCTGATCGGCTCCTTGGCGATCTTCATCACCTTGCGGACCTTCTCGAGCGGCATCGAGAGACGCTCGGCCATCTCCTCGGGCGTGGGCTCGCGGCCCTGCTCGTGGAGGAACTGGCGGCTGGTGCGGACCAGCTTGTTGATCGTCTCGATCATGTGCACCGGGATACGGATCGTCCGCGCCTGATCGGCGATCGAGCGCGTGATCGCCTGACGGATCCACCACGTCGCATAGGTCGAGAATTTGTAGCCGCGGCGATACTCGAACTTATCGACCGCCTTCATCAGGCCGATGTTGCCCTCCTGGATGAGATCCAGGAACTGCAGGCCACGGTTGGTGTACTTCTTGGCGATCGAGATCACGAGCCGCAGGTTCGCCTCGACCATTTCCTTCTTGGCGATACGCGCCTCGCGCTCGCCCTTCTGGACCATGTTGACGATGCGACGGAACTCGGTGAGCGCCATGCCGGTGGCCTGGCTGATCTCCGAAATCTCGGTGCGGATGCGGTCGGCGGCGTCGCTCTCGTTGGTGACGAAGGCGGTCCATTTCTTGTCGATCTTGGCGACCGACGACAGGAACTGCTCGTCGAGCTCGTGGCCGATGTAGCGATCGAGGAAGTCCTTGCGCGGCACCTTGTGGCGCTCGGCAAGGCGCAGCATCTGGCCGCCCAGCGCGGTCAGGCGCCGATTGAAGGCATAGAGCTGATCGACCAGATATTCGATCTTGGCGTTGTGGAACTGGACGCTCTCGACCTCGGCCGTGAGCTCCTCGCGCAGCTTGTGATACTTCTTCTCGTCGCCGCTCGACAGCTCGCCGCCGCCGGCCATCGCGTCGAGCCGCGCCTGCTGGATCTTGGAGAACTTCTTGTAGAGCGCGGTAATGTTGGCAAAGCGTTCGAGCGCGATCGGCTTGAGCTGCTCTTCCATCTGCGCGAGGCTGAGCGTGTTGTCCTCTTCCTCGTCGTCCGAGGCGCGCGGCGTGCGGCGCTCGCCATCCTCGTCCTCGTCGACCGACGGCTCTTCGGGCTCGGCCTCTTCCTTGAACGACGGGCCGGCATTCTTTTCCGAAATCTCGCCGTCGCCCTCTTCGGCTTCGGCCATCGCTTCAGGCGCCGGATCCTTCGACAGCATCGCGTCGAGATCCATGATCTCGCGCAACTGCATCGTGCCCTCGTTGAGCGCGGTCGACCAGTCGATGATCGCGTTGAAGGTGATCGGCGATTCGCACAGGCCGAGGATCATCGTGTCGCGACCGGCTTCGATCCGCTTGGCGATGGCGATTTCGCCCTCGCGGCTGAGCAGCTCGACCGCGCCCATCTCGCGCAGGTACATCCGCACCGGATCGTCGGTGCGATCGATGACTTCCTTCTTCTTGACGTCGAGCGCGGGGCCGGCGTCCTCCGAGGCGTCGACCGGCTCGGCGTCGTCCTCGTCGTCCTGCTTGGGCTGCTCGTCGCCTTCTTCGCCCTGCTCGTCATTCTCGACGATGTTGATGCCCATCTCGCTAAGCGCGGCGCTGATGTCCTCGATCTGGTCGGACGACATCTCGCCCTGCGGAAGCGCTTCGTTGAGCTGCTCGTAGGTGATGTAGCCGCGCTTCTTGGCGCGTGCGATGACCTTCTTGATCGACGCGTCGTTCAAATCGATCAGCGGTGCGTCGCTACCCTCGGTGGTTTCACCGACATCCGCCATATCCGTCTTCGCCATCAACTGCCCTCAGCAAAAGCCCTGGCGTCTTCGTTCGACTGCACCAGATTGGCGAGCCGCGCGTCCAGAGCCTGTTGTTCCTTCACGAGCGACACTTGCCGCTCGAACGCCGCATCCGAATAATCCGCCTGCATCATCGCCGTCGCTTCGGCCAGCGCCGCATCCACTTCCGGCCGCGCCACCAGGATCGCGATCGCCTCGTCGAGGTCTTCGCGGGCCCTAGCCGGCTCGGCATCCTTTTGGGTGAACGAACACATGAGTTGGTCGGCCCGCAACAGATCGTGCGCGATTATATCAAATCCAGATGTCGCCAATATGGTAATAAGGCGCTCACTATCAAGCGCCTCGACACCTGACCGCCGAGAATTGGCATCTTCGACCGCCAGATCGATCACCGCCTCGAACAGATGACCGAGTGTCGGGTCGGCGATCTGCAGCGATCCGAGCACTTCCATATGGCGCGCAATCTCGGCCGGATGGCGGATCAGCCCGGCGAGCACCGCCTTGGCGAGGATGCGATCGATGCCGCGTTCGCGGATCCCCTTGGCGCCCGCGCCGACCGGGCCGGGCGCGGGTTTCCACGGCTGGTTGCCCTTGCGACCGCCACCGCCCGCGGGGCGCGGGACGAAGGGCGCGCGCGGCGGGCGGGCGTTGAGCGCATCGGTGCGGCGGCGGAATTCGGCGATATATTCCGACTTCACGTTCGCGTCGGCGATGTTGCCCGCGATGTCGGTCAGGCGCTTTTTCAGCCCGGCGCGCTGTTCGGGGGTGGTGAGCGGCTCGGCGGCGAATTCGGCCGCCCACAGCTTGTCGACCAGCGGCTCGGGCTGGGCGAGCAGCGCCTCGAGCGCGGCGGGCCCCTTGCTGCGGACGAGATCGTCGGGGTCGACGCCGGGCGGAAGCGTGACGAAGGCGAGGCTGTGGCCCGGGGTGAGCAGCGGGATCGCGCGGTGCGCGGCGCGCAACGCCGCCTTCTGCCCGGCGCTGTCGCCGTCGAAGCACAGGATCGGCACTTCGCTCAGCCGCCACAGCCGCTCGAGCTGCGACTCGGTCAGCGCGGTGCCGAGCGGCGCAACCGCCTCGCGGAAGCCCGCCTGCGCGAGCGCGATGACGTCCATATAGCCCTCGACCACCAGCACGCGGCCGGTCTTGCGCGTGGCCGGCGCCGCCTTGTCGAGATTGTAGAGCGTGCGGCCCTTGTCGAAGAGCGGGGTCTCGGGCGAGTTCAGATATTTCGGCTCGCCATCGCCGATGATGCGTCCGCCAAAGGCGATCGTGCGGCCGCGCGGATCGCGGATCGGGATCATCAGGCGGCCGCGGAAGCGATCGTACGGCGCCTTGTCCTCGACCGAGATGAGCAGCCCGGCTTCGACCAGCAGCGGATCGCCATAGTCCTTCAGCGCGCCCTTCAGCGCGCCCCGCGAATCGGGGGCGAAGCCGAGCCCGAACTCGCTCGCGGTCTCGGGCTTGATCCCACGCTTGGCGAGCACGTCGCGCGCATTGGCGCCGGCAAGACCGTTCAACTGGTCGGTGAACCAGGTCGCGGCGTCGGCGCAGGCCTCGTGCAGGCCCTTGGCCGCCTCGGCCTTCTCGGCGGCGCGCGGGTCCATTGCCGGGAGCTCCATCCCGGCGGTCTGCGCGAGCTCCTTGACCGCATCCATGAAGGGCAGGCCGCGCTGATCGGTCATCCAGCGGATCGCGTCGCCATGCGCCGAGCAGCCGAAGCAATGGTAGAAGCCCTTGTCGTCGTTGACGTAGAACGACGGGGTCTTCTCGTTGTGGAACGGACAACAGGCGCGCCATTCGCGGCCGGCCTTCTGGAGCTTGGTGGTCTTGCCGATCAGGCCCGACAGGAGGGTGCGGGCGCGGAGTTCGTCGAGGAATTGCGGGGAGAGGGTCATGCGTCTTCCCCTGCCGCACCGGACGAGGCCAGCACAACGTCGTCCCCTCCCGCTTGCGGGAGGGGGTAGGGGGTGGGCGCGCGCTCAGTTGCGAGCGCAGCGGTGAGGATCGTCTCCAGCACCCCTTCCATGTTCGACGTCAAATCATTGTTCCAGAATCGGATCACGCGGTAGCCGGCTTTCTCGAGCGCGAGGGTGCGGGCCTCGTCGTAAGCGATCGCTTCGAAATGCTGGCTGCCGTCACGCTCGACAACCAAATTCTGCGTGCGACATACGAAATCGACCCGATACCCGGCAATCGGCATCTGTCGGCTGAATTTCAGTCCGGCAAGCCGCTTGCCCTTTAACTGCTGCCACAGCATTTGCTCGTGGATAGTCGCGTTGTTGCGCAGGTCGCGCACCTCAGCTGTCGGCCTTCCCAGACGATAGCGCGCGCCCACCCCTCGGTCCCCTCCCGCAAGCGGGAGGGGAGGAAGAAGGGGCCCGCGCTCGTCCATTTACGAAAGCGCCGCCTTCACCGCCGCGCTCGCCTTGCTCATATCCAGCGTCGTAGCATGCCGCGCCTTCAGCTCGGCCATCACGCGGCCCATATCCTTCATGCCTGTCGCCCCCAGCTCACCCTTGATCGCCTCGATCGCCGCTGCGGTCGCGGCCTCGTCCATCTGCGTCTGCAGGAAGCGCTCGATCACCGCGACTTCGGCCGCTTCGCCATCGGCCAGCTCCTGACGCCCGCCCTTGACGAACATCTCGATCGACTCGCGGCGCTGCTTGACCATCTTCTGCAGCACTTCGACCACCAGCGCGTCGTCATCGTCGGGCGCCTTGCCGGTCCGCGCCTCGATGTCGCGATTCTTGATCGCGCTCTGGACGAGGCGGAGGGTGGCGGTGGTCGCCTTGTCGCCGCCCTTCATGGCAGTGATGAGGGCAGCCTTGATGTCGTCGCGAATCATTACGGGTCCTTTTCGTGTGGCGGAGACCCTAGCGGGTTTATCCGATTGACGCATCGCCCCCGCACTTCTAGTTCCCGCCCCTTAGCGACATCGACAATTAACACGGAGTGCCCGCCGCAATGGCCGACGCCTATCCTACGACCGCGTCCAAGGCTCCTGAAGGCGCCACCGGCGTGCTGGTGCTCTCCAGCGGCGAGGTCGTGTGGGGCCGTGGCTTCGGCGCGGAAGGGGCGGCGGTCGGCGAGGTGTGCTTCCACACCGCGATGACGGGCTATCAGGAGATCATGACCGATCCGAGCTTTGCCGGGCAGATGGTCACCTTCACCTTTCCTCACATCGGCAATGTCGGCGCCAATGCCGACGACGTCGAGGCCGACAACCCCCACGCGCTCGGCATGATCGTGCGCGAGGACGTGACGGGGCCGAGCAACTTCCGCTCGGTCGAGCGGCTCGATGCGTGGATGGCCAAGCATGGGCGGATCGGGCTTTCGGGCGTCGATACGCGTGCTTTGACGCGGCGGATCCGCGCGGGCGGCGCGCCGAACGCGGTGATCGCGCATGCGGCGGACGGCGTGTTCGACGTGCCGGCGTTGCTGGCGATGGCGCAGGCGTGGCCTGGGTTGGAGGGGATGGACCTTGCGATCGAAGTGTCCACCGCGATGGATTACGGCTGGGCCGGCGGCGTGTGGAATCTTGGCGCAGGGTATGAGGAATCCCCCTCCCGCTTGCGGGAGGGGCTAGGGGAGGGCCTGTCCGCAAACGCAGCGCCTGCCGAAGAAGACAGTCCCTCCCCCAACCCCTCCCGCGAGCGGGAGGGGAGCAAGAAGGGGCGCCCCCACGTCGTCGCGATCGACTATGGTTCGAAGCGCAACATCTTCCGCAACCTCGTCGCCGCCGGTGCCGACGTCTCGGTCGTCCCCGCCGGCGCGACCTTCGACGAAGTGATGGCGCTGAACCCCGACGGCATCTTCCTGTCGAACGGCCCCGGCGACCCCGCCGCGACCGGCATCTATGCCGTGCCGGTGATCCGCCAGCTGCTCGAAACCGGCAAGCCGCTGTTCGGCATTTGCCTCGGCCATCAGCTGCTCGGCCTCGCGGTCGGCGCGACCACCACCAAGATGTTCCAGGGCCATCGCGGCGCCAACCATCCGGTGCAGCGCCTGAGCGACGGCGCGGTCGAGATCACCTCGATGAACCACGGCTTCGCGGTCGAACGCGCGAGCCTGCCGGCGAGCGTGCGCGAGACGCACGTCTCGCTGTTCGACGGCTCGAACGCCGGCCTCGAACTGACCGACCGCCCCGCCTTCAGCGTGCAATATCACCCCGAGGCGAGCCCCGGCCCGCAGGACAGCCTGTATCTGTTCGAGAAGTTCGTGGGGATGTTGGAGACGGCCAAGTGAGAATGGTGGGTCGGCTGATACCGCTGCTCGCAGCGTTTAGCGTGGCCACGCCGGTATTCGCCGAGCCGACAGATTTCTGCATCGCGAGCAAGGTCGACCCGAGCTTGGACGTTATCGCGAAACTGAAAGCGGCCAACCTTGATCTCGCTCGGCCGCGAGAAATTTCGCAGCTGTTTCTTGGCCCGGATAAGAAGCTCAGTGCCTTGGTCCCTGTGATTGAAGGGTTCGGCTATGTGGTTCGTGAAAGAGCCAACGGCCGATTGCTTGCTGTGACGACTACGGCGGTGAGCGACGATTGGGTCCGCATCACTGTTCCGAAAATGTGTGCAGCGGCGGCGAAAGACTCAGTGGACTACGACGGGTGGGACATTGACGTCGCCAACGATCACATTCCGTCGAACCGATCGAACTGATGTTGCGTAATCGCGATTTTTCAAACGAATTTGCTTCAGTGAAAGCCAGACCATGACCCTCCCAGACGTCGATCCCGCCCGGCTCGAAGAAGAATGGAGCGCCGACAAGGAGGTGCTCGCCAGCCTCGCCGAGAATGGCGACCGCTCGGATATCGTCCGCGCCGTGGACGTGAGCTTCCGCGGCTCCGAACCAGCGCTCGACCGGCTCGAAGAGGATGCAGAGGAACTTGGCTTCGAAGTGATCGAGCGCGAAGAGGATGAGGAGGGTGAAATCTCCCTCTTCCTCGGCTGCGAGCAGACCTCGGACGAAGCCGCGATCCGCGCGCTGACCAAGCGCTGCCTGCAGATCGAACTGATCTACGACGTGGAATATGACGGCTGGGGTTGCACCGCCGAAACCGGACTGATTAGCTGACATGCCAAAACGCACCGACATCAACACCATCCTCGTCATCGGCGCGGGGCCGATCGTCATCGGCCAGGCGTGCGAGTTCGATTATTCGGGCACGCAGGCGATCAAGGCGCTGCGCGAGGAGGGCTATCGCATCGTCCTGGTCAATTCGAACCCGGCGACGATCATGACCGACCCCGAGCTGGTCGGCTGGAGCGAGGCCGAGGGCGCGACCTATATCGAGCCGATCACGCCCGAGATCGTGGCGAAGATCATCGCCAAGGAAGTCGCCGCGCGCCCGAACGACGTGATGGCGCTGCTCCCGACGATGGGCGGGCAGACCGCGCTCAACACCGCGCTGGCGCTGTTCAACGACGGCACGCTCGCGAAATACAATGTCGAGATGATCGGCGCCGATGCCGAGGCGATCGACAAGGCCGAGGACCGGCTCAAGTTCAAGGATGCGATGACCAAGATCGGTCTCGAATCCGCGCGCTCGGCGATCGCGCACACCGTCGAGGAAGCGCTTGCCGGGTTGGAGCGCACCGGACTGCCGGCGATCATACGGCCAAGCTTCACGATGGGCGGTTCGGGCGGCGGCATCGCCTACAATCGCGAGGAATTCCTCGCGATCGTGCGCAGCGGGCTCGACCTTTCGCCGACCACCGAGGTGCTGATCGAGGAATCGCTGATCGGCTGGAAGGAATATGAGATGGAAGTCGTGCGCGACCGCGCCGACAATTGCATCATCATCTGCTCGATCGAGAATGTCGATCCGATGGGCGTCCATACGGGCGACTCGATCACCGTCGCACCCGCGCTGACGCTGACCGACAAGGAATATCAGATCATGCGCAACGCGAGCATCGCGTGCCTGCGCGAGATCGGCGTCGAGACCGGGGGCTCGAACGTGCAGTTCGCGGTCAACCCCAAGGACGGGCGCCTGATCGTGATCGAGATGAACCCACGCGTGTCGCGTTCCTCGGCGCTGGCGTCGAAGGCGACGGGCTTCCCGATCGCCAAGGTCGCCGCCAAGCTGGCGGTCGGCTACACGCTCGACGAGATCACCAACGACATTACCGGCGCGACGCCGGCGTCGTTCGAGCCGACGATCGATTACGTCGTCACCAAGATACCGCGTTTCGCGTTCGAGAAGTTCAAGGGCGCCGAAGCCGTGCTGTCGACCGCGATGAAGTCGGTCGGCGAAGTGATGGCGATCGGCCGCAACATCCATGAGAGCCTCCAGAAGGCCCTGCGCGGGCTCGAGACGGGCCTGAGCGGCTTCAACATCGTCGATCGCCTCGCCGGTGCCCCGCGCGAGGAGATCGAGGCGGCGCTGTCGATTGCGACCCCCGACCGGCTGCTCGTCGCGGCGCAGGCGCTGCGCGAGGGCTTCACCGTCGCCGAAGTGCATGCGCTCGCCAAATACGATCCGTGGTTCCTCGAACGCATCGCCGAGATCGTCGCGGCCGAGAATGAGGTCTGCACCGATGGCCTCCCGCGCGATGCGGCGGGGATGCGGCGCCTGAAGTCGATGGGCTTCAGCGACAAGCGGCTCGCCTATCTCGCGCTCAAGTCCGCAAACCTACGCGAGCGCGGCACCGCACGTGGCGGGCTGATCCACGACGTCGTTCAGATGATGACCGGCGGTACGACCGAGGCAGAGGTGCGCGCCGCGCGCCACAAGCTCGGCGTGCGCCCGGTGTTCAAGCGGATCGACACTTGCGCGGCCGAGTTCGACGCCAAGACGCCGTATATGTATTCGACCTACGAAGCGCCGAGCTTCGGCGAGCCCGAATGCGAGAGCCAGCCGACCGACCGCAAGAAGGTCGTCATCCTCGGTGGCGGTCCGAACCGGATCGGGCAGGGGATCGAGTTCGACTATTGCTGCTGCCATGCGTGCTTCGCGCTGGGCGACGCGGGCTATGAGACGATCATGGTCAACTGCAACCCGGAGACGGTGTCGACCGACTATGACACCTCCGACCGGCTCTATTTCGAGCCGCTGACCGCCGAGGACGTGCTCGAAATCCTGCATGTCGAGATGTCGAACGGCACGCTCCACGGTGTGATCGTCCAGTTCGGCGGGCAGACCCCGCTGAACCTGGCGCAGGCGCTGCAGGATGCGGGGATCCCTATCCTCGGCACCAGCCCCGACGCGATCGATCTTGCCGAGGACCGCGAGCGTTTCGCGGCCCTCGTCAATAAGCTCGGCCTGCGCCAGCCTGCCAACGGCCTCGCGCGCAGCCGCGAGGAGGCGATCGTCGCTGCCGAGCGGATCGGCTATCCGGTGCTGATGCGGCCGAGCTACGTGCTCGGCGGGCGCGCGATGGAGATCGTCGACGGGCGTCCGCAGCTTGAGGAATATATCCAGACCGCGGTGCAGGTGTCGGGTGAGTCGCCCGTTCTCATCGACCAGTATCTGCGCGACGCGATCGAGGTCGATGTCGACGCGATCTCCGATGGCACCGACGTGACCGTCGCCGGCGTGCTCCAGCATATCGAGGAAGCCGGCGTCCATTCCGGCGACAGCGCCTGCTCGATCCCGCCTTACTCGCTCTCGCCTGAGATCATCGCCGAGATCGAGCGCCAGACCGTCGCGCTCGCCAAGGCGCTGTCGGTGGTCGGCCTGATGAACATCCAGTTCGCAGTGAAGGACGGGCTGGTGTACCTTATCGAGGTCAACCCGCGCGCTTCGCGCACCGTGCCGTTCGTCGCGAAAGCGATCGGCGCACCGATCGCCAAGATCGCTGCGCGCGTGATGGCGGGCGAGAAGCTCGCCGACCTGCCCAAGATCGACCGCCACATCGACTATTATGCGGTCAAGGAAGCGGTGTTCCCGTTCAACCGCTTCCCGGGCGTCGATCCGGTGCTGTCGCCCGAAATGAAGAGCACGGGCGAAGTTATGGGAATCGATCCCGATTTCACGCTCGCCTTCGCCAAGTCGCAGCTGGGGGCAGGGACCGTGCTGCCCAAGAGCGGCGCGCTGTTCGTCAGCGTCAAGGATGGCGACAAGCCGGTGATCCTGCCGGGCATCCGCGCACTCGCCGCGCACGGCTTCACCATCGTCGCGACCTCGGGCACGGCAGATTACCTGACCGAGCACGGTGTTACCGTCGAGCGCGTCAACAAGGTGGCGCAGGGCCGGCCGCATATCGTCGACCGGATCAAGGATGGTGGGATCGACCTGATCTTCAACACGACCGAAGGCTGGCAGAGCCTCAAGGACAGTTCGCCGATCCGCGGATCGGCGCTCGCGCAGAAGATTCCCTACTTCACCACGGCACCCGCCAGTGTCGAGGCGGCACAGGCAATCGTCGCGCTTTCGACACGAAGTCTTGAAGTACGACCGCTGCAATCCTATTATTCCCACTCGCACAGTTAATTCCCCACATCATAAGATCGTGCGGGCGGGTCCAGCGGGGCCGGCCAACCGGGGAATTTTGAAGACGAAGGACGAAGAGGGATGGCTACCGTCGAAAAGATGCCGATGCTGCAAGAGGGCCATGATCGGCTCAATGCGGATCTGAAACGGCTTAAGGCGGAGCGTCCGACCATCGTCGACGCGATCGAGGAAGCCCGTGCGCACGGCGATCTCTCGGAGAATGCCGAATATCACGCCGCCAAGGAACGCCAGGGCCAGATCGAAGCCTCGATCAGCGACATCGAGGACAAGCTCGCGCGTGCGCAAGTCATCGATCCCAAGGATCTGTCGGGCGACAAGGTGGTGTTCGGCGCGACCGTGACGCTGCTCGATGAGGACGACAAGCCGATCACCTATCAGATCGTCGGCCAGACCGAGGCCGACGCCAAGGGTGGTCGCATCTCGTACAATTCGCCGCTCGGCCGCGCGCTGATCGGGCGCAAGCTCGAGGACGAAGTCGAAGTGACGGTGCCGTCGGGCGACCGTTACTACGTCGTCTCCAAGATCGAATTTATCTAATGTAATGTCCCTCTCCCGCTTGCGGGAGAAGGTGGCCGAGCGGAGCGAGGTCGGGTGAGGGCAGTGCGCGACCCGCACTGCCCTCACCCCGCGCCGCTTTCGGCGTCTGCCCCTCTCCCGCAAGCGGGAGAGGGAGTTTAATCACACGCCCGGTGCGAGCAGATCAGGCTGCAGCAGCCGGTGCAGATGCACCACGACATACTTCATCTCGGCATCGTCGACCGTGCGCTGCGCGGCCGCGCGCCATGCTTTTTCTGCACTGGCATAGTCCGGGAACACCCCGACGATATCGATCGACGACAGATCGTCGAAATCGAGCGTGCGCGGATCAGCGACGCGGCCGCCGAAAACGAGATGGAGCTTGCTCATGTGCGGTGTCCCGAAAAAAAAGGCGTGGTTCTCGACTGTCCCTAGTCGCCAACCACGCCTTCGCAAACCGCCAACGTTCGATTATTCGGTGACGGTGGCCTTTTTCGCGGCAGCCTTGTCGTTTGCGGCGGCAAGCGCTGCCACGCCCGCGGTCGACACCGCCTTCAGCACGCCCTCGAGCACCCTCGAGACCTGACCGCGGGCGGCATCGCGCGACAGGCCGAGCACGTCGAATTCCGACTTGGCGGTCTGCTTCGCCGCGTCGACCGCGCCGCGGGCCGTCTCGCTCAAGCGCTTGCCGACCGGCGCCAGCAAATTCGCCTCCTGTGCGGTGCGCGGCACCAACGATCCGGCGAGCGCACCGATCGCAAGCCCACCGACCAGCGCGGAGAGCGGGTTGGCCTCGATGCTCGCGACGGCCTTGTCGGCAGCGCTGCGGACGGTCGTGCCGGTCGTCTCGAGCGCGGTCGATGCGCTGTTGCGCACCGCCGACCGCTTGGAAGCGACGGTAGCGGGAGTGGTCTTTCCGCTGGAGTAGGAAGGTGTGTCGGCCATAGCGCAATCCTCGACTCGGGGTTTGATCTGCTAACTCTTGGATTTCGAATGGGTTGCACGCCGCAAGCTCTTCGCGATCGGGCCGCGCGCGAGGAACAGGCCGACCAGCGCGACGCCGATTCCGGTCGGCACAGGGCGGCGCCGCGCCGTTTCGACCGCGCCCGACAGCGCGTCCATGCTGCGCTCCCTGATCGTATCGGCGACGTCCTGCGCGAGCACCTGCGGGCTTGTGCGGTGCTGGAGTGCGCTGATCGTCGTCGAAAGCTGTGCGCGGGCGGCGTCGGCGCGAGCTTGCGCCAGGGCCAGCTTGGTCTCGCTCATGCGGCCGCTCTCGTACCAAACACCCGCTTGAAGTGCTGCGCGCCGAGCAGGCCGAGCAGCACCGCCAGCACGAGCAGCACGCCCGCAACAATCGCCGTCGCGGCGAGCGGTCCGAGCAACGGGGTGAGAATCAACAACGTGCCAACCACGAGGGCGACCGCTGCCAGCGAGCCGAACAGTGCGGCACCCAGCAGCAGCCCGACGCCCGTCTTGGCAGCGTCGACCTTTGCGCCCAAGCGCGCCTTCTGCAAATCGATCTCGCTGCGTGCGACCTGCTCGGCGTCGCGTACGGCGCGCGCGAGCAGGGTCACGATGGTATCGTCCGCTACCGGACCGTCGCGTAGGATGTCGCTCATCGGTGCCCCCCGAATATCCGGATCAGGCCTTGCCGTCGCGGTCGGCCGACAGCCCCGACTGGAGCAGGCGGACGAGGACGAAACCGAGCGCGGCAGCGGTGCCGATCGCGATTGCCGGGCTCTTCTGGACGAAACCGCGCGCGTCTTCGATCAAATCGTCGAGTTCCTTGGCCTTGAGCCCTTCCGAGAAACCGGCGACCCGGTCCGCGGCGGAGCGGGCATATTGACCATATTGCTCGCCGAGCTTTTCGTCGACCGTGCCGGCCGCGTCGTTGATCATCTTGACGACTTCGTCGAGCGCACCACCGGCGCGTGCCTTGCCGTCCTCGGCATAGCTCTTGGCGCGGTCGACGGCTTCCTGGCCGAGCTTGGTCGCACTGTCCTTGAGCAACTGCGCCGCAGTGGTGGTCGCCTTGACCGTCTCGTCCGTCGCCGTCTTCGCGGCATCTGCGGCGGCATCGAGATGCTCGTGTGCTGCTGCGGTCGAATCTGGAGTGGTAGCCATGGCAAGCGCCCTTCATTGAAATGTCGAAACACGATAACCGGCCAGCGCATCGGGCGGTTCCATCGGCCCCGCGCGAATTGCCGCGGCGCGCGTTAGCCGGTAGAGGCACGCGCGAACCGCTCGTCATATCGTTAGAAGGATCGTTCCGTGACCGCAATCATCGACATTCATGCCCGCACGATCCTCGACAGCCGCGGCAATCCGACCGTCGAAGTCGATGTCATGCTCGAGGATGGCAGCTTCGGCCGCGCAGCTGTCCCGTCGGGCGCCTCGACCGGCGCGCACGAAGCGGTCGAAAAACGCGACGGCGACAAGAGCCGCTGGGGCGGCAAGGGCGTCGAGGACGCGATCGACGGCGTCAACGGCGAGATTGCCGACGCGGTGATGGGCCTCGAGGCCGAGGACCAGCGCGAGATCGACCAGGTGATGATCGAGCTCGACGGCACCGAGAATAAGGGCCGCCTTGGCGCCAACGCGATCCTAGGCGTCAGCCTTGCGGTCGCCAAGGCCGCGGCCGATGCGCGCACGTTGCCGCTCTATCGCTATGTCGGTGGCGTTTCGGCGCACGTCCTGCCGGTGCCGATGATGAACATCATCAACGGCGGCGAACATGCCGACAACCCGATCGACTTCCAGGAATTCATGATCGTGCCGGTCGGTGCGACATCGATGATCGAGGCGGTCCGCTGCGGGTCGGAAATCTTCCACACGCTCAAGAAGGCGTTGCACGACAAGGGTCTGGCGACGTCGGTCGGCGACGAAGGCGGCTTTGCCCCCAACATCGCCTCGACGAACGAAGCGATCGAATTCATCCTGCGCTCGATCGAAACTGCCGGCTACACGCCGGGTGACGACGTGATGTTGGCGCTCGATTGCGCTGCGACCGAGTTCTACAAGAACGGCAAGTATGAGATTTCGGGCGAGGGCAAGAGCCTCTCCAGCCACGAAATGGCCGAATATCTCGCAGATCTCACGCGCCGCTATCCGATCTTCTCGATCGAGGACGGGATGGCCGAGGACGATTGGGAGGGCTGGAAGGCGCTCACCGATTTGGTCGGCAACAAGGTCCAGCTCGTCGGCGACGATCTGTTCGTGACCAACACCAGCCGACTGAAGCATGGCATCCAATCGGCCACGGCGAATTCGCTGCTGGTCAAGGTCAACCAGATCGGTACGCTGACCGAGACGTTGGAAGCCGTGTCGATGGCGCAGCGTGCGGGCTACACCGCCGTGATGTCGCATCGTTCGGGCGAAACCGAGGATTCGACCATCGCCGATCTGGCAGTCGCGACGAATTGCGGGCAGATCAAGACCGGCAGCCTCGCGCGGTCCGACCGGCTCGCCAAATACAATCAGCTGATCCGGATCGAGGAGGAGCTGGAAGGCGCGGGCGTGTATGCGGGACGGTCGATCCTGCGTGAGATCAGCCTGTGGTAAATACAGGCTTGATCCACGAGTCGCGATGAGTCAGTGTCGGGATCGTGGTAAAGAAGCGTTCAACCCTACGCACGATGTTGCGTCGCGCGATGGCTCCGGCGGCCTTGCTGATCGTCGGCGTCTTCTTCGGCGGCTATGCGATCTTCGGGCCGAACGGGGCCTTGGCGTATGGCGACGTCGAGCGCCAGCTGGCGGTCAAGCAGCGCGAACTCGCGATGCTTGACCGCAGCCGGGCCGAGTTGAAGAACCGCGTCGACCTGCTCGACCCGCGGCATGCCGATCCTGATTTGGTCGACGAGTTGGCCCGCAAGGATCTTGGCGTGGCGCATCAGGATGAGATGATCGTCCCGCTCGGCAAGTGAGCTATCGTGAAGCCCCTCCCCTGAAGGGAGGGGCTTACGGGCAGCTTATTTCCCCAAGAACGTCAGCAGGTCGTTGGTGAAGCGATCGCTCTCGGTGATCGTCAGGCCGTGCGGCGCGCCGTCATATTCGACCAGCTGCGAACCCGAAATTCCCTTGGCGGCTTCACGCCCGGTCGCGTCGATCGGGACGGTCTGGTCGCTGGTCCCGTGGACGATCAGCGTCGGAACGCGGAACGCCGGCAGGTCGCCGCGGAAGTCGGTGTGGCCGAACGACTGCGCGCACGCCAGGATCGGCTTGAGCCCGGCGAGGTTGGTCTGGTTCCACGCCCAGTCGACCGTCTCGCTGCTCACCGGCGACGAGATGAATCCGACGCCCAAGAACTGCTTGAGGAAGGTCTGGAAGAAGCCGTAGCGATCCTTCTGGATCCCCTCGCCGATGCTCGCGAGCTGTTCTTCGGGGACGCCGTTGGGATTGTCCTCGGTCTTGAGCATGTAGGGCACGACCGACGAGATCAGCCCTGCCGCAACGACGCCCTTGCCCTCGTGCCGGCTCATGTAGCGTGCGACCTCGCCGCCGCCCATCGAGAAGCCGACCAGCGTCGCATCCTCGGTCGCGCCGGTCTGCTCGAGCACTTCGGCGAGATCGTCGGTCAGCGTGTCGTAATCATAGCCGCTCCACGGCTGGCTCGACCGCCCGAAGCCGCGGCGGTCATAGGCGATCGCGCGGAAACCCGCATCGGCGAGCGCCATCGCCTGTGCGTCCCAGCTGTCCGAGCTGAGCGGCCAGCCGTGGATGAGGACGACCGGACGGCCGCTGCCCCAATCCTTGACGTAGAGATCGGTACCATCGCGGGTCTTGATATACGGCATGGGGCGTTCCTTTGCGTGTCGTTTGGTCCAACGACGGTCGGCGCGGGGCGTTCCGCAGGGGTGGCGCGATCCGCCACAAGCTGCCAGCTTCGCGCGACCAACGAATCAAAGGATGGGTATGCGAAAGGGTTTGCTGGCGGGAATTGCGGGTTTGGCGCTGATGTCGTGTTCGGCGCAGTCGGCCGAGCCGAGGGGCACGATGGCGCCGCTCGCCGCGTTGCCGACGACCGACTGGAAGAGCTTCCGCGACACCTTCATCGAGGATTGGTTCAAGATCTCGCCGGCCGATGCGGTCTATCAGGGGCGGCATGATTTCGACGGCGGCTTGGGCGACTGGACGCCGGGCGGGCTCAAACGGCAGGGCGATTTCTTCCGCGAGGCGATCGCCAAGGCGAAAGCATTCGATGCGACCAAGCTGACCAAGGACGAAGCGTTCGAGCGCGACTATCTGGTGGTCGTCGCCTCGGGCAAACTGTTCTGGCTCGAGGATGCCGATTTTCCGCACAAGAACCCGGCCTGGTACGTGAACGCCGGGCTCGATCCCAACGTCTATATCGCGCGCAACTATGCCGATGCGCCGACGCGGATGCGCGCGATGGTCACCTTCCTGCGCAAGATCCCCGACGCGACGGCGCAGATCAAGGCCAACCTGAAGACGCCGATGCCGCTGAGCTACGTCAATTTCGGCGTCGCGGCGTTCAACGGCTTTGGCGATTACTACACAGGTGACGCGAAGAAGGCGTTTGCGGAGGTGAAGAGTCCTGCGCTGCAGGAGGAGTTCGACAAGGCCGCCGTGGCCGCGTCGAAGGCGATGCACGATCTCGGTGCCTGGGTGGAGAGCCAGCGCGGTACTGCGACGCAGGACTTCGCGCTCGGGCCCGATCGCTTCTCGCGGATGGTCAAGTTGACCGAAGGCGTCGACGTGCCGCTCGCCACGCTCGAGGCGGCGGGCAAGGCCGATCTGCTGCGTAACCAGAAGGCGCTCGCCGAGGCGTGCGCGAGCTATGCGCCCGGTGCGACGATCCCGGCGTGCATGGCGAAGATGAACGCCAACAAGCCCGCCAATAACGATCCCGTCGCCGAGGCGCGTAAGCAGATCCCCGAACTGCGCGCCTTCGTCACCGCCAACCAGATCGTGACGATCCCCGACCAGGAACAGGCGCTGGTCGAGGAAAGCCCGCCCTATAACCGCCAGAACAGCGCGTACATCGATCCGCCCGGGCCGTTCGAGAAGGGCATCCCCTCGGTCTATTACATCTCTCCGCCAGACCCGGCGTGGAGCAAGGCCGAGCAGGACGGCTTTATTCCCGGCAAGATGGACCTGCTGTTCACCACGGTGCACGAGGTGATGCCGGGGCATTTCCTGCAGTTCCGCCATGCCAACGCCTCGCCGTCGATCTTCGGGCGGCTGTTCGTCGGCTATGCGTTTGCGGAAGGGTGGGCGCATTATTCTGAGGAAATGATGTGGGAGGCGGGGCTCCATAAGGGGGATGCGGAAACGCATATCGGCCAGCTGTCGAACGCGCTGCTGCGCAACTGCCGCTATCTCTCGGCGATCGGGATGCACACCGGCACGATGACGCAGGCCGACTCGCTCAAGATGTTCCAGGAGCAATGCTATCAGGACGCCGGCAACGCCAAGCAGCAGTCGGCGCGGGGGACGTATGATCCGGCCTATCTCAACTACACGATGGGCAAGCTGATGATCCGCAAGCTGCGCGCCGACTGGACCGCGACGCATGGCGGTCGCGCAAGCTGGAAGGCGTTCCACGACCAGTTCCTGCGCTACGGCGGGCCGCCAATCCCGTTGGTGCGCCAGGCGATGCTGGGGGGCGACGGGAAGGCGGTGTTCTGACGCCTTCCTCTCGCTGGTCCGTCCCGGCGAGGCCGGGTTAGAAAAGAAGAAGGAAGAAAAAGCGGCGAGATTCAGCGCGCCTGTTTCAGCGTCGGCACCTCGCCGGCGACCTCGGCCGCTTGCGGATTGCGGATCGAGGGGCGCAGGCGTGCCACGCTGCACAGCCCGGCGATCACCGCGAGTCCGACCGAGACCAGCGGCGGCACGAGCCCTTCGCCGACGCCGAGCGCGAGCAGCAAGGCGACGACCGTCGCGCCGGTCGTCTGCCCGGCAAGCCGCACGGTCGACACCAGCCCGCCCGCCGCGGCAGCGCGCTCGCGCGGCGCGGAGCCGACCACCAGCCGCGCGTTGGGCGGCAGGAAGGTCCCGAACCCCGATCCGCATAGCGCCATGCGCCACGCCACGTCGAAATAGCTCGGATCGGCCGGCATGAAGGCGAGCAGCAGCAGCGCGCAGATCGACACGACCATGCCGATCCCGCCGAGGATCCCCGCCGGAACGCGGTCCGACAGGAAGCCGGACAGAGGCGCGACGACCATGTTGGTCAGCGGCCACGGTGCGATCGCAGCGCCGATCGCCGCTGCGCTGAACCCCAGCGCATGCAGCCGGAACGGAGTCGAGATGAGCAGCGTCATCGAGGCGGTGAACGCCACGAACCCGCCGAGCGCCGACAAAGCGATGACGGGCCGTGCGAGCAGGTCGATCGGCAGGATCGGATCGGTCTCCCCTTTCTCGCGCCGGACGAAGAAATAGCCGATGACGATGCCGAGCAGCACGATCGCCGCCGACACCACCGGGCTGTCGCCATGCACCATCGTCTCGAGCCCGCCGATGATCAGCCCGAACATCGCCGCGCACATCACCGCGCCGATCACGTCGAAGGTCGATGCCCGCGGCTTGGGATCGGGGATCGCGCTGCCGAGTACGAGGCTGGCGACCGCGAACGGGATCGCGCTGGCGAACACCCACGGCCACGGCGCGACCGACAGCACGAGTCCGCCGATCGTCGGGGCGGCCGCCGCTGCGCTGCTGACGACGACCGAATTGACGCCAAGGCCGCGCCCGAGCTGGTTGGCGGGATAAACCTGCCGGATTAGCGCCGAGGCGACGCTCAGCACGCCGGCTGCGCCGATCGCCTGCACCGCGCGGACGATCAGCAGGAAGGGCAGGCTCTTGGCGAAGAAGCACAGCAGCGTGGCGATGGTGAAGAGCAATTGCCCGCCTTGGTAGATCCGCTTGAGCCCGACGCGTTCGCCAAGCCCCGAGAAGGGCAGCATCAGCATCACCAGCATCACCTGGTAGATCGTCACCACCGCGACCACCGAGCTCTGCTCGACGTGCAGGTCGCGGGCGATCGTCGGCAGCGCGACATTGGCGACGCCGCCGTCGATGATCACCAGCGCAGTGCCGAACGACATCGCCGCGATCGCGAAATAGCGGCGGGGGAGGGGGAGCCCGTCGGAAGCGGCAGGGGAATCGTCGGTCATTGCGGGCTCCATCCCGGCGGGGCGAGGTCAAAGCCGGCGAAGTCGAACGCCGGCGTGACGACGCAGCTGACCAGCGCCCAGCCACGCCGCGCGTCGGCCGATTGCCAGGCATTGGGCGGGACGATCGCCTGCGGGCTCTCGCCTGACAGCAGATGTTCCGACCGGTCGATCGCCAACGTCAAGGGCGAACCGGCATGCCACAGCCAGACCTCGGTCGCGTCGACGCGGTGCCAGTGCGAGCGCTGACCATCCTCGAGCAGGAACAGGATCACGGTCGCCAGCCCGCGGCCGCCGTCGGGCGAAGGCTGGCGCAGCGTCTCACGATACCAGCCGCCCTCCGGATGGGGCGACAGGTCGAGCGCGGCGATCAGCGGATGGGACATGACGGGACCTGCGAGTCGGATGGCGCGCGCCGCCGGCCGTAACGCGGGGCGTACGAACCGCACGTATGGACGATGCCGCGGCTTGTCCATGCCGCGCACCGCCTGGTCGCGGCGCGCGGCGATATTGGTGCAATCACGTCCGAGCGAGGGAAACATTCCGTTTCGCGATCGTTCCTTGCTGCGCTGCACCATTTTTGATACAGCGATGTTATGAAATCTCCTATCGAACAGGGTGAAGCCGTCATGCCGACCGGACCCGTCCCCACCGTCTTCGAAGCGATCGTCCGCAAGCGCTGCCTGCGGGCGACCTACAACCGCACCGACATCATGCTGGCGCCGCATATCATCTACACACGGCATGACGATCTGTTCGTCGATGGCGTGGTGGTCGAGCGCGACGGCAAGCCGCCCAAGGAGGTCAAGCTCGGCACGTTCAAGCTCGCCGGCCTCAACGGCGTCGGGCTGACCGAGCGCAATTTCAACGCCAACCCGCTGTTCGCGGCGAACGACCCCAAATATAGCGACGCCGCGCTGATGGCGGTCGAGGCCTGACCGCGCCGCGGGCGCTGCTAGCGCCCGCGCGCCGCCAGGGTGCGGCGCAAGATCCCGACGACGACGAGCGCGCCAAAGGCGACCGTCGCACCGGCGAGCATGTCCGCCAGATAATGCGTTCCCTCGATCGGCGTCGACAGCAGCATCGCGCCGTTGAGCACCACCACCGTCCAGCGCAGCCGCGCGATCCGCCAACCCGCCGCGATGTAGAGCACCGCGCTCACGGTATGGAAGCTCGGCGCCGAGACCAGCCCACGCAGTGTCCCGAGCTCGATCTCGCGCAGCGTGTGGTCGCGCAGCGCGGGGAGCAGGTCGGCTTCGTAGAGGCCGCTCTCGGGCAGATAGGGGACGGGACCGTGCCACAGCGTGGCGAGCGGCCCGAACGCCGGCATGTAGCGGAACAGCACCAGCGAGACGATCGCTGCCAGCCAGAAGGTCACCAGGAACCCCCGCGCCTCGGCGCGCCGGTCCGACCAGGCGCAATAGCCGAGGATCAGCGCAGGCGTGACGAAGATGCTCTGATACGCCGCGGTGCCGAGCAATTGCAGCGAGCGATGCTCGGCGACGGTCGTGTAGAGCGCGAGCCAGTCGAAGCGCAGCGCCTGGTCGATCTGTTGCAGCAGCGGATCGATCGACCCGCGCGTGTCTGCGGCGAGCGGATAGGTCGCGACCGCGCCGAGCAGCCCGACCCCCATGAACAAACCGACCGATTCGGCGAGATCGCGCGCAACACGCTGGCCTGCGGTCACCGGATCGCGCAGGCCGAAACGCACCGTGGCGAGGACCGCAAAGGCGCCGGCGAACAGCCAGGTCGCCGGCGCCCACGGATCGACGATGATGGCGGCGTCGTAGAGCAAGGCGGCTACGCACAGGACGCTCAGCGCAAAGCCGATCGCGACCCAGCCGCCGGGGATCAGCCCGCGTTGGGCTACGCTGCCGGGATAGAGCGGCGCGGTGAGCGTGAAGGGAGACGTGGTCGGTAGGGACACGGGATACGCCTGTTTGCGAAGACGATTTTCCCGATCGTCGCCTGGTTGAATCCGGAAATTTCCGAATAGCCACCATGGCGTGAAGACTGTGTGACGTCCAGATTACATTGCGCCACAAAGGGCGGAACGGGCCGGGGAGAGGCGCGGGCGCGCCCATCCCCGGCGATGTGAGCTCAGCGGCAGATCGTCATGCGACGATGGTGGCGCCATTCGGTCCGGCAGCGACGATGGTTGTTCCAGCCGCGATGCCGGCCGCGATCGTTGTAGCGGCGATCGCCATGCCAGCCGCGGTCGCCGCGATGATCGCGCTGTTCGTAGCGGCGGTCGTCGTGTCGGCCCTGCGCCGAGGCGGCGGTCGACGAGACGCCGATGCCGGCGATCATCAGCCCGGCGGCGATCAGATGCGTGAGTTTCATGGTCCTGTCCTTCCGGCCCGGAAATCGGGCTTGCCCATGGGGATACGCCCCGCCGCTGCGATGGTTGCTGAATGCATTGGTCGGCTTAGGTACAGGTTTGGGGGGCAGGGCAGAGTCCGGCGCTACAGCGCGATGCCGAGCCGCGGCGCGAGCGCGAGCATCGCGAAATACAGCGCGATCGTCAGCGCGCAGCCGAGCCCGAGCGCCGGCCAGAACCCCAGCCCGGCGCGCAGCAGCGCGGGGATGACGAGGAACATCGGCAGCGACGGCAGGATGAACCAGAAGGTCGACTGGACGTGCGCGGCCATATTGGGCGCATCGGGCTTCTCGCCCCACAGCCAGATCATGCCGAGCACCGACACGAGCGGCAGCGACGCGATCAGCGCGCCGAAGCCGGGGTAGCGCTTGGCCAACGTGGAGGCGAGCGCGATGAGAATGCCCGAGATGAGCGCCTTGAGCGTGAGAAACAGCATAGCGGCCGCTATGCCCCGCGCCGGGCAGCAAGGCTAGGGGGCTGCCGGCAGAGTCCGGGTGGCGTCCGGTCGGGCGGAAAGTCTCACAAAAGTCACACCATCGCGCTTGTCCTTCCGAGGTTTCCAGCGGGGCTCGCGACGGGCTCTGAGGAGCCCGATGCGAGCAGTTGCGTGCGGCATAATCGGTTGGTGTCGTGTAGGACAGCCGGCTGCCTTCGGGCGACCTGATGCCCCAGGTTCAACGTCTCGCGCCCGGGCCAGCGGCCCCGGCCTTCGCCGGGGCGACGCTTATGGTGCCTCTACCGTGACAAACGAATCCATCACCCGCTTGCGCCCGGCGCTCTCGAAATCGATCTCGAGCTTGTTGCCCTCGATCTCGGCGATCGCGCCATAGCCGAACTTCTGGTGGAAGACGCGCATCCCGACCGCGACGTCGGCGCGGCCCTTGTTGCCGAGGCTGATCGCCGAAGCGCGCGATTCCTGGACGCGGCTGGGTTCGCGCGAGAAGGTGCGGCTGGTGTAGCCGCCGCCGGGCTTCACGGTGTCGACGCCCGCCGCGCGTTGCCAGCCGGGGCCGCGGCCCGTCCCGCGGGCGACATCGGCGAAGGGGTCGGCGCGTTCGGACCAGTTGGCGCGCCACAGGCTTTCGCCGCCGGCCATGCTCGACTCGGCCTCGATATGCTCGGGCGGGAGTTCGCCGACGAAGCGGCTCGGGATGCTGCTGGTCCATTGGCCGTAGATTCGGCGATTGGCGGCGTGGAGGATGATCGCACGACGCCGCGCGCGCGTGATCGCGACATACGCGAGGCGGCGTTCTTCCTCGAGGCTCTTGGTGCCGCCCTCGTCGAGCGAGCGCTGCGACGGGAACAGCCCTTCCTCCCAGCCGACCAGGAACACCGTGTCGTACTCCAGGCCCTTGGCGGCGTGGATCGTCATGATCGTGACCTTGGGCTCCTCGGCGGCGGCCTCATTGTCCATCACGAGGCTGACGTGCTCGAGGAAGGCGCCGAGCGTCTCATATTCCTCCATCGCTCGGACGAGTTCGGTGAGGTTCTCGAGCCGCCCGGCCGCCTCGACCGATTTCTCGGCCTGAAGCGCGGCGGTATAGCCGCTCTCGTCGAGGATGATGCGCGCGAGCTCGCCATGCGGCAGCTCGGTGACCTGCGCACGCCAGCGCGCCATGTCGATCACGAGATTGCCGAGCGACTTGCGCGCCGCGCCGCTCAGCTCGTCAGTGTCGAGGAGGCGCGCGGCGGCGGTGACGAGCGGGGCGTTCTGCGCGCGCGCGAGCTGGTGGATCTTGGCGACCGCCTTGTCGCCAAGGCCGCGCTTGGGGACGTTGACGATGCGGTCGAAGGCGAGATCGTCCGCCGGCTGTGCGACGACGCGCAGATAGGCGAGCGCGTCGCGGATCTCGGCGCGTTCGTAAAAGCGGAAGCCGCCGACGATGCGGTAGTTTATGCCGGTCGCGATGAAGCGGTCCTCGAACTCGCGCGTCTGGTGCTGCGCGCGCACGAGGATGGCGATCTCGTCGAGCGACTTGCCGGCGCGCTGGCAGGTGTCGATCTCCTCGCCGACGCGGCGCGCTTCCTCGGGGCCGTCCCACACGCCCAAGACCTTGACCTTCTCGCCCGCGTCGAGCTCGGTCCAGAGCTGCTTGCCGAGGCGGCCGCTATTGTTGGCGATCACGCCCGAGGCGGCGCCGAGGATGTGCGGCGTACTGCGGTAATTCTGCTCGAGCCGGATGATCTTCGCGCCCGGGAAATCCTTCTCGAACTTGAGGATGTTCTCGACCTGCGCGCCGCGCCACGAATAGATCGACTGGTCGTCGTCGCCGACGCAGGCGATGTTCTTGCGCTCCTGCGCGAGCAGCCGGAGCCAGAGATACTGGACGCTGTTGGTGTCCTGATACTCGTCGACCATGATATATTTGAAGCGGCGCTGATAGTCGGCGAGCACGTCGCGGTCGCGCTGCAGGATGACGAGCATGTGGAGCAGCAGGTCGCCGAAATCGCAGGCGTTGAGCGCTACGAGGCGCGCCTGATAGGCGGCGTAGAGTTCCTGCCCGCGGCCGTTGGCGTAGAGTTCGCTCTCGCCCGCATCGATCTGGGCGGGGACGAGGCCCTTATTCTTCCAGCCGTCGATCAGCCCGGCGAGCGAGCGGGCTGGCCAGCGCTTCTCGTCGAGGTCGGCGGCCTGGATCAGCTGCTTGAGCAGGCGCAGCTGATCGTCAGTGTCGAGGATCGTGAAATTGCTCTGCAGCCCGACCAGCTCGGCATGGCGACGCAGCATCTTCGCGCCGATCGCGTGGAAGGTGCCGAGCCACGGCATCCCCTCGACCACGTCGCCGACGAGCATGCCGACGCGGTGGCGCATCTCGCGCGCGGCCTTGTTGGTGAACGTCACGCTGAGGATCTCGCTCGGCCACGCCTTGCGCGTGTTGAGCAGGTGCGCGAGCCGCGCCGTGAGCGCGGCGGTCTTGCCGGTGCCCGCACCGGCCAGGACGAGCACGGGGCCCTCGGTGGTGAGCACGGCATCACGCTGCGGCGCATTGAGCCCGCGCAGATAGGGCGGATCGTTGGGCGCGGGCGCGTCCTGGGGAACGGGAAGACTCATCGGTGAACAGGTAGGGAACGGCGCGGGGCGGAGCAACCCCGCTCTGGTCATGGCGTCGGGGCGAACATCGCGATCAGAGCGCCGAGCTGTGGACCAGGTCGCTGCGGTGATGCGGGAGCGCGACGGGTGTGCGGGCGCGCCCGGCGACGAGCGTCTCCATCAGCCGCAGATAGGCGTCCGCTGCCTGGTCGATCGTGAAGCTGGCGGCGACCGCGCGGCGCGCCGCGATCGTCGCAGGCGTGTCGTCCGCGATCGCAGCCATGGCGGCGCCGAGCGCGGCGGCATCGCCGGTCGGGACGATCGCGCCGAGCGTGCCGCCGCCGAGCAGGTCGCGCATGCTGACGCAGCAATCGGTCGCGACGATCGGCACGCCCGCGGCCAGTGCCTCGACCAGCACTGCAGGGACACCTTCATAATCCGACGAGAGCACGAACACGTCGGTCTGCGCGAGCCAGCGATCGAGCGGATCGGTGTGGCCCGGCAACCGCACCGCATCGGCAATGCCGAGCGCGGCGGCGCGGCGCTCGAGCAGCGCGCGGTCGGGCCCCTCGCCGAGGATGGTCAGCGTATCGTCGGAGCGGGCGATGCGCGCGAAGGCGTCGAGCAGCAGCGCGTGGTTCTTTTGCGGGACCAGCCGGCCGACCGTCAGATAGTGGCGACCGACGAGCGGGCGGTCAGCGGCATCGCGCGCGGCGGCGAGCCGCGCGAGATCGTGCGCCGAAAGCGCTGGATCGGCGATCACGCTGATGTGGCTGTGCGGTACGCCGATCCGCGCGGCGATCTCGTCGCGCATCGCCGGGGCCATGCCGACGAAATGGTCGATATAGCGGCCCTGGATCCTGAGCCAGATGCCGTAGCAAATGCGCATGGGGGGCGGCATGTCGCGGCGGATCAGGCAATTGCTGATCTTGGCGACGATCGGCGGGCAGGCGGGGCCGAGCGCGATCCGCAGCGTGACGGCGAGCGCGGTGTAGCTGTTGCCAGCGCAAAACAGCACGTCGGGCAGGTCGCGGCGCAGCTGCGCGGGGAGGCCGAACGCGAGCGCGGCGAAGCGGCCCAGCGGGCGCCGCGCAGGCTGCGCGCCGATCTGGCGGACGTGTTGCAGCGGGCGCGGCGGCGCGATGCTGGCGTCGGCCAGCACGATCTCCGTTGCGACTCCGGCGGCGGTCCAGGCGCCGTGCAGCCGCGCGGCGATGCGCTCGACCCCGCCGGGCGCGAAGCTGTGCAAGAAGGTGAGGACGCGTAACGGCGCGCGCGCCGCCGCACGATTGGCAGGCGCCAGCGAAGCCGCCGAAACGCGATCGACCGTCGGCTCGGAAATCACGACGGACATGGCCTGCGGTCTCCAGCGTGCCCCCCAGGCCCGCGCTGCCGCTCTAGCGCCGCGTCGGGTGGGGCGCAATCGTGCCCACCCCGCTGTTCCGTCGCGGATTGGCGCGCGCTTACGGCGCCGCGCCGATCGACCGGTGAAGGCGGCATCCGTCATCAACTCGTAACAAAAGCCAGCAAAGGCCTTAAACGGCATGGCTACCACCTATTCAGCGTTGCCCGAGTCGGGACCGGACGCTTCACACGGGCCACGGCTCGACCATAAACTTCATCCCGCGGGGCGCTGGCTTTTCTTTGCTGTGCTGATCGCCGGCCTGGCCTATGCCGGCTACAGCATCCTGACCGACACGGCGAACGTCGGCGAGGGGCTCGCGCTCGGCACCTTCGCGTTTCTCGCGCTCGCCTTGCTGATCGCGCTCGGCTTCGAATTCGTCAACGGCTTCCACGACACCGCCAATGCGGTCGCGACCGTCATCTATACGCATTCGCTGCCGGCACCGGTCGCGGTGATCTGGTCGGGGTGCTGCAACCTGCTCGGCGTGTTGCTGTCGAGTGGCGCGGTCGCTTACACGATCGTCACCCTGCTGCCGGTCGACCTGATCCTGCATGTCGGCAGCAATGCCGGGTTCGCGATGATCTTCGCGCTGCTGTTCGCCGCCGTGCTGTGGAACCTCGGCACCTGGTTCGTCGGGCTGCCCAATTCGTCGAGCCATGCGCTGATCGGCTCGGTGCTCGGTGTCGGCTTTGCCAACCAGCTGATCGCGCGCGGCACCGGGGGCACGTCGGGGGTCGACTGGTCGCAGGCCGCGACCGTCTTCAAGAGCCTGCTGTTCAGCCCGCTGCTGGGCTTCATCGGGGCGATGCTGCTGTTGCTGCTGATGAAGGTCGTGATCCGCAACCCCAAGCTGTACCAGGAGCCCGAGGGGCAGGCACCGCCGCCGCCGGGGATCCGCGCGCTGCTGATCGGCACCTGCACCGCAGTCAGCTTCTTCCATGGCAGCAATGACGGGCAGAAGGGCATGGGGCTGATCATGCTGATCCTGATCGGCTGTGCGCCGACCGCCTATGCGCTCAACCGCACCATGCCCGAGAGCGCGATGCCTGCCTTCATCCAGACCGCCAACCAGGCCGGTAGCGCGTTCCAAGCGCATTCGGGCGGCAGTGCCGGCGGCACGGTCGACGGCGCGCGCGCGACGCTGACCACCGCGCTGCGCGAGCGCAAGGCGAGCTCGCCGGCGGTCTATGCCGCGCTGAATACGCTGTCGCGCGACGTCAGCCAGCGCATCCAGGGCTATGGCACGCTGCAGAAGGTGCCGGCGGCGGCGACGCCCAACCTGCGCAACGACATGTATCTGGCGCTCGACACGATCAAGCTGGCGACAAAGGACAAGGACGAGGCCGCCAAGACCTTCCAGCCGGCCGAGCTGAAGGCGATCTCTAGCTACCGGACCAATCTCGAACGCGGCACGCGCTACATTCCCTATTGGGTGAAGATCATCGTCGCGATCGCTTTGGGGCTCGGCACGATGATCGGCTGGAAGCGGATCGTCGTCACGGTCGGCGAGCGGATCGGCAAGACGCATCTGACCTATGGCATGGGCGCCTCGGCCGAGATCATTGCGGCGGTGACGATCGCGGGGGCGGACTTCATCGCGATGCCGGTGTCGACCACGCACATCCTGACGAGCGGCGTGGCGGGTGCCTCGGTCGCGAGCGGCGCCGGGCTGCAGGTCTCGACGATTCGCAACATGGCGCTGGCGTGGGTGCTGACGCTGCCGGCGGCGATGGCGCTGTCGGGCGGGTTGTATTGGTTGATGCTGACGCTATTCGGGCTGTCGCACCACGTTTGAGCTAATCTAAACCCCTCCCCTTCAGGGGAGGGGGTTTTCTTTAATCACCCGCGCCGCAGCAGCGTGATCCGAGCCTTGCCGTGAACGCGGCTGACGTCCTCGACGAAGCCGGCGACCTCGACCAGTTCGGCCTTGGCGGTCTCGATGCTGATCCACGTCGCCTCGCCGATCCACCCCAGCCGGTTGAGCTTGTCGAGCGCGACCGCGCCCGCGCCGCTGTCGTAGGGCGGGTCCATCACGATCAGGTCGAGCGGCTTTGCGGCAAGCCCCAGCGCCAGCACCGATTGCGCGCGGACGTCGGCGCCGATTTCCTTCGCGCCGCCCAATTTGGTCAGGTTGACGCGCAGGGCGTCGAGCGCGGGCTTGTCCTGCTCGACGAAGATGCACGACGCGGCGCCGCGCGACAGCGCCTCGATCCCGAGCGCGCCCGAGCCTGCGAAGAAATCGGCGACCGCCAACTCCTCGAAGCTGCCGACGCGGCTGGTGAGCATCGAGAACAGCGCCTCGCGGACGCGGTCGGCAGTCGGGCGAGTCGCGTCGCCCTTGGGCGCGACCAGCGGGCGGCCGCGCCATTTTCCGGCAATGATGCGCATCTTACTTCCTGGTCCGGCTCTTGTGGATCTTCACGCGCGCCGGCTTGGATGGCGCGGCGCGCGCCTTGCCCGCGGTGCGGGGCGTCGCCTTGGCGGGCTTGCGCTCGGCGGTCTCGGTCGGCGTGGCGGTGCGGCCGGGCTTGGCGCGAACGTTGCGGCCGAGCTCGGGGCTGAACACCTTGGGGCGCTGGCCCGGCGCGATCGCGCGCGGTGCTACGGGCTCGGTGCCGGCCTTGGGCTTGGCGTCGTAGAAGCGCTTCACCTTGGTGGCCTTGGTCAGCACCACCGGATCGCGGCCGGGCTGTGCCTGCCGCGTTGGTTCGGCAAACGCCGCCTTGTCGGCGCGGTTGGCCGAGGTCTTGGTGATGCGACGCGCGGGCTGCGGCTTGGGGATCGGGGCTTTGGGCGCGGACGGGATCTGCTGCATCCCGCGTTGCTCGCGGCGCGGCTTCTCGACCAGCTTGGGGGCTTCGCCGCCGCCCTTGCGCGTCGGATCCTTACGGAAGCTGACGACGTCGTGCTGCTTGACCTCACCAATCTCGCCGACCGTGAGGTCGCCGAGCAGGAACGGGCCATAGCGCGTGCGGATCAGCCGCGAGACCTTGAGCCCGAGATATTCGAGCACGCGGCGCACTTCGCGATTCTTGCCCTCGGTCAGGATCATCTCGATCCAGACGTTGGCGCCGGTGCGGCGTTCGAGATTGGCGTTGATCGAGCCGTAGCGGATGCCCTCGATCTCTACGCCGTGGATCAGCTCCTCAAGCTGCTCCTGCGTGATCGGGCCGTAGGCGCGGGCGCGGTACGCACGCTCGACGCCGGTCGCGGGGAGCTCGAGCTGGCGCTTCAATTCGCCGTCGGTGGTCATGAGGAGCAAGCCCTCGGTGTTGAGATCGAGCCGGCCGACCGGAACCAGCCGCGGCAGATCGTCGGGCAGCTCGTCGTAGATCGTCTTGCGACCCGCGGGATCGCGTTCGGTGACGAGCAGGCCGGGTGGCTTGTGATAGAGGAACAGGCGCGCGGCCGCGGGTGCGGCGATCGGCTCGCCGTCGACCGTCACGCCGGTGAGCGAAGGCAGGATCGTCGCGGGCGTGTCGAGCACGACGCCATCGAGCGCGACGCGCCCGTCGGCAATCATGCGTTCGACTTCACGCCGCGAGGCGACGCCGGCGCGCGCGAGCAGCTTGGCGATGCGTTGCTCATCTTTGGGGCGGGCTTGCTCCGAGGAGCGCTCTTTTTGGATTGGGGGCTTGGACACGGCGCTCTCATACCGAATTTGTCGCGCTGCGGGTGGACAAAATAAAATGTGCCTAATCTCGTAGCCGCGCGTTAAGGCGCGGGTGCGTAACGAGGGCGGGACGCGCGCTGCCACTTCCGGCACGAACGAAACAGACAGGTATTTCCTGCGATGCTTTTCGCGAAGAAGAAGCGGCGGATTTCCAACCTCTTGCTCGTCGAGGACGAGCCGCTGGTGGCGTTCGACACCGAGCATTTTTTGCGCGAGGCCGAATATGCGGTGGTAGCGACGGTCGACCGGGTCGCCGATGCGCTGAGCGTGATCGGCGGTGAGCGCGAGATCGATCTCGTGCTGGTCGACATCAGCCTGGCCGACGGCAGCGGACTCGACGTCGCGCGCGCCGCGCACGGAGTCGGCGTGCCGGTCTTGTTCGTGACTGGCTCCTGTCCCGAAGGCGGGCGCGAGGTCGCGGCGGGGTGCCTGGCGAAACCCTATGCGCAACGCGACCTGCTCGCCGCGATCGCCGCGATCGAGGCGGTGCTCGAGGGCAAAAAGCCCAAGCGCCTTCCCGCCGGGTTCAGTCTGTTCGCGACCACGACCTGAGCCTTTTTAGCCGCAAAGCGCTTCCTCTGCCGTAATTTGCCGCTACCTTGCGCCCGAACGACTAAGGGGCGAGCGACGAATGGATGTGGTGACCGGGCGCGACCCGACGTGGTGGGACGGCGTTCGGCCCTATCTGGAAAAGGCACCGCTCGCAGCGCTGGCGTTGGGGGTCTCGTCGGGCTTTCCGTTCGCGATGATCGGCGCGACGCTGACGACGCGGCTGGCGCAGAGCGGCATCACCAAGTCGACCGTCACCGCGTTCAGCCTCGCCTTCCTGGTCTACAATCTCAAATGGATATGGGCGTGGGTCGTCGACGGCGTGCGCCTGCCGCTGATCGGGCGGCTCGGACAGCGCGTGTCCTGGCTGATCGTCGCCGGACTGCTGGTGATGGCCGCTGTCGCTCACCTCGCCTTGATCGACCCGAAGGCCGACATTTACGCCACCGCGATCGCGGCGATCCTGGTCGGTGCCGCGGGGGCGACCTTCGACATCGTGATCGACGCCTATCGCATCGAAATCCTCGAGCCGCGGCAATTGGGCGTGGGATCGGGCATGTCGCAATATGGCTGGCGGCTCGGTTCGGCAGGCGCGGGGGCGCTGGCGTTGGTCGTGGCGGCGCGGTTCGGTTGGGCCAATGCCTATCTGCTGTGCGGCCTGTTCGCGCTGCCGGCGATGCTGGCGGGCTTGCTCTACGGCGAACCGGCGCGGCACCGCGAGCCCGACAAGCGCGGCGGGATGGCCAATCTCGGCGCGTCGATCATCGGGCCGTTCGTGCAATTCTTCCAGCGGCAGGGTGCGCTGCTCGTGTTGCTGTTCATCCTGATCCACAAGATCGGTGACACGCTCGCCAACCTCACCTTCCGGTTGCTGTTCGATTCGCTCAAATTCACGAATGACGAGATCGCCTTTTACGACGTCTGGATCGGCTTCCTCGCCTACCTCGTCGGTATCTTCGTGGGCGGGCTGATCTACACCAAGCTTGGGATGAAGCGTTCGGTACTGATCTCGCTGGTGCTGATGATGGTGTCGAACCTCAGCTTTGCCGGGCTGGCGATGGCGGGGCATTCGAACCTCGGCATGGCGGGCGCGATCGGCTTCGAGAATTTCTCGAGCGGAATCGGCGGCGTCACCGTCGTCGCCTATTTCTCGGCGCTGACCAATTCGCGCTTCACCGCGGCGCAATATGCGCTGATCTCGGCGGCGACCAGCATCGTCGGACGCGCGGTGACGGGCACCACCGCAGGCAGCCTGATTGACGCGATGGGCTATGTGAACTTCTACCTGCTGACGACGGTCGCCGCGCTGCCGGGCGTGCTGCTGTTCTGGTGGATGAGCCGCGTCGGGCTGATCGACGCGTCGGTCGGCGAGACCGAGGGGGCGGTGCCGACGGCATGATCTGGCTGCTGACGATCGCGATCCAGGTGGTGTGCGTGATCGACGTGATCCGCAACGGGCGCAACCAATTGTGGATCATGGCGCTGATCTTCCTGCCGATCGCGAGCACGATCGCCTATGTCGTGATCGAGGTGCTGCCGCGTTTCCAGGGCAACCGCCATGTCCGCGCGGCGCGCGCCAATGTCGCGGCGACGCTCGATCCCGACAAGGAGGTCCGCGCTGCCCGCGCCGCGCTCGACCTGGCCGACACCGTCGCCAATCGGATGCGGCTTGCCGATGCGCTGGTCGCGCAGGGCAAGCATGGCGAGGCCTTGCCGCTGTATCGCGAGGCGACGACGCTCGGCCCGGTCGATCTGCGCAGCGCCGAGAAGCTCGCGCGGGCGCATTTCGAGACCGACGATGCTGCGGCGGCACTGGCGACGCTCGACGCCGCGCCGGCCGCATCGGCGCAGAGCGATCGCGACCGGATCGGGTTGTTGCGCGCGCGCATCCTCGATCGCCTCGGGCGCAGCGACGAGGCGCGTGGCCTCTTTGCCGATCTCGTCACCCGCCTACCGGGCGAGGAGGGGCGGTGCCGCTATGCCGCGCTGTTGCTCGAGCAGGGTGCTGACCAAGAGGCGCGCATCGTGCTCGAGGAGGTCGAGGCGCGGATGAAGCTGCTCGATCGCCACCAGCGCGCCGCCGAGGCGGAGATGTATCGCTGGGCGACGGCGCGGCTTGCGGAGGTGCGCGCCAAGCGGTGAGTGCCCGGCGCGCTACGCCACGATCGGCCGTCCGGCATCGGCAAAGGCCTGCGCCAGCGCGGTGACGCTGGCGAGCACGCCGTCGGGGCGGCGCACGCCGATCAGGTCGGCGAGCAGCAGGTGCGCGCTTTCGGGGGAAGTCTCGGCGCGCGCGATGATCGTCAGCATCGTCGCCTCCGAGCCGGTCATCCGCATGCAGCAGCACGGCGCGATCGCGATCGGGCAGGTCGCGCTGTGCGCCAGGTCTGCCATCATCGTCCGCAGCAGCGTCAGCGGACGACGAAATTCCTCGCCAAAGGCCTGGAAAAGCGTGATCGCCGCATGCGCGTCGTTCAGCCCGTGCGCGCCGAGCCGGCGGAACGCGAACAGCATCAGCCGGGCGTTGGAATCGGTCGGCATCGCGCTCGGCAGGCATTGGGCGAGCCGGGCGGGATAGGGGGCTGGCGTGGGTGCAGGGGTGGTGTTCATGGGGATGCTCCGTTGCTGCGAGCATCCTCATTGATTCGCTATTGCAAGTCAATCGCAATAAAGTCGGGTATCTTCAGCTCGGCGTTTCGCGGTTTTCGGCGAGCACCACGCCCGCCAGATAGAGCGATCCCAGCACCAGCACGATCGGCGGTTCTGCCGGGTCGCCGATCGTGGCGATGTCGCGCAACGCGGTCGCGACGTCGGGCGCGGTGTGCGCGGCGATGCCGAGATCGTGCGCGACCGCGACGAGCGCGGCGGGCGTGTGGTGCGCGTGGTCGGGCACCGGTACCGCATGGAGCGTCGTGGCCAGCGCGGCGAACGGCGCGAGCAGTCCCGCCGGATCCTTGTTGGCGAGCATGCCGAGCACGAGATGGACTTCGCTGCGACCGATGCCGGGGTGGGCGATCGCTTCTAGCGTCGCCGAGATCGCCGCCGCCGCGGCGGGGTTATGACCGCCATCGAGCCACAGCTGGCTTCCAGGGGGCAGCAGATCGGTCAGCGGGCCGGCGTGGAGCCGCTGCATCCGTGCGGGCCAGTGCGTCGTCTCGGCGGCGCTGCGATAGGCGTTGCGCGGGATCGTCAGAGCGCTCTGGTGGCGCAGCAGCGCGATGGCGAGGGCGAGGTTTTCGGGTTGGTGCGGGCCAGCCATGTGCGGGAGCGGGGTTTCGATCTGACCCGTGCCGTCTTGATAAACGAGTCGCTCGGGCTCGACGGCGAAGTGCCAGGCGTCGCCCGCCGGCGAGAGAAGGGCTCCCGCCGCCGCGGCGACCGTCGCGACGCGCGCGGCGATCGGCGCGGGGTAGGCCATCGTGACGAGCGGCACGCCAGGCTTGGCGATGCCGGCTTTCTCACCCGCGATTGCCTCGGCGGTGTCGCCGAGGAAGCTCTGATGGTCGATGCCGAGCTGCGCGATGCCAGTGACGAGCGGGCGCGTCAGCACATTGGTCGCGTCGAGCCGCCCGCCAAGCCCGACCTCGACGATGCACGCGTCGGCCGGCGTGCGACTGAAGGCGAGGAAGGCGGCGGCGGTGGTGACCTCGAAGAAGCTCGCGGTGAGATCGGCGGCTTGGTCGAGCACCTCCTCCAACAGGCGCGCGAGCGCGTCGTCGGTGATGAGGTTGCCGGCGAGGCGGATCCGCTCGTTGAAGCGGACCAGGTGCGGGCTGGTGTAGACGTGCGTCGTCAGGCCCGCGGCTTCGAGCGTCGCGCGCAGGAAGGCGCAGGTCGAGCCCTTGCCGTTGGTGCCGGCGACGTGGATCGTTGGGGGCAGATGGTGATGCGGGTTGCCGAGCCGCTCGAGCAGCGTGGTGATCCGCTCGAGCCCGAGGATGTCGGCGCCGGGCGAGAGCGACCAGAGGCGGTCGAGCTGGGCTTGCACCGCGGGGTTGGTCGAGGTTGCGGTGTCCATCTTCTTCTCCCTCTCCCCGCTTGCGGGGAGAGGGCCGGGGAGAGGGGCAGTACCAGCTACTACCGCCTGACCACTGCCCCTCTCCCGCGCTTCGGCTTCGCCTCGCTTGCCCTCTCCCCTGAAGGGGTGAGGGAGATTAGGTCACGCCGCTTCGCGGGCGCCGACGAGATAGTCGATCAGGCTCGCCAGCGTCGCGCGCAGGTCGCGGCGGTGCTTGACCATGTCGATCATGCCATGCTCAAGCAGATATTCGGCGCGCTGGAAACCGTCGGGCAGCTTCTCGCGGATCGTCTGCTCGATCACGCGCTGGCCGGCAAACCCGATCAGCGCGCCCGGCTCGGCGATCTGCACGTCGCCGAGCATCGCATAGCTCGCGGTGACGCCGCCGGTGGTCGGGTCGGTCAGCACGACGATATAGGGCAGCCCGGCATCGTGCAGCATCGCGATCGCCACCGTGGCGCGCGGCATCTGCATCAGCGACAGGATGCCCTCCTGCATCCGCGCGCCGCCGGCGGCGGTGAAGATGATGTAGGGGCAATTGTCGCGGATCGCGGTCTCGACGCCGCGAACGAACGCCTCGCCGACCGCCAGGCCCATCGAACCGCCCATGAAGGCGAAGTCCTGCACGCCGATCACCGCGCGGCGGCCCTCGATCGTCCCGCGCGCGGTGATCAGCGCGTCGCCCTCGGAGGTGGCAGCGCGCGCCGCCTTGATCCGGTCGACGTAGCGCTTGGTGTCGCGGAACTTCAAAGGATCGTCGGGCACCTTGGGCAGCGGCACGATCGCATAGCTGCCGGCGTCGAACACATATTGAAAGCGCAGCAGCGGCCCGATGCGATCGTGATGGTCGCAATGCGGGCAGACGTGGAGATTATCCTCGAGCTCCTTGACGAAGGTCATCGTCCCGCAGCCCTTGCACTTGTGCCAGAGATTGTCGGGCGTCTCCTTCTTGACGGGGACGACGTAGGCGAGCGCGTTGCGCACGTTGGTGAGCCAGCTCATGCGGGAACTCCTTGGCGAGCGGTGTGGATCGCCGTCGCCAGCGACTGGATATAGGCACGCACCGCAGCGGGTGCGTCCGCGCCGTGTTGCGCGACCAGCTCGACGATCGCCGAGCCGACCACGACGCCGTCGGCGACGCGCGCGATGGCGGCGGCCTGTTCGGGCGTGCGCACGCCGAAGCCGACCGCGACGGGGAGGTCGGTATGCGCCTTCAGCCGCTTGACCGCCGCGTCGATCGAGGTCTGCGCGGCCTGTTGCAGCCCGGTGATGCCGGCGACCGAGACGTAATAGAGGAAGCCGCTGGCGCCATCGAGCACCGTCGGCAGGCGTGCCGCGTCGGTGGTGGGGGTGGCGAGGCGGATCGGGGCGATACCTTTCTCGCGCAGCGCGGGGCCGAGCTCGGGATCTTCCTCGGGCGGAATGTCGACGCAGATCACGCCGTCGACGCCGGCGGCGTGCGCGGCCTGCGCGAACCACTCGCCGCCGCGGATCGTCATCGGATTGGCATAGCCCATCAGCACGAGCGGGGTTTCCGGATGACGCGCGCGGAAGGCGGTGGCGATCGCGAGGATATCGGCGGTGCGCGTACCCGCGAGCAAGCTGCGGATGTTGGCGGCCTGGATCGCAGGGCCGTCGGCCATCGGATCGGTGAACGGCATGCCGAGCTCGATCACGTCCGCGCCACCTTCGACGAGTGCGTCGAGGATCGCCGCGGTCGGGCCGTCGCCGGCGGTAACGAAGGCGACGAGCGCGGGGTGGCCCTTGGCGAAGGCGGCGGCGAGGCGGGTCATGCGGTTGCTCCCACCACACACGTCGCCCCGGCGGAGGCCGGGGCCGGCTTGATGTTCGCGAAACCGGCGATGCGCGTCAGAATGCAGCGGCCCCGGCCTCCGCCGGGGCGACGGGAATAGCTCATATCGCCACCCCCAGCGCTTCGGCGACGGTGAAGATGTCCTTGTCGCCGCGCCCGCACAGGTTGGCGAGGATGATCTGGTCGCGGTCCATCTCGCGCGCGCGCTTCGCCACGGCGGCGATGGCGTGGGACGGTTCGAGCGCGGGGATGATCCCCTCGGTCCGGCACAGCAGTTGGAACGCGTCGAGCGCCTCGGTGTCGGTGATCGAGGTGTATTCCACGCGGCCGATCGAGTGCAGCCAGCTATGCTCGGGCCCGATGCCGGGATAATCGAGACCCGCCGAGATCGAATGCGCCTCGGTGATCTGGCCGTCTTCGTCCTGCAGCAGATAGGTCTTGTTGCCGTGGAGGATGCCCGGCGCACCGCCCGCAAGCGATGCCGCATGCTCCTTGTCGAGCCCGCGGCCCGCCGCCTCGACGCCGAGCATCATCACGTCGCCATCGTCGAGGAAGGGGTGGAACAGGCCGATCGCATTCGAACCCCCACCGATCGCCGCGACGAGCAGGTCGGGCAGGCGGTTGATCCGCGACAGCATCTGCGCGCGCGCCTCGGTGCCGATCACGCTCTGGAAATCGCGGACCATCTCCGGATAGGGGTGCGGGCCCGCGGCGGTGCCGATGATGTAGAAGGTGTCGTGGACGTTGGCGACCCAGTCGCGCATGCCCTCGTTCATCGCATCCTTGAGCGAATGCGATCCGCTCGTCACCGGGCGGATTTCGGCGCCCAAGAGCTTCATGCGGAACACGTTGGGCGCCTGCCGCTCGATGTCCTTGGCGCCCATGTAGATCACGCACGGCAGGCCGAAGCGCGCGCAGACCGTCGCGGTGGCGACGCCGTGCTGGCCCGCGCCGGTCTCGGCAATGATCCGCGTCTTGCCCATGCGCATCGCGAGCAGGATCTGCCCGATGCAATTGTTGATCTTGTGCGCGCCGGTGTGATTGAGCTCGTCACGCTTGAACCAGACCTGCGCACCTTTGCCCTCGGGGGCGCCTTCGCGCAAAGCGTCGGTCAGGCGTTCGGCGTAATAGAGCGGGCTTGGGCGGCCGACATAATGTTCGAGCAAATCGTCGAACTGCGCCTTGAAGGCCGGGTCTGCCTTGGCGGCGCGATAGGCCTCGTCGAGCTCGAGCACGAGCGGCATCAGCGTCTCGGCGACATAGCGGCCACCGAAATCGCCGAAATGACCGCGATCGTCCGGTTGGGTGCGGAAGGAGTTGGGAGCGTTCATGGGAAGGCGTTTAGCACCTCGGTCGGGCGTGTCGAGCCGGGAGCGCCCTCAAGCCCTCTCCCGCCTTCGCGGGAGAGGGTTGGGTGAGGGTCTTCTTCTTGAGGCGACAGAAGAAGGAAGACCCTCACCCAACCCTCTCCCATGAAGGATGGGAGAGGGCTTTGCGCTCAGAGCCCGTGCACAGCATCCAGAAACGCGCGAATCTTGGTCACGTCCTTGATCCCCGGCGCACTCTCCACGCCGGAAGACACGTCGACCAGCGTCGCGCCCGTCATCCGCACCGCATCGCGCAGATTGACCGGATCGAGCCCGCCCGACAGCAGCCACGGCAGCGGGTGGCGGAACCCCTCGAGCAGGCTCCAGTCGAAACGCACGCCCATCCCGCCGGGTAGCGCGGCGCCGGGCGGGGTCTTGGCGTCGTACAGGATGCGGTCGGCGACGCCGCCATAGCGCGCCGCCTCGCCGAGATCGGCGCGGGTGCGCACCGCGACCGCGCTCCAGACCGGCAACCGCGTGCGCGCCTTGATCGCGGCGCTGCGGGCCGGCGCGGTCTTGTGGAGTTGCAGCACGTCGAGATGCCCGGCGGCGATCGCCCGGTCGAGCAGCGCATCGTCGGGATCGACGAACACGCCGACGCGCTGGACATGCGCGGGCACGCGCGCGGCAAGCTGCGCCGCGCGATCGCGCGTCAGGGTGCGCGGCGAGGGCGGGAAGAAGACGAAACCGACATGGCTCGCCCCGCCCGCGATCGCAGTGTCGAGCGTTTCGGGGGTGGAGAGGCCGCAAATCTTGGCGGTGACCTGCATGACGGTTCCTTGGGAGCGCGCGCTCAGAGCGTCGCTTCGATCTCGCGCGCGGCGGCGTTGGGATCTTCGGCTTGCGTGATCGGGCGGCCGACCACCAGAATCGAGGCGCCCGCGTCGATCGCGGCGCGCGGGGTGACGACACGCTTCTGGTCGCCGATCACGCCGTTGGCGGGGCGCACGCCGGGAACGACGAAGAACCCCTTGGGCCAGAATTTATGCGCGGCGGCGACTTCCTCGCCCGAGCAGACGACGCCGTCGACCCCGGCGTCGCGCGCCAGTTCGGTCAGTCGCAGCACCTGCTCGTGCGGGTCGCCCGAACAGCCGATCGACTTGAGATCGGCGCCGTCGAGGCTGGTCAGCGTCGTCACCGCGACGACCTTGGTGCCCGCCGGCGCGGCCGCCTTGGCATCCTCGAGCATCGCGCGGCCACCCGCAGCGTGGACCGTCAGGATCGCCGGATCGAGCCCGCGCAGCGCCATGATCGCCTTGGCGACGGTGTTGGGAATGTCGTGCAGCTTGAGATCGAGGAAGATCGGCAGCCCTAGCTCGGCCATTTCGCGCACGCCAGCTCGGCCATTGGCCATGAAGAATTCGAGGCCGAGCTTGATCCCGCCGACGTGGCGGTGGACCTTGCCGGCAAGCGCACGGGCCTGTTCGAGATCGGGCGTGTCGAGCGCGACGTACAGGCGGTTGCTCATGCCGGAGTGACCGGGCGCGAGTCGACCACGACCGAGTCGGGCATCAGCATCGCGGCCGGGGTCACTGCCGGCGGTGCGGCGGCGACGCGCAGGTCGTGCAGCGCCCGCTCGGTGGCGGCGAGCCGGTTGCGCAGGCGCCAGCGCAGCGTCGAATGCCAGACGAGTGTCGGCACGAGGCCCGCCAGGAAGGTCAGCAGCAGCAGCAACGGCAAATTGATAAGCGCTTCCATTCCGCCCCACAATTTGATCGGCACGCTGTTCCAATTGCCCAGCGTGAAGACCGCCGCGATGAAGGCGAGGAGACACCAGAAGAGGATTTTCAGGAACTGCATGCGCGAAGGGTAGTGCGATCGTCGCGCGAATGCCAGCCTGCTTGCTCTCGATCCTCCCCTCCCTTCCAGGGAGGGGAGGAAGATCACCCCACTTCGCGCCGCAGCGTTTCGAAGAGGCCGGGGATCGCGGTCAGCTTTTCGGATTCCTCGTCGAGGATCGCGAGGAACGCCGCGCGCTTGATCGCGGCGGCACGCCCCGCCTTGAGCGTCATCGTCGGTTCGAGCGCCGACAGCACGATGTCGATCAGCCGTTCGGCGCCGTGCAGGCGCCCCCAAAGATAGTCATTCTCGCGATAGGCGCGGCTGAAGAAGGCGCCGAAGCTGTTGAACTGGATACCCTTGAGCGTCGCCTCGGCGCCCCCGCTGCGGATGCCGGTCGCGTCGTCGGGACAGATCCGGTCGACCTTGATCGGATCGAACTCGTCGAGCCCCTCGCCCTGCAACAGCGGCAGCGTCGCGACGTCGAAATAGGGGAAGCCGAGATAGGTCAGCAGGATCGGCCGCTTGACCTCGCGCTCGAGCCCCTGGAACGCGGCGGCGAGGCGCTGCTCGGTGCGGCGGTCGAGCGCGGTCAGGTCCATCGCCGCGCCGAGCTTGTCGAGCAACGCCCCGGCATCGCCGCGCAACAGCCGCACGTCGTTGCGCAGCGCGCCGTAGCGATCGGTGCGCTTGCACTCGAGATATTCGGCGAGGCTTTCGTAGATCGCCTCGCGCAAGGCGACGAGCTCGGCCTCGGGGCGGTCGCCCTCGAGATCGGTGATGCGGCGCGCGAGCAGGCGCAGCCGGCGCAGGCGGAAGCCGAGGTCGAAGGTGCGCAGGAAGCCGATCGTGTTGGGACTCGCACCGCCGGCAAAACTCGCCTGCATGTCGTCGAAACCGCGCGCGGCGACCGCCTGGCCGATATAGTCACGGATCCGCCGCCAGCTTTGCGGCCCGGGCTCGCCACCGGCGTGGTGGAGCAGGTCGGCGATCGCCTCGACGACGCCGTTGATCTTGAGATGGCCGTAAGCGGCATAGCCATAGCCCGCGCTCTTGGCCGCTGCCGCCTGCGCGCGGCGACGCCAGGTGTTGAGCCGCGCCTCGGTCGGCGAACCGAGGAAGAGCGTGTAGCCGAACAGTTCCTCGACCTGCTTTTCGACCTCGGGCCGGATCCCGGCGATGATTGCGCGCATCCGCTCGATCTGGCGCGAGCGTTCGGCGATTTCCTCGAGATTGTCGCGGATCGGTTGGGCGCGCGGCAGTTCGGTGACCGCGCCGATGATCGTCTGGAAGAAGCCCGGCACCGCGCTGCGCGTCGTGCCGAAGGTCAGCGCGCCTCGCGGATTGGGGTCGATATAGACGAAGCGGCGGTCGACCTGGCGGCGTGCCGGGCGCTCGCGCAGCGCCTCGATCGCCGGGCGGAACGGGGCGTTGTTGAGCACCGAGCCGTCGATCAGCACTGCGCTCTCGGCGGCGTTGGCGGCGAACTGGCGCGGCAGGATGCGCTGGAGAAAGGCGGCGCGGCCGGGCCAGGCGACCTTGCGCTCGGCCAGCACGCGGTCGAGCTCGCCGACCATGAAGGGCGGGAAGGCGCCGGGGAAGCTCGACGTCGCGCGGCCGGCGAAAACGAGTTCGGCGGGGTCGGCCAGCGTCGCCCCGGCAACGCCGTGATCGCTGAAGGTGACGACGACGCGATGTTCGGTCTCCATCACCTCGGGCGGCGAGTTGAGCGTCAGCCGCTCGGGATGGCCGCGGAAATCGGTGACGGTGACGAACAAATCGAGCGGCTGGCCGTCGGGCAGCAGCCGCCGCCCGGGCGCGCTCGCCGCCATCGCATCGAGCGCGTCGAGGATCAGCCCGGTGAAGCGCTCGCCCCCGAACGGCGGCTCGAACCAGCGCGAGCGGACGAAGTGCGAGAGCTTCGCGCGGACTTCCTCGCGCGCGCCGGGCTCGAACTGTTGCTCGATATCGTCGACGCCGCGCCGCCCCGCCATCCACGCGAGCGGCAGCGCCCACGCCTTGGTGAAGCGGTGCGTCGGCGCCTGCTTGGGGTCGACCAGCGCCTCGATGTCGGCCGAATCGAGCCAGAGCTGGGTCAGCGGCTCGAGGCTCTGCCCGGTGCTGATCGCCTGGCCGAGGAAGATGCCGTTGACCCCGCCGGCGCTCGCGCCCGCGATGATGTCGACCAGCACGCGCAGCTTGAGCCCGGTCTCGGCCTCGATCTCCTCGAGCAGTCCGCGGTAGACGGCTTCGCTGCCCGTGGCGGGCGCGGCATCGACCGCGTGGAAGCTCGAGCTTGCGCGTGCGAGGCGCCAGATTTCCTTGGTGATGCCGTGCATGTAGACGGCAAGGCTGATCCCGCCGTAGCAGACGAGCGCGAGGCGGAGCTCCTTCTCGCGCATCACAGCGGCTCGAGCACCGCCCAGATCGGCAGATGATCCGAGGCGCGGCGCGCGGTCGCGCTGGCATGCACGCCGTGATCGAGCACGCGGAAGCCGCGCGTCATGATCCGGTCGAGCCGCCCGACCGGACGGCGCGCGTGGAAGCTCGGGCCGGTCGGCACGCTCGGATAGTCGCGCCCGAAATCGTGGAGGCAGCCGCCCGCCGGGGTCCATTCGTTGAGATCGCCCATCAGCACCGCGGGCAGGCGGACCGGGCAGGACTCGACATGCGCGAGGATCGCGCGCGCCTGCTTGCGGCGCCACAGTCCGGACAGATCGAGATGCATGCCGAGCACGCGGATCGGCACGCCGTTGGCGACGACATCGACGCGGATCGCGCCGCGCGGCTCGAGCGCGGGGATATGCAGCGCGGCGCAGGCCTGCACCGGCGCACCCTTGCGCACCAGAATGGCATTGCCGTGCCACCCCATGCTCGCGCGGTCATGCCCGATCGGGACGGCGTGCCACGGCGATTGTTCTTCCATCAGATGCTGCGGGATGACGCGCGCCTTGGTGCCGAAGCGGCGGTCGGCCTCCTGCAGCGCGATCACGTCGCCATCGATTTCGCGCAGCACGTCGAGGATGCGGCGCGGGTCGCGCTGGCGATCGAGCCCGACGCCCTTGTGCATGTTGTAGCTGACGACCTTGATCACGCGGGCCCGACTCCGCGCGATGCGGCGGCGACAGATCGGAGAAACACGCTGGCGTCGGGCATCGGCATTTCCATGAAAGCATGGGCGAGGCTGCCCGTATAAACCGAAGCCCTGCCGGCGCCAGATGTTCCCCGCGCGCCGACCCGGGTCAGCGCGCGGTGACGGTGGCGACGGCTTGCGGGGCGTCGCGCAGATGCAGGAAGATGCGGCCGCCGGCGGCCGCACGGGTGACGATCTCGGTGCCGACGAAGCCGTCGGCGATGCGCTGGCTCTGCTGCGCATCCTCGGTCGTGCCGACCGCGTCGATCAGGAAGAAGCGGTTGCCGAGCAGCTTGCACGCCTTGCCCGCGGTGCAGCTGACCGAGTGGATCTCGGGTAGGCGGACGATCGTCGCGAGCGGGGTCCAGCTCGACGCCTCGCCGTCGCGCACCAGCCGGAAGCGCAGCGGCCCATAGGCGACCGGGCCGAGCGCTTCGGCGGGTTCGAAGCTGACGATGCCGGTCTTGGCATCCTGCACATCATAGCCCTTGCCACCCTGCACGGTCGCGGCGGCGCGGCCATCGGCGGTGGCGATCTCGATCGTCTCGCGGCCCGTCAGGCTGGCGGCGCCGTCTACCCGGAAGGCAAAGGTCAGCCGTGCGTCCTGCGCGAACACGCCGGGCGACGCCACGGTGATCGGCACCGTGCCCTCGCGCGCGGCCGACTGCGCGGTGATCCGCACGAATTCGACCGAGGTGCGGCGCGGGGCAACCGTCACCGACAGCGTCCGGTGCCGCCCCCCGACGAAGCTGATGTCGGCCGCGAGCGACTTGCCCGGCTCGATCGCGCGCAGGCTTGCCGGGTCGCTCGGCTGGAGCACCAGCCGGTCTTGCTTGTCGACGCGGGTGAGCGCGCCCGGCGTGAAGGTGAGCGCCCCGATCGTCACCGCGGCGACCTGGTCGAGCCGCGTGCCGGTGAGCATCGCCTGGTCGTCGCCGGCATGGATGCTGAGATCATCGAGGCTGCTCGCCTGCTGCGACGCGCGCAGCGTCACAACCGCGGGGGCGGTCGCCCCCTTGCGTTCGATCAGGATCGCGACGGGGCCGGGTTCGGCCTTTTCGAGCGGGACGGTGGCGATGATCGCGCCGTTCGGCGCTTGCTTCCAGGCGAGCGTATCACCCGGCGAATCGCCGCGGCGCAGCGCGACGCGCGTCACGCAGCCGGCGCCGGGCCCGGTCAGTTCGAGCTCGTTCGAGCGGCCGACGACCAACGCGGTGCGATCGGTCGCCTGCCACGGACCATCGTCGGGCTTCGACAGCAGGAAGCTCGGCCCGTCGAACGACGAGAAGCCCCACGCGCCGTGCAGCTGCGCCGCGATCACCGGGCCGAACGGGCCGAACGGCAGCGCGCCAACGGCGACGTAGCCGCCGACGCTCGGGTCGGCGCGGACCGGCAGTTCGGCCTGCGTCCCGTCGAGCCGCTTGAGCCGCAAGGTCATGTCGTGCGCATAGCCCGTCGCGTAGATCAGCGGTGCACCCTCGACCGGCAGCACGAGATCGGTATCGGCGCAGAGCAGCCCCTCGGGCGCCGAGCGCCGCAGCGGCGGCGGCTTGGGCGCCTCGATCGCGGGCAAGGCGACGACCATCACCGAGGTCGGCTTGGCGAACGACACCGGCGTGTTGAGCAGCACGGTGACGCGCCCGTCGGCCATCTGGCCGAGCGCGGGGATGAACTGCAGCTGCGTCGACTGGAACGCGCCGAACATCCGGAACAGGTCGCGCACCACGCCGATATACGAGCTGTATGAGCCGTAGCCCGCTTGCGGCGTCGCGCTCAGCTGGAAGGCGAGGTCGGTCGGCGTTCCCGCCAGCGTATCGGCCAGCGCCGAGCTGTGCGTGTCGGCAAGCAGCAGCGTCTCGCGGTCGCCGGTCAGGCAGGCGGACTGCAATTCGGTCGGCTGCGCGAGGCATTCGGCCTTGAGCTTGACCGCGAGGCTGCGCGTCAGGACGGGCGAGACCGCGGCAAGGCTGGCGGGCTGCTTGCGCTCGGCCGCCTGCATCTCGCGCAGGAAGGTGTCGAGCCGGGCGCGGTCGAGCGACGCCTGGTTGAGCTCCTGCACCGCGCGCACGAACGCGCCGGGCTGCTTGCGCACCGCCGATACGATCGCGTTGGCGCCGCCGCCGCTCTCGGGGACGATGAACAGCGCCATTTGCTGCGCGCTCTTGGGGACGACCAGCGAGAGCGTGGCGTTGCTCGGTTTCCAGCTCATCGCCTCGCGGAACCAGCCCTTTTCGGGCCGGTCGACCGCGCCGCGAAGGAACACTGCGACCATGCGGTAATGCTCGTCATGGCCGGGCAGCGATTCGAGCTTGATCTCGAGCTTGTCGCCCTCGGCAAGGTTGGGGACGCGCTCGAGCGGCAGCGTGACGCCGTCGCGCGTAACGACGACGCTGAGCCGCGGTCCGACCAGGTCGAAGGAGGAGGAGGCCGCGCGCACCGCGACGGCGCTCGCGAGCAGTCCGAACAGGCACAGGATCGGGAACAGGCGGAAAACGCCGGGGAGGGAAGCGCGCATGGCGCATGGCTAGTGCCGCGGGCGCCGATGCACAATGCGGCTTGTCGCGCGATCGCGGCGAAGCGTGGCCGGGAGCGGGGTCACTTGCCCGGGATGGCGGCCTGCTTGGCGTCGATCTCCGCGCCCCACGGATCGGCCCGGGCGACCGCCGTGCCGTCGGCGCCGAAGTCCATCAGCTGGTCGGTGGCGCGGGCATAGCGCGGCCAGTTCGGCAGGCCGGCGCCGTTTGGCGTGCCGGTGCGCGCGAAGGTGACGATCGCGCGGCTGATCGCCCGGGCGACCGCTTTGTCCTTCGGCGTCGTCGCGGCGCCATATTTAATGTCCGCGGTGTCGAGGAAATAGGGGATGTCGGAGGCATGCTGCGCGCCGGGCGTGCCGATCGAATCGGCGACATAGGAAAAGCGATACGCCCACACCGGCATGCCCGTGTCGGCCAGCAACGCGGCCACCTCGCGCCCGCCCGCGATCATCGAGCCCTTCGTTCCGCCAATGTCGGCGCTGGTCGCCCCGATCAGCATCGGCACCTTGGCGAAGCGTCCGCTCGCATAGACGCGGCGGATGTCGACGGCCACCGTGCCGTCGACGAACGGGCCGCCATAGGTCGCCGGCCCGGCCCCGGGGCGGGGCATGGTGGCCAGGTTGAGGCCGTCGGTGACCTGCTCGGCGCTCAGCGCGCGCAACCGCGCGAGTGCATCGGGGGCGGTGGGGTCGATCCCCTTGTTCCTTGCGAAGGCAATGCCGATCTGCTCGGCGCCGGCGAGGGTGGCGGCGGGATCGGAGCGGGCGTCGCCGCCCGACATCACGATCGCCTTGCCGAACAGCCCGGTCGCCAGCGGCGATGTGACGAGCGCGTGGACCGAGCGGCCGCCGGCGCTTTCGCCCATGATCGTCACGTTCGCCGGGTCGCCGCCGAAGCGCGCGACGGTGCGCCGGACCCATTGCAGCGCCGCGATCTGGTCCATGATCCCATAATTGCCGAGCCGCCCGCCATCGGCATCGGCGGCGGTGAGCTGCGGGAAGGCGAAGCTGCCGAAGCGCCCGACGCGATAGTTGAAGCTGACCACCACCACGCCCTGCCGGGCGAGCGCGGCACCGGCATAGGTCGGCGGCGAGGCCCCGCCGTTGACGAACCCGCCGCCATAGATCCACACGATCACCGGCAGTTTGCCGCGCGCGGCGGCGGGTTTCCAGACATTGGCGTAGAGGCAGTCCTCGGCCGGCTGCGTGCCGAGCGGCGCGGCATCGCTGGGGAAGGGCAGCTGCATGCAATCATGCGAATAGGCGGTCGCGTCGCGCACGCCGGGCCATGGCGCGACGGGTTGCGGCGCGCGCCAGCGCAGCGCGCCGATCGGGGGTGTGGCAAACGGGATACCCTTCCAGCTGGCGACGCCGTCGGCAATCGCGCCACGCAGGCTGCCGGTGCTGGTTTGCACGACCGGCGCGGGTGCGGGGCGCGCGGTGGCGGGGGCGGCGGCGGAAGCGGCGAGCGCGACGCTGGTCAGCAAGGCGAGCAGGCGATGCGATGTCATGCGGTAGATCCCTCGATGCGACGTGCGACTGCTACCGCATCGCGCGCCAGGATGCGACAGCGCTCCGCAGCGCGGAGACCGGCTCGCGAACAATCTGAGACGCCTTGCCGATGCTCGGTGCCAAGCGAGCGTCGAGGTTAGGGGCCGCCCACGCCACGGGCATATGGAAGCCGAAGTAGCCAAGGTATCGGCGACGTGAAACCGTGGCCCAGGTCACGCGATGTCCAACACGATCTTCAAAATAGATCGGCGGCAAATAGCAGGGCAATCAAAAGGGCAATGGCCCCGGCACAAAGCGAACAATGCCGAGGAGGAATGTTTAATACCGAGATAAACTCTACCAGAAACGCTTCCCAATACCAAGTTGATCGTCTCTAAAATTGGTAAGGGCAGCGTGAACGCTTTCCTGTGGCTGGTCTGACGACGAAAACACTATGAACGGCGCCGAAATCAGGTCGACGAGCATCGAAATTCGACTTCAAGCTCTGTTGCAGTCAGGTGAGCAGCCAGACGATGCCTAGCACAAAGAGGATCGCCAGAACGCTCATTGCGCAGTGCCATGCAAAGTTGCACTGGTCGACATGGGGGTGTACCCGTTCCATCGATAGCTCTCCTACTCAAAGGATAGCATAGATCCGGCTTTAGTCTACCCAGCGGGCGTGGCACGGGCGCTTACGGTCTTGTCGCTGGCGGCGCTGATCAAGCGATCGCGGCCGCCGCTTTGTCCAAGGCAAGCGAACGAACCAGCGTTTAAGGGAAGCGCACTACGCTCAGCCGCCGGACGGTCGGGAGGCTCCGACGTGCGCCGTTCACATTCCGGTGATCACACGCAGATCAGCCGCGTCTGCCATTGCCTTGTAGCCCGCATCATTCGGGTGAAGCTTGTCACCGTCGTTGAAGCCGGCGGCAATCTTTTGCGGGTCGGTCTTGTCGGCGACCGCGGCCGCAAAATCGATCACGCCGTCGAAAGCACCTGAAGTGCTGATCCAACTGTTGAGCGCTTGCCGGACGGCTTCGCCTTTCTCGCTCGCGTAGCCGGCGTCCTTGTAAGGGGTGAGGGTAGCGCCGATTACGCGGATGCCGTGCTCGTGCGCGCGTGCGATGATCTGCTTGTCCGCCGCGATCAGCGCGTCGGCTGTTACCGGGTCGCTTGGCCCGCTGGGGCTGAAGCTGCGACCGATGTCGTTGATGCCCTCGAGCAGGATAACGACCTTCACGCCGGGCACGCTCAGCACATCCCGGTCGAACCGCGCGAGGGCGTTTGGACCTGTACCGTAGCCGAGCAGGCGATTGCCGCCGATGCCGGCATTCAGCACCGCCCAGTGCTGTTTGCCCGATCGCGTCGAAAGGCGTTCGGCCAGGCGATCGGTCCAGCCGCGGAAGGCGTTGTTGGTTGCGCCATACCCTTCGGTGATCGAGTCGCCGAGCGCGACGATCACATTGGTCGGCTGGGTGGGCGCGACTTCCACCTGCGTGAGGATAACCGGTGCGCTGGCCAAGCGGACCTGGGGTAGCGTCGACATCGCGCTGCTGTCGCCGCTCGGGCCGGCGACATACTGCCACAGCGATCGTACGCCGCGAACCGGCAGTCGACCCGGCGCATGGAGCGAGACCGCCAGCGTATCGAGCGCCCTGACCGGCAGCGCCACGGGATCGCTGAGCAACGGCGCTCCGGCCGGGATGTTCGTGCCGGTCAGGCCGGCGAAGGTCACGACGCGATCGGTGCCGGGGAGAACCGATCCGTCAGGCCCCGCGATGCCGACGTGCATCGCCCCGATCGCGAGAGGGTCAACGCCGCCTTCGTTCGACAGGCGCAGGCGTATGGCAGTCCCTGCCGCCGAGACTCGCACCACCTGCCGAATGGTCGCGTTGACGAGGTCGACGGTGCCGGTGTCGATCGGCACATGGCCCGGATTGTCGATCAGCCGGGGCGGGCTGGGCGGGGTGGCCGGACCGCTCACAGGGCCGAGTGGAACGACCGCCCGTGCGGACGGCATAGACGCAGTAGACGGCTGGCCGGGCGGGGGCGGCGACACGACATATCCCCACACCGCAACCCACGTGCGATCAGACGCAGCCGGAGTCTCCGCAGGGCGCGGTGGCGCTCCGGCGGCGGGCATGGAAATCACGGTCAGGGCAAGAAGTAGCGCCGCACCAGATCGTGTCATCTCAAGCTTCCCCTCTTTTGTCGGTCTATACCGCGGGAAAGGCAGTGCGCGAAAGGCGATACCCCAAGCTTCAAACGCGGCGGCTAAGCGTCATTCGGCAATTCGCCTCACCACGACATCCGATACCGCGACGCTCCCGTCGACAGCCACCAATTCGAGCGCCACGGCATCCAGCGGCGCGGTGATCAGCTCCGACAGGGTTGCTGCGCCTTGGTTCACGAACACTTCCATCGAACCCGAATCGACAAACACGCTGACCACAACGCGGTCGCCCGAGAAGTCGCAGGAAACGCTGCGATCCTCGCGCCACGCGCCGACGTCTGGCGCATCCGGTCCGCTCGCGCTGCGCGATAAAGCGATATGATTGTCCCGCAGCGCGAATGACAGACGCGTGGCGAACCGGTCGTCCTTTCGCACCGACAGCGACACCGTGGCAGGCCAGGCTGTGCCCAGGCGGCGTAGCGTGAAGTCAAGACGCAAGGCGGTCGCCCGCGCTGCCAGTGGCCAGGCATAGGCCGATCCGTCAGTGATCGCGCGATCGGCGCCGATCACGGTCCGCCCGAACACCGTGTTCTGCGCGGCCAGCGGTGTGCTGAGCAGGCGCGGCACCGTGCCGACCAGCGCCAGCCGCAGCTGGCGAACGAGACTGAGCTGCCCCTGATAGCCCCGCGTCACGGGCGTCTGCTTCACATAGTCCCAGTTGCTCATCCACGCCATTGCATAGGCTGAAGCAAGCGGGTCCGACTGTGCCGGGTCCGTCCAGACGACGGTCGCATAGAAATCCGCGCCGCCGTCGAGCCACTGTCCGCTGGTCGTCGGCGTGAAGGTGACTCCGTCGAAATCGCCGACCCAATAATAGGTGCCGACGGTGAAGCCACGCTTGGTCCCATTGCCGCCGACCAGCAGGATCCACTTGTCGGCCACGACCGTGCCGTCCGCAGCGTAGAGGTGGAGATTGAACAGGTGCGAGCATTCCATGATCGGCCCGACCTCGGACGATGCGAACCCGCTGGCATAGGACCAGGCCTTCAAGTCGGCGGAGGTATAGAAACCGATCTTGCCCTGTTGGGACAGCGTCATCACCCAGCGGCGCGTCGCTGCGTGCCAGAAGACGGTGGGATCGCGAAAATCCTTGTTCCCCGGGAAATTCGGCAGGACGATCCCGTGGAAGGCAAAGCTCGCGCCGCCATCGGTCGAGTACCACAAGGCGCACGACTGGCCGACCTTGGGCACGGGCATGGTCACGAGCGTGACGAGCGCGCCAGCGCCGAAACCGGCGCTATTGTCGGTGTCGATAACGGTGCTGCCGCTCCACACATCGCCGAACGGCGTCGTGTTGCGGGGGATGGCGATGCCGCGATCCTGCCAGGACACCAGATCGGTGGAGGTCCAGCGGCGCCAGTTGGTGCCGCCTTTGGGGAAGGTGGGATTGTAGAGCGCCCACAAGGTCCATGTATCGCCCAGCTTGAGGGGGCGTTGCGGATCGTTGATCCAGCCCCCGGGCGGCGCGGCGATGTGATAGCGGGGGCGACCGTCCGCGGTCGGAGCGGAAGACGCCATACCGGGCGCAGATGAACCCAGAGTACGCGCCGATGCCAACCCGCAGGCGGTTGCGAAGGGCAGGGCGGCGACCATGCCGAGCGTCGTGCGTCGGGTGTAGACTGTCTCGCGGGTCAATGCCGATGATCCTAATGTCGCGCGCCCGCGCACCGCGCCTCGGCTTCCGGCGCGGTGCTGACGAGACGAATGGCCGGGCGGGTGCCTGGATGGCGAGGCCGGTGCGGCGCAGAATGGCTGCGCTGCACCGGCCGTGCCGGCTACATCTTGAAGCGCGCGCCGAGGCTGAAATACCGCCCCTCGACCCGCAGATCGCGCCCGAAATACTGCGTCTCGTTATAGTAACGGTAGTTGTTGAACGGTTGCCCCAGAATGTTGCTGACGTTCGCGACGATGGAGATGCCCTTCACGGGTTCATAGCTCGCCGAAAAGTCCAGTCGGGCGACCGGCCGGACGAGCTCACCCGCATATTGCGTCTCGTTGATGTTGCGATTGTAGCTGGTCGTGTAACCCGAGCGCCAATTGTAGGAGAGGCGTGTCGAGACCTTCCCCTTCTCGTAGAAGCCGGTCAGATTATACGCCCATTTGGAGAGGCCGGTGATCTGCACCTGGCGATCGCCTTCGCCCAGCACCTGGGGCAGTTCGTTCGTGCCGTCCAGATAGGTGCCGTTGGCCTGCACGCCCAATCCCGACAGCAGCCCTGGCAGGAAGTCGAAGAAGGTCTGCGCGGACGCTTCCAGGCCCTTGATGCGGCCCTTGCCGGCATTCTCCGGCCGATTGAGCTGGAGACGGCCGTAGATCGGATCGTTCACGACTTGCGTGTAGTTGCCGATGAAGCCGTCGAGGTCGCGATAGAAAGCCGCAACCGATGCCGACCCGTTCTTGGAAAAATACCATTCCAGGGTCGCGTCATAGTTCTTCGACGTCAGTGGGCGCAGGTTCGGGTTGCCGCCCGACCCGGTCGCGTCGAACTGCGGCGGGGAGCCGTCCGGCCCCGGGCTGTTGGTCGTGATGTTGAGCGACGGGTTGAGCTGGCCGAAGCTCGGGCGCGTGCGAGTCTGCGTGTAGCCGAGCCGGACCTGCCATTCGCGCGAGAAGCGGACGCGCGCGATCGCGGAGGGCAGGACATCGACATAGTTCTGCTTGGTGACAGTCGGCACGAATGCCACGCCGCCGTTGCTGCCCACGCTGCTGAACCCGCGATACCGGCCGTCGGTGTTGATGACGCGCGCGCCGGCGGTGCCGTCGATCGAGATGCCGCCGAGGTCGAAGGCGAACTTGCCCTGACCGTAGAACGCATAGCTCGTCTCGCTCGCGGTAAAGCCGCCCAACGGATCGACCGGGATCGCCGCCGTCGCATATTTGGTCACGGCGTCGCGAATGCCGCCGTCGTTCGGGAACAGGATCGTCGCCTTCTGGACCGATTGATAGGCAAGCTGGCGAAGCGCTTCGCTGTTGGCGATGATCGCGTCGCGATTGGGGGCGAGCCAGTTCTTGAAGCGTTGCGGGTCGTCCCTGAACCCGTCAGTCACGCTCTCGAGCGCGCCGGTCGGCAAGCTGGCAAGCGGGATGTTCAGCCCGGCGACGTATGCGTAGCGGCTGTTGTTCTGGGAGGATGAATTGCGGTCGCTCACGCGGACGCCGAATTGCAGGTGCGGTACAAATCCCCAGTCGGTCGTGAGATCGAGATCGAGACGACCCTGGAGGCCGTCGCCCTTTGACACGAACTCCTTCTGGTTGAACCCGCGCCAGCGCGCGTTGTTCGGGTTGGTGATGTCGTACCCGCCCAGATCGAACACTGCCGACCCGCGCGCGTTCCAGTCGACGTTGATGGTCGGAGCCGTGGCGAGCTGGGAATCGACGGTGATCTCCGTCGCCTTGTAGCGGCTGTTGGTATAGGCGAAGTCTCCGGAAATCGCCGCGCGGCCGGTCTTCCACTTGAACCCGAACGCAGCCTGATAGGTGTCGGTGCGATCGTCCTGCGCCACGCGCGAGAATTCGGGAACGTAGCCGCCGGTTTTGGTGAAGCTCGCCGCCTTGTCGGGCTCGCCAGGCACCAGCACGACGTTGCTGAGCGTCGGCGCTACGCCATTCGCGTCACGCCGTTCGAAATTGACGTTGAAGGAGTCGCGCAGCACGTTGCCGCGATAGGCCTGCCACAGACCCTCGGCGTAGACTTCCAGATTGGCGGACGGCCGCCATTGGATCGTCCCGTTGACCGCGGGACGGTACCGGACGCCCTTCTCGTAGAAATTGCCGGCGTTCGCCGGAAAGTTGAAATTGCCGACACCGGGCGTGGTCACACGGATGTCGTCTGCGGGATCATCGAGCCCGAAGCCGCGGGGTGTGATGACGGCGGAATCGGCGTAGCGATCCGCATTGCGATAGGTCGAGCGGACATAGCTGAAATTCACTAGCGCCCCGATTTCGCCGATCGGCGTATCCCAGCGCTTGGTCAGCAGGAGGTTCCCCGCTGGATCGAACGACTTCGACTGGTCGTTGTACGATCCGCGGATTTCACCCGCGATCTCTGTGTCCTTCACATCGAACGGACGGCGCGACCGCAGGTTCACGAGGCCGGCCAGGCCGGGTTCGATCAGGTCTGCGGTGCCGGACTTGTAGACCTCGATCCCCGCCGCGACGCCCGCCGGGAAATCCTGCAGATGCAGGACGCGGTCTTCGGCCGAAAAGAATTCGCGCCCGTTGAAGGTGGTCGCGACGTCGGGCAGACCGCGCACCAGAATGACGCCCGCTTCGTCATTGTAGCGCGTGACGGTGACGCCGACGATCCGCGAGATCGCCTCGGCGGCGTTGTTGTCGGGAAGCTTGCCGATGTCATCGGAGACGATCGCATCGACGATCGAATCGGAGTTGCGCTTGACCTGCTGCGCCGACCCGAGCGCGGCGCGGTAGCCCGTCACGACGATGTCGCCGCCGGGCGCATCGCTCGCGGGCGCGGTATCGGACTGCGGAGCGACCGCCGTCGGCGTCTGTGCCGCGCCGGCCTGGTTTGTCGTGGGCGCCGGTTGCGTTTGCGCCGCAGCGGCGCTTGCGATGACCAGCGGTAGAACTGCAGCCGACGTCAACAGGACGTGGAAAGACCTCGTCATAAAATCCCCTTTTATTACGTTCGTTATTATTTAGAAATGTCGCTGGACTGGGCCGCGGGCCCAGCCGGTCAGGTCGGCACGGGCTTGGTTACCGAACAGAGCGGGTGATTTGCCATCACTTGCCCGCGCCTTTCACGGCGCGCCCGTTCATCGTCCACGCGGTCAGCTTGAGCTGCGCCGGACCGCCGCGTGCCGAGGCGCTCCAGCGCAGTGGGCCGCCGCCCCGGAAGAAACGGTCGGTGATCGTGCGCTCGCCATCATTGACGAACACTTCGAGGATCGACTCGTCCGCCAAAATTCGCAGCTTCACCCGGTGCGATGCCAGATCGACCGGTGCCACGTGGCGCGTTTCGAAGCCGTCGTGGAAATGCGGGCCCGAGCGGGTCCGATCGACGAAGACCTCGTTCACGCTCGGATTGACGCCGACCACGGTCTGATAGCCCTGCGCATCGGTCAGCGTTATCGCCACCTGTTCCGAAGACCCGCCGTCGATGGCGAACTCGAGGTCCGCGGAGCCGCCCTCGATCGGGAGCGCAATCGGGCGATCGCTCAGCGTGGCGGCGAAGTCCTTGCGACCGCCGTGGAGCGACGCGACTTCGCGTACCGGCGCCTGCAGGATGCGATACCCGTCCGCGGATTTCCGCAGCGTGACCTGACGCGGCACCGTCATCAGCCCGCGCGACGGCCAGGTCGGGATCGTCTCGGCATAGCGCCAGTCGTTCGCCCACCCGATCCAGATCCGGCGCGGATCGTCCTTGGGCAGGTCGTTCCACGACACTGCGGCGTAGAAATCCGCGCCATAATCCATCCACTGCGGATCGCTCGGCCAGCCCTGCACCGGGGTGAACTTCGTCCCGTCGAAGTCTCCGACGAAATATTGGCCACCCGAGCCGCCGCCGACCGCGCTGTCGCCGAGGTTGATGCCGAGCACCCAGCGCGTCTCGCCGGGCGCGCCGCCCTCGACCGGAAGCTCGAACAGATCGGGGCATTCCCAATTCTTGCCGCGGCCGCCGGCGGGCCCGAAGCTGCTGGCGAAGGTCCATTGTTTGAGGTTGGGCGAGGTGAAGACGACGGCGCGGTTCTCGAGCGCCATCACCGCGACCATCACCCAGCGCTTGGTCGCCGCATGCCAGAAGACCTTGGGGTCGCGGAATTCGGGCGAACCGACGCTCAGCACTTCGCCGTGCACGGTCCAGGTCCGCCCGCGATCGTTGCTGTAGGCGACATATTGCGATTGCAGCTTCGCCTTGGGATTATGCCCGGTATAGATGGCGATCATCGGCGGCTTGCCGTCACGGCCGAAGCCGCTGGAATTGTTCCAGTCGACCACCGCGCTGCCCGAAAAGGCCATCACGTCGGCGGTCTCCGGGATCGCGATCGGCAGTTCCTGCCAGTGCACCAGGTCGCGGCTCACCGCATGGCCCCAGTTCATGTGCCCCCAGCGATCGCCGTGCGGGTTGTACTGGAAGAACAGATGATACTCGCCGTCGTAATAGACGAGCCCGTTGGGATCGTTCATCCAGTTCGCCGCCGGCGCGAAGTGATAGGTCGGGCGCGGATCGGCACGCTGCGCGAACGCCGGGGTGGCGAGCGCGGCGCTGGCCGCCAGGAAGAGGGCGATCCGCTTCATGCCACCGTCCCCCGCAGATCCATGTCTTCGAGCGCGACGCCGTTGGTTTCGGGCATCACCTTCCACACCCAGACGAACTGGAGCAGCATCATCGCGCCGAAAAAGGCGAACACCCAGCCGCCGACCGCGCCGGCGACCACCGGGAACAGCCAGGTGATGATCGCCGCCATCACCCAGTGCGTCGTCGAGCCGAGCCCCTGGCCCTTGCCGCGAACCGAGCTCGGGAAGACCTCGGAGATGAATACCCAGATCACCGCCCCCTGGCTGACCGCGAAGGCGGCGATGAAGACCAGTAGCCCGGCGAGGATCAGCGTGCCGTCGGGCGCAGCGCGTTCGAGCTGCCAGCCGACCAGCAGCAAGGCCGCCGCACACAGGATCGAGCCGACGAAAAGGAGCGGCTTGCGCCCGAACCGGTCGATCAGGAACAGCGCCAGCGCCGTGAACAGCAAATTGGTGCCACCCACCGCGACCGATTGCAGCAACGCGCTGTCGGCACCGGCTCCCGCCAGCTCGAAGATCCGCGGTGCGTAATACAGCAGGGCGTTGATGCCCGAGAGCTGATTGAACATCGCGATCGCGATCGCGCAGGTGACGGGCAGCGTGTTCGCCGCCTGGAAGAGGCGCGGGGCGCCCTTGGCGGCTTCGCGCGTATCGGCGGCCTCGATGCGGAGCAGCTCGGCATTAGGATCGCCGAACCCCAGCCGGGTCATCGCGGTGACGGCGCGCTCACGGTGCCCATTGACGGCGAGCCATCGGGGGCTTTCGGGGAGGAAAAACGTGACCACGAGGAACACCGCCGAGGGGATCGCGACGATCCCGAACATCCAGCGCCAGGCCGTTTCGGGCGGCAGCGCCTGCGCGATGAAATAGTTGGAGAGGAAGGCGATCAGAATGCCGAGCACGATGTTGAGCTGGTTCATCGCCACCAGGCGCCCACGGAAGCGCGCCGGGGACACCTCTGCAATATAGATCGGCGTTACCACCGAGGCGGCGCCGATCGCCACGCCACCGAGCAGACGAAAGGCGATCAGAACCGACCAGTCGTGCGCCAGCCCGGTGCCAAGCGACGAAATCACATACGCGATCGCGACCGACAGCATGATCGCCTTGCGGCCATATCGATCGGCCGGCACGCCCGCGACGAGCGACCCGAGGACGGTGCCGATCAAAGCGGACGCGACGGTGAAGCCCAACGAGGCCGGGGTCAGCCCGAACTGGTTCTGCAGCGCGGTGGTCGCACCGGAAATCACCGCGGTATCGAAACCGAACAGCAGGCCGCCGAGCGCGGCACCCGCTGCGCTCATGATGATCGCGGGCGTTGCCCGCGCGTCATCGACGCTGCCAACGTCGCCCGGGTGTACGATACTATGCATGCGCGGTTTCCGCTTCGATGGAGGGGGTTTCGGCGATGCCCCAATGCATCGGCCACTGTCGCGTCGCGGTGCGATAGGCGAGGGCGAGCGCGCCGGTCAGACCTGCCGATGATCCCGCCGTCGGTGCGGCGACATAGTCGGCCATGTCGATCGCACGCATGCTGGAGTCGTAGCCGGCGAGCTTGCCGGTAAGCGCACGCCGGACGCGGTCGTACATCGGGGGTTGCATGACCCCGCCGCCGATGATGATGCGGTCGGGACGCACGATATAGGTGAGCGTCGCACAAAGCCCGGCAAGGTAATCCGCCTCGATATCCCAGGCCTGGTGACTGGCCGGCAGTGTCTCTGCCGGCGCGCCCCAACGCGAATGCATGGCAGGCCCGCTGGCAAGACCTTCGAGGCAATCTCCGTGATACGGACATGTCCCGGCGAACTGATCGTCCCCCGCAGCGCGCGGCAGCTTGATATGGCCCGCCTCGGGATGGTTCGCACCACCGTGCGGCGCGCCGTTGATCAATACGCCAACACCGATGCCGGTGCCGACGGTCACGTAACAGAAGGTGTCGAGCCCTTGTCCGCTGCCGAACAGGCGCTCGCCGACCGCCGCGCAGTTGACGTCGGTGTCGAGCGCCGTCGGAGCATCGATCGTGCCGCGGAAATGGGCGAGCAGGTCGACGTCCTGCCAGCCGGCCTTCGGCGTCGAGGTGATGCAGCCGTAATCGCTCGCCACCGGATTGAGCGAAAGGGGACCAAAACTGCCGATCGAAAAGGCCGACAGCACCCCGTGCTGCGCCGCCGCATCGGCAAAAAAAGCGCTCGCCGCGCTCAGCGTCTCATCGGGCGTGGTGGTGGGAATACGCGTCTGGCGCAGGATCACGCCGTCGCGATCGGAGACCGCGCAGAGAAACTTGGTACCGCCGGCTTCGATCGCGCCGAGGAGCAATGGCTCAACCATCGACGCAGGCTCGCGCAGACGCACGCCCGGCTAGAATTTCAAATGGGACGAGCACGCTGTTCCTCTCCTGACACTAGCCACGCCTACGCGGTCTGACACTAAATCTACTAGTGTGAGTTAGTCTGTCAAGCGTGGATAAGCATTTGGTCGGCGTGACTTAGGATGATCGGTGTCGCCAGGGCCGATCAGTCTCGTTTGAAAAGGCTGGCGAGGTCCGGGGTGAAGCTGGCGTGGAGCGGCAACAGGCCGGCACCAACGGCTGCGGCTACGCTGCCGAGCGTGCCGTTCCGGATTTCGGGAGCGAAGAAATCCGGGGGGGCATGGGTCGCGAAATGCCGTCGCAGCCCGATCGCTATCTCGTCGAGGCTTTCCGTGGGAAGCGCGCCGTCGATGATGACCGCCTCGAGGTCGAGCAGACTGCCCGCGCTCGTAATCACGAAGGCGAGGGCTTCGATGCAGCGGTGTGTCCAGGCGGACCGCTCCTCCGCGGCAAGGTCCTTGTCGAGGGCATAAAGCGAGGCGTGGTGAATGAGATAATCGCTCTTGCCAGCGGCGCAGACGGGCATCGATGCCAGTGCGCCTGCGTTCCCATGCCGCCCCTGATGCACCCGGCCGCCAAGCACGAGACCGCCGCCGACGAAGGTACCGATGTTCACGGCCAGAAAATCCTGCAGATCGACGCCGGCACCACAGAGGAGCTGCGCTAGTGCGGAAGCGTTGCCGTCGTTCTCAAAAAATGCAGGCTGCGTGAGGCCGGCCTGAAGGCGATCCGCCACGTCGGCGCGCCGCCACTCCTCGGCCTGATCTGCCGATATGCCCAGCTCGTCGCGCCATTCGCCGAGGAACCACGGCAGGGCGATGCCGATGCCCATGAATGTTTCGCCATTCGACAAATCGGCCGATTCGAGATGTTCGGTGATGAACGCGTCGATATGCCGCAGGACCGTATCGATCGAGGGGAAAGAGCCAGCGTGGCGGCAGATCGCCTTACGCTGCCCATCAAAGTCCAGCAGGACCAGCGTGGTGTCGCCGCGCCCGACCTCGACGCCGATCGTATATCCCCGCTTCCCATTGATTCGATAGATCGTTGCGGGCTGCCCCATCCCGCCGGTGCGTTTGCCAGCCTGGTACAATAGACCGATGCCATCGAGTTCGTCGACGATGCGCACGACAGCTTGAGGGGAGAGCGCGGTCATGCGCGCGAGCTCCGCTTTGGACGCGCCATTCAGGCGTCGCACCGCCGACAGGATGAGCCGCTCGTTATACCGACGCATTCCCCCAGCGTTCGTACCCCGCCGCATCGTTTCCACGCCGTTTCCTTCTCGTTGCATATGTCCGCGGGGCGCGAAACGGGCCGCCGTCCTCGGTTGCCGTTAGCGAATACCGCATTTCTTTACACGGGGAAGAGGAGGCGATGTCGATCGGGTCCCGATCTCGCTTCCGCGACAGCCACTACCGGTTTCAACGGAACCTGGGGTGTAAGACCTCGAGCGTGTATAACGCGAAACGGCAGGACGCATTGTCTGAACGCGTTTCCGCTCGACGTCCCCTAGGACGATCCCGACAGGCGCGACCCAATAGTGCCGTCTTGAGCCGGGCGCCGTGACGTTTGAGGCGGCTCGGGACCCGATGGGCTATCGGATCGGGTCGGCCTGGGCGAAATCATAGACCGTATTCCCAACGGCCTAGCGGCTTGAGGGCCGGTCTCCGTTAGCGCCGCGCACCAATATCGCCGGTTTTGCCCGATACGACACGGGCAGGTACGCCGGCAACGGTCGCCCCGGCGTCGACATCGCGGTTTACGACGCTGCCGGCCCCTACGATCGCGTCATCGCCGATCGTCACCCCGGGCAGGACCAGCGCGCCCGCGCCGATCCAGACGTTGCGGCCGATCGTCACCGGTCGGCCGAATTCGAGCCGCTTGGCGCGCAACGCCGGATCCCGCGGATGATCGGCGGTCAGGATCTGCACGCCGGGTCCGATCTGCGTCCCAGCGCCGATCCGCACCGCGACGACATCGAGCACGACGCAGCCGAAGTTCAGGAAAACGCCATCGTCCAGGTGGATGTTATACAGATAGTCGCAATGAAACGGCGACCGAACGACGACGCCATCGCCCGCATGCCCCATCGCCTCGACCAGCAGCGCGTGCCGCTCCACGGCCGGCGCAGCTGACGCAGCATTATAGCGCGCCAGCCACGCCGCGGCATAGGCCCCGTCGGCAGCCAGTTCGGCATCGTCGGCGGTATACAGGTCGCCGCGGAGCATCTTTTCTTTTTCGGTTATGGTGTTCGGCTCAGCTGAGATCGTGAAGGTCCTTGCCTAGCGGGGCGGTGATGGCGAGATCCGAAAAGCGGATATGCAGGCCATCGCGTTCGGGCGTGCAGGCCATCGGCCCGACCTGATAGGAGGACGCGACGGGGAAGGGCGCGAGCCGGACGAGGGGCCACGTCTTTGCGTCCGACGATACCTGCAGACGCAGGACGCCCTCGGCAACCGTCGCCCGCATCCAGAAATCGCGTGCGTCATGCTCGTACGGACCGGTCGCCCAGTCCGATTTGCCATCGGTCAGCACGCTGCTCAGCATCGCGCGCCCGTCCGACAGCTCGATTCCTGCCTTGACCCACCGCTTTTCATCGACACGCACCATGATCCCGGCCTGATCATACAGCTTGTCATAGTTTCCGCGGATGCGAATCTGTGCGGTGAATGCCGCCGGAGCAGTAAACCCGAGAAAGTGCCCACTGTCGCGGGTGAAGCCGTAGTGCGTCTCACGCCAGAAATCGCTGCCCTTGTCGGTCACTACCGACAGATCGCCCGCAGCATCGACGCTCCACTCCTTGGGTTCGTTCAGCCAGCGGCCATCGCGTCGGCCCAGCACACTCTTGCCGGTGGCATCGGCGACCCGAGCGGCGCGTGCGATGGCCGGGACAGTGAGCGCGGCGGCGCCCGCCATGACGGCGCGTCGTGAAAGGATGGGGTCTGCCATGCGTCTTGCCCTTATGGATGAAGATATATTCGTGTACGAATGTACACACATCCCGCGACGAGGTGAAGCATAATGGCGGAGCGATTCGGAAAGAATGATCCGGGAAGGCGGCAGCGGATCGTCGATGCAACCCTTGATGTGATCGCACACCACGGTGTGGCGGACACCACCCATCGCCGGATCGCGGCGCAGGCGTGCGTACCGCTTGGATCGGTAACCTACTATTTCTCCTCGCTGGAGGCGCTGATCACCACGGCCTTCGTGCAACTGGCGACCACGGCATCAGCGGCGTTCAGCACCCGGTTGAGTGAGGCGACGGATCGGTCGGAAGCGCGCGAGGCCGTGATAGACATCATCGCCGACTCAGTCTGGGCCGAACCGCGCACATTGCTGCTCAGCTACGAACTCTATGCCTTTGCGGCGCGCCACCCGTCCGTCACGGAGGTGATGCAGCGATGGATGGACAGCAGCCGCCTGGCGCTCGGACGTTTTTTCGACCCGCTTACCGCACGTGCGTTGGATGCTCTGGTGGAGGGGATCGGGATCCACAATTCGATTGATGTCGCACCGCTCGATCGTGCGGCGATCCGGACGCTCGTCGAACGGATCGCCGGAACGGACTGACGCGCGAAGGCCGGCGGTCAGACATGCCCAGCGAGCGCCGTTCAACCGCATCTCGGGTCGCGCAGGACAGGGCGGGGAACCGCTCAGTCAGCCGACGGCGGCTTCCCGCGTCTCCGCGCGGCTGTCGCAGGCGTACCGGGAGGGTCGAGGGTCATCGTCGGATCCTTGCCCAGAAATAGCTCGGCGACCAAAGCCCGGAACCAGCGAACCGCCGGATCGGAGTGGACTCGCCGGTGCGAGAATTGCTGGAGGTCGATCGGCGGAAAGGCGATCGGGGGCTGCAGCAGCCTGAGGCCGGCGATACCCGCATAGATCGTCCCGACGGCCCGCGGGACGGTCGTACTGAGATCCTATCGCGCGAGAGATACCGTTAAAGGCCCATGCCGTTCAGACGATAGCAAGTATCCGGTGACGGACGCTGGGATCAGGTGACTTTCCAGCCAAGCGATGGGTGAGGACGGCTCGCCTTATGAGCCCGCCGCCGGTCCTCGATCCTGGTGCGAGCGTCGGCGGTGGCGCACAATGGTCGTCATGCTCGCCAATCGATCCATTCGCCATAAGCATGGCAAGTCGCCAACAGGCGGACCTGACCGCCCGGCCAGCACGTCAGGCACAGCTGCACTTCGTCGCGCATCGGCGCCCATTCAAAACTGATCCACGCCAGTGGCCTGTCCGCGGTGGCACGCGCACCGGCGTCGCGTATCGTGCTCGTGATGAGATGGCGGTCCTGCTCGGTAAGATATTGCAACACCATCGAGTGGAAGATCACACGACAGTGCCCGACGGCCTGCTCGTCCTTCAGTCGTGCCGCCAGCCAGGGCACGGCATTCGCATGATCGATCCGCGGCGGATGGCACAGCGCCAGCGCCAGCGCGGATTGTAACCGCCGCGCGCGATGCGGTTGGTCGGCCCAAACATAAGACAGCAACCGATCCCGCGTGCCGGGGTCGCTCGCCTTGAGAGGATTGAGGTCGACACCGCGCGCAGCGCCGACTTCGATCGGTGCCCAAGGCGGGTCCCCGCCGGACCATGTCGGCGCAATCTGTACGGAGGAGCCGCTGACTCCGGCCGAAATGCCCCCGAGCTGGTAGGCATAATGGCCGAGATTGAGGTTGAGGCCGCAACTCGAGCCGATCTCGAGCACTTCGAACGGCAAGCCGAACTGCTGTCGCACCACCATCAGTGCCGCAGCGATCGCCGCGGACCGGCCGACTTCGTTGGTCTGCGGAGTGTCCTGCATCGCCACCGCGATGACATCATCTGAAGCGGCCATCGCAGCGCCGATTGATCCGTCAAAATCATCATGCTGCTGCGTGTAAAGCGCGCTAAGCGCCGGTTGGCGCCCGGCCCGGGCGATCGCATGGAGCGCGGCATTGAACCGCATGGCAACCGCGTCGCGGCCGGCGTCGCCGGGCCAATGGCGGATCAGTGCGGCAGTGCGGGGCGCACGTGCCAATTGGCGCTCGCCGGCTTCGAGCACTGCCGCCACGAATGGCGACCCCAGGGAGCGCGCTACTTCGGCATAGCGCCACAACTCCCCGCGTTCGGGAGACGACGCAATCCTGTTCATATCGGTTCCCTGGTAGTGCCGCAGTGCGGCGAAGACGGTGACGAGAGACTGGGGCTAGAAGGACTGCCAATCCTCGCCGCCGGACGCCGGGCGCACCAGCTTGGCGACCGCAGCCGCCGGAAGCTGCTTCACCGGTCCGTCGAAGCGCGCCCGGGCCGGCCGTTTGGCGACGGTGTCCGGGCCGCCCACATTGAAGCGGGCAGCGTGCTCTGACAGGCCGTTGACTTCGGTCGCGAGCTTGCTCGCCGCGGCCGATGTCTCCTCGACCATCGCCGCATTTTGCTGGGTCGCCTGATCCATCGTCGAGATCGCCGCGCTGATTTGCGTGATCGCACTCGACTGCGCCTGATTGTCTGTCGCGATCGCGCCGAGCAGCTGGTTCACGTCACTGACGCCTGTCGTAATATCGGCCAGCGCGGCATCGACCTTGTGCACCGCCTCGACCGCGGTGCCGATGTCGGTCTGGGTGGCGCTCAACTGATCGCGCGCACGACCGGCTTCCTCTTCGGCGCGCATCGCCAGCGCGGAAACGAGATCGGCGACGACCGCGAAACCCCGACCGGCATCACCGGCACGCCCGGCCTCGACCGCCGCGTTCATCGCCAGCACGCGGGTCTGGAAGGCGATCTTGTCGAGTCCTTCGATGACGCTGTCGATACCCTTGGCGCTATCGGAAACCCGGCTCATCGCCTGCACCGCCTCGTCCGCCGTGGAGCGCCCGTCGGCCACAGTGGCCATCGTGCCGTTGGCACGCTCGGCGGTGCGGTTTGCGGCTTCGGCGGTATTCTTCAGGCGGCCGTCCATCTGGACCACGGCGGCCGACGTTTCTTCGAGATTGGACGCGTTGCTCTCGGTCCGGCGCGCCAGATCCTCCGATGCCTGCGCGATCTCGACCGACCCGGTGCGGATCGACGCGGTCGACTCGCGCACCGAGGAGATCAGCTCGCGCAGGGCGACCACCGCCGCGTTGAAATTGGTCTTCACCGCGGCGTAGGTGCTGGGGAAGTCGCGGGTGATCTGGGCGGTGAGATTGCCCTCGGCGACCTCCGACAGATGCAGCGAGACCGTATCGACCACCATCTGCTGCTCGGCCTCGGCCAGCGCGGCGCGCTGGTCGGCCGCCTCCTTGGCGACGGCGGCATCGCGAAAGATCAGCACCGCGCGTGCCATGTCGCCGATTTCGTCGCCGCGATCGAGGTCCGGCACATTCAGGTCGTTCTTGCCCGCCGCAAGATCGGCCATTGCCTTGGTCAACCGCGATACCGGCTGCGCGATCAAGCGCGCCAGAACGAAGGCGAGCGCGATCGCGATTGTGATCAACGCGATTCCGCCGATGATCAATGCCGTAACGGCACCGCTGATCGCGCCCGTCTGCAGCGCCGAATTCTTGGCGATCAGCGCTTCCTCGGCGTCGCGAATGTCGCGCAACGGCAGCACAGCCGCGGTGGTCAGCACCGCTTTGCCCGCGGCGCGGACGTCGGCTTGGGCGGCATCGCGCTCGCCGCGCTTGACGCGCTCGATCAAGCGGTCGCCCCAGGCCTTGCGCCAGTCGAGCGTCGCAGTGCGCGACTTGAGCAGCGCGGCAAGCTCTGCCGGCTCGCTTTGCAACGCGGCCTCCAGTGCGATCGACGTGCTGTCATACTCGGCCTGCGCTTCGCCATAGGATTTGAGATAGGTCGGATCGGCGGTGACCAGAAACCCGCGCATCTGGCTGTTCTGGCGCAGCAGCGACGTCTCCAGCGTCAGGGCCTGCGCGTGGATCGTCTGGCTGAGGTTGTTACCGTTCGATGCCGTGCGGATCGAGGCAATGCTGGTGAAGAACACCGCCATCATCGCCGCCGCCGACAGGCAGATGATGAGGAAGGACAATGCGAGCTTTCGCGGGATCTTCATGGATTTTAACATTTAGGGACTTTCGGTAAGACCAATGGCGGCAAGCGAGCAAGGCGTCGCGCGGGCGACCTGCGGCGCTCGGGTGCGAGTCAGGTGAAGCTGCATCAGCCGCTGATCCGGGGCGTGGCCGCTCGGCCAAGCCCCGGGGCGATCCGCAGATGCGTCAGAAATCCAGTCGTGCCGTCGCGGAAAGAGTGCGACCCGTGAGGGTACGTCCCTGAACGATCCCGCCCGCAGGGATGGTCGCGTCCAGAACACCGGTGATAGCCGCAACGTCGAACAGATTGTTGGCATTCACAGACAGCAGCAGTTGCTTGGTCGCATGAAGCTGCACGAACGCGTTGGTCGTGACATAGGCTGGCAGGCGCAGCAGGTTCTCATCGGTCGCGTAGCTACCGGTGGTCCCGATGAACACCGCCCCGACGGTGAAGCGGTCGGCGTTGATCTGCGGCGTAACCTGATAGATCAGGTGCGCCTGATTGTGCGGGGTCTTGCCGATATAGGTTGGATCGATCCCGTCCTTGGCAATCTTCGCGCTGGTGTAGGTCGCGCCGGCCGCGATGCTGGCGATCCCACGGGTGTAGCTGCCTTCGAACTCGACACCCTTGGCGCGGAACAGGCGGTCGATCGGCGCCCCGTTGCGCGGATCGAGGTTGGTATCCTGTGATTCCGCCCAGAAGGCTGTGAGATTGAACATCGTCGAGTCGGTGCGATATTTGAAGCCTCCCTCGGCCTGGGTCACATGGTCGACAGCCGCCGATGCACGACGCAAGCTGCCGTCGCTGAAGTTGATGTAACGCGCGTCCACGATGCGCTCGGAATTGGCGCGTCCGCCGCGGCTATAGCGGCCGAACAGCGACCATGCCTGGGCAAGACGATAATTGGCGCTGACCGAGTAGGAGAGCGTGTGGTAGGAATAATCGATCAGGCCCGGCGAGCTTAGGCTCGAAAGCGAAGTACGGCTTTCCGCATCGGAAATCTTGCCGTCACCGTTGATGTCATAGGACGTCTGGCCACCCTGGCTGTAGGTGCCGTTCGCGCTCCCCATATCATAACGTGCGCTCGCACCGACCGAGAGTTTGCCGATGTGGTAGTTGACCGAGCCGTACGGCGCGTTGACGTCATAGGCCATGTCGTATGTGTTTCGGCAGCACCCGCCAAGGAGCGCAGCGCCGAAGCCATAAAAGCCGTTCTGGGTAACGGCTGTGCCTGTGGCCGAAGTGACGTCGATCAGGCTCGCGTTTCCGCCGCCGACGACGTCTTGGAGCACCGATGACCAAAGGTAGGAGATGCCGATATTCTGTCGCGACTTGTAAAATCCGCCGGTCGTCGTGAGCGCGCCGCTGCCGATGTTCCAGGTGCGGCTCGCGCGAATGTCATTGGTCACATTGTCGAGATTATTGTAGCTGTTGTTGGCGTAAGTCGCCGCCGCAAGCAGGCCGTTGCCGTTGAGCGTCGACGGATTGGTGATCGTCTTTCCCGCATTCGGGCCGCTGGCATAGGTCAGCGTTCCGCCAAAGCCGCCGACACGGCCCATCACCGCCGGTGCGACCGCGAACTGGACGAATTCGGGATTGACGAAGCTGCCGCTGATACCAGAGTAGCGGAAGCGATCCGTCACCGACCAGCCGGCAACGTCGAACTGGGCCTCGAACCCTGCGGCTTTGACGACGGGATGCTGACCGTCACGCATGCTCTTGCCCGCGAGATTGTTGTTCTGGTCCAGGCCGACGATGGTGGTGAAATTCCTGCTCAACAGCGTATCGCGCTTGAGGTCGAACCCCGGAATGCTCGAATAGGTCGGATTGCCGTCGGAGCCGGTCACCTGCATCGGTATATAGCCATAGGCCGGCGTCCGGTCGTTCAGATACTTGCCGTAGACGCGGACGTAGCCGCCGCCAGCGAATGTCTTGGTAACGTTGATCTTGATCTGGCCGCCATCCTGACCGTCATAGCCAATCGCCCGCGGCCCCTCGCCGCGGCGATAGAAGCCGCCGACATTGACGCGAAGCGTGTCCGACAGAGGCGCGCCATAGTCGAAGTCCAGCCGGTAGGACCGATAATCCAGCCCGAGCGTGGTCTGGATCGACCCGCCGGGATTGACGCCGGTCTTCGAGATGAAGTTGATCACGCCGCCGGGAGAATTCGACGCGAAGGTGGAAGCCGAGCCTCCGCGGATTGCCTGCACCTCCCCCACGGTCGAATCGAAGCGCAGGAAGGTGTCGGCAGTGGCGAACGCGATGTCGCCGAATTCGAGCACCGGGAGCCCGTCTTCCTGCAATTGCACGAACTTGCTGCCGGTCGATGCGATCGGCAGCCCGCGGATCGAAATGTTGCCATAGCCCTCGCCTTGCGAGGCATCGGAGCGCACGCCGGGCAGGTCGCGCAGCAGATCCGCGACCGACAGGGGTGAGAGCTTGAGGATGTCGTGCTGATCAAGAGCGCTGGTCGAAATCGCACTGTCGAGCAGATCGCGTGCCTTGGCGACGCCAGTGGAGAAGACTTCCTTGGCCGGGGCCTTATCGACCGATGCTTCGACAGCCGGGGTGACCGCAGCCGACGGCGCGTCGGCAGCCGCCGGCACCGGCGACGCATAAGCGAAAGCGGGCAGCACCAGCGCCAGTGGCGCGACGGTAATCAGCAGGCGATGGGGCTTCAACCTAATATCCATTTGAAAGGCAAGCGCCCGCTCAATCCGCCGTGACGACAGATTCAGATGCGTTTGCGATGTGACTGACCAATGCTCAAAGACTTGCGGAGTGATCGAAGGGCTCCTGCAGTCATTGTAAGAGAGCATTGATCGATCGAGGTTTTTTTGTGCAGTTTTTCGCGATGTTCCTATTGGCAAGGCATCATCCGCTTGCCGCGCCGGGACGGCGACCGTGCGCACCACAGCGTGTTTCGTGCTGTTATGCCAAGATCCGATGATGGTAACTCGGAGGGGGGCGCGCACCGGGTGGGTTTGATTCAGCATGGCAAACATCGCTCGTCTCTCTGACGAGCTGCCTTACCAATGGCATGACCTCGGGGGAGCAGGTCAAAACAGGTCACAAGACCTGTCTAAGTAGTCTCGCCTGGTCTAAATCAGGCGAACCCAGCAGCCGACTTTAGATCTCTAGATCAATGAGTTGTGAGCCGAATCTCGAGGATCCGAAGTGGTGCCGGCTGCAGGAATCGAACCCGCGACATCCAGTTTACAAAACTGGCGCTCTACCAACTGAGCTAAGCCGGCACGGCGCCCTAAATGCGTCAGACGATGCCGAAGGTCCAGCCCTCGCTGTGCGCGATTTTTGGGGAGAGGGCGGGGGGCGCCCATAAGTCCGCGCGCCGCGCGTTGGCGCGGAGCCAGGCGGCGGTGAGGATCGCGTCGGTGGCGTGGTCGGTGTAGCGCGCGAGCGGGGCGTGCGGGCGGCTGCCGAGCGTGGCGAGCGCTGCGTCGAGCGCGGCGGAATCGCGCAGCTTGCTCAGCCCCTTGCGCAGCCCCGCGGCGCGCGCCGCGATCGTGGTGTAGATTTCGACGACGCAGGTGCCGTGGCGCGGCGGCGGATCGAACGGCCAGACCGGGATGGCGGGGCCGAGATGATGCAGCAGCCGCATCCCGGCAAAGCTCGCCTTGGCGACCTGCGCCGCACCGATCGCGTCATAGACGGTCGACGGCTTGCCGAATCCGGCGGCGTTGAGCCGCGTCTCGCATCGGCGGAAATGGAGGAAGTCGGCCTTGGTGCCGTCGGCCGCGCCGAGATAGAAATGCGTGCCGCGGCGGGCCTCGAGGAACGAGGCGGCGCCGAGGTCGGGGTCGGACGCGTGGGCGTCGACATAGCCCCAGAAGGCGCGTGCCGTCGCCGGGGTCGTCTCGCCGGGAAGATAGGCGCCGCGGTCGACCAGCGGCGGCGCGAAGCTGAAGTCGAAGCCGACCAGTCGCGGGGCGGCGGCGTCGGCGCGCAGCCAGGCGAGGATGTCAGCACGCGACCAGACACCGCGCGGCGGCGCGACCAGCACCGGGGCGGCGTCACCCGCCTCGCAGATGGCGAGCGCGATGCCGGGATGGCGCGCGCCCTTCGCACCCGACCAGTCGATCGCGGCAAACTGCGTGAAATGCTGCGGTGTCACGTCTTGCGCGGTCGCGCCGGCTTGCGCGCGGCGGTCTGGTCGCGCGCGTGCTCGATCATGGCTTTGACGCGCGCGGGATCGTCGCTGGCGTAGCGCACGAGCAGGTTCGGCCAGCCTTCATAATGCGGCGTCTGCCAGAAGGTGGCGGGGTCGGTCTCGATCAGCAGCTGCTTGCTGTCCTGGTCGATCGCCAGCACGAACGATCCGGCCTCGCTGCCCGACGATACGAAGGCGCGGCCGTTGCTCGCGACCTTGATCGCCGGGCTGCCATAATGCGTGCCCGCGACGGTGTCTGGGAGCGTCAGCGCAAAGGCGGCGATGGCGTCCCAGTTGGTCATTCGCTGTGCTTCAGGCTCGCCCACCACGCCATGCGCTCGGCGATGCGCTTCTCCATGCCGCGCTCGGTCGGCACGTAGAAGGTCTGCGGCGTCATCTCGGCGGGCCAATAGTTCGCACCCGAAAAGCCATCGGCGGTGTCATGGTCGTAGGCATAGCCCTTGCCGTAGCCGATTTCCTTCATCAGCTTGGTCGGCGCGTTGAGGATGTTCTCGGGCGGCATCAGCGATCCCGTCTCGCGCGCCGAGGCCCAGGCGGCCTTCTGCGCCTTGTAGGCGGCGTTCGATTTGGGCGCGGTGGCGAGATACAGGCACGCCTGCGCGATCGCGAGTTCGCCCTCTGGGCTGCCGAGGAAGTCGTACGCGTCCTTGGCGGCGAGGCACTGCGTCAGCGCGCCGGGATCGGCGAGACCGATATCCTCGACCGCCATCCGCACCATCCGGCGCAGCAAATAGAGCGGCTCCTCGCCCGCGGTGAGCATCCGCGCGAGATAGTAAAGCGCGGCCTGCGGGTCGGAGCCACGCACCGCTTTGTGGAGCGCGGAGATGAGGTTGTAATGCCCCTCGCGATCCTTATCGTAGACCGCGACGCGGCGTTGCAGGAACGCCGAGAGGCCGGCGGGGTCGAGCGGCTCGGGCAGGTTGACCGCAAACAAGGTCTCGGCCTGGTTGAGCAGGAAGCGGCCGTCGCCATCGGCGCTGGCGATCATCGCGTCGCGCGCTTGCGGCGTGAGCGGAAGCGGCTGATCCTCGATCTGCTCCGCACGGTCGAACAGCTTGCCGAGCGCCGCGTGATCGAGCCGGTGGAGGATCAGCACCTGCGCACGGCTGAGCACGGCGGCGTTGAGCTCGAACGACGGGTTTTCGGTCGTCGCGCCGACCAGGGTGACGGTGCCATCCTCGACATAGGGTAGGAAGCCGTCCTGCTGCGCGCGATTGAAGCGGTGGATCTCGTCGACGAACAGCAGCGTGCGCTTGCCGATGCGGGCATGGTCGCGCGCCTCGGCGAAGGCTTTCTTGAGGTCGGCGACCCCTGAGAACACCGCCGAGATCGCGACAAAGCGCAGGCCGACGGCATCGGCGAGCAGCCGCGCGATCGTCGTCTTGCCGGTGCCGGGCGGACCCCACAGGATCATCGACGACAGCCGCCCGGCGGCGACCATCCGCCCGATCGCGCCCTCGGGCCCGGTGATATGCTCCTGCCCGACGACCTCGGCGAGCGTGGTCGGGCGGAGGCGATCGGCGAGCGGGGCGGTCGCGCTGACGGCCTCGGCGGCGGGCGGATCGAAGGCGGCGAAAAGATCGGGCATCGCCTGGAGATAGGCGTTCCGGGGGGCGCTAACCACCCGTGGCGGATGGGAGGGGGAGGGGGCTTGGTCCGCAATGCGGGCAGGGGCCCGAAAAAAGTCAGGACCGCCCCTTGCGAAGACTGCGCCAAGATATATCTTAGTGCCATCGTGTTATACAGAAGGAACGATATGTTTGGATTTTCAGAACGCGGCAGCCACGGCTGCCAACCCGGGCACGGCCGTATGGGCATGCGCGGTGGGCCAGGCGGCGGGCGGCACTTCGGTGGCGGGCGCGGCGCTGGCCGGGGCGAGGGTGAAGGGCGCGGTGGCCCGCGCGGCCGGCGGATGTTCGACGGCGGCGAGCTCCGGCTCGTCCTGCTCAAGCTGATCGCCGACGAGCCGCGCCACGGCTATGACCTGATCCGCTCGATCGAGGATCTCACCGGCGGCGCCTATGCGCCGAGCCCGGGCGTGGTCTATCCGACGCTGACCTTGCTCGACGAAATGGAGCTGATCGAGGCGCGGCAGGCCGAGGGGGCGAAGAAGCTCTTCGCGATCACCGAAGCGGGCACGGCGCTGCTCGCCGAGAATGGCGAGCTGGTCGAGGCGCTGTTCGCGCGGCTCGCCGAAGTCGGTGCCGAGCGGGCGCGGACCGAGAGTTCGTCGGTGCGGCGCGCGATGGGCAATCTGCGCGAGGTGCTGGTGCACAAGCTGCGCCACGAAGAGGTCGAGCAGGAAACGCTCCACCAGATCGTCGCGCTGATCGACGACGCCGCGCAGAAGATCGAGCGCCTGTGATGGCCTACACCGCAACCGCGCGCGTGCCGACCGCTTCGGCGAGCAAGTACCTCCAGCAGACGTGCAAGCATTGGGAGCATAATCTGGCGGTGGAGTTCACCCCCGAGCATGGGACGATCGTCTTCCCCAAGGATGCGCGCGGGGCCTCGCATCCCGGCGACGCGACGGTGACGTTCGATGCGCATCCCGATGTGCTCGAGGTGCGGATCGACGCGACGTCGGTCGAGCAGCTCGACGGGTTGAAGGGCGCGGTGGCGCGCCATGTCGACCGCTTCGCGTTTCGCGAGGCGCCGTTGCGCTACGACTGGGGGTGAGGCGGGCGGGGAGGGGACGGGCGCCGTTTCCGTCTTCTCCCCTCCTGCTTCACGCTTCACTGCAAGGGGAGAAGGGGAAGCCGGGAAGCGAAACCTGAGCGTTACGCGACCTTCGCCGCGCCGGCAGCGCGCCGTTCCAGAACCGCAAGATAGGTGTCGAGCACGGCTTGGTTGATCCGCTCCCACTGATAGGTCGCTGCGGCCGCATGCCCGGCCCCGCCCGCGCTGCGGCGGAAAGCGTCATCCTCGCAGAAGCGCTGGAGCGCGTCGGCATAGCCCTCGATATCGGTCGGCGGGACGATCAGCCCGGTCACGCCGTCCTCGATCAGCCCGACGGCGCCGCTTGCGCGTGCCGCGACGACGGGCACGCCCGCCGCCATCGCCTCGAGCGTGACGTTGCCGAAGGTCTCGGTAACGCTCGGGTTGAAGAACACGTCCATCGACGCGACCGCCTTGCCGAGGTCGTCGCCGGTCATGTAGCCGGCGAACACCGCGTCGGGGACTTCCTGCACGAACCAGTCGCGCGCCGGCCCCTCGCCGACGACGAAAGTGCGATGCTTCACGCCGCGCTGCTTGAGCGTCTTGATCGCCTTGGCGAAGACGTCGAGGCCCTTTTCCTTGACCAGCCGGCCGAGGAACCCGACCGCGATCTCGTCGTCGGCGATGCCGAGGTTGCGCCGCCAGCCGAGATCGCGCCGCGCCGGGTTGAAGCGTTCGTGATTGACCCCGCGCGACCAGCGCGTGACCGGCGTCGGCACGCCCCAGTCGTGGAGGATCTCGCCCATCATCTGGCTCGGCACCAGCACGTCGTCGACGCGGCTGTAGAAGCGCGCCTGCGCGCGGATCATCATCGGTACCAGGAAATCGAGGCCGTAATATTGCATGTAGGTCTCGAACCGCGTGTGATACGACGCGACCGAGGCGATATTGTGCTTTTCGGCATAGTTCAGCGCCTTGTGGCCGAGCCGGTCGGGCGCCGAGACATGGATCATGTTGGGCGCGAAGGCATCGAGATCGCGCCGCACGCGGTGGCCCATGCCGCGCGTCAGCTTGTAATCGCCGCGCAGCGGAATCCGGATCGAGGGCGCGCTGACGAGGTCGCCGGTCGGCGGGAAAGCGGGCGTGCGGCTGGTCGGCGCGTAGATCCGCACCTTCACGCCGCGGCTCAGCAAATGGCCGACGAGCAGGTTGAGCGTCTGGTTCGCGCCGTCGCGCGTGTAATTGTAGTTGCCGCTGAACAGCGCCACGCGAAGATCGGAAGCTTGCATCGCTCGGCGCCATAGCGAAGCGCGTGGCAGATGACTATCTCCCGTGCAGCTATTGCGCGCCCGAGGAGCCGTTCGATGACCGATCTTTCCACCTTCCCGATCACGCAGCGCTGGCCGGCGGCGCATCCCGACCGGCTCCAGCTCTATTCGCTGCCGACGCCGAACGGGGTGAAGGTGTCGATCATGCTCGAGGAGACCGGGCTACCCTATGAGGTCCATCTGGTCGATTTCGCCAAGGACGACCAGAAGTCGCCCGAATTCGAGGCGCTCAATCCCAACGGCAAGATCCCCGCGATCCTCGATCCCGACGGTCCCGGTGGCGCGCCGCTGGCCTTGTTCGAATCGGGCGCGATCCTGCTCTATCTTGCCGAGAAGACCGGGCAGTTCCTCCCGGCAGATCCCGCCGCGCGCTGGCATGCGATCCAGTGGCTGATGTTCCAGATGGGCGGCGTCGGGCCGATGTTCGGGCAGGTCGGCTTCTTCGTGAAGTTTGTCGGCAAGGACTTTGAGGACAAGCGCCCGCGCGACCGCTACGTCGCCGAGGCGAAGCGGCTGCTCGGCGTGATGGACGGCGTGCTGGCGGACAAGACCTGGTTCCTGGGCGACGACTATTCGATCGCCGACATCTCGATGCTCGGCTGGGTCAACGGCCTGATCGGTTTCTACGGCGCGGGCGAACTGGTCGGGTTCGACGGGTTTCGCAACGTCAAGGCGTGGCTCGAGCGGGGCCTCGCACGCCCGGCCGTCCAGCGCGGGCTGGCGATCCCGGCGCGCGGCTAAGGCGTCACGCGGCCTTGTGGACCTGCGCGAAGCCTTCGAAATAGCCGCGGACGCTCGGATCGCTGACGGGCGCGAGCAGCTGCGCGACGGTGTCGGGCAGGCTCGCCGCGGTGGCGGTCGCGCCGCCCTGTGCATAGCCCATCGACCACGCGCCGAAGCTAGGCGTCGTGATGTCGGTGCGTGACAGGATGACTACGGCGTGATGCCGCGGGTCCTGCTGGATGCGCTGGAACACGGTGTCGAGCGCCGCCGGCTCGCCCTCGAGCACCTGCAGGAACCGCCGCCCGCCCGCGACGAGCAGCCCGGTCACCCCCGCGGCGGCATTGTTGCGGCGCGAAACGCGCAGAATGCTGTCGAGCTCGTCGGCCGCGAGGACGGTGCGGGTGCTGCTGATGTAGATGAGGCGTTGCATGGGAGACACTCCGGGGGGGCGCTTTCCATTACCCGGGCGAACTGACAAATTTTGGTAAACATCGCGACATTGATTTGATCTCGATCAATACGATCGGAGAGTGCGGGGTCGGGCTGGGAAAATCTGTTCCCCTCCCGTTCCGCAACCGCTATCATTGCCGCATGGCAAAACCTCAAAAGCGTTACGTCTGTCAGGCCTGTGGATCGGTATCGCACCGCTGGGCGGGGCAATGTGCCGATTGCGCCGAATGGAACACACTGGTCGAGGAAGTCGGCGCAACCGTGACGCCGTTCCAGGCGAAGCATAATCTGCAGGGCGGCGGTCGGACGATGACGCTGGTCTCGCTCGACGCCGAAATCGCGCTGCCCGAGCGGATGACGTCGGGGATCGCCGAGCTCGACCGCGCGCTCGGCGGCGGGTTCGTCGAGGGATCGGCGACGCTGATCGGCGGCGATCCGGGGATCGGCAAGTCGACGCTGCTGCTCCAGGCGGCGGCGAAGATGGCGCTCGCCGGCCTGCGCGTCGCCTATGTCTCGGGCGAGGAAGCCGCCGACCAGGTGCGGCTGCGCGCGCGACGGCTCGGGCTCGGCCATGCGCCGGTGCAGCTTGCGGCGGCGACCTCGACGCGCGACATCCTGACGACGCTCGGGCAGGGGCAGCCGCCTGCGCTGCTGGTGATCGATTCGATCCAGACGATGCACAGCGACCTGATCGAGGGCGCGCCGGGCACCGTCAGCCAGGTGCGCGCTTCGGCGCAGGAGCTGATCCGCTTCGCCAAGGAACGCGGGACGGCAGTGGTGCTGGTCGGCCATGTCACCAAGGACGGGTCGATCGCGGGGCCGCGCGTGCTCGAACATATGGTCGATACCGTGCTGAGCTTCGAGGGCGAGCGCAGCCACCAATATCGCATCCTGCGCGCGATCAAGAACCGCTTCGGCGGGACCGACGAGATCGGGGTGTTCGCGATGGTCGCCGAAGGGCTGGCCGAGGTCGGCAATCCCTCGGCCCTGTTCCTGACGCAGCGCGACGAGAGTGTGACCGGGATGACGGTGTTCCCCGCGCTAGAGGGGACGCGCCCGGTGCTGGTCGAGATCCAGGCGCTGGTCGTGCGGCTGGCAAGCGGCGCGACGCCGCGGCGCGCGGTGGTCGGCTGGGACAGCGGGCGCCTCGCGATGGTGCTTGCGGTGCTCGAGGCGCGCTGTGGGCTCAGTTTTTCGTCGAGCGAAGTCTATCTCAACATCGCCGGCGGCTACCGCGTGCAGGATCCGGCGGCCGATCTCGCGGTCGCGGCGGCACTGATCTCGGCGCTGTCCGAGCGGCCGGTGCCGGTCGACGCGGTGGTGTTCGGCGAGCTCGCTTTGTCGGGCGAGATCCGGCCGGTCGCGCATGGGCCGTTGCGGTTGAAGGAAGCCGCCAAGCTCGGGTTCGAGCGGGCGTTGCTGCCAGCGGCGGTGCAAGACGACAAGAGCGGCTTGAAGCTCAGCGGGTTCAAGACGCTGGGGAGTTTCGTGGAGCATATGCTGGGGCGATAGGCTTTCCCCTCCCGCTTTGCCGGCGAAGGCCGGGTCCCAGTCGCGACGTCGACGGTAGGCGCGGGCGGTCCTCTCCTCCGAACGCCCTACTCCTCGGCCCCGGGCTTCGCCGGGGAAGCGGGAGAGGAAAGGGAAGGGCAGGCGACACGCGCCCCTCGACTTCCCCTACCGCTCGCGGATAAGGCGCGACGATGCATCTTACCGCGCTCGACATTCTCGTTCTGCTCGCCGTCGGCGGGTCCGCCACGCTCGGGCTGCTGCGCGGTTTCGTCACCGAAGTGCTGTCGCTGTTCGCCTGGGTGGCGATCGTCTTCGCGGTCAAGCTGTTCCACGTGCCGCTGACGCATGCGCTGGTCGGGATCGTCGGCACCACCACCGGCGCCGCGGTGCTTGCGTTCGCGATCCTCGCCGGCGTGACCTATTTCGGCGGGCGGATGGTCGCCAATGCGATCGGCGCGCGCACGCGCGATTCGATTCTCGGGCCGATCGACCGCGCGCTCGGCTTCGGTTTCGGCGCGCTCAAGGGGCTGATCCTGGCGAGCCTGGCGTTCCTGCTCGTCGTGCTGATGACCGATACGGTCAGCGGTGGCCCCACGCACCGGCCCGAATGGCTGACGCAGGCCAGGGTCTATCCGCTGCTCAACACGACCAGCGCGGGCATCGCCGACTTCGTCGACCGGCGGCGCAAGGGCGAGCCGGTGTTCGGCGCCACCTATACGCGGCCAACGCCCGACCCCCACACCGACAACGCCGCAGAGTGAGCGTAGCGGGGTGACGCGCGGGGCGGGCTTGCCTACATAGGCGCAATGAACGCGCCGCTCTACAACACCGAAATTCTCCGGCTTGCCGCGACGATCCCGCATCACGAACGGCTGCCCGATGCGATGGGCAGCGCCGAGAAGCGCTCGCCGGTGTGCGGCAGCCGCGTCGCGGTCGACATCAATGTCGGTCCCGATGGGCGCGTGTCGGATCTCGGGATGCTGGTGCGCGCCTGCGCCCTCGGCCAGGCGTCGGCTTCGCTGCTCGGTGCCACGGTGCTCGGCAAGTCGACCGCCGAGATTGCCAGCGCCCGCGATGCGCTGACGGCGTGGCTGGCGGGCGTGGGGCCGCTGCCCGACTGGCCCGGGCTCGAGCTGTTCACTCCCGCCCTCCCGCACAGCGCGCGGCACGCCTCTATCCGGCTCGCCTTCGAAGCGGCCGCCGAAGCGAGCGAAGCTGCGGCCGCGAAGGCGCCGGCATGAGCGAATCGCTGCTGCTCGACGGGGTAATCCTCGGCGGCTTCGCGCTCGTTTTCGTTCTGATTTTTCGGCGCTTCGGGCTCGGCGCGACGCTCGGCTATCTCGTCGCCGGTGCGGTGGTCGGGCCGCAGGTGCTGCATCTCGTCGGCGATGCCGAATCGAAGATGGGGATCGCCGAGCTCGGCATCACCTTGCTGCTGTTCATCGTCGGGCTCGAGCTCAACCCGACGCGGCTGTGGGCGCTCAAGAAGGAAATCTTCGGGCTCGGGCTGCTGCAGGTCGTGTTCTGCGGGGTCGCGGTGACGGGGGTGGTGTGGCTCTCGACCCGGCTCGGCGGATCGGCGGCGCATTTCACCGGCGCCGCGGCGCTGGTGCTGGGCCTGCCGCTCGCTTTGTCGTCGACCGCGCAGGTGCTGCCGATGCTGCAGTCGGCGGGGCGCCTGCGCACGCCGTTCGGCGAGCGCGCCTTCTCGATCCTGCTGTTCCAGGATCTGTCGATCGTGCCCTTGATCACGCTGGTCACGATCCTGTCGCGCAACCCGGCCGATGCCGGTGGGCCGCCGGGCTGGCTGCTGTTTCTCTACACCGTCGGCGCGGTCGCCGGGCTGGTGCTGGCCGGGCGCTTCCTGCTGCGGCCGCTGTTCCGCATCATCGGCAATCTCGGCGAGCGCGAGATGTTCGTGTTCGCGGCGCTGTTCACGGTGATCGGCGCGGCGGCGATCATGGAATCGCTCGGCCTGTCGACCGCGCTCGGTGCGTTCGTCGCGGGCGTGATGCTCGCCGACAGCCCGTATCGGCATGAGCTCGAGGCCGATGTCGAGCCGTTCCGCTCGATCCTGCTTGGCCTGTTCTTTCTCGCGGTCGGCATGATGCTCGATCTGCATGCGATCGCCGAGCGGCCGTTCTTCGTCGTGGGCATGGCGCTGGCGCTGATCGCGACCAAGGCGCTGATCATCTTCGGCATCGGCATGGCGTTCAAGATGAAGTGGCGCGCCGCGCTCGCGCTCGGGCTGTTGCTCAGCCAGGGCGGCGAGTTCGGCTTCGTGCTGTTCGCGCAGGCGCAGCACGCCTTCCTGATCGCGCCCGAGGCGGCGAGCCTGTTCGGCGCGATCGTCACGCTGTCGATGGCGACGACGCCGTTCCTGATGATGATCACGCAGCGGATCCGCGAGGAGCCGATCATCGCCGGCGAGCGCGACGGGCCCAAGGCCGACGGCGCCAACGCGTTGATCGTCGGCTATGGGCGGTTCGGCCAGACGGTTGCGCAGATGCTGATCGCGCAGGGGGTGCCGGTGACGCTGATCGATACCGATATCGAGATGATCGACATCGCCTCCGAGTTCGGCGCGAAGGTCTATTATGGTGACGGCACGCGGCTCGACATGCTGCGCCAGGCGGGCGCGGGCGAGGCCGAGCTGATTCTGTTCTGCATGGACGGCGACCAGATCTCGGCCGATCTCGTCAAGGGCGTGAAGGGGGCGTTCCCGCATGCCTCGATCTACGTCCGCGCCTATGATCGCCGCGCGGTGATCAAGCTGAAGGGCGCGCCGCTCGACGGGGTGGTGCGCGAAGTGCTCGAATCGGCGGTGAAGATGGGGCGGATGGCGCTCAAGAGCATCGGCGTCGACGAAGCCGAGATCGACCGTACCGAGGATACCTATCGCCGCAAGGACAAGGAGCGGCTGCGCGCGCAGGTCGAGGCGGGCGACATCCGCGTCGCGCGCGACCGGATAATCACGCAGGACGAGCGCGAATCGGCTCTGCCCGAGGATGAGGCATCGGTGGAGGGACCGCGATGAACTGGATCGTCCTGGTGGCGGCGCTGTCGGGGGCGCTGGCGATCGGCGCGGGGGCGTTCGGCGCGCATGGTGCGGGCAAGGACGCAGCCGAGTGGCTCAAGACCGGCGCGCACTACCAGCTGATCCACGCGGTCGCGGCGCTCGTCGCGCTGCGGATGGAGGCGCGCGGGCCGGCGTGGCTGTTCCTCGCCGGCGGCGCGATCTTCGCGGGCTCGCTCTACCTGATGGCGCTCGGCGCGCCACGCTGGTTCGGTGCGATCACGCCGATCGGCGGCGCGCTGCTGATCGCCGGCTGGCTGTGGCTGGCGTGGACGGCGCGGGGCTAGCCGCGGCTGGCTTTGCCGCCTCCGAACGGATCAGGCTGCTGTCATCAAACTCTAGCCGCGCGTCACGTTCCGGTCCGGCGGCAGCGCTCCGAGCAATAGACGACCTGCTCCCAGTCGCGCGCCCATTTCTTGCGCCACGCGAACGGTCGCTTGCAGACCGGGCAGATCTTGTCGGGCAGGTTTGCCTTGCTGACGCCGTTGGGCACTCAGGCCGGCACGCGATCGAGGAACGCCCGCACGTCGGCCAGATCGACAGAGCCGTCGAGATAGGTCGCGCCGATCCCGCGCGCCAGCAGGAAGGGCAGGGTGCCAGCGTCCATCTTCTTGTCGTGCAGCATGTGCGCGACCAGCGTCTCGCCGTCGGCGTCGATCCCCGCTGCCGCAGGCCCGTCGGGCAGGCCGACGCTGCGCAAATGCGCTGCGACCCGTTCGGCATCTGCCGTGGGCGCGAGGCCGTGCGCCGCCGAATAGCCGAATGCCAGCGCCATGCCCGCCGCGACCGCTTCGCCGTGGAGCAGCCGATCCGAGAATCCCGCCTCGGCCTCGAGCGCGTGACCAAAGGTGTGGCCGAGGTTGAGCAGCGCGCGCGCGCCGGTCGTCTCGCGCTCGTCCTCGGCGACGATTCGCGCCTTGGCGGCGACCGAATGCGCGATGGCATAGGCGCGCGCGGCGGGATCGCCTGCGAGCAATGCCGACGCGTTCGCCTCGCACCAGTCGAAGAAAGCGGGATCGTCGATCAGGCCGTATTTGACGACTTCGGCGTAACCGGCACGCACCTGGCGCAGCGGCAGCGTGGCGAGCACGTTCGGGTCGATCAGTACCAGCGCAGGCTGATGGAACGCGCCGACGAGGTTCTTGCCGGCACGGGAGTTGATCGCGGTCTTGCCACCGACTGACGAATCGACCTGCGCGAGCAAGGTCGTCGGGATCTGCACGAAGCCGCAGCCACGCTTGAGGATGCTGCACGCGAAGCCGACGAGATCGCCGATCACCCCGCCGCCGAGCGCGATGACATGATCGCCGCGCTCGATGCCGAGCTCGAGCAGCCGGTCGGTGAGTTGTTCGAGCATCGCCCAGCTCTTGGTGCCCTCGCCCGGCGGCAGCACGATCGCCTCGCTCTCGACGCCGGCCGCTGAGAGCGCGGCCTGCAGCGTCGCGAGATGCGGCAGGACGTTCTCGTCGGTGACGATCGCCATCCGCCGTCCGCGCGACAGGGGCTTCAACCACTCGGCCGCGCGCGCGAGCACGCCCGCCTCGATCACCACATCGTAACTGCGCGCGCCGAGCGAAACCGGGATCGTCGTCATATCTTGCCGAGCGCTTTCAGGATGGTGTTGACGGTCGCGTCATGCGGCGCGCGGTGGCTGGAGACGCGCAGATGCGCGGTCGCGTAGAACGGGTTGCGGACGCGCGCCAGCTCTTCGAGCACGGCCAGCGGATCCTTTCCGCGCAGCAGCGGGCGGGTGTCGCGCCGCGAGACCCGCTCGACCAGCACCGACGGCTTGGCATCGAGCCAGATCGCATAGCCCGAGGCGAGGATCGCCGCGCGCGTCGCCGGATCGACGAAGGCGCCGCCGCCGGTGGCGATGACGCGCTTCTCGCCGTCCATCAGCCGCGCGATCACCCGCCGTTCGCCGTCGCGGAAGTGCGCTTCGCCGAATCGCTCGAAGATGTCGGCGACCGCCATCCCCGCGGCGATCTCGATCTCGGTATCGGCATCGACGAACGGCAACCCCAGGCGTAGCGCGAGGCGCCGCCCGACGGTCGATTTGCCGGCTCCCATCAATCCGACCAGCACGATCGGCTGGCCGCTCCACGGCGGTGTTTTGGGCGGAAGGGGGGCAGGGCTTTGCAACATCGAAGCGAGGGCTATACAGCGCACCTGCGTCTCGGGCAAAAGCTTGGTCGTTGCCCATTTTCAAGTTTGTTGCAGGTTTTTAGCCCATGTCCCGTTCGGTCCTCGCCCTTATCATCGTCGTGGTCGTGGTGATCGGCTTGCTGTTCGGCCTGTCGAGGCTCGCACACGAAAAGCCGCTGAAGCATGTCGAGAAGGTCGTCCCGCTTGCGAATCTCCAGAAGTAAGGCTGCACTCGCCGCATTGGCGGCGGGGCTTGCCGCGGGGCTGGCGATCCCGGCGATCGGGCAGAACAAACCCGAATCGATCCTGCCACCCGGCTTCGGCGATCCCGCGCCAGCGCCGACGCCGAACCAGCCGCGTCCGCGCGCGACCACGCCGAGCCAGCCCGACCAGGCCACGCCGCCGCCGGTCGCGAGGCCCGCGGCGCCTGTCGGCGTGCCGGGCATGCCGCTCGCGCCCGATGCGATCCCGACCCCCCTCGATACGCCGTCGCCAACCGCGACGCCGCCGTCGGCGACCGATTTCGCCGCCTTCGTCCGCGCCGATATGCCCGCTTATGCGCGCCGCTCGCTCGCGCGCGTCGGCGTTGCCGGGCCCGAGCAAGGCGCGATGGCGCCGACCGCTTATGGCCGCGCCGACGGACGTTTTCTCGAGACGCTGATGCGCCGGCTGCACGCGCCGGTCGCCTCGCGCTGGGTGTCGATCGCCCTGCGCCGGGCATTGCTCGCGCGGGTCGACACGCCGGTCGGCGTCAACGGATCCGATTTCGCCGCCGAGCGCGCCTGGCTGCTCGTCCGCATGGGCGAATCGGTCGCGGGCCGCGCGATGGCGCAGGCGGTCGATACCGAAGATTACACGCCGAAAATGTTCGAGGCGGCGATGCAGGCCGCGCTCGCCACCGGCGACCCCGCGGCCTTGTGCCCGGCGGTCGACGCCGGCGCAGCGCTCGGGCGCGAGCGCGGCTGGATCCTCGCGCGCGCGATGTGCGCCGGTCTGTCGGGCATGCCGGCCAAGGCGCAGCCGATGATCGCCGCGGCGCGCAAGTCGCGGCTCGCCGGCGGGGTCGACCTGCTGCTCGCGCAGAAGGTTGCAGGCGCGGGGCAAAGTGGCCGCCAGGCGGTGACGATCGAATGGGACGACGTGACGCAGCTGACCGCGTGGCGCTTCGGCCTGGCGATGGCGTCGGGGGTCGAGATCCCCGCGACGCTGCTGGCGACCGGGTCGGCGGCGGTCGATGGCTGGCGCGCCTTGTCGCCCGCGCTCGACCCGCATGTCCGCGCGGCGGCGGCAGAACTTGCGGCGGCGCGCGGCATCCTGTCGAGCGCAGCGCTGATCGATCTCTACAGCGCGATCGACGCGGGCGACGACCAGTCGATCGCCGAAGCCGGGATCGCGCGCGATCTGCGCGCGGCCTACGACGCCGCGAACGTCACCGCGCGCGCCGAAGCGCTCAAGCGGCTGTGGGAAGAACCCAAGGGCGCCGAAGGTCGCTATGCGCGGCTGGTGCTGACCGCAGGCGCGGCGGCGCGGATCCCGACGACTCTCGAGAAGCCCGATGTCGACCGGATCGTCGCGTCGATCCTGAGTGCCGGCCTCGACATGCGCGCGCTGCGCTGGCGCGAGCAGGCGACGCGCGGGACGGATGCCTGGGCACTGCTGGCGCTGGTCGATCCGGCCGCGCCGACGCTGAGTTTCGACGATGTCGGCGCCTATGCCGGCGCCAACGATGGCGACGGCCTCAAACGCCGCATGTTCTTCGCTGGGATGGCGGGCCTCGGCCGGATGTCGGCATCCGAGGTCGAGCGCGGTGCGCGCTCGCTCGGCGTGCGCGTCGGGCGCGAGGACAGCTGGACGCGCGCGCTCGGCAAGGCGGCGCTCGACCGCGAACCGGGCACGGTGGTGCTGCTTTCCGCAGTGGGCATGCAGACGCGGCAGTGGCGCGGGGTCTCGCCCGAGGCGCTGTACCACATCGTCCTCGCGCTGCGCGCCGCGGGCCTGCCGGGTGAGGCCAAGATGGTCGCCGTCGAGGCGATGAGCCGCCTGTGACGCCGGCGCCGGCGGTCAGCGACGATCGTGCGCTGATCGACCGCTTCCTCGAGATGATGGCGGCCGAATCGGGCGCTGCGCGCAACACCGTGGCGGCCTATCGCAGCGATCTGGCACTCGCTTCGGACTTTCTCGGCGGGCAATTGAGCGATGCGGGCGCCACCGATCTGGCCCGGCTGGGAGCCGAGTGGCTGTCGCTGTCCAAGGCGAGCGTCGCGCGCAAATCGGCAGCGCTGCGGCGCTTCTTCGCGTTCCTTGCCGACGAGGGCTTTCGCGGCGATGATCCGGGCGCGGCGCTGCCGCGGCCGGGGGCGTCGCGCGGGCTGCCCAAGGTGCTCGACCATGCCGACATCGATCGCCTGTTCGCTGCGATCGCAGCGCGGATCGCGCGTGACCCGCCCAACCGCAACGACCTGCGGCTCGCCGCGCTGGTCGAATTGCTCTACGGATCGGGGCTGCGCGCGACCGAACTCGTCTCGCTGCCGCGCCGCGCGGTGGCACCCGACCGGCCCTATCTCATCCTGCGCGGCAAGGGCGAAAAGGAGCGGCTGGTCCCGCTGTCCGACCGCGCGCGCGCCGCGGTCGCGGTGTGGCGTGGTCATGTCGACGAGGACAGCGCGTGGCTGTTCCCGTCGGGCAAGAGCCATCTCAGCCGGATCCGGCTGTATCAATTGCTCAAGGGACTGGCGGCCGAGGCGGGGATCCCGCCCGATCGCGTCAGCCCGCACGTGCTGCGCCATGCCTTTGCCACGCACCTGCTCGCCGGCGGCGCCGACCTGCGCGCGCTGCAATCGATGCTCGGCCATGCCGACATCGCCACCACCGAAATCTACACGCATGTCGATGCGAGCCGGCTGGTCGAGCTGGTCAACGCCCGCCATCCGCTGGCCGAAGCGACGGCGCGCGCCGACAAGTCGCGTTGACGGGAGGCGGCGCGGGGCTTAACCGCCGCGGGCTATGGCAAGCTTCCTCGATTTCGAAAAACCGATCGCCGAACTGCAGGGGCGGATCGACGAACTGCGCACCACCGCGGCCGGAGGCGCGGTCGACATCGACGCGGAGGTCGCCAAGCTTCAGGCGAAGTCCGACAAGCTGCTGCGCGACACCTATTCCAAGCTGACCCCGTGGCAGAAGACGCAAGTCGCGCGCCACGGCGAGCGGCCGCATTTCAAGGATTATGTCGCCGGCCTGTTCGACGATTTCATGCTGCTCGCCGGCGACCGCGCGTTCGGCGACGACCAGGCGATCATGGGCGGCTTCGCGATGTTCCGCGGGCGGCGGGTGCTGGTGCTCGGCCATGAGCGTGGCGACGATACGGCGAGCCGGCTCCGCCACAATTTCGGGATGGGCAAGCCGGAGGGCTATCGCAAGGCGATCCGCCTGATGCAGCTGGCCGATCGCTTCGGCCTGCCGGTGGTGACGCTGGTCGATACGTCGGGCGCGTTCCCGGGCATCCAGGCCGAAGAGCGCGGCCAGGCCGAGGCGATCGCGCGCTCGACCGAGATGTGCCTGGAGCTTGGCGTGCCGCTGATCTCGGTTGTCGTTGGCGAGGGTGGGTCGGGCGGCGCGATCGCGCTTGCGGCCGGCAACGTCGTGATGATGTTCGAACATGCCGTCTATGCGGTGATCTCGCCCGAAGGTTGCGCCTCGATCCTGTGGCGCACCTCGGACAAGGCCGCCGACGCGGCCGAAGCGATGAAGGTGACCGCGCAGGACCTCAAGGGGCTCGGCGTGATCGACACGATCGTGCCCGAGCCGCTGGGCGGGGCGCAGCGCGATCCGGCCAAGGCGATCGCCGCGCTGGGCGACGCGATCGAGGCGGCGCTGGCCAAGCTCGACGGCAAGACGCCGGCCGAGCTGCGCCAGGGCCGGCGCGAGAAATTCCTGGCGATGGGCCGCCTCTGACACTTGCTCCGGGCGTGGTGGAGGCGGTGGGCCGGCGGGTCCGCCGCCTCCGCCACGCGTGGCGCTGGTCTTAAGCGGCTCAGGATGCCTTCATGTTGGTCGAGACATTGCTGAAGGTCGTGGTAATCTGATTGCCCAGCCCCTGCATGGCGGCAATCGCGGCGACCGCGATCAAGGCGGCGATCAGCCCATATTCGATCGCGGTGGCTGCCTTGATATCTTTCAAGATCGAGCGTGGAATGTGCATCAAACATCTCCCGTTCACGCCATTATAGAGCGATGGCCCTGCGCGACTTCGGCTGACTAGCGAAAATCTAAGAATATCGCGTAAATACAATGCATTATGTCGTGATTAACATGACATACATCAATGCTCTGGATTGGTTGAGGCCAGATAAATTGTGGCTCGGCGCGGTCGGATTGGCCCCGCCTGCCGGTGGGGTCCGCCGCGCACACAAAAAAGGCGGCAGGACCAGGGTCCTGCCGCCGATTTTACGTCGGTAAGCGGTTGGGCTTACGCGGCCTTCATGTTCGTCGAGACGTTCGAGAAGGTGGTCTTGAGCTGGTTGCCCAGGCCCTGCATCGCGGCGATCGCTGCGACGGCGATCAGCGCTGCGATCAGGCCGTATTCGATGGCGGTCGCGCCCTTGGAATTCTTGATGAAATTGCGAACGGTCTTCATGGTCCGGTCTCCGTGGATGATTGCTTCAGTACCCGGTCGGGCCGGAACACCGGACCAACACGAACGGTGTAGGCAAGGAGGATTGATAAAGGTTTAAGCGCGGCGGGAATTTCGATCAGGGACGGCGTCATCACCCGCCGCGGGCGTTGGTCACCTTGGTGTTGATGTTGCCCCACATGCCGACGGTGGTGTCGGCGAGGTTGACGAGCGCGGTGACCATCGTGATCACGATCAACGCGGCGATCAGCCCGTATTCGATTGCGGTGCCGCCCGCGCGATCTCCCGCCAGTCTCTTGAGCAATCGCACGATCATGGTGGCACGGGTCCCGGTTTTTTGAGTAGGCACGGACAGCATAGCAGGGGAGCCTTAAGGAGTGGCTAAATCGGCCAATTCAGACGATCGCGGTTCAGGCGAGCGGCCGCTGATGCTCGTCGTCGCCGCGGCATTGGTCGACGGCGCCGGACGCGTGCTGGTGCAGCGCCGGCCGGCGGGCAAGGCGCTGGCCGGACTGTGGGAATTCCCCGGCGGCAAGGTCGAGTGCGACGAAACCCCCGAGGCCGCGCTGGTGCGCGAGCTCAGGGAAGAGCTCGGCATCACGGTAGCGGAAGCGGCGCTCGAAGCGCTGACGTTTGCGAGCGCGCCGCTCGCCGACCGGCATCTGCTGTTGCTGCTCTATCTCTGCCGTGGCTGGAACGGCACGCCGCGCGCGCTCGATGCGGACGCGATCGCGTGGCACGTTCCGGGAGAATTGCGCACCCTGGCGATGCCGCCGGCAGACCTGCCGTTCATCGCCGTGCTGGAAGCGGCGCTGGCCTGACCGGACGCCGTCGCCGAACGCTTGAAAGGATGGAGGCCCGACCGGGAATCGAACCCGGGTGCGAGGATTTGCAGTCCTCTACGTCACCACTCCGCCATCGGGCCCCAAAGCCGCGTCGGGGAGGCGCGCTGATGCAAGCGCACGCCGGCGCTGTCAACCGTGGACATGCAAAAATGCCGATATCGCTCGCTTGGCGAAGGCGCTGCGGCACGATAGAAGCAGGCGCAGCAAACGAGTGTATTGCGCAACTATAACAGTTGTGCAAAGCTGGTATCCGACAAGGGTGTGGGCACGATGACATTGATTACGCACGACTCTGATAGTGTGGCGCCGCGCCACGGGTCCGACATGGTGGCGATGCGCCACGCGATGGTGGCAAGCCAGCTGCGCACCAATGCGGTGAGCGACGCGCGCGTCGTTGCCGCGATGGACAGCGTCGCGCGCGAGGCGTTCCTTCCGGCGGAAGTCGCCGCATTGGCCTATCGCGACACCGCGGTGCCGCTCGGCCATGGGCGGGCGCAGAATGTGCCGATCGCGACCGGGCGCCTGCTGACGCAGGCCGAACTGCGCGCGAGCGACCGTGTGCTGCTGATCGGCGCGGCCGGGGGCTACACCGCTGCGGTGCTGGCACATCTCGTCGATTCGGTGGTGGCGCTCGAATGCGAGCCCGCGCTGGCGGCGCATGCCCGCACCGCGCTGGGCGATGCCGCGAACGTCACCGTGGTCGAGGGGCCGCTCGAGGCCGGGCATAGCGCTGGCGCGCCGTACGACGTGCTGGTGATCGACGGTTCGGTCGAGGCCGTTCCCGAGGCGTTGGTCGCGCAGGTCGCGATCGGCGGCCGCGTCGTCGCCGGGATCGTCGATCGCGGCGTGACGCGGCTGACGGCGGGGCGTCGTACCGCAGGCGGTTTCGCATTGCTCGATTTTGCCGACATCGATTGCGTCGCGCTGCCCGGCTTCGCGCGGCCGCGCACTTTCACGTTCTGACCAGAAAGAACCGCCGACCCATGCGATCGCTTCCTCTTCTGACCGGCACAGCGCTGCTCGCGCTGGTCGCATCTCCGCTGTCGGCGGAGACCCTGCGCGAGGCATTGGTCAAGGCGTACAACACCAACCCGACGCTCGCCGGGCAGCGCGCGAACCAGCGGGGGCTCGACGAGAACGTCCCGATCGCCCGGTCGCAGGGGTTGCCCGGGGTCCAGCTGCAAAGCTCCTACACCGAAAATGCGGTCAAGGCGGCGAACAGCTTTCTGGCGCCCGATCGGCAGGCCCTCGCAGGCGTCACGCTGTCGGTTCCTGTCTTCAGCGGAGGCGCTGTGCGCAACGGCGTGCGCGCAGCGGAGACCCGCGTCGAGAGCGGGCAGTTGAACCTGCGCGGGACCGAGGCGGCGTTGTTCACCAACGTCGTCGGCGCCTATATGGACGTGACCCGCGACGAGGCGATCGTCGGGCTTAATACGCAGAACGTGAAGGTGCTCGAGGTCAATCTGCAGGCGAGTCGCGATCGCTTCCAGGTCGGTGATCTGACGCGGACCGATGTCGCGCAGTCCGAGGCCCGCCTCGCGGTCGCGCGCAGCCAGCTGCAATCGGCGCAGGCGCAGCTGATCACCAGCCGCGAGAGCTACATCCGCTTCGTCGGCAGCGAGCCGGGCAGGCTCGACACGCCGCCTGACCTGCCCAATCTTCCGGCCGAGCCCGATGCGGCGGTCGATGTCGCGCTGAGGAACAATCCGACACTGCTCGCAGCCGCCAAGGCGCGCGATGCGGCCGGCTATGACATCGGCGTGGCGCGCGCGAACCGCCTGCCGACGGTCAGCGTCAATGTCGGTGGTAATTATTACAACTATCTCGGCTCGTTGGGGTCGGGAACCGCTGCATCAGTCGGGCAGGCTGGCAAATCCGCGACCGTCGGGGTCGGGCTGACGCTGCCGCTCTACCAGGGCGGACGCCCCGCGGCGCAGATCCGCCGGGCGCAGGACGCCCGGGCGCAGGCGATCGAGCAGGTCACCGAGACCGAGCGCGCGGTGATCGCACAGGCACGGTCGGCCTATGCGGTGTGGAAGTCGTCGCTCGAGACGATCGCGTCGAGCGAAGTCGCGGTCAACGCCAACAAGCTTTCGCTCGAAGGTGTGCGCGCCGAGAACAGCGTCGGCAACCGCACGATCCTCGACATCCTCAATGCCGAGCAGGAACTGCTCAATTCGCAGGTGACGCTGGTGACGGCGCGGCGCGATGCCTATGTCGCCGGCTTCGCATTGCTCGCCGCGATGGGCGAGGCGGAAGCGCGCAATCTCGGGCTCGACGGCGGTTCGCTCTACGATCCGGTCGCGCATTACAATGGCGTGCGCAAGCGGATCTGGGACTGGTCGTCCGATCCCGATCCGGCGGTTACGGGAACGCGCACCAATGCGACGCGGGCGCAGACGGCGCAAATGACCAAGCCGCTCGAACCTATTCTCGATACCGGAGTTGACAGGACGCCGCCGATCACCGCAGGTACTGCGACGAAGAACCGTTAACCAGCGGATCGACGGATGGATCAGGGGTCGATAATGGGTGATTTGAGCGCGGAGCCGTCGATGGAAGACATCCTTTCGTCGATCAAGCGCATCATCGCCGAGGAAAATGACGCGTCGCCGGCGCGCGCCAAGCGCCCCGCGCGACCGCTGCCGAGTCGGTCGGATGCTGAGCCGTTCGGGCATGACGAGATCCTCGAACTGAGCGAACCCGCGCCCGAGCCCGATTATGCGCGCGCGCCGGCGCCACGCTATACCCCGGCACCCGCCGCGCCGCCTGCCGCTGCGGCGCCGCCAACGCCCGCGTCGCCTGCGGCGGCACCCGCGCCGGTCGAAGCGGCGCCCGCCGAACCGCTGCTGTCGGCGCGGACGGCCGAGGCGTCGCGCAGCCCGCTCGACGCGTTGTCGCGGCTGGTGGTCAAACCCGAGGTGACCGGGTCGGATACGCTCGAGGGCGTGGTGCGCGAGATGCTGCGGCCGATGCTGCGCGACTGGCTCGACACTCATCTGCCCGCGATGGTCGAGGCGATGGTCGCACGCGAGATCGACCGGATTACCGGCAAGTAAGACCCGATTGCGGGAGCTGGCGGGTTCTGCTGTAACCTGCGGCCATGAAGATGCTTCTTGCCGCGACCGCCCTGAGCGCCGCTTTCGTCGCTGTTCCCGCAGCTGCCCGCCAACTCACCATCGACGACGTCGTCGCGCTGTCGCGCGTTTCGGCGCCTGCGGTGTCGCCCGACGGGCATTGGCTGGTGTGGCAGCAGCGTGAGACCGACCTTTCGATCGACGGTGGACGATTCGACCTGTGGCGGCTCGATCTCACCCGCAAGGGCGCCGCGCCTGAGCGGCTTGCCGCTGAGGCCGAGGTCAACGAGACCGCGCCGCAATTCTCGCACGACGGCAAGACGGTCTATTTCCAGTCGGACAAGGGCGGCGACGATGCGGTCTGGTCGATCGGCATCGCGGGCGGTGCTGAGACGCGGCTGACGCAGTTCAAGGGCGGGATGGGCGGCTTCAAGGTCTCGCCGCAGGACGACAAATTGCTCGTCTGGGCGGATCGCCGTCCGGGTGCGCCGAGCCTCGAGCCGGCGATGGTCAAGAAGGACGCCAATGCCGGCAACGGGCGCGTGTACGACCAGATGTTCGTGCGGCACTGGGCGAGCTGGTCCGATGGGACGCGCTCGCAACTGTTCGTGCTGCCGCTGACGGCGACCGGCGCGAGCGGCAACGGCGTCCCGATCGAGGGCGCGCTCGTCGGGGATGCACCTTCCAAGCCGTTCGGGGGTGGCGAGGAAGTGTCGTGGAGCGCCGACGGCAAGACCGTCTTCTTCGCGCTGCGCGAGGCCGGGCGGATCGAGCCGCTGTCGACCAATCTCGATATCTTCGCGGCGCCTGCGGATGGCTCCGCCGCGCCGACCAATCTCACCGCGGCGAACAAGGGGACCGATACCTTCCCGACCGTCTCGCCTGACGGAAAGTCGCTCGCCTGGGTTGCGATGAAGCGCGCGGGCTACGAAGCCGATCGGCAAGTGCTGATGCTGCGCGATCTTTCAACGGGCAGCGTGCGTGCGCTGACCGAGGCGTGGGATCGCTCGATCGGGTCGATCGCGTGGGCGCCCGACAGCAAGACGATCCTCGTCACTGCTGAGGATACGCAGGAGAATCCAATCTGGTCGGTCTCGCCGGTGAGCGGCAAGGTCACGCGGTTGACGCAGGCGGGCAACGTCACGGCCGTGCTGCCGACCGCGAGCGGCGTGGTGTTCGCGATGAATTCGCTGACCGCGCCCGACGATTTCTACCGGCTCAGCGGCAAGACGGCGACGCGGCTGACCGCGGTCAACGCGACCAAGCTCGCCGGCATCGACATGCCGAGCGTGACCAAGTTCAACTTCACCGGCGCGAACAACGATACCGTCTGGGGCTATGCGGTGAAGCCCGCTGGCAGCACCGGCAAGGTCCCGGTCGCCTTCATGGTGCATGGCGGGCCGCAGGGGTCGAGCAACAACAGCTGGTCGTATCGCTGGAATCCGGCGGTGTTCGCGGGCGCTGGCTACGGCCTCGTCGCGGTCGATTTCCATGGGTCGACGGGCTATGGCCAAGCCTTCACCGATGCGATCCGCAACAATTGGGGCGGATGGCCGCTCGAGGATCTGAAGGCGGGGCTCACGGCTGCGACGACCAAGTTCAGCTGGCTCGACGGCGACAATGCCTGCGCGCTCGGGGCGTCGTACGGCGGCTATATGATGAACTGGATCGAGGGCAATTGGCCCGATCGCTTCAAGTGCATCGTGCAGCATGACGGCGTGTTCGACGCGCGCGCGATGGCGTACGAGACCGAGGAACTGTGGTTCGACGAGTGGGAACATGGCGGCAAGGCCTATTTCGAAGACCCCGCCGCGTTCGAGAAATGGAACCCGGTCAACCATGTGACCGCGTGGAAGACGCCGCAGCTCGTCATCACCTCGGAGGGCGATTACCGCATTCCGTACACGCAGGGGATCGCTGCGTTCACCGCGCTTCAGCGGCGCGATATTCCGTCGCGGCTGGTGGTGTATCCGGGCGGGAGCCACTGGGTGCAGAAGCCCAATGAGAGCCGCCAATGGTATCGCGAAGTGCTCGGCTGGATGGGGAAATATACCGGCGGCGCGGTTGCACCGCTTCCGGTCGGCGCTTCGGGCCGGAAGGGCGGCTGACCGCCGCGCCGGCCCGGTGCATTACCCGAACAGCGGCGCGACGAGGATCGGCCACAGCATCATCAGCAGTCCGACCACGCTCACGAGAAAGATGAGCGTGCGGACATAGGGCGTGCCGGCGGCGTAGATCGGCAGATAGAGGATCCGCGCGCAGAGCCACAGCAGCGCGCCGATTTCGGTTGTGCGCGTCTGCACCCCCGTGATGCCGAGCAGTGCGATCGCCGCCACGACGAGCGGGAAGGTCTCGAAGAAATTGCGCTGCGCCCGATCGAGCCGGGCGATCAGCGGGGGTGGGGGCGGCATCGCCTCGTCGCGCGCTCCCGCGTTCCACGCGGTGCCGTACAGCTGCGTCTTGAGGATGACGGCGGCGAAGATGTGGACCAACGCAAGGATACAGCCCCAGGCGAGCACGGTGAGTTCAATGCGCATGGCGGTTCCTCGGGTCTGTGATGCTGCCCAATCCCGCGCGGCACTGGTTTGTTTCATCTGCGGTTCAGCTTGGCGGAATAAACTGCGCCGCAATCTTCAACCAACCGAGGAAACCATCCGATGACTCCGTTTTCGAAGATCCTTCTCGCCGGGCTGGGCACGTGCGCGCTCGCCGGGAGCGCGGTTGCCGCCGAGCGCGCGATGCACGTGATGAACGTCAATCTTCCCGATGGCAGCGTGGCGCAGGTCCGCTATGCCGGAGATACGCCGCCGAAGATCGCGCTGGTGCCGGTCGAGCGCGAAATCTCGGTCGCGCTTGTCGATTCCCCGATGATCGGATTCGACCAGATCTTTGCCGACATGGATCGCCAGGCCGCTGCGATGATGCAGCAGGCTGCCGCGCTGCAGGCGTCGGCGCCGGTGAACGGCAAGATCGACCAGGCGGCGCTCAAATCTATGCCGGCGGGCAGCAGCTATTCGTTTACCTCGTACAGCTCGAGCAATGGCGGCTGCACGCAAAGCTATCAGATGACGGCGTACGGCAATGCCGAGCCCAAGGTCGTCTCGCAGAGCAGCGGCGATTGCAGCAAGGCAGGGCAGCTTCAGGCGGCACCCAAGCCGGCCAAGGCGGTCGAAGCGCCGAAGACCGTGCCGCACGACGCGGTCTGACCGGGCTGCGCTAACCTTACCCTCCGTTCGCCCTGAGCTTGTCGAAGGGCACCTCTCACGGGGAACGCCGTACGTGGGGAGTGCAGGACTTCGACAGGCTCAGCCCGAACGGGGTGGGGGCATCGCGGGCATCTTGAAGGGCGGTCCGCACGGGCTGCCCTTTTCTTTTGCGGCATCGCGGCTAAAGCCTGCAGGCTATGACCGAGCTCTCCAAAACCTTCGACCCCGCCGAACTCGAGCAGCGCTGGTACGCGCATTGGGAAACCAACGGCCTGTTCCGCCCCGACCGCCCCGGCGCCGAGCCGTGGACGATCGTCAACCCGCCGCCCAACGTGACGGGCTCGCTCCATATCGGCCATGCGCTCGACAACACGCTGCAGGACATTCTGGCGCGGCATGCGCGCCTGCAGGGCAAGGACGCGCTGTGGGTGGTCGGCACCGACCATGCCGGCATCGCGACGCAGATGGTGGTCGAGCGCCAGATGGCCGCCTCCCAGCAGAAGCGCACCGACTTCACCCGCGAAGAGTTCGTCGCGAAGGTGTGGGCGTGGAAGGAAGAGAGCGGCGGCGAGATCACGCAGCAGCTCCGCCGGCTCGGCTGCTCGATGGACTGGGCGAACGAGCGCTTCACGATGGACGAGGGCTTTTCCAAGGCCGTGCTGAAGGTGTTCGTCGACCTGCACAAGGAAGGCCTGCTCTACCGCGACAAGCGCTTGGTGAACTGGGATCCGGGCCTCGGCACCGCGATCAGCGATCTCGAGGTCGAGACGCGCGAGATCAAGGGCAGTTTCTGGCACCTGCGCTATCCGCTGGCGGATGGATCGGGCTTCATCGAGGTCGCGACGACGCGGCCCGAGACGATGCTCGCCGATATGGCGGTCGCGGTGAACGCGGCGGACGAGCGCTACACGCATCTGGTGGGCAAGCAGATCAAGTTGCCGATCACCGGGCGGCTGATCCCGATCGTGACCGACGACCATGCCGATCCCGAGCTGGGGTCGGGCGCGGTGAAGATCACGCCAGGGCACGACTTCAACGATTTCGAGGTCGGCAAGCGCGCCGGGATCGCGGCGAACGCGATGCTCAACATGCTCGATGCCAAGGCGCAGGTCGTCCAGGTGTCCGACGGGCTGATCCCGGCCGAGCTGCTCGGGCTGACCACCGCGGAGGCGCGCAAGGCGGTCGTCGCGCGGTTGAAGGCCGACGGCTTCCTCATCGCGCATACCGACAAGGACGGCGTCGAGCATGACGCCGAGCCGCGCACGATCCAGACGCCCTATGGCGATCGCTCGGGCGTAGTGATCGAGCCGTGGCTGACCGACCAATGGTATGTCGATGCGGCGACCTTGGCGAAGCCGGCGATCGAGGCGGTGCGCTCGGGCGCGATCCAGATCGTGCCCAAGACGTGGGAGAAGACCTTCTTCAACTGGATGGAGAATATCCAGCCGTGGTGCGTCTCGCGGCAATTGTGGTGGGGTCATCGGATTCCGGCTTGGTTCGCCGAGGATGGCTCGATCTACGTCGCGCTGACCGAGGCCGAAGCGCAGGCGCAGGCCGGCGAGGGCGTTGCGCTGCGCCAAGACAGCGACGTGCTCGACACGTGGTTCTCCTCCGCGCTGTGGCCGTTCGCGACGATGGGGTGGCCCGAATCTTCTTCTCCCTCTCCCCTCCGGGGAGAGGGTCGGGGAGAGGGGGACGCTGCAGCCAGCGTTCCGCTCGATGTTCCAGGACAGGGGCCGCCCCCCCCCCCCCCCCCCCCCCGGGCGGGGGGGGCGGGGGGGGGGGGGGGGGCGGCACCCGCGGGGGCGCGACGGGTGCGCCGGCCGA